>CALMIK010000001.1 GCA_937863995.1 uncultured Chelatococcus sp.
TGCGAGGCCGGCAGGCCCCGCGCCGGCGACGATGATGTCGAAGTCGATTGCCGTCACGGTCGGTTTTCCGTTTCCTGACGCGGTTCGGATAAGAGTCAATAGCCGTTCCGCGCCCGCCGTGCAAACCGCGATGTGCGCAAACGGACTGGCGCGGGCGCGCGCATGGGCTTAGCCTTCGTACAGTTTCCGGATTTATACGAGGAGCGGCTATGAATGCGATTGTCGTGCACGCCTATGGCGGCCCCGAGGTGCTCACCTTCGAGGCGGTGCCCTCGCGCCTGCCGGGGCCGGGCGAGGTGCTGGTCTCCAACCGGGCGGCCGGGGTGAACTACATCGATACCTATTTCCGCTCCGGCGTCTACAAGGCGCCGCGGCTGCCGTTCGTGCCCGGCAACGAGGCGGCGGGCGAGATCGTGGCCGTGGGCGAGGGCGTGTCCGAGTTCACGCCCGGCGACCGCGTCGTCTACACGAGCCCGCTTGGCGCCTATGCCGGCGAAACGGTGGTTCCGGCGGCGCTCGTGCTGAAACTGCCGGGTGCGATCGATTTCGAGATCGCGGCCGGCAGCCTGCTGAAGGGCCTCACCGCCGAATACCTGCTGCACCGCACGTTCAAGGTGGGGCCGGGGCACACCATTCTGGTGCACGCGGCGGCGGGCGGCGTCGGCCTCATCCTCACCCAGTGGGCGAAGCATCTCGGCGCGACGGTCATCGCCACCGCCGGATCGCCGGAAAAGGTGGAGCTGGTGCGCAGCAAGGGCGCCGACCACGTCATCGACTACACGCGCGAGAACTTCGTCGAGGCCGTGCGCGCCTTCACCGGCGGCAAGGGCGTCGACGTGGTTTACGACGGCGTGGGCAAGGCGACCTATCCGGCCTCGCTCGACGTCATCCGGCCGCTGGGGCTGTTCGTGAGCTTCGGCAACGCGTCGGGCGTCATCGACAATTTCGACCTTCTGCTGCTCAGCCAGAAGGGCTCGCTGTTCGTCACGCGCCCCACGCTCGGCACCTTCACGAGCCGGCGCGACGTGTTGCTGGAGCAGGCCGAAAACCTGTTCCACGTCATCGCCGACGGCACGGTCGACATCGCCGTCAACGCCCGCTATCCGCTCGCCGACGCCGCCGAGGCGCACCGGGCGCTGGAAGCGCGCAAAACCACCGGCGCGACCGTGCTGCTGCCCTGATCGTCACGCGCGGCCGGAGGGGGAGGCGCGCGCCGCCTTCCCCCGCATGCGCGACCATCCGCTGTGGATGAGCAGCATGACGAGCGCCAGCACGAAGGGAATGAGATAGTAGAACAGCCGGAACAGCAGCACCGCGCCCAGCACGCCCTCGCGCGGCAGGTGCGAGAGCGCGATCAGCATCGTGGCCTCGAACACGCCCAGCCCGCCGGGCGAATGGCTGATGATGCCGAGCATGCAGGCGAGCACATAGACCGCGAGAAACGTCTCGAAGCTCATCCCGTGGCCGGCCGGCAGCAGCATGAACAGCACGGCGGCGGCGGCGCAGACATCGCCCGCGCCCAATATGGTTTGCCCCAGAGACAGCCTGAAACCCGGCAGATCGAGCCGCCAGCCGCGCACGATGACGGCGCGGCGCTTGAGCGACACCCAGACGAAATAACCCGCGAGCAGCACCGCCACGCCCGCGCCCGCCGCCTGCACCAGGGCGGGATTGAGCCGCAGGATGGGGCTGAGCGCCTGCGCCTCGCGCATCAGGCTCCAGGCCAGCACGCAGCCCATGCCGAGCCAGAAGGTGATGCCCGCGATGACGGTGAGCGAGGCGATCTTCCACGTCTTGAGGCCGTGGGGCGCATAGATCCAGTAGCGCACCGTGCCGGAGGTGACGATGGGGAAGCCGAGCGTGAAGCTCACCGCATAACTGGTGAAGGAGGCGAGCGCCGTGACGTGATAGGCGATGCGCTCGCCCAGTTGCCGCAGGGCAAGGAAATCGTAGCCTGTCAGCAGCGTGTAGCTGACGACGGTGAACGCAAGGGCGAGCAGCTCCTGCTCCGTACTGGCCGAGCGCAATGCCGCGCTCACGGCGGCCGCGTCCATCTCGTGCGCGAGGTGCCACAGCGCGACAAGGGCGGCGAGGAAGATGCCGGCGCTGAGGACCGCTCCGAGTATCGACAGCCGCCGGCGGCGGCGCACGAGCGTGTCCCGGCGCTCGCGGCGGCGTTGCGAATCGGAGAGGGTTCCGGTGTCGTCGGTCGGCATGCCTGTTCCAGTCGGCTGCAACGTATCAGCCGTTCACGAGCGATTGTCGATCGGATGGCGTCATCCGATCCGGAGCGAGAGAATTGCACAGCCGCGTCCGGCTACCGATCGGACAAGGCCCACAGCGCGGTGAAGCGGTCATCGTTCGGCTGCCGCTGTATCACAGGACCGCGTTGATTAGAAATGCTCCGGCGTTCATTGCCTCATGCACGCCACGGAGGGGGCGCCGGCCGCTCAGGCGCCGGCGCCGGACTCGCCGGGACCCGGTGCATCGGCGCCCGGTTCATGGGTGATGCGCAGCGGCCCGCGATCCTGTCCGCGCCGCACGGCGAGGTCCAGGATCGTTTCGACGCGCACCAGCCTGCGGTCCATGTCCACGGTGAGAGCGGCGAGTTTTTCGACTTTCTCGCCCTGCTGCCTGACCCGCTCCTCGATCAGGATGATGGAGCGGATGGCCTCGATCGCGTCGCGCAACGCGCTCACGCCGCCTGATCCTTGTCGCCCCGATCCTTGTTGCCCTGGTCCTTTTCGCGCGCGGCGAAATGAGCCAGCGCCGCGTCGAGGGCGGCATCGGCCCGGTCGAGCTGCGCCAGCGTCTGCGCGCGTGAGGCGGCGAGCGCCTGCAACATCAGCGCCAGTTCGCGCTCGTCCTCCTCCTGCCGGCCGCGCGCCGCTTCGGCGTCGGGGTCGAAACTGTGCAGGCTGCGGCGCACATATTCCGCCGTCGAGACGCCGAGCCGGCGCGCCCGGGATTCGACCTGGCGTTTGTCCTCGGACGAGATGGGAACGATCAGCCGCTCCGATGCGACAGCGCTCATGTTGACCTCCAGCCTGACTTATACATGGTCATGACCATGTATAACATAGGCCGGGCCGAAGCGGTATCAACGGCCAAGGCACAAAAAAACCCCGGCGGAAAACCGCCGGGGCCGATGATTGAGGCAATTGCCGTTGGCAACGCGGGCGGGGCGCCGTGATCAGTCGTCCTGCTCGGTGGCGCCGGCCTTCTGCGCGGCGGCTTCCTTGGCCTCGAGATCCTCGCCGGTCTCCTGGTCGACAGCCTTCATCGACAGGCGCACCTTGCCGCGATCGTCGAAGCCGAGCAGCTTGACCTTGACCTTCTGGCCTTCCTTGACCACGTCCGTGACCTTGTTCACGCGGGTCGCGGCGAGCTGCGAGATGTGGACGAGGCCGTCGCGGGCGCCGAAGAAGTTCACGAAGGCGCCGAATTCGGCGGTCTTCACCACGGTGCCCTCGTAGATGGCGTTCAGCTCCGGCTCCGCCGCGATCGAGCGGATCCAGTTGATCGCCGCCGTGATCGACTTGGTGTCGGACGACGCGATCTTGACCGTACCGTCGTCGGCGATGTCGATCTTGGCGCCGGTCTTCTCGACGATCTCGCGGATGACCTTGCCGCCGGAACCGATGACTTCGCGGATCTTGTCCTGCGGGATCTTGAGCGTCTCGATGCGGGGCGCGAACTCGCCGAGCTCGGCGCGGGCCGAGGCGAGCGCCTTGCTCATCTCGCCGAGGATGTGCAGGCGGCCAGCGCGCGCCTGGTCGAGCGCGACACGCATGATCTCCTCGGTGATGCCGGAGATCTTGATGTCCATCTGCAGCGCCGTGATGCCCGAATCGGTGCCCGCGACCTTGAAGTCCATGTCGCCGAGGTGGTCCTCGTCACCGAGGATGTCGGACAGCACCGCATAGCGCTCGCCCTCGAGGATGAGGCCCATGGCGATGCCGGCGACCGGACGGCGCAGCGGCACGCCGGCGTCCATCAGCGCCAGCGAGGTGCCGCAGACGGTGGCCATCGACGACGAGCCGTTCGACTCGGTGATCTCGGACACGGCGCGGATCGTGTAGGGGAACTCGTGGTGCGGCGGCAGCAGCGGATGCACGGCGCGCCATGCGAGCTTGCCGTGGCCCACCTCGCGCCGGCCGGGCGAGCCGATGCGGCCCGTCTCGCCGACGGAGAAGGGCGGGAAGTTGTAGTGCAGCAGGAAGGCTTCCTTGCGGGTGCCCTCGAGCGAATCGATGAACTGCTCGTCGTCGCCGGTGCCGAGCGTCGCCACCACGATGGCCTGCGTCTCGCCGCGCGTGAACAGCGCCGAGCCGTGGGTGCGCGGCAGGAAGCCGACCTGCGACACGATGGGGCGCACTGTCCGCACGTCGCGGCCGTCGATGCGGGTGCCGTTGTCGAGGATGTTCCAGCGCACGATCTTGGCCTGGACTTCCTTGAACACGCCCTTGATCTTCTCCGCTTCGAAGCGCGGGTTCTCGGGGCTGGCGAGAGCGGCGAGCACCTTGGCCTTGGCGGCGTCGATGGCGTTGTAGCGCTCCTGCTTGTTCGTGAACTGGTAAGCGGCGCGCAGGTCGGCCTCGCCCACCTCGAGCACGGCCTTCTCTATCTCCGACACGTCGTTGGCGGCGATGTCGCGCGGCTCCTTGGCGGCCTTCTCGGCCAGCCGGACGATGGCGTCGATGACCGGCTGGAAGGCGTTGTGGCCGAACATCACGGCGCCCAGCATCACGTCCTCGGCCAGCTCCTTGGCTTCCGATTCGACCATCAGCACCGCGTCGTTCGTGCCCGCGACCACGAGGTCGAGCTCGGTGTCCTCGCGCTGGGCGGAAGTCGGGTTGAGGATGTACTCGCCGTTGGTGTAGGCGACGCGCGCGGCACCGATCGGCCCCATGAACGGCACACCCGACAGCGTCAGCGCGGCGGAGGCCGCCACCAGCGACAGGATGTCGGGATCGTTCTCGAGGTCGTGCGTGAGCACGGTCACGATGATCTGGGTGTCGTTGCGCCAGCCGTTGACGATGAGCGGGCGGATCGGGCGGTCGATGAGGCGCGACACGAGCGTCTCATGCTCGCTCGGGCGCCCTTCGCGCTTGAAGAAACCGCCGGGGATGCGGCCGGCCGCGTAGGCCTTTTCCTGGTAGTTCACGGTGAGGGGCAGGAAGTCGATGCCGGGCTTGGGCTCCTTGGCGCCGACGACGGTGGCGAGAACGGTGGTCTCGCCGAGCGTCGCGAGCACTGCGCCGTCCGCCTGGCGGGCGATGCGGCCGGTCTCAAGCGTCAGCTTGGTGCCGCCCCAGTTGATTTCCTCGCGTTGGATATCGAACATTGTCTTCTCTTTCGGCTTTGGCCGCCATCAGCGCATCTTGGGCTGGGCAGCCGCTTGTCGGCGCGCGGCCCGGTTCGGGCAGGGCGCGCCTCGGTCTGGAAAGCCATGAGCAAGACGGCAGGGCGCTTCCCGAGGCAAAGCGCCCTGCGATCCTGCCATGGCCGTTTTCCGGCGGATGACCGGCCGGCAGCGCCTGCGGCGACGCATTTCGGCGGTCCTGCACCCCGCTGGTTTCGCAACGCCCTTTAGCGGATGGGCGTTGTGCGGGGGTTGCACGATCTCTTCATGTGGCCACCAGTCTGGCAGCCCGGGACCGGATATCCGGGAGGAAGAGGCGCCTCCCGGAGCTTTTTCGTGTCGCGTCGGTGCGCGGCGGGCTTAGATCGTATCCCGGTTTCGTTGAAAGCAGGGATACGATCTAACATCTCGACTTAGATCGCATCCTTATCGATTAAATGATTCCATTTAATCGGAAAGCGCTTTAGCGGCGGATGCCGAGGCGCGTGATGAGCGCGCGGTAACGCTCCGCGTCCTTGCCCTTAACGTAGTCCAGCAGCTTGCGGCGCTGGGAGACGAGCTTCAGCAGGCCGCGGCGGGAGTGGTTGTCCTTGGCGTGGCTCTTGAAGTGCCCGGTGAGGTTGGTGATGCGCTCCGTGAGGATCGCGACCTGAACCTCGGGCGAGCCGGTATCGTTGGCCACGCGTGCGAATTCCTTGACAAGCTCCTGCTTGCGCTCAGGCGTAATCGACATCGATCGTCCTTTCTGTTGCGGGTGCCTCAGTGGGCCCCGTTGAGGTTGAAAACACGGCGGGCAACGATCTCACCCGCTTCCATGTCCGCCACGGCGACAAGACGTCCCTGGCAGGTCACGGCAAGCGGGCCTTCGATGATCGGCGCGTCCCGTCCGCGCAGAAGTACGGTCTGGCCCCGCGCGAGCCTGACCGCATCCGCCCTGTTGACGGCCAGCGCCGGGATGTCGTCCAGCGCGGTCTCAACGGGCAGAAGCACTTGCGGCAACGCAGTCAGGGCGATCTCCTGATCGCCTGACGCCTCGCCGATTGGGGGCTTATGACTCAATTCCTGCAATGTCGCCAGCGAAATCGTCCGGTCGAGCCGGAACGGGCCGACGCGCGTGCGCCGCAGCGCCGAAACGTGGCCGAGGCAACCGGTCGCGCGTCCCAGGTCGCGGGCGATGGCGCGCACGTATGTGCCCTTGCCGCATTCGGCCTCGAGCGTGCTCGTCGCGCCGGTGTGCTCGATGAGCGACAGGCGGTGAATGATCACGGGCCGGGCGGAAAGCTCAACCTCCTCGCCATCGCGGGCGAGATCGTAGGCGCGTTCGCCATCGATCTTGATGGCGGAAAAGCGCGGCGGTACCTGCATCAGGTCGCCGGTGAAACGCGGCAGCAGCGCCTCCACTTCCTCGCGCGAGGGGTGGCGGCCGGTGCTGGACGTGACTTCGCCCTCGGTGTCGTCGGTGTTCGTCTCCGCGCCCCAACTCACGGTGAAGGCATAGGCCTTGCGGCCGTCCATGACGTAGGGAACGGTCTTGGTCGCCTCGCCGAGCGCGATCGGCAGGATGCCGGACGCAAGCGGATCGAGCGTGCCGGCGTGGCCGGCCTTGCGGGCGTTCAGGAGGCGCTTGACGACGGCGACCGCGTGGGTCGACGTCATGCCGACCGGCTTGTCGAGGATGAGCCAGCCGTTGACGTCACGCTTGCGCGACCGGCTTCCCTGCGCCTGATTACCTTGGGGGCGGCGCTTCTGGCCGGGCCGGCGTTCTGCCGCGCCCTGGGGCGGGGAGGAATCTGCGGGGCTGTCCGCCCGCTCGTTATCAGCGGTCATGATCGCCGTCGTCATTTTCTGCGTTGTCGTCCTCGTCGTGGGGGCTCTGCAGGGCGACGCCGGTTGCGCGCAGCAGGTTGCCGATATGGCCCGCCTCGTCGAACGAATCATCGAAGCGGAAACGGATGTCGGGCGCGTAACGCAGGTTCACGCGATGCGCCACCTCCGCCCGGATGGCCTTGCGGTTGCGCTCCAGCGCGGCGAGCACCGGCTTCGCATCCTTGCCGCCGAGCGGGATGATGTAGGCCGTGGCAAGCCGCAGGTCCGGCGACATGCGCACCTCCGGCACGGTGATGACATGGGAGGAGAGCACGTCGTCGTGCACCTCGCCGCGCATCAGGATTTCGGCAAGCGCATGACGCACGAGTTCGCCAACGCGCAGCACGCGCTGGCTCGGCCCTGTGGCCGCATCGAATTTTTTTCGGGACATTTCTTTTTTGCTTCCCGGGATCGGACCGGGGCCTTTCCATTTTTTACAATCAGAAACTTGCAGAAACTTGCAGAAACTCATGCCGGCGCGAAATATCGCGCCGGCTTTTTTATTGTCCGAGCTGTAGAAAGCGCGAAGGCTTACAGCGTGCGGCGGATTTCCTCGACCGTGTAGCACTCGATGACATCGCCCACGCGCATGTCCTGATAGCTTTCGAAGGACATGCCGCACTCCTGGCCCGCCACGACTTCCTTGGCGTCGTCCTTGAAGCGCTTGAGCTGCGACAGCTTGCCTTCGTGGATGACGACGTTGTCGCGGATGAGGCGCACGTGCGCGCCGCGCTGCACCACGCCGTCGGTGATGAGGCAGCCCGCCACCTTGCCCACCTTCGACACGCTGAAGATCTCGCGGATCTCGGCGTTGCCCAGCGTGTGCTCGCGCAGCGTGGGAGCGAGCAGGCCCGACATCGCCGCCTTCACGTCATCCACGAGGTTGTAGATGATGTTGTAGTAGCGGATTTCGATGCCCGAACGCTCGGCAGCCTCGCGCGCTTCCTTGTTGGCGCGCACGTTGAAGCCGATCACCACCGCGCCCGACGCTTCCGCCAGCGTGATGTCCGATTCGGTGATGCCGCCGACGCCGGAGTGGATGATCCGCGCCGCGACCTCGTCGTTGCCAGCCTTCTCGAGCATGCCCACGATGGCTTCCGACGAGCCCTGCACGTCCGCCTTGATGACGAGGGCGAATTCCTTGCGCCCCGCGCCTTCCTTCAGGTCGCGCATCATGTCGGCGAGCGAGCGGGCGGCGCCCGCGCCGCGCACCGCCGCGAGATCGCGCTTCTGGCGGATGCGGTAGCCGGTGATCTCACGGGCGCGCGCTTCCGATTCGACGACGCCGACGCGGTCGCCCGCCTCCGGCGTGCCGTTGAAGCCGAGCACCTCGGCCGGAACGGAGGGACCGGCCTCGCGGATCTGCGCGCCGGTGTCGGCGATCAGCGCCCGCACGCGGCCCCATTCCGAGCCGGCGACGACGATGTCGCCGACCTTGAGCGTGCCGCGCTGTACCAGCACCGTCGCGACCGGGCCGCGACCGCGGTCGAGCTTGGCCTCGATGACGGTGCCTTCGGCGGAATGCTCGGGGCTTGCCCGCAGCTCCAGGATTTCAGCCTGCAGCTGAAGTCCCTCGAGCAGCTTGTCGAGATTGGTGCCGACCTTGGCCGAAACCTCGAACTCGAGCGTCTCGCCGCCCATCGATTCGACCACGATGCCGTGCTGCAGCAGCTCGGTGCGCACGCGCTGCGGGTTGGCGTCGGGCTTGTCGATCTTGTTGATCGCCACGATTACCGGCACCTGCGCCGCGTTGGCGTGGTTGATGGCCTCGATCGTCTGCGGCATGACGCCGTCGTCCGCCGCCACCACCAGTACCACGATATCCGTGACCTTGGCGCCGCGGGCGCGCATCGCCGTGAACGCGGCGTGGCCGGGCGTATCGATGAAGGTGATCTTGCCGCCGAGCGGCGAGGTCACCTGATACGCGCCGATGTGCTGCGTGATGCCGCCGGCTTCGCCCGACACGACGTTGGCGTTGCGGACGGCGTCGAGCAGCGACGTCTTGCCGTGGTCGACGTGGCCCATGATGGTGACGACCGGGGGACGCGCCACCAGCTCGTCCGGATTGTCGGGCAAGGCGTCGAACAGGCCTTCCTCGACGTCGGCCTCCGCCACGCGCTTGACCGTGTGGCCGAGTTCCTCGGCGATGAGCTGGGCGGTGTCGGAATCGATCACGTCGGTGATCTTGTGCATCTCGCCCTGCTTCATCAGCATGCGAATCACATCGACGCCGCGCTCGGCCATGCGCAGCGCGAGCTCCTGGATGGTGATCGTCTCGGGAATGATCACCTCGCGGCTGATCTTTTCCTTCGGCTCGACGAACTGCTGGCCACGCATGCGCTGCTGGCGGCGGCGATAGGCCGCGACCGAGTGCGTGCGTTCCTCGTCGCCGCCCGCCGTCGCGGCGGAAACCGTGAGACGGCCACGGCGGCGCTCGTCGCCGGCGCCGCGCGCGGGCTTGGGAGCCGGCGGCAGTGCGGCGCGAGGGGCACTGCCGGGACGCACGGGGCCGCCGCCGGGGCGGCGCGCCGAACGGGCGCTGTCATCTTCTACTTCCGCGCCAACGCGTCCACGTCCGGGCGCAGCTGCGGCGGGAGCCGCCGCCGCCGGACGGCGGGGGGCGGTTGCATCGGCCGCTGCCGGCGGCGAAGCCGGACGCGCGGGCGCAGCCGTGCCAGCGCCGGCAGCGCCAAGACGCCGCCGCGCTTCCTCTTCGGAACGGCGCTTGATCTCGTCGTCCTGCCGGCGGCGCTCTTCTTCCTCGCGCTTGCGCGCTTCGGCGGCTTCGCGCTCCACCTTCTCGCGGGCCTCGCGCTCGACGCGCAGCTTCGCTTCCTCAATGGCGCGGCGACGGTCTTCTTCCTCGCGCTTCTTTGCCCCGGCCAAAGCCTGCAGGCGCGCGTCGCGCTCGTCGTCCGTCAGTGTCCGCAACACGACGCCGGAACCGCCGCGCTGCTGCGCGCCGGGCCGGTTGCCGGGACGCGCGGGGGCACCCCGGCCAGCGGCCGGACGTCCCTGGGGAGCCGGCGGCGTGCGCACCGGGGGAGGCGCGGGCGGCGTGCGGGGGCTCGGCCGCGACTGAACGGCGGCCGGCGTCTCGGCCGCAACAGGGGCAGGCGCAGGAGCGCTTGCGGCGGGGGCCGCTTCGACCTTCGGCGTCGCTGCTTCGCTGACCGGGGCGTCGGCCTTGACCTCGACCGCCGCTTCCTTGACGGCGGGGGCAGGCGCTGCAGGCGCAGGGGCAGTGGTAGCAGCAGGTGCAGATGCAGGCGTTGCAGCTGCGGGGGCCGCTGCTTTCGGCGCCTCGGGCGCCGCTACAGGAGCAGGCGTGGACACTGGGACAGATGCCTGTGCGGGCGCTGGCGCAGGCGCGGCCGGAGCGGCTGCGGGGGCCGCCTCCCTCACTGCCGCTTCCTTCACAGCTTCCTGAACCGGCGCGGCGGTGTCCTTGGTTGCCGCTTCCTTGGTATCGGCGGCGGGTGCGATCACCCTGCGCTTGACCTTCTCAACCACAACGGCCTTGGTGCGGCCGTGCGAGAAACTTTGGCGCACGACGCCCTGCTCGACAGGCCGCTTCAGCGTCAGCGTCTTCGTGGGCGTCACGCTCAGCGTCTTGTCGTTCGGGTTCTTTGTGTCACTCATTACGTCGATGTCCTGCGCCTTTGCGTTCATTCTTGTCCCAAGATCGCCTTGCCGTCGATGGCTTCGCCCGATGGCCCGTCTGCCGGCGGGGCCATTGTCGCGAAATCCTCCGTGGAAGGCGTCGAAATGTCCGTCATGCGATAACGGGCCAGCCTGTGCCAGCGCGTCATAAATCCGTCGCTTCCCGTGCCGGCGACAAGAACTGCATGTATCACATGTATTCGGCCCAAAGCCAAATCCAAATCTTCACCGCCAAAACAATCGATGACGGGGACCGCATCCGGCGAGGAAATGTGGCCGTCCTGCAACGTCTGCCGGCCGCGGTGAAGCGCCTGCGCCAGCTTGCGCCGTCCGTCCGGCGCGGCTTCGAGCGCGTGCACGAGCGCCGCCACCCGGATCTTGCCGCCATGCTGCGCCAGCACATCCTCCACCTTGCCGAAGCCGGTGATGACGGCTCCCGCCTTGTTGGCGAGCGCCAGCGCCTGCAGCGTGTCGCGCGCCAGAAGCGCATCCACATCGGCGGCAAGCGTGGCCGGCACCTTGACGCCGGTCTTCAACCCGCGCGCGAACACCTTGCCGCGCGCGGCCTGCGCAACCGCGTCCCGCGTCGCCTCGATCCACACGCCCCGCCCCGGCAGGCGGGCGCGAATGTCGGGCACCAACGTGTCATCGGGGCCGGCGACGAAGCGAATCATCGCCTCGCGCGGCATCGCCCGGCGGCTCAGCGCGCAGGAACGGCTGTCCTCGCCGCCGTCGCGGCGGTCGGATTCCGTTTTTGGCGATGCTTCGCTCGCAGGACGCGACACGTCATTCTCCCTATTCCTGCACGGCGGCTGCGTCGGCGTCTTCCGCCTCGGCTTCCGCTTCCGCTTCCGGCTCGGCCTCAATCCAGCCGGCGGCGAGGCGGGCTGCGACGATCATGTTCTCCGCTTCCTGGCGCGAGATCTCGAAGCCGTCGAGCACGCCCTTGTAACGGGTGGTCTCCTGGCCCTTGCGCTCCGTCCAGCCGGAAAGATCGTCGGTGGCGCAGCCCGCGAGATCCTCAATGGTGCGGATATCGTTCTCGCCGAAAGCGACGAGGATCGCCGTGGTGACGCCGTCGATGGCGCGCAGCTCGTCCTCGACGCCAAGCTCCTTGCGGCGCGCGTCCTGCTCCGCCTCGATGCGGGCGAGGTAGTTCTGGGCGCGCGACTGGATCTCGGTCGCCGTTTCCTCGTCGAAGCCCTGGATGGAGGTGAGCTCGGCAAGCTCCACGAAGGCGATTTCCTCGACCGAGCGGAAGCCTTCGGAAGCGAGCAGCTGGCCCACGACCTCGTCGACGTCAAGTGCTTCCATGAAGGTCCCGGTGCGCTCGGTGAACTCCTTCTGCCGGCGCTCGGATTCCTCGTTCTCGGTCAGGATGTCGATGTCCCAGCCGGTGAGCTGCGAGGCGAGCCGCACGTTCTGGCCGCGCCGGCCGATGGCGAGCGAGAGCTGCTCGTCCGGCACCACGACCTCGATTCGCTCGCTGTCCTCGTCGAGCACAACCTTGACCACCTCGGCGGGCTGCAGCGCGTTGACGATGAACGTCGCGGAATCCTGCGACCACGGGATGATATCGACCTTCTCGCCCTGCAGCTCTTGCACCACGGCCTGCACGCGCGATCCGCGCATGCCGACGCAGGCGCCGACGGGGTCGATGGACGAATCGCGCGAGATCACCGCGATCTTGGCGCGCGAGCCCGGATCGCGCGCGACCGCCTTGATCTCCACGACATTGTCGTAGATCTCCGGCACTTCCTGCGCGAAAAGCTTCGCCATGAACTGCGGATGCGTGCGGGACAGGAAGATCTGCGGCCCGCGCGTCTCGCGGCGCACGTCGTAGATGTAGGCGCGGATGCGGTCGCCGGGGCGGAACGTCTCGCGCGGGATAAGCTCGTCGCGGCGCACGACCGCTTCGGCCCGGCCCATGTCGACGATGACGTTGCCGTATTCGACGCGCTTGACGAGGCCGTTGATGACCTCGCCGATGCGGTCCTTGTACTCGTCGTACTGGCGATCGCGCTCGGCCTCGCGCACTTTCTGCACGATGACCTGCTTGGCCGACTGGGCGGCAATACGGCCGAAATCGAAGGGCGGCAGCGTGTCGGAGATCGAATCGCCGATCTGCGCGGCCGGGTTGTGGCGGCGCGCCTCGATGAGGCTGATCTGGGTCGCGGGATTATCGAGTTCGCGGTCTTCGACCACGAGCAGGTGGCGCGACAGGCGCAGCTCGCCGGTGCGCGGATCGATCTCGGCGTGGATGTCCGTTTCCGCTCCGTAGCGCGAGCGCGCGGCCTTGGCGATGGCGTCTTCCATGGCAGCCAGGACGATGGCGCGGTCGATCACCTTCTCGCGTGCAACCGCGTCTGCGATCTGCAGCAGTTCGAGCCTGTTGGCACTGACGGTCATCCGTCGCTCCTTCCGTTGGGTCTTTTTCCGGATTGGGTCTTGCCGCCCTTGCCGGCGCCTTTCAGGCCCGGCGCGGACTTCTGTCCAGCCTTGAGCTTGCCGGGTTTGGACTTGTCGTTCCCGCCTATTCCGCCGGAGGGGCCGTCATCCTGCGGGTCCGGTGCGTTGTCGTTGTCTGCGTCCGGGAGCGATTCGCTCTCTTCCGTCTCCCGCTGGGCGGCCTTGGCGGCCCTGAGGGCCTCTGTGACCAGCGCGTCGGTCAGGATGAGGCGTGCCTCGCCGATGCTGCGCAGCGGCAGCGCGACGACGGGGTCGGCGCCCTCCGCGACATTCCCCGGCTCGATCAGCACCGCGTCGCCCGTCACGCCCCGCAGCACGCCGCGAAAGCGCTTGCGCCCGTCCAGCGGCAGCGCCAGATCGATGCGCGCCTCGAATCCGGCCCAGCGGGCGAAGTCGCTCGCGCGCATCAGCGGCCGGTCGATGCCGGGCGAGGAAATCTCGAGATTGTACGTGCTGGCGATCGGGTCCTCGAGGTCGAGCACGGGCGAGACGCCGTTGCTGATGACCTCGCAGTCGTCGACCGTCATGGAGCCGTCAGGCCGCTCGGCCATGATCTGCACGGTGCAGCCGTTCTGCGCCGTGACCTTGACGCGCACCAGCCGGTAGCCGAGATCGATCAGGGCCGGCTCGACGATGGACGCCACGCGCGCCGCCACGCCTGTTTCGGTCACGATGCGCGGCTCCCTCAGGAGAGCGCCTTCTTGATGGGGATCGTCGGCTGTCGGTTCCATAATGCTTTTGCCGTTCCAGTGTTCACGCGCGCCGTCATCGAGGCGGCTTCACGATCCTGTCGGTTCAGGCAATGCAAAAAAGAGCGGCCCGGGGGGACCACTCATCGCAAAAGCCCTGATGAACCTTGTGACGGAATAGACCCTTCTTACTGCCATATGGCCGCCGATGCAAGCGTTGAATCGGCACCATTCCGGGGACAAAAGGCGTGGATGAGCGATTTTCATGCGGAGGGGCGTTGACATGGACGCGGAAGGTCATTAACGGGATCGCTTCTTAGGTAACCGGAGTACATTTCACGTGGCGAAACCGGAACTCGGAACCAAGCGCCTGTGCCAGGGCTGCGGCGCCAAGTTTTACGATCTCAACAGAGATCCGATTCTTTGCCCGAAGTGCGGCACGACGTTCCAGGTGAGCGTGAGCCGCGTGGCTCCTCCCGCGCCCGTTCAGGACGAGGAGGACGAAACGGTCGATGCGAATGCCGTCGACGTGGTGTCCCTCGATGACGTTGCGGAGCAGGAAGGCGCTGCGGAAAAGTCGGACGAGGATGATATCGACCTCGGCGATGACATACCTGACGACGACGATGACGAGGCTGCTTTCCTCGCCGACGACGACGAAGAGAACGACGATGTCTCCGACTTGATCGACGGAGATATCGAGACGGACGAAGAGAACTGACGTCTTCGTCCGAAATCGGTGGTCAAGCCCTTCAGGAGACTTGACCGCTTTCGGCGCCGCGCTATAGAAGACGCTGCCGATTCTGTGAAACGGGTTCTTCAGGGGCGCTTCCCAAGGTGGTCTCGGATCGATCCGCTGGATTTGTGCGATATACGCGGCGTTAGCCGATGCCGCGTTCATGTTGATGGGGTCATAGCTCAGTTGGGAGAGCGCTTGAATGGCATTCAAGAGGTCGGCGGTTCGATTCCGCCTGGCTCCACCATCCAAAAGCCCGCCGCAGGCGGTGGGCATGCGGCCGCAGGCTGGCCGCGCATGACAGGTTGTTGCGTTTAGGGGTCATAGCTCAGTTGGGAGAGCGCTTGAATGGCATTCAAGAGGTCGGCGGTTCGATTCCGCCTGGCTCCACCAAAACCCTGCCTGCCGAATCTATCTGCCTGATGTATCGCGCCGTGTGCGGCGTTCATCCAAAAAATCTCCTCCTTATTTAATCCGCGCGCTGGCCGTGAGCTGGGCCGCTACGCCGTCAAGCTGATGGTTCGCGCGTCTGCTGCTGTGCGCGTCTGCGCCTTGAGGGCTGCGGCGCGCGGCAGCGTATATATTTATACGGTGTGAACCGCCACGCTTTGCCGTGCTGGGCTGCCGCGAAGGGCCGCCCTGTCGGGCCGCGTCATCTGCGGTCGGACCAAGTTGCGGCGCAAGGCTTGGTTGCGCGCGAAAGCAACAAACAAACAATCGCTATATACAAGTATACGCATCCGATTGTGCGCATGCACAAATCGGTTTCGGAATCTGCATTGATCGCTCGTATGGGTTGGATCGAATGCAAACCGATGAAAAAATTAAACTAACAAGAAAGCTGAAAAGGAATATGCTGTAATCAATGGTGCGATTTTGATTGTCGAGTTGAAGTATGGTTAATAAACGTAAATTATTTGTTTAACCGATATTATGTGTGATGCAAAATGGCAACATGGGGTTGATTTCAGGTCTTCAAGATAGCGT
>CALMIK010000002.1 GCA_937863995.1 uncultured Chelatococcus sp.
GTTCCCGCCCTGGGGGTTTGGGGCTTCGCGCAGCTCGTGGGGGGGGGGGGGAGGGGCGCCGGGAACGGCCCCCGGGGGGGGGAGGGGGGCGGGGCCCAGCCGCAGCGCGAGATCGGGGGGGAGGCCCGCCGCGACGCCGGCTTCCGCCAGCACTTCCACGAGATAGAAGACGTAAGCCGGGCCGGAGCCGGAAACGGCGGACAGCGCGTCGATCAGGCCCTCGTCGTCGAGCCATTCGACCGCGCCCGAGCCGGCGAGCAGGGAGGTCGCGGTGGCGCGCTGCTGCGGCGAGACATGGGCCGACGCCACCATGCCTGTGATGCCGCGCCCGATGGAGGCCGGCAAGTTCGGCATGGCGCGCACGATCGCGTGGGTGGAGGCGAAATAGCGCGCGAGGTCGCTCACAGTCTTGCCGGCGAGAACCGACAGCACCAGCGTGTGCGGCACGACGAGCGGCGCGAGCGCCGGCGCGGCGTCGGGCAGGATCTGCGGCTTGATCGCCAGCACCAGCACATCGGGGGGCGTGATGTCGTCGGGCTGGCGGTGGAGCGCGATGCCACGCTCCGCCGCGAGCCGCTCGATATCGGCGGAAGGGTGCGAATCGACGATCGTGACATCGACGGGATCGAGTCCCGCCTTCAGCCAGCCGTCGAGCATGGCCGCGCCCATCTTGCCGGCGCCCACGAGCACCAGCGAGGACGGCAGCGCAGGATCCGGCGAGGGGCCGTTCACGACATCGGCGAACCGCTGTACCGATTGCGCACCGTTTGGCATGGTCTTGTCCCCCTTAAAGCGCCTCCATGCAGGGCGGACATCGCTCTGCATGGAGAAAATGCGTTCGATCAGAAAGATAAAGCGCTTTTGCGTTTGGGCGAAGCGCCTGGATGCATGAGGGTCAGGCTTCGCCTTCGGTTTCGAACAGGACGCTCTCCAGCGCCTCCTGCGCGGTCTTGCCGGCCCAGAGCACGAACTGGAACGCCTGATAATAGCGCTCGCAGGTGTCGATGGCGACCTGCAGCATGGTCTCGCACTGGTTGCGCGTCGGCTCGATGCCGCCCGAGAGCAGCAGCGAGTGGCGGAACATCACCACGTGCTCGCGCGTCCACAGGTCGAAATGGCCGACCCAGAGCTGCTCGTTGATGAGCGCGATGAGCTTCAGCATCTCGGAGCGCTGGCGCTCCTGCACCTTGAGATCGAAGGCGCAGGCGAGGTGGAGCGTCTCCATGTCCTCGATCCAGGTGAAGGCGATATGATAATCCGCCCATCCGCCGGTGATCGACACGGACATCTCGTTGTCGTCGACGCGGTCGAACGTCCACTCGTTCATGGACGCGTAACGCTCGACGACATCCAGCGGATGTTCGTCCCGCTCGGGGACGATTTCAAAGTCGAGATGAGTCATATCGATCCCTCTCCGGTTTCCCGGCCCGTTCGGGGCCAAAAAAACGCTGCGCGCACGCCGCCATGGCGCGCGCGATCAATGGGCCTGCGAAGTGGAAAACAACGCCCGCTGCCCTGTTGTCGACAGGGTGCTTCCCGGTTGTACCCCAATCTGCTCATTTGCATCCGATCCTGTTGGCAGGACGTGCCGCAGCAGTACATCCATGGACGGCCAGCCCCATGAGCGAGGCAACCACCAGCGAAGCGCATTGCATCCAATGCCCCATCATGGTCGAGGATTCGCATCACGCCCACAATGGCTCTTGGACTGGTTTCCACACCAGTCTTTGGCATGACCGCTTACAGTAAGCCGGCAAATGGGTACAATCAAGGCACACAGTTGATTCTCTGGTCGTGTCGCCGGCCTGGCTATGAGAGCTTCGCGCCGGCGTCGGCAACCGCGACGCAGGCGTCGATCATGGAGCCGGCAGGCTTTAAAAAGGTCGCGGGCGTGTTCGTGGCAGCGGATTGTGAAGATCAGGTGGCGGCAGCGGGGCCTGCGTCGGAATGCCGCACGCCGTCCGTCTCCTCATCCGCGCCGCGCGCAAGGCGCGCCTCGAGCGCGTCGATTCGCGCCAGCAGACGTTCGTTCTCGTCCCGCGCCGCCACGGCGATTTCCCGCACCGCCTCGAATTCCTCACGGGAAACGACATCGAGAGAACGCAGCAGGCGCTCGGCCTGCACGCGCGCCGCCGTTTCCACCTCGCGCCGGGCGCCTTCGGCAACGCCGGCGGCGTCGGTGATCAGGCGCGCGACATCGTCGAAAAGCCGGCCGCTCGTCTGTGTCATGTCATTCTCCCACTCATTCGGCTTCTGTTGGCTGTTCCTATACCAGAAACGCATCTGCTACCATATCGGATGCACATGTGGATTTCGCCAGTGTTCGGCGGCCGTATCCGGTGACGGAACCGGCGTGCCCAAAGGCGGAAAGCCGCCGACACATGGTGACGGACGCTTGCGATATACGCCCCGAGCGCCCATTTTCCGGGGTATCCCCATGCTTCACGCTCGCCCGTTCCGGAGAGGCGGCCGCGACGGGGTGACAGACGCCGCGGAAGGCGTCAAAAAGGCGAGCCTGCCGGCGTTCGAGCGCGCGTGCGGCGAGATTCGGTCGGGCGGTGTCGCCCGTGGCGTCCCGCGGGCCGCCGCCAACGCAACAGGGGTACATTAATGGTAGCCGACACGCACTCCGCACCCGGAACGCTCGTCAAGGATACGACGACGCAGAGCTTTCGCCAGGACGTCATCGCCGAGTCGGCGCGCCAGCCTGTCCTGGTGGATTTCTGGGCCCCGTGGTGCGGCCCCTGCCGCCAGCTCACGCCCGTTATCGAAAAGGCCGTGGCGGCGGCGGAGGGGCGGGTGAAGCTCGTCAAGCTCAACATCGACGACTATCCCGAGATCCCCGGCCAGCTCGGCATCCAGTCCATTCCCGCTGTGATCGCGTTCCAGAACGGCCAGCCGGTGGACGGCTTCATGGGCGCCGTGCCCGAGAGCCAGATCCGCGGCTTCATCGAGCGGCTGGTCGGGCCGTTGGGCGACGGCGTCGACGCGCTGCTCGACGAGGCCGACGCCAAGGCGCAGGCGGGCGACGTGGGCGGCGCGGCGGAAATCTACGCTGCCGTGCTGGCGCAATCGCCCGACAACACCCGGTCAATCGCCGCGCTGGTGCGTCTGCACATCCAGCTCGGCGATCTGGAGGGCGCGCGCGGCTTCCTGGAGTCGGCGCCGGCGGACAAGAGCGCGGACACGCATATCGCAGCCGCCCGCGCGGCGCTCGAAGTCGCCGAGCAGGCGCAGAACCTGGGCGATCTGCGCGAGTTCGAGGAGCGTCTCGCCGCCAATCCCGACGACCATCAGGCGCGCTTCGATCTGGCGCTGGCGCTCAACGCCCGCAACCGCCGCGAGGACGCGCTGGCACAACTGATCGACCTGGTGCGCCGTGACCGCACCTGGAACGACGACGGTGCGCGCAAGCAGCTCGTGCAGTTCTTCGAGGCGTGGGGGCCGACCGATCCCGCTTCCGTGCTGGGGCGCAGGCGGCTGTCGTCGGTGCTGTTTTCGTAAAGCGGGCACCCGTGCGGGCGCATGCCCCCGCCGGATGCCGGAGTGAGGGAAATGCCATGATTGCCCACCGATCGATAGCCGACTGTCCCGGTGTCATTCCTCTCTTCCCGCTGGCGGAGACGTTGCTTTTGCCGCGCGGACATCTGCCGCTCAACGTCTTCGAGCCCCGCTATCTCGCCATGGTGGATTACGCGCTGGGCGCGCACAGGGTGTTCGGCATTATCCAGCCCGATGCCGAGCCCGATTCGGAACGCTCCGACGCGGTCGTGCCGCTCTACAAGGTTGGCTGCGCCGGGCGCATCACGCAGTTCGTGGAATTGGAGGACGGGCGCTATCTCGTGTCGGTCACGGGCATCGCCCGCTTCCGCATGGCGGAGGAGCTGCCGGTGCTCACCCCGTATCGTCAGGCGCGGGTGGATTACGAGCCGTTCCAGTCCGATTTCGTGGCCCGCGCCGGCGAGAGCGCCGTCGACCGGCAGGCCGTCCTCGATGTGTTGCGCCGCTACGCCGACGCCCGCAGCCTGCGGGTGGACTGGAACACCATCGAGCAGGCCTCGAACGAGGCCATCGTCAATGCCCTGTCGATGATGTCGCCGTTCGGCACGCGCGAGAAGCAGGCGCTGCTCGAGGCGCCGGACCTCGGGACGCGCGCCGACACGCTCATCGCCATCACCGAGATCGAACTGGCGCGTTCCGGCGGCGACCCGGACTCGACGCTGCAATGAGCGACGCGCGCGGTTGATGCGCACGGTTGACGCGCACGCCGCTTCCTGCTTTCTCAAGCTCCGGCCCATCGGTGGCGGGCGCGTTTGCAACGGCTTCTTCAGGAGAGAGACGATGAGTGACCACAACCCGGCGGCGCATGCAACGCACGGCAACGGCGCGGCTGACGCGGGAGCCATTGACGGCAGGCTTCTCGATCCCAAGCTGCTGGAACTGCTGGTGTGCCCGCTGACCAAGGCTCCGCTCGAATACGACGCCGCAAAGCAGGAGCTGATCAGCCGGCAGGCCAAGCTCGCCTATCCCATCCGCGACGGTATCCCGATCATGCTGCCGGAAGAGGCGCGGCCTTTGGCGTGAATATCGGCTGATGCGCTGACGAATTCTTGAAACGGCCCGGCGTTATCAAAAGAGAAATATCGTTCTGTTACGGTTAATGTCCGAGATGCCGGTAAACGACCGGCAATTTTCATCGGAAGGCTGTGCGGACAATGCGGTTGTTTATCATCGCAATCGGGGCGATGCTGTCATCGCCGGTGCTGGCGCAGAACGCACCAGCCGCCGGGGTGCCGGACTGGGCCGCCGCCGCTCCCGCGGCGGTCGTGCCTGAAACGCCGGCCGTGCAAGAGCCCGTTGCGCCTGTCGAGAGGGAGGCGGCAGCGTCCACGCCTGTTCGGGAGGCGTCCGTGGCGCCGGATCAGCTTGCCGGCAGGGATAGCTATCGCAAGATTTTGCGCGAGAAAGCGGCGGCGCTGGGCGTGCCGTTCGAGCTTGCCGATGCCGTGACCGAGGTCGAGAGCAGCTATAATCGCGGCGCGGTCGGCGGCGTGGGCGAGATCGGGCTCATGCAGGTGCTGCCCTCCACGGCGCGCATGCTGGGCTTTTCAGGCACGCTCAAGGAACTAGCCGAGCCTTCCACCAACATCCATTACGGCGTCACTTATCTGGCGCGGGCGTGGCGGCTCGCGGACGAGGACATCTGCACCGCCGTGATGAAGTATCGCGCCGGCCATGGCGAAAGCCGCTTTTCGTATCGCTCGGTCGATTATTGCATCAGGGTGCGGCGCGGTCTCGCCTCGCGCGGCTATCCGGTGACGGGGGAGGTGCCCAAGGCGACCTTCGGCGAACCGGTGGGCGGCGGCGTGCGCGTGGCCGGCCGCACGGGCCGCAAGAGCCGCCTCAACTGGGCGGCGGCGGACGCCCGCTGGCGGGCGGTGACCGGCAAGGTGGGCTCCAGCAGCCTCTCGATCATGCAGTGAGCTTGAGCAAAGGAAACCGCTTTATCCCTGCAGATCGATGAGGAAGGGAATGAGCGGCTCGTCGGCGGGCGGCATGGGATAGTCGCGCAGGCGCGCCGGCGCCACCCATTTCAGGGTCTGCCCCTCGCGCGCGGTTGGGATCCCCTCCCACCGCCGGCAGACGTACAGCGGCATCAGCAGGTGGAATGTCTCGTAGGTGTGGCTGGCGAAGGTCAGCGGCGCGAGGCAGGCGGGCTTCACCGTGATGCCGAGTTCCTCGTGCAACTCCCGAATCAGCGATTCCTCCGGGGTCTCACCCGGCTCCAGCTTGCCGCCGGGGAACTCCCACAGGCCCGCGAGCGTCTTGCCCTCCGGGCGCTGGGCGATCAGCACCCGCCCGTCGGCGTCGATCAGCGCGCACGCGACGACGAGGACGATTTTGCGCCCCTGATCGCTCACGAGCGGTAATCGCCGTTGATGGTGACGTATTCCTTGGTCAGGTCGCAGGTCCACACCATTGCCGCGCCGCGCCCCAATCCGAGGTCGGCGGTGATGGTGACCTCGTCGCCGCGCATGTAGGCCGAGACCTTTTCCTCGTCGTATGACGGATCGCGCTCGCCCTCGTGCGCCACGCGGATGTCGCCGAACGAAATGGACAGCCGGTCGCGGTCGGCGGGCTCGCCGGCCTTGCCCACCGCCATGACGACGCGGCCCCAGTTGGCGTCCTCGCCGGCGACGGCGGTCTTCACCAGCGGCGAGTTGGCGATGGACAGCGCCACGCGCTTGGCGGAAGCGGCGCTGACCGCGCCCTCGACCTTGACCGTGATGAACTTGCGCGCACCCTCGCCGTCGCGCGCAACCTGCTGGGCGAGGTCGATGAGCAGGCTGTTGAGCGCATTGCGGAAACCGGCCAGGCGCCGGTCGCCGGACGTCTCGATGGCCGGCGCGCCGCGTGCGGCGGCAGCGCCCGTGGCGAAGGCGAGCAGCGTGTCGGAGGTCGAGGTATCGCTGTCGACGGTGACGGCGTTGAAAGAGCCCTGCACGCCGCGCGACAGCAGGCCCTGCAGGGCCGCCGGCGCTAGCGGCGCGTCGGTGAAGACGAAGGCGAGCATCGTCGCCATGTCGGGCGCGATCATGCCCGCGCCCTTGGCGAAGCCGTTGATGGTGACCTGCACGCCGCCGATGGTGGCCGTGCGCGTCGCGAGCTTGGGGAACGTGTCCGTGGTCATGATCGCGCGCGCGGAGTCGAGCCAGGCGCTGTCGCTCGCGGCCTCGGCGCAACCGGCCAGGACGTTGCCGAACTTCGTCGCGTCGAGCGGCTCGCCGATCACGCCCGTGGAGGCGAGGAACACCTCGGCCTCATCTGCGCCGGTGACGCCGGCCGCGAGCTTGGCGGTGAGCGCCGTGGCCTCGCGGCCCTTCTTGCCGGTGAAGGCGTTGGCGTTGCCCGAGTTGACGACCAGCACCCGCGCCGACCCTTGCGCCAGATTGGCGCGGCACCAGTCCACCGGAGCGGAGGGGCAGCGCGAGCGCGTGAACACACCCGCGACCGCCGTTCCCGGATCGAACAGCGCCAGCAGCACGTCGGTGCGCCCCTTGTAACGGATGCCCGCCGCCGCGGTGGCGAAACGCACGCCGGCGACCGGCGGCAGTTCCGGGGTGGTCTTGGGGGCGAGGGGGGAGATCGTCGTCGACATGATGCGTTTCCAGATCAAGGGGCTGAGCGCCCGCGAGGACGCCGCAACGGATGGATCCAAAACTGAAGAGGCGCAGGTCTAAAGCCGGCCCGGGCCGGACCGGCTTCTATCTTGCGGCGCGCCGCCTGCGCCCCTTGCCGGGCAGCAGGCGGAAACCGGCCTGGACTTTCGCGCGGCGCTACTTCCGTGCGTTATTTCTGCGCAGGGGCCTTGGGATCGGCTGCCGGCTCGGCGGCCTTGCCGGCGCCGTTGGCTGGCGTTTCCGCCGGCTTGTCGAGGCGCTCGATCTTGGCCTTCTCGCGCAGCTTCAGCACGGCTTCCTGCTGGGCCTTCTGCACGATGAAGGTTTTGACCTGGTCCTTGATCTCGTCGAACGTCGGCACCGGCTTCTGGCGCTTGTCCTCGACCTTGATGACGTGCCAGCCGAACTGCGACTTGACCGGCGCCGAGACCTTGCCCGGCTCCAGCTTGAACGCGACTTCGGCGAATTCCGGCACCATGCGGTCGCGGGTGAAGTAGCCGAGGCTGCCGCCGTCGCGGGCGGAGCCGGGGTCCTTCGACAGTTCGGTGGCGAGGGCGGCGAAGTCCTCGCCCTTTTCGAGGCGGGCGACCACGTTCTTGGCCGTCTGCTCGTCCGGCACCAGGATGTGGCGGGCGCGCACTTCTTCCTCCGGCTGGATGCTCTTCACCGTCTCGTCGTAGAGCTTGTGGGCCTCTTCGTCGGTGGAGGCGTCGCGGGCGGCCTGGGCGAGGTACTCGTCGACGAGCACCTTGTCGCGCGCATAGGCGAGGCGGCGGGCGAATTCGGGCGTGTCGGCGAGCTTCGCCGCTTCCGCCGCCGCCGCGCCGAGGCGGATGTCGATGAGGTAGCCGATGACGTAATCGCGCTTCTGCGCTTCCGGCAGCGCCGGCAGGCGGTCGTTCAGTTCCTCGAGGGCGAGATCGAGATCGCGCTCGGTGATGGACGCGCCGTTGACGCGCGCCAGTACCTTGTCGCCATTGGCGTTATCCGACGCGGCCGCCGGCGCCGCGGCAGGCGCGGTCTGGGCGCTGGCTGCGGGTGCGAGCGCGAGAAGCGACACGGCGGAAAGGGCGAGAAGGGCGGAAAAACGGTAACGGCGCGCGGTCATTGCATGATCCAGACGTGATGACGAGGTCGGGTTCTGCCGGGAGGATAAATCGGATTCGACGACATGCAAGGTCTCCGCAGCACGGAATGAGTGGCGTAACGGCAGCCCGATGGCAAGGAGATTCGTACCGCCCGCGGATGCGCTCGCGGCTTTTGCCGCGATTGTCCGGGCGCGGTAGTTGACAGCGACGCCGGATGCGCCCATTTCGCACGTGTGCATTCATGTATTCCGCATGTCCGCTGCACGTCGGTGGAGGCGCGGCCCCGCCGCCGCGCGTGGCGGCGGGCGGCATCGATGCGCCGCCGCTCTGGACCACGGGCGCGGCACCGGTTAAACCGTGTGTCGCGGATCGTGGCGCGACGTTTCATACTCAGGTTCTGGAAGGCTTTCCATGTTAGGCGGCATTGCGAGAAAACTCTTCGGTTCGGCCAACGACCGGCGCTTGAAGACTTATCGGACGCGGGTGGAGGCGATCAACGCGCTGGAGCCCGAAGTCGCCGCCCTTTCGGACGAGGCGCTGCGCGCGCGCACCGAGACCTTCCGCCAGCAGATCGCTGAGGGCCGCACGCTCGACGACCTGCTCGTGCCCGCCTTCGCCACCGTGCGCGAGGCCGCCAAGCGCGTGCTCGGCCAGCGCCACTTCGACGTGCAGCTCGTCGGCGGCATGGTGCTGCACGAGGGCTCCATCGCCGAGATGCGCACGGGCGAGGGCAAGACGCTCGTCGGCACCTTGCCTGTCTACCTCAACGCGCTCGCAGGCAAGGGCGTCCACGTCGTCACCGTCAACGACTACCTGGCGAGCCGCGACGCCGGCACCATGGGCCGCATCTACCGCTTCCTCGGGCTTTCCGTGGGCATCATCACCCACGGCCTCGACGACGACCAGCGCCGCGACGCCTATGCCGCCGACGTCACCTACGGCACCAACAACGAATACGGCTTCGACTACCTGCGCGACAACATGAAGTACGAGCTCGGGCAGATGGTGCAGCGCGGGCACAACTTCGCCATCGTCGACGAGGTGGACTCGATCCTCATCGACGAGGCGCGCACGCCGCTCATCATTTCCGGCCCGCTCGACGACCGCTCAGACCTCTACAACACCATCAACGCGCTCATCCCGCAGCTCGCCCGCGACGACTACGATCTCGACGAGAAGCAGCGCGCCGTCTCGCTGACCGAGCAGGGTAACGAGCGCATCGAGGAAATCCTCACCGAAGCGGGCCTGCTCAAGGATGGCGCCGGGCTTTACGATGCCGCCAACGCCTCCCTCGTGCACCACGTCAACCAGGCGCTCAGGGCGCACGCGCTGTTCCAGCGCGACAAGGATTACATCGTGCGCAACGGCGAGGTCGTCATCATCGACGAGTTCACCGGCCGCATGATGCAGGGCCGTCGCTACTCCGAGGGCCTGCACCAGGCGCTGGAGGCCAAGGAACGGGTGCAGGTGCAGCCCGAGAACCAGACGCTCGCCTCCATCACCTTCCAGAACTACTTCCGCCTGTACGGCAAGCTCGCCGGCATGACCGGCACCGCCGCGACGGAAGCGGACGAATTCGCCGACATCTACAGTCTCGACGTCGCGCAGGTGCCCACCAACCTGCCCGTGCGCCGCGTCGACGAGGACGACGAGGTCTACCGCACCGAGCCGGAGAAGCTGAAGGCCATCGCCCGCGAGATCGAGGAAGCGTCAGCCAAGGGCCAGCCGATCCTGGTCGGCACCACCTCCATCGAGAAATCGGAGGAGCTTGCGGCCTATCTCGTCAAGACCGGCTTCAAGCAGATCGACTTCAGCGCGCAGGATGCGCTGGCGCCTGTGTTCGCAGCCGCGCGCGAGGGCCGGGCCAGCAAGCACTTCGCCGTGCTCAACGCGCGCTTCCATGAGCAGGAAGCCTACATCGTGGCGCAGGCCGGCGTGCCGGGCGCCATCACCATCGCCACCAACATGGCGGGGCGCGGCACCGACATCCAGCTCGGCGGCAACGCCGACATGCGTATCCTGCACGCGCTCGGAGCACAGCCCGATGACGGCGTGATCGACGAGGCGCGCGCGGCCGCCGAGCGGGCCATTCTCGACGAGGTGGCGGCGCTGAAGCAGCGTGCCATCGCGGCGGGCGGGCTTTATGTCGTCGGCACCGAGCGGCACGAGAGCCGGCGTATCGACAACCAGCTGCGCGGCCGCTCCGGCCGCCAGGGCGATCCGGGGCGCTCGAAGTTCTATCTGTCGCTGCAGGACGACCTGATGCGCATCTTCGGCTCCGAGCGCATGGACAGCATGCTCGTGCGGCTGGGACTGAAGGAAGACGAGGCCATCGTCCACTCGTGGATCAACAAGGCCATCGAGAAGGCGCAGGGCAAGGTCGAGGCGCGCAACTTCGACATCCGCAAGAACATCCTCAAGTACGACAACGTCATGAACGACCAGCGCAAGGTCGTGTTCGAGCAGCGGCGCGATTTCATGTCGCGCGAGTCGGTGCGCGAGGAAGTCGACGACATGCGCCACGGCGTCGTCGACGACATCGTCCACCGCCACATTCCGCCGGACGCCTATCCCGAGCAGTGGGACGGCGAGGCTTTGGCGACGGACGTGCGCGAGATCCTCAACCTCGACCTGCCGGTCGCGGAATGGCTGAAGGAAGAGGGCATCGCCGACGAGGAGGTGCGCGAGCGCATCCGCTCCGCCGCCGACGAGGCCTATGCGACGCGCGTCGAGCGCAACACGCCGGAGCTGTCGACATACGTCGAAAAGCAGGTCCTTCTGCAATCGCTCGATCATCTGTGGCGTGAGCATCTGGTGACGCTCGACCATCTGCGACAGGTGATCGGGTGGCGCGGGCTCGCGCAGCGCGATCCGCTGAACGAGTACAAGGCCGAGGCTTTCCAGCTTTTCAACAGCCTCATCAACGAGCTGCGCACGCAAGTCACGCGGCAGGTGTCGCGGGTCGAGATCGTGTTGCGGCAGCCGGAAGCGGCCGCGGCGGAGCCGGGGCAGGAGACGGCCGGTCAGGAGCAGCTTCAGGCCGCGGGCGCGCCGGTTGCGCCGGTGGGGGCACCGCAGGCCGCTTTCGCGCCTGCGGCCGATCCCGCCGCGTGGGGCAGGGTGGGGCGCAACGACCTCTGCCCATGCGGCTCCGGTATCAAGTACAAGCATTGCCACGGCCGTTACGCATAAAGCGCATATCGATCAAATAGAGTTATTGTATCGATAAGACTTTGCCCGCAATCAGAAAATTAGGCCTCATCTCTGTTTCAATGAAACTGGGATGGGGCCTAAAATATTTCGATGTATCGTTGAGATGCGAAAATGCTCTACATCGCAGCTGCGTATCGACGCGGCTGACGTTTTTCCGGCATGATGCCGATGCGCTGTTGCTCGAATATTATATTGCAGCGTGCGTTCCGTCCGATGAAATCGTCTGATCGGACAGTATTTGCTTCAAATTATGAACGGCCTCATCGGTGACCGGGGGTGCTCCCCGGTCACGATTGCGCATGTTTTAACGATGAGCGTTGGGGCTGGCAATCTATGGAAAGAATCCAGTAGTCCAAGTTTCAGCTTGTTTCTTTCCGGGCAAAGAATTCCCGTCGTGAAAGACATGCTTCCGTCAACGATGTAAGATTTCTTACGAAACGCCAAATCGCGGTCGATGTGAATTTGTTCTCGCAATTACAATGCAATGACGCCCGGAAATGCGGGCCGAATATTTAAGTATTTACTCTATTTGACAGCTATTTTGTTTGATTTTATCTCATTATTGACGATTTTAACCATTCATTAGGTTTTTGTTTATTTTGCGGCAAAATTGCGTTACGATGCACAGGTGTTTGGATAAGACCTTTAGCCAGTCGAGTGTAGCGTCATGGCGATGATTGCAGTTCTCGAGCCGCAAGAGCCTGCTTCTGCTCCTTTTGCCGTCCCTGTCGGCATTCGGGGCAACGATGTCGTCGTCGAGAACTTCGGGTCGCGTGATTGCCTGATGGCGTGGGCGCGATCAATGTTCAAGGTTGCGTCGCACGATGACGCGAATGCCGCCGCGCTGCCGCACGGGCCGGTCATCATCGTGATCAACAGCAACGCCATCGACGACTCAATCATCGCGCTCCTGCAGGATCTCCGGCAGACCGCGCCGGAAACCAACCTCGTCGTTGTCAGCGAGAAATGCGATCACAGCTCGTCGCTGCGGGCCTTCGAGGCGGGAGCCATGGAGGTGCTGACGCGCGATATGGAGCAGGAGACGCGGATGCTGCGCCTGCGGCGCGTGCTCGCCCTGGCGCGGCGCGGCCGTGAGCTGCTGCGCTCGCGCACGGTTGCGCGCCCCGATCTCGACAGCCTGACCAACCTTCCGAGCCAGCCTTTCTTCCGCGAGGAGATGAAGCGGCGCCTCGCCCGGTCCGGCGAGAGCGCCATGGCGCTCCATATCGTGACCATCGACAGCTTCGATGTCCTCAACAACGCCTTCGCCCCGGCCGTGGGGCAGAGGCTGCTTGAGGTGTGCGCCAACCGGCTGCGCAACATCCTCGGCCATGACCACCTCGTCGGCCGTTTTGGCGTCAACGGCTTCGCCGTTCTTCAGGGCAATGTCGGCGCGCCTCATGATGTCGAGGCGCTAGCGCGCCAGATCTCGGCGCAATTGAGCGCGCCGTCGCTCATCGAGGGCCATCATATCAGCCTGGCGGTCACCATCGGTATCGCCAGCTATCCGCGGGATGGCCGCGAGTACGAGGAACTTACCCATCGCGCCGGGCTGGCGCTCGGTTATGCCGGCCAGATCGACAAGCGCGGCGTGTCGCTCTTCCACGACGACATGCTGGCGTCCGCGCGCAAGGCCGCGCTGCTCAATATCGAGCTGCGCAACGCGTTGGCGACCCAGCAGTTCTTTTTGGAGTTTCAGCCGCAGGTCGATCTCATCAGTGGCGAGATGTTGGGTGGCGAGGCGCTGGTGCGCTGGCGCCGTCCCGATGGCTCGACCATGCCGCCCGGCCTCTTCCTGCCCTATGCGGAGGAAAGCGGGCTGATAATGGCGATCGACGAATGGGTGCTGTTCGAGGCCTGCCGCACCGCGCGCCACTGGCACGACGCGGGGCTCGACCTGCGCGTCAGCGTCAATCTCTCGGCGACGCAGTTCGCCCGCCGCGGCATTCCCAACCTCATCGCGCGCGCATTGCAGGAAACGCGGCTCGACCCCTCGTGCCTCGACATCGAGCTGACCGAGAGCGCGGTGATGCAGGATGTCGATCGCGTTCGCGACGATCTGGCGCGTATCAGGGCGCTGGGCGCGTCCATTTCCATCGACGATTTCGGTGTCGGCCACTCGTCGCTGCATGTGCTTCGGCAGTTGCGGGTCGACAGGCTGAAGATCGACAAGGACTTCATTCGCAATGTGGCGACGAATGCCAGCGACCGGGTGATCCTGCGCACGATCGTGGGGCTTGGGCACGAGCTTGGCTTTAACGTCATCGCCGAAGGGGTGGAGACCGCCGATCAGCTGACGATCCTGCGGGAAGAGGGCTGCGACGAGGTGCAGGGCTTCTTGTTCGCCCGGCCGATGAGTACGCGCGATTTCATGGCTTACGCGCAGCGCCGCCCCATTCGCCCCGCCACACCCGTTACCGATATGCTCGTCAATGCGGCGTCGAGCCTTTGAAGCCGCTTGCGTTTGATCCAGGACACCCGGATCAAACGCAAGCTGCGAAAGCACTGTGGTTGAGGGAAGCGGCAAACGATGCGCCCCGTCACCGGCTTGGCGGCGGTTCAGGGCAAGCGGGCTGACGTGCGGCACGTCGCTTGGTGCTGGGCCGTGTTTGCGCCGTTCATGCCTGCGGCGTCAGTATATGGCGCGGCGAGCGGCTCTCTGCCTGCGCGCCGATTTTATCCAACAGTTTCAGTAGCTTAGTGGGCGCTATCCTGTTCATCGCGAGCGGATCGGTGCTCGGTTTCACCATCAGTCGGGATCGAGGCGGTTTACGTCATACGTCCCGCCTTCGGCTCGCGCCGTGGCCGTGCATGCAGGCCGGTGTTGAACTTACCGGCCTGCGAAGTGGCTCACGGGCAAGTATCGATCTTGCCCTTGTTCACGAGTTCCTGCCAGCGAGGGCCGAGGATTTCACGTGCTGAAATGGCGTCGTTGTTTCGGCCGCCGCCTTTGAACATCTTGATTTCAAGCACCTGCTCGTATGAGCCCGAGCGCACGACCCGCCCCGGGACGTAGGTCGTCTTCGTGACGTAAGTATTGCCGCTGGCTTTGGTTTTAGTCTCGTATCCGCCCGGAAGCCGCTCGACCCGCGTTGTGTCGCGGGCGTTGGCATCGACGACCACGTAGCTGTCGTAGCCGGCCCTGATGGTTTCGATGGCGGCCTGCAGTTGCGCGGCGCGCGCAGCCGAATTGCCGTCGCAGTCGGCATCCGCATTGACGCGCACGATGGCGGTGTCCTTTGAAACGCGGACGACGCTTGACGATACACATGCAGCCAGGAAAGGCAGGCAGGCAAGAGGAATGAGCGCCCGTCTGATCATGTCGCCTCCGCAGGTATTATGGCTGTTCTTGAAGCCTGAAAGAAAATTGAACGCATAAAAAATGACGCTGTCATCATATGCATACTTCACAGCGAAGTAAATCGCTGGCTCTTTCAAGGGAATGGTTTAAATATTGGCCGGTTAACGCGCGTAATAATTTTCGGCGAATTGCAGAATGCCGCATTTTATACAGCTTGCATCGAGAATTGAATGCAGATGGAGGCTATATTGCCCCTATCAGGACTCCATCGTGACCACATGGGGAGCGTATTCGCGCCTCTGGATTTGACGCCAGGTATCAGGCGCGGAATACGAAAGCTGCGCCGCAGGCGATCAGGACGAATCCGATAACGTGGTTGAGCGTTATCGCCTCTTTCAGCCAGAAGGCGGAAAATCCGGCGAAGACGACGAGGGTGATCACTTCCTGCATCGTCTTGAGTTGCGCCGTCGAATAGACTTCGCTGCCCAACCGGTTGGCGGGAACTGCGAGGCAATACTCCAGAAACGCGATGCCCCAGCTCGCCAGGATGGCGATGAATAGCGGAGCAGATTTGTACTTCAGATGGCCGTACCAGGCGAACGTCATGAAGACATTCGACGCAATCAGCATGAGCGGCGGCAGAAGTGCGTTCAGGGTAGGCGACATGGCTGGCCTCGGCGGTTGCGACGCTGGGCCATAGCATTCCATGCTCGGTGTTGGAAGCGCGGGCATCTCTGGCGGCAAAGCAGGGCGGACAGGGAAACTGCGATTCGCGGCGCAAGCCGCTTGAAGGCGCAACGAACCTGCGAGCGCAATGTGATCTGCGCCGAAATATCCACCAAACTATCTTGAATTTCAGGATAAATGGTGGGCGCGACAGGGATTGAACCTGTGACCCCTACGATGTCAACGTAGTGCTCTCCCGCTGAGCTACGCGCCCGATGGCCGTGCAGTTGGCTGCGCCGAACCAGAGGTGTATGGCTTCATACAGGTTTTGCGCGGTTGATCAAGCGAAAAACGCTTTTGCGCGAAACTTGCATGGGACAACCCGTCGATGCCGGATGTGCCCTTCTGCGGCGGCGGAATTGAACGCCGCATCCATGGACAGGTGCTATAATCTGCCCGTGCGAGACATGCAAGGGCTGAAAGACGCTAAACCGGTCCGACATGTGGATACATCACGGACCGGAAAAGCAGCCGGCTATATAAGCCCCTGATTGGACTTGATTTATGCGACGAGCAGCCTTTCGACTTCACCCACCAGTTCGCGCAGGTGGAAAGGCTTGGAGAGCACCTTGGCGTCGCGCGGGGCCTGAGAATCAGGGTTCAGCGCCACGGCCGCGAATCCGGTAATGAACATCACCTTGATGTCGGGATCGAGTTCCGTGGCGCGGCGCGCCAGCTCGATTCCGTCCATTTCCGGCATCACGATGTCGGTCAGCAGCAGCTCGAACGGCTCCTCCCGCAGGTGGTTGTAGGCGGCAAGTCCGTTGTCGTAGGACGCCACGTCGTAGCCCGCGTTCTGCAGGGCCTTGACGAGAAAGCGGCGCATGTCGTTGTCGTCTTCAGCAAGAAGGATCTTGTTCATGGTGCTTCTTTTCAGCGAATCGCGTGATGGTCGTCGTGTCTCCCTGCGCCGGGGCATTGCTGTCCGTCGGCGCGGGAGCGGCAGGTTGCATCAACTATCCCAATGGCCTACCCCATGGTCTGCCATCATCAAGCCGCGCGGATCGTAAATTTGGCGTGAAGGCGAACCCGTCCCATCGTCCGAAACAGGGGCGGGAACGCACACGCCGTGGACAGAAGCGCCGGAAAACGGCACTATGTGACAAAAGAGCATCGGAATCACGATGCAGCCGCAGCCCTTAAGCCCCGGAAGACCATGCGCGACGCCGCACAGGATTTCAGCCTCCCTTTCACGCTTTCCGAGCCCGCGCCGCATACTGCCCCGGTGGTGTTCAACGTGCCGCACGCGGGGCGGGTCTACCCGCAGGCTTTCCTCGACGAATCGCGGCTCGACCCGCTGGCACTGCGCCGCTCGGAAGATGCGCATGTCGACCGGCTGTTCGCCGGTGTCGTGCGGCTCGGCGCGCCGCTGATGGTGGCGCACTTTCCGCGGGCCTATCTCGATCTCAACCGGGAGCCGGGCGAGTTCGACCCGCGCCTTTTCCTGGACAAGCTCCCCCCCGACGCCAACATCCGGTCGCCCAGGGTCGCGGGCGGTCTCGGCATCATCCCGCGTGTCGTCGGCGACGGGCAGGAGATCTATGCCCGGCGCATTCCCTTTGCGGAAGGGCTGGCGCGCGTCGAGACGCTCTACAAGCCCTACCATCGCATCCTGCGCCAGCGACTCATACGCACGTTCGCCGATTTCGGCGCCGTGCTGCTGGTCGACTGCCACTCCATGCCGGCGCCGACGATGGCCTCGTCCGGCAGGGTGCGGGCAGAAGCGGCGCCCGACATCGTTCTGGGAGACCGCTTCGGCATGAGCTGCGCGCCGGCGGTGGTCGCCTTCGTCGAACGGGCGCTGCAGTCGCGCGGCTACAGCGTGGCGCGCAACCGGCCCTATGCGGGCGGCTATATCACCGAGCATTACGGCGCGCCGGCCAACGGACGCCATGCACTGCAGATCGAGATCAGCCGCTCGCTCTACATGGATGAGAAGACGCTCGAGCCAACGGCCGGGTTCGCCCGCGTGGCGGAAGACCTTCTCGCGGTTTCGGAACGGCTCATGCACGCGTCTGCCGCGTTGCTGAGCCCGTGGCGGGTGGCCGCGGAATAGGGAGCCTGCCATGGAATTGCCTGCGGCATTGCGGCGCGCGGTCGACGCCGCGCTGGAGGGGCGCGCGGCTGGCGACATCGCACGCGCCGCATCGACGCTTTCGGCCCGCTACCGGGCGGAAGTGCGCGACGGCGCCTGGCATCTCGCCGACGATGGCGCCGCGCTCGCCTATCTCGCCACGAGGCTGCCGGCGACCTATGCCGCCGTTCGCGCTGCGCTGGGGCAGGTGGCGCACGAGCGGCCGGACTTCGCGCCCGCGTCGCTGCTCGATGTCGGCGCCGGGCCCGGCACCGTGCTGTGGGCGGCGGCGGATCTTTGGCCCTCGTGCCGTTCGGCGATGATGATCGAGGGCAGCGACACCATCCGGCGCTGGGGCGAGCGGCTGTCGGGGGCGCTCGCCGGCGACGGCGGCGCGCCGATTCGTGCCATCTGGCGCTCGCAGAACCTGCTCGACGCTGCCACGGACACGCTTGACGGCGCGCGCGGGCCGGAGGGGGCGGCGAGGCACGATCTGGTGACCATGGCATATGTTCTCGACGAAATCGCCGATCGTGACCGCGCCCCGCTGATCGACCGGCTATGGGCGCATACCGGCGGCGTGCTGGTGATCGTCGAGCCCGGCACGCCGGCGGGTTATCGGCGTGTGGCGGAAGCGCGCGCGCGGCTCATCGCGGCGGGGGCGGCGATTCTCGCACCATGTCCGCATGCAAGGCCGTGCCCAATCGTCACGCCGGACTGGTGTCATTTTTCACGCCGGGTTGCCCGTTCGCGCCTGCATCGCCTCGTGAAGGGCGGCGAGGTGCCGTGGGAGGACGAGAAGTTTTCCTACGTGGCCGCAGCGCGAGCCGAGAGCGGTCTTGCCGGGGGGCAGAGCCGGGAGCGCGTGCTGGCGCCGCCGCGCGCGGGGCGCGGACACATCGGGCTGAAACTGTGCGATGCGGACGGACAAGTCGGCGAACGGACATTCAGCCGCCGCGACGGCGACGCCTATCGCCGCGCCCGCCGGGCCGAGTGGGGCGATGGCCTGCCCTGAGCGCGCGCGTCGCCGCCCGCGTGATGCGCCTCTGCAAGTTGACGGGATTTTGGCGCATGCCATCGTTTCGATGAATGATGACATGTGCCATTTTCGGATTTCCGAAAAGCATCTCTTCAGAACGATCCCGCGACGACCACTTGACGCGTTTTCAGGCGACGTGGATGAAGCCTCGCATGAAAAAAAGCGTTAAGTCAGAAGATTGAAGCATTTTCGCGTTTCGGTGAAACGGCGACATGCTTCAACCTTTATTTGATCGTGGCGCCTGCTGTTACCAGCAGCCCCAGCGGTTGCAACGCGGGCCCCAGTAGTTACCCGGTCCATAATAGTAGTTGTTCGAGGGCCGCGAGGCGGCCGCGCCCACAACAGCGCCGCCAAGTACGCCTGCGGCGGTGCCGACTGCGACGGCAGTCGCAGCCTGATCCGACTGGCGGCGGTTTTCGGAATAGGCTGCGTTGGCGCAGGCGTCGAAGCGTTTCGTGCCCGGTTTCAGACCGGCGCTCAGACATACGCGCTCGGCGCTGTACATCGATTCCTGGGTGCTCTGGCAACCCGATACTGCCAGCCCCAAAGCAGCCGCTATCATTATCGCACGCATGAGAACTCCTCCCGACGCAAAACCAAGCTTACCGACCTGGAGCATTTTCCAATCTGGCTCGATCGGAAACCGCTCTCAAATTTCGATCGCGGCTCAACGCACGCCGCAATCCGGCATTCCTTAGCACGAAACTCCGCTTTTGGCCGCGAAATTTACGCACCAGAGCGCGATTGCCCGTCGCGGCGATGATGAAAGTTGCGTGACGCGATACATCTCTCATTTTGTGCTGTCATTTCGCCGTATTTGCGACATCTACGGCAAATAACCAAGCGCCGCTGCAGTCCGTTTTGACGTGGCCAATTGGAGTGCCGGTGGAGGGCGCTTCCCATTAGCCGATCCATGCAACCGCTGCGGCATCGAATAATTTGATCTTTTTTTCGTGTTTAATGAGGGGATAACTATGAACACTATTTGGCAGGCTGCCAGCACTGTTTCTTCGTGGCTCTTCGGCGCGAGCACGGTCCAGGCCGCTGTTAAAGCCGATGAGGTCAAGTCTGTTTTTGCTTCCCTCGCGTCCAAGGAAGGGCTGCAGAAGACATTTGATGAAAACCTCGACATCGCGCTGAACGGCAACAACCTGCGCAACAAAAAGGCGCGAGTCAGCGCCAATCTGGCCGCGGCGCTCGACAAGTCCGATGTCGATAGCGTTCGGCGGGAGATCGCGAGCCGGCTTGGCCAGAAGGGCATTCTCCAGCACCTCGCTCACACGCAGCTCGACAAGCTGGTGAAGCAGCGGGGCGTCATCGCTTATTGATGAGCGCGTGGCTCGCCGTGAATCAGGTGCACGGGCGCGGATGTTCTGCGCCCGGCACATTGCTTCCTCGGGGGCGGGCTCGACGCCGGAGCGCTGATGGCCGTTAAGTATTTTACCGTTTAATGCTTCGTTTGGCTCATTTTCGTACTCGTCATCATTTTTTATATTTTGGGGGAATTCATGGGCTGTATTTTGCGCTTCGGGGCACCTGATGCCATTCCTACGTTCTCAAGCGCCGATGTTCTCGGCGGCGCCGACTATGCTGCCGATGAAACGCCCGACAACACCGCGCTTTTCCAGCAATTCGACGCTCTGGCCGCATCCGTCGCCAACAAGGGATATGCCTTTGCCGCGCTGATCGATGCGCAGGCCGATGTCGAGGCAGGCGTGGACACGGACGCTCCCAATCTGGTCGCGGTCGACAGCGACAGCTCCGAGGGCTGCCTGAGCGGTCTGCGCACCTGCGTCCGGGCCTTCTTCGCCAAGCTGGCGTCGTGGTGGAGCGATGGCGAGGCCAACAGGGCCATCAAGAACGCCTTCAGGAATGCCTTTGAGGGTCAGCTCGGCCGCATCGGCGACGAAAGCCGCCGGAACGAGATCAAACAGGAACTGGACTCGATCGCCAATCCGTCATCCGACTGGCCACTCGACATGCGCGACGTTCGTCAGCTCATCGTCTCTGCCGGCTTCGACCAGTCCGCGAGACAGCACATCGCGATCTATTCCTCGGGCAGGAGCGGCGCGGCTCGTAGCGCAGGCAACCGCGCGGCCGATCTCGGAGGCTTCATCGACCCGGAGCTCGACGCAGCCTTCGAGGGGATGCTGAACAGCGGAGCGCAGCAGGTTGGCGCCCCCTCGTATATTGCACGGTCGTTGGCGAGCAGCCGCATCGACAGCATCGACGACGGTGATATGTCCGACGACGAGGGCATGACGCAAGCGGAGCAACGTTTCCATATTCCCGCGCGTCGGAGCGTGGGCCTGTCTGATGACAGCGATGAGGATATCCCTGCGCACGGTCGTCTCTCCGGTCCCACATTGGTGCGGCATGTAGCGGTTCCGGCCGCCAGAGCGCGCACCCGCATTCATGCGGAGGAAGAGGGCAAGGCGCGTGACGGCGACGACAATGCCGCCCTCACCGTTTCGACCGCCGCGGCAGCGGTGTCGCGGGACGCGCTGCCTCCGCTCGACCGGGATGCGATCCGGAGCTTCGTCCAGCGCCCTTTCGCGCAGGAGCTGGTGGAACGACCGCTGTCGGAGAATCTCGACATTGCCCTGACGCGCAAGAGTCTCATGAGCCGGAGCGTTGGGAAGAGCGTCGTCACTAACATGGCAATGGCCATGCTCAAGCATAACTCGCTGACGGATGCGGTGATTGCCATCCGAAACCAGATCCATGTCCGGTTTGCTGGGGACAACGCTGCGGCGGATCGCGCGGTGGCGTATCTGCAGGCGGTCCGCGCAGAGGTGTACGCCATGCAGCAGGCTCGGCGCAGGAGGGGCTGACATTAGCCCCCTTGGGCCGGAAGCGCTTCCGGCTTGTGTCTGCGGGGACCTACGGAGAGAGGCCCCCAGTTATCGATACTAGCGGGTCATCGACAATAAAAAGGCCGGATGCGGGTACTTACCGCATCCGGCTTTTTTTATGCCGGGCTGTCCTTTGCTCGCGCTGAAAATGTCGCAAAAACTCCATTTTCAGCGCGACCACTGTGTGTTTCGCTTGTCATGTCGGATTGCGCGTGTAAGATTGGAGCGCTTGCTTATTTTTAACGATTGAATTTTCTTTTATTATTTCGATGCTTATATTTTGGAGCTTTCCATGTGTCAGGTATATTCTCCCGGGCTTGGATCGGCGGGCGCATATGCGCGACTGACGGATTCGTCGCAGTCATGCAATTCCGTCTCTCGTGTCCGGGACATGGCCGTCCGGCAGGGCAGCGTTACGCCTTCATCCGATGACGGGGCGCGGGGGCAGTTTCGGCTGCAAACCGCCGCATCCTCCTCCGAGGGACATGAGAGGCGTGTGGAGCGTCATGCACCGGATCGGCAGTCGGATGCCGTGTTGACGCGCCTTCGGCAACTCGTCGCTCAGTCCAATGCCGCCGGGAAGCCCTCGGCCTACGTGGTTGCCGCGAGCAGGGCCCCATCTCCGGCGGCGTGCTCACAGGCGCGTGATGGCTCAGGCCGGAATTCTCCGGGGACTCTCAGTCTCGACATTACTCAAGGCAATGACCCGGCTGGTCGTGGTTTCTTCGGCGGGATCGGGGACGGTATAAGCCATTTCTGCAGCAAGGTCGTTTCCTGGTGGCGCGACGGCGACGTCAACCGGGCGATCAAGACGATGGTCCATGGCGCGCTCGCGAACCAGATCGCGCGGCTGGAGCGCTGCCGTCACAGTGAGTCCAACCCCATTATCGCTAACGAACTTCATCGCAAGATCCGCTTCCTCGAGATTGAGCTTCTCTGCCTTGTCGATCCATCGTCCGACTGGCCGCTCGACATACGCGATGTCGCCTGGCTAAACTTTGCGATCGACTCAGTCAGGAAACTGCTGCCCCAGGAAGGCGGGCGGAAGTGACGGCGGGCGTAATACCAACGGGCATCGTGACTGACTCATTTGGACTTTCTGGTTTTGGTCTGCCGTGATTCAATTGGCGCGAGGAG
>CALMIK010000003.1 GCA_937863995.1 uncultured Chelatococcus sp.
CTCCGCAGTGGAACCGAAATACGTTAACGTGTGGTATTTTAAGCACGAAAATCAGTTGTTTCGCTTCAATTCCCGGTGAACGGCGGAAACCGCTCATGGCCCCGGATAGGAAAATAGTCCTTGACAGCGTGACGCTGGTTTGCTAAGGTTCAATCACGCTCCAGAATTGTATCCGAGACCCGCCGTCGCCCCCGACCGGCGGGTTTGTTTTTAGAACTCCTGACCAAACCTCGCGGGGTCGGCAGGCCGGTGATGTTGGCCCCCTGCCGCGTCGCCGATCCTCACCGACGCAACCGGCATCGACTGCGTTCGGCTCCAGGGAAAACCAGATTGGCAGGATGACCGAAACCTCTCGGCCATTCTCAACCCGGAGGTTTGGTCAGGGGTTTTTATTGTCAGGGGTTCTTAGGGGGGCGGTCGCCCGCCGGTCGCGAAGTCCGACACCAGCATCGAGGAGGAAGCATGCCTCTAGCAGATCGTGCCATTCGCGAGGATGGCGGCGACGACATCGCCTGGGCCGAAGCGCGGCGCCTCTACGAAGAAACGGACACGCCCGCCACCGACATCGCGACCCGCATCGGCGCGGCGACGACGAAAGCGCTCTACCGCATCGCTTCCCGGCGCGGGTGGAAACGGCACGGCTGGACGCGCGCCGTAGCGCCTGTCGGCAAGGCGGCCGGGCGCGGGGAGAGAGCGGCGGGTCGGCAGGCGGCGGGGCGGGCGCCAGGGCAGGCGTCTGGCGGCGGCAGGCAGGCGCTGGTGCGCAAGCTGGAACGAACGGTGGCGCGCGAGATCGCCGCCATCGATGCGCGGCTGAGGAAATATGCCGTCGACGGCAAGCGCGACACACAGGGCATCGACCATGAGCGCCACGCCAAGGCGTTGGCGACGCTCGCGCGCACGTTGCGGGAACTGGCGGCCGTCGACCGGGCCGACACGCTCGACCGGCGCGCCGACGCCGCCACGGGGGAGGACGACGATGACGAATTCCCGCGCGACGCCGATGCGCTCCGCGACACGCTTGCGCGACGCCTTGAACAATTGTCTCAAGGCGGGAAAGCTTGATGAATTCCTTGCCGGCTGCGACGCGGCGGCGCTCGATTACCTGATGCACGCCTGGGCCGAGGTATGGGCGCGCGCCGACCAGTTGCCGCCGGAAGCGGCGCAGGGCGGCGGCGACTGGACCGCGTGGCTCGTCGTCGGCGGGCGCGGCGCGGGCAAGACGCGCACCGGTGCCGAATGGGTGCGGGGCCTCGCGCAGGGGAGCGCGCCATTCGCGACAAAGCCGGTGGGGCGGATCGCGCTCGTCGGCGAGACGGTGGCGGACGTGCGCGAAGTGATGGTGGAAGGGGTGTCCGGCATCCTGGCCGTGCATCCGCGCGCGGAACGCCCGACGTGGATTCCCACGCGCCGCCGGCTGGAATGGCCGAACGGCGCCGTGGCGCAGGTGTTCTCGGCGGAAGATCCGGAGGCGTTGCGCGGCCCGCAGTTCGAGGCCGCCTGGTGCGACGAGCTGTGCAAGTGGCGCCACGCCGAGGAAACGTGGGACATGCTGCAGTTCGGCCTGCGGCTGGGCGACACGCCGCGCGAGCTGGTGACGACGACGCCTCGGCCCGTGCCGCTGTTCAAGAAGCTGCTCGGCGACCCGCGAACGGCGATCAGCCGCGCCTCCACCAGCGCCAACGCATGGAACCTCGCGCCCGCGTTCCTCGACGCCATCGTCGGCAAATATGCCGGCACGCGGCTGGGGCGGCAGGAGCTCGACGGCGAGCTGATCGAGGAGCGGGCCGACGCGCTGTGGACGCGCGCCATGATCGAGGCGGCCCGTGCCGACGCCGTGCCGGCGCTGGCGCGCATCGTCGTGGCGGTCGATCCCCCGGTGACGTCCGGCCGGCGCGCCGACGCCTGCGGGATCGTCGCCGCCGGCGTCGATTCGGCGGGAACGTGCTGGGTGATGGAGGACGCGACCATGGAGCGCGCCAGGCCGGCCGAATGGGCGGCGCGGGCGGTGGCGCTCTATCACCGGCTGGAGGCCGACGCCCTCGTCGTCGAGGTCAACCAGGGCGGCGAGATGGCCGCTGCCGTCGTCAACGAGGTCGATCCCTCGGTGCCGGTGACGCAGGTGCGCGCCACGCGCGGCAAGTACCTGCGCGCCGAACCCGTCGCCGCCCTCTACGAACAGGGCAAGGTGCGCCACGCCGCGGCCTTCCCGAGACTGGAGGACGAAATGGCCGACTTCGGCCCCGGCGGCCTCTCCAACGGACGCTCTCCCGACCGGCTCGACGCCCTCGTCTGGGCCATCGCTTCGCTGCGCGCGAAGGGTGGGGAGCCTCGGGTGCGGGTTTTGTAATTGTCTTGCGCGGAAGGGCGCGCTCCTCCGCTTCGCGCTTCGCTTCGCATTTTTTAAGAGTACCTCGCATTGGCTCGGGCGCGCGGTCGCGCTTGCGCGCTTCGCACGGGGGGCGCGTTCGGCACGGTAGAGCGTCGGGTGCGAGTGTTGTGATTATCTTGCGCGGAAGGGTGCGCTCCTCCGCTTCGCGCTTCGCTTCGCTTTTTTAAGAGTACCTCGCATCGGCTCGGGCGCGCGGTCGCGCTTGCGCGCTTCGCGCGGGGAGCGCGTTTGGCGCGGTGGGATCTCGGGGGTTGCGGGCTCCGCGGGTGAGTTTGCCTTGCGGCCTTGGATGGAGGGTTGGATGAGCGATACCGGTTCGGGTGTGTTTTCCGAAAACATGACCGCCAGCATCGAGGCGACGCGCGAGGCGATGCTCGACCTTGAAAACGTCGCCGAGCGCTTCGGCAATACCGTCACCGGCGTGTTTTCGCGCGCGGTGGTGAACGGCAGGCAATTCGACGACGTCGTCAAATCGCTCGGCACGCGGCTCACGCAGCTCGCGCTGCAGGCGGCGCTGAAGCCGCTCGAGTCGCTCGTCAGCTCAAGTCTCGGCGGGATGCTCGACAAGGGCATCGGATCGCTCACATCGTCGCTGTCCGGCAACCTGCTCTCGGCCAGCGCGAACGGCAACGTCGTCAGCGCGGGCGCGGTGCGGCCCTTCGCCGACGGGGGCGTCATCGCCGCGCCGACCTACTTCCCGCTGGGGCGCGGAACGGGCCTCATGGGCGAAAAGGGCGCCGAGGCCATCATGCCGTTGACGCGCGGGCCGGACGGCAAGCTCGGCGTGCAGGCGGCGGGCGGCGGGGCCGCCAGCATCAACGTGACCATCAACGCCCAGGACGCCGACAGCTTCCGGCGCTCCGAGGCGCAGGTCGCCGCATCGCTCGCCCGCGCCGTCGCACGCGGCAGGCGGGGGCTCTGAGCCGGCAGGACGACGCTTCGGCGCGGGCGCGCAACTCCAGACAACAGGATACCGCTATGGCTTCATTCATCGACCGCCTGCTCGGCGGGGGAGGGCGCTCGCGCGCACTACGGGCAGACACGGCGCCTGAACCGGCGCCCGCAATGGAACGCAAGGCCTCGCGCGCGGCGGTGTTCGCCATGGCCGGCCTGGGGCGGCCGGTGTGGACGCCGCGCGACTACACGGCGCTGGCGCGCGAGGGCTTCCAGCGCAACGCCGTCGTGCACCGGTGTGTGCGGCTGATCGCGGAATCGGCGGCATCCGTGCCGCTGCTGCTCAAGGACGGGCGGCGCGAATACGACGCTCATCCCTTGCTCGACCTTCTGGCGCGCCCGAACCCGCGCGAAACGGGCACCACGCTGCTGGAGGCGGCTTACGGGCATCTGCTGATCGCCGGCAACGCCTATGTCGAGGCGGTGATGCTGGATGGCGCGCCGCGCGAGCTTTACGCGCTGCGCCCCGACCGCATGCGCGTGGTGCCGGGGCCGAACGGTTGGCCCGCCGCCTACGATTACGGTGCGGGCGGGCAGAGCGTGCGCTTCCGGCAGGAGGGAGACGTGCCGCCGATCCTGCATCTGCGGCTCTTCCATCCCGCCGACGACCACTATGGCCTTTCGCCCATGGAGGCGGCGGCGGTGGCGCTCGACATCCATAACGCTTCCGCCGGCTGGAACAAGGCATTGCTGGATAACGCTGCGCGGCCCTCCGGGGCGCTGGTGTACGCGGGGCCGGACGGCGCGAGCCTCACCGATGCGCAGTTCGAGCGGCTGAAGGGGGAACTGGAGGCGCAGTTCCAGGGGGCGGCGAACGCCGGGCGGCCGCTGCTGCTCGAAGGTGGGCTCGACTGGCGGCAACTCTCGCTGACGCCCGCCGAAATGGATTTCATGGAAACCCGCGCGGCGGCGGTGCGCGAGATCGCGCTCGCCTTCGGCGTGCCGCCGCTGATGCTCGGCCTGCCGGGCGATTCCACCTATGCCAACTATGCCGAGGCCAACCGGGCGTTCTGGCGCCAGACCGTGATCCCGCTGGTGCGCCGCACGGCGCAGGCGCTGGCGCACTGGCTGTCGCCGGCAGTCGGGGCGGGACAGGGGCTGGTGCTCGAACCCGATCTCGATTGCGTCGAGGCGCTGGGCACGGAGCGCGAGGCGCTGTGGCGCCGGGTGTCGGCGGCGGATTTTCTCACCGACGACGAGAAACGCGAGGCGGTGGGATATGGCCGCAGGTCCGCGGGTGGGCGCGCCGGAGAGCGCACGTGAGCGGGGCTTCCGTCATCGAGCAGGTGACGACGCGCTTCGTCGCGCACGGCGATCTGGCGCATCTGGCCCTTTTCCTGTGGGCGCTGGGCGCGTCGTTTCTGCTGGTCATGACGCTGCGGGAGCTCTCCGGCGCCAACCGGCGCTTCGACGACTTCGTGCGCGAACTCGCCCGCTTCAACACCCGTCACAACGACTTTTCCAGCTAGAGGAGGCGGCCGATGGCTCGCTCGACAACCCGTGCAAGGGCGGGAAAAACCGCGCCCCAAGGTGAGAGGACCGCGCGCGCCGCGCAACCCGGCAAAACCGGACGGGCGCAGGAGGCGATCTCCGGTTTCATCCGCACGCTCGAGAAACTCGATGCCGCCGCCGTGCCGCGCGGCGCCGGGCCGACGCAGAACAAGGCGGCCATCGGCGCGCCCGAGAGCAAGCTTCGCGCGCCGGAGGGCAAATGATGGCGGGGGCGCGTGCATCGCATCTGCCGGAACGCAAGCTGCTCTCCGGCGCGCTCGGCCCGATCGACGACGAGGGCCGTTTCGAGGGCTACGCGAGCCTGTTCGGCGTGCCGGACCTCGGCGGCGACATCGTGGAGGCCGGCGCGTTCCGCGAGACGCTGGCGAAGCAGGGCGCTGCGGGCGTGCGGCTGCTGTGGCAGCACGACCCGAACGAGCCGATCGGCGTGTGGCTGTCGCTCACGGAGGACGAATACGGATTGCGCGTGCGCGGCCGGCTGAGCCTGGATGCCGCGCGGGCGCGCGACGTGCATGCGCTGATCAAGAGCGGGGCCGTGGACGGGCTGTCCATCGGCTTCCGCACCGAACGCGCGCGCCGGGAAGCGACCGGTTTGCGCAGGATCTTCCGGCTCGATCTGTGGGAGGTGTCGGTGGTGACGTTTCCCATGGCGCCGGGAGCGCGGGTTTTCACGGCATCTCCCGCCTCGAAGGATGCCGAAGGCCGCCTGCGGACATCGTCGGCGCGAACGCTGCTGGCCGAGGCCATCCGGCGCGTTGCGGCGCAACTTCAACCCGACTTTCACCCCTGACTGGAGAGACCTTCATGACCGTTGAATACGAAGCTTCCGCCGTTGGCTCCGCTCTCGGCGGCGCACCCGAGGTCAAGGTGGCGGGCGGCGTTTCCCACGCGGAAGTCGCCTCGGCCTTCACCGATCTGTCGCGCGCCTTCGCCGCCTTCCGCGAGGCCAACGACTCGCGGCTCGACGCGCTGGAGACGCGGCTTGCCGGCGATCCGGTGATCGAGGAGAAGGTCGCGCGCATCGACCGCGCCGTCGACGAGGCCAAAAGCCGCCTCGACCGCATGATGCTCGATGGCCGCAGGCCGGCGCTGGGCGGCGGGCCGCTCGCCGATCCGCTCGTCGAGGAGCACAAGGGCGCGTTCCACGCTTACATGCGCGGCGGCGAGGCGGGTGGGCTGAAGGCGCTGGAGACGAGGGCGCTGGAGGCGAAGGCGCTCTCGGCCGGTTCGGGGCCCGACGGCGGCTATCTCACGCCGGGATCGGTCGAGCGCGAGGTGCTGGCGCGGCTCGGCAACATCTCGCCGCTGCGCTCGCTCGCCACGGTGCGGCTGATCTCGGGCGCCTCCTACAAGGGCGCGATCACCAAGACCGCTCCCGTCACCGGCTGGGTGGGCGAGACGGCGACCCGCAGCCAGAGCGATTCGCCGGTGCTGGAAGAACTCGACTTCCCGGCGCTGGAACTCTACGCGCTGCCCGCCGCCACCCAGACGCTGCTCGACGATGCCGTGGTCAACATCGATGAATGGCTCGTCTCCGAAATCGAGACGGCCTTCGCCGAGCAGGAAAGCAAGGCCTTCGTCGCCGGCAGTGGCGCGAACCAGCCCAAGGGCATCCTGAGCTATCCGACCGCGGCGCACAGCGCATGGGGGTGGGGCAAGCTGGGGACCAGCGTCACCGGCGTGTCGGGGGCCTTCCCGGCCAGCAACCCGGCGGACATCCTCATCGACCTCATCTACAGCCTGAAGGCGAGCTACCGCCAGAATGGCACCTTTCTGCTGAACCGCAAGACGCAGAGCGCCGTGCGCAAGCTGAAGGACACAGACGGGCACTACGTGTGGCAGCCGCCCGCGACCGTGGACCAGGCGGCGTCGCTGTTCTCGTTCCCGGTGGTGGAATCCGAGGACATGCCCGACATCGGCGCCGACAGCCTGTCGATCGCCTTCGGCGACTTCCGCCGCGGGTATCTCATCGTCGACCGGGCGGGCGTGCGCGTGCTGCGCGATCCCTACTCCGCCAAGCCCTACGTGCTGTTCTACACCACCAAGCGCGTCGGCGGCGGCGTGCAGGACTTCGATGCCATCAAGCTGCTGAAGTTCGGCACCGACGCCGCGTCGCCCGTCGGGCCGTGACGCCGGCGGGGCCTTACCGCCATTGCGCGGCGAGGCCCCAACGGCTGAGCGTGCCGTCGATGAAGCCCCGCTGGGGCGCGACGAGCACGCCCTGGGTATAGAGGCCGCACGCCTCCTTGCCCGAACCCTTCGCCCAGGTGGAAACGGCGATCACCGCGCCGTCTGCCCGGGCGATCGGTCCCCCGGAATCGCCGTGGCAAACGCCGGCTCCCGGGCGCTTGCCGAGGCCGAACGAATCCGCTGCCCACAGCAGGATCTTGCCCGGCCCGTAGGGTTCGACGGTGACGAGATCGGCGCGGCGGAACGTGCCCGTGGTCTCGGGCCGGCCCTCGCTTTCAACGCCCCAGCCGTACACGGACACGGGCGAGCCGGCGCGCGGCAGCCCGGCGGACGACAGCGTGGCCGGCTGGAAGGACGCGGGAAGCGGCGCGGCGAGGCGGATGAGCGCGAGATCGACCGAGCGCTGGCGCGCCTCGATGGCGCGGGCGTTGTAGCCGTTGTGGGTGGCGACCTCGGCGGGTTCCAGCAGCACGGGCTCGCCCCGCGCATCGCGAAAATGCACACGCACCGCCCGCCCTTCCGACGCGCAATGGCCGGCGGTGAGCACGGCGTTGCGGGCGACGACGATGCCCGAACACACGCCGCCGCCTTCCGACAGCACCATCAGCGTGCGCGATTTCAACGGCCCGTCCTCGGGAACGCCCTTGACCACGGCGGCGGCGGGCGAGGCCGCCAGAAGCGCCGCGGCCCACGCCGCCGGCATCAACCAGCGCCCGGCGCGCGACAGATTGCGAAGGACCATCATGACTCCGATTCTCCTGGCCGGCCCGGTCATCGAGCCGGTGACGCTCGCCGATATCAAAGGCTATCTGCGCCTCGACGGCAACGACGAGGACAGGCTCATCCATTCCCTTATCACAGCCGCGCGCCTGATGGTGGAGGCCGAAAGCGGGCGGTGCCTCATCGGCCAGACATGGCGGCTGGTGCTCGACCGATGGCCGCCCGGCGGCGCGATCCGGCTGCCGCTGTCGCCGGTGTCCGCGATCGTCGCGGCGCGGGTGTTCGGCCATGACGGTATCGCCGTCGAGGTGCCGCCCGCGTCATTGCAGCTCGACGGGCGAGCCGATCCGCCGCGCATCGCCGTCGCCGGACCGGTGCCGGCGCCGGGGCGGGCGTTCAGCGGCGTCGAGGTCGACGTGCGCGCCGGCCACGGCGAGGGCGTGGCGGACGTGCCCCAGCCGCTGCGGCAGGCGGTGCGCGTCATCGTGGCGCGCCTGTTCGAGATGCGCGGCGACGACGGGGAGGGCGTGCCCGCCGTGCCGGGCGAGGCGCAGGCGCTGATCGCGCCCTTCCGCCGCGCCAGGTTGTGAGCGGAGGCGGCGACATGGCTGGAACCATTCACACGGGCTTGCGCCGACAGCGTTTCGCGCTGGAGCGACCCATCGAGGAGGCGGACGGGGCGGGCGGCGTCGTGCGCCGCTTCGCGCTCTGCGCCTTCGTCTGGGGATCG
>CALMIK010000004.1 GCA_937863995.1 uncultured Chelatococcus sp.
GTCACCAACGCGGTGACGATGCGGCTGCGCCGCCTGCCGATCGGCCGCGCCTGGGAGGCGCTGCGCGAGGACGAGATTGCCTGCCGCTCCCTCGGCATCAACACCCGCAACACCAAGCTGACGGCGTTTTCCATCGGCGCGGGCTTCGGCGGGCTGGCGGGAGCGTTCTTCGCGGTGCGGCAGGGCTTCGTCAGCCCCGAGAGCTTCAACTTCCTCGAATCGGCCATCATCCTGTCGGTGGTGGTGCTCGGGGGCATGGGCTCGCAGTTCGGCGTGGCGATCGCCGCCGTGGTGATGGTGGGCGGTCCCGAAATGTTGCGTCACATGGGGTTCACGAAACAGATCTTCGGCCCCGATTTCGATCCGAATGAATACCGGCTGTTGATTTTCGGCCTGGCTATGATTGTGATGATGGTATGGCGGCCCCGGGGCTTGATAGCTCACCGCACTCCTTCGATCGCTCTGAAGGAGCGCAAGGCAATATCGGGGTCGCTGGTCAAGGAGGGGCACGGATAATGCGTTGGGAGAAAGATCCCATCCTTCATGTCGAGCATCTGAAGATGCGCTTCGGCGGGCTGGTGGCGGTCAATGACCTGTCATTCAAGGTCGGCCGCAGCGACATCACGGCGCTCATCGGGCCCAATGGCGCCGGCAAGACGACAGTGTTCAACTGCATCACCGGCTTCTACAAGCCGAGCGAGGGCATGCTGACGCTGGCGCAGGCGGGCGGACAGTCCTTCCTGCTGGAACGCCTGCCCGGCCACCGCATCGCGCAGGACGCGAAGGTGGCGCGCACGTTCCAGAACATCCGGCTGTTTTCCGGCATGACGGTGCTGGAAAACCTGCTCGTCGCGCAGCACAACACCTTGATGCAGGCCTCGGGCTTCACGCTCGCGGGGCTGGTGGGCCTGCCGGGCTTCCGCAAGGCGGAGCGCGGAGCGGTCGAGAAGGCGCGTCACTGGCTCGAGAAGATCAACCTCATCGACCGCGCCGACGACCCGGCGGGCGACCTGCCTTACGGCGACCAGCGCCGGCTCGAGATCGCGCGCGCCATGTGCACCGACCCGGTGCTGCTGTGCCTCGACGAACCGGCCGCAGGCCTCAACCCGCGCGAGAGCCAGGAACTCAATGCGCTGCTGCTTTCGGTGCGCAACGATCACGGCGTCGCGGTGCTGCTAATCGAACACGACATGTCGGTGGTGATGCAGATCTCCGATCACGTCATCGTGCTCGACTACGGCACCAAGATCGCCGACGGCACGCCGGAAGAGATCCGCAACGACCAGCGCGTCATCGCGGCCTATCTCGGTGTGGACGACGAGGAAGTGGAAAAGGTGGAAGCGGAGGTCGGCCTATGAGCGCGCCCGAACGGCAAACGGAGCCCGCCCGCGAGCCGCTGCAGCAGCAGCCGCTTCTGTCGGTGCGCGGCGTCAAGACGTACTACGGCAACATCATCGCCTTGAAGGGCGTCGACATCGACGTCAACGAGGGTGAGATCGTCACCCTCATCGGGGCGAACGGCGCCGGCAAGTCGACGCTGATGATGACGATCTTCGGCAATCCCCGCGCCCGCGAGGGCACCATCACCTATGCCGGGCGCGACATCACCCGCATGCCCACCCACGAGATCGCGCGGCTCAACATCGCGCAATCGCCCGAGGGGCGGCGTATCTTCCCGCGCATGACCGTGTACGAAAACCTGCAGATGGGCGCGGCGATCAACCAGTTCGCCCATTTCAACCAGGATCTCGAGCGGGTCACGACCATGTTCCCGCGCCTCAAGGAGCGCCTGCACCAGCGCGGCGGCACGCTCTCCGGCGGCGAGCAGCAGATGCTCGCCATCGCCCGCGCGCTCATGAGCCGCCCGAAGTTGCTGCTGCTCGACGAGCCCTCGCTCGGCCTCGCGCCGCTGGTGGTGAAGCAGATCTTCGACGTCATCCGCGAGCTCAACGAGAAGGACGGCATGACCGTGTTCCTCGTGGAGCAGAACGCCTACCATGCGCTCAAGCTCGCCCACCGCGCCTATGTGATGGTGACGGGAGCGATCACCCTGTCGGGCAGCGGGCGGGAGCTGCTGGAAGACCCGCAGGTGCAGGCGGCCTATCTGGAAGGCGGGAGGTAAGCATGCAGGGTATTCTTTACGAAGAGCCGTCGATCTGGCTTTTCCTGCTTGTGACACTCATCATGGGCGGCGGCGCGGCATGGATGACGGGTCGGGCGCTCGCCGTCACCTGGGCGCCGGTGTGGCAAGGCGTCGTCTACTGCCTGCTGCTGGCGGCTGCCGTGCGCTTCATCCACTTCGCCCTGTTCCATGGCACGCTGCTGTCGCTGCATTATTATCTGGTCGACGCGCTATTTGTGATCGCCATCGGTCTCGCCGGCTTCCGCTTCACGCGGGCACGGCAGATGACGACGCAATACTCATGGCTTTACACCCGCACAGGTCCCTTCACCTGGCGCGACAAGCCGCAATCTTCATAACAGAGGGAAAACCAGAATGAAGAAGTCGATTGTTGGAACGTTGGCCTTGGGGCTCGGGCTGCTGCTGTCGTCCACCGCCTTCGCACAGGTCAAGATCGGTGTCGGCGCACCGCTGACCGGCCCGAACGCCGCCGTCGGCGACCAGTTCAAGCACGGCGTCGAACAGGCCGTGACGGACCTCAACGCCGCTGGCGGCATCCTCGGCCAGAAGCTCGAGGTCAGCCTCGGCGACGACGTGTCCGATCCCAAGCAGGGCGTGTCGGTCGCCAACAAGTTCGCGGGCGAAGGCGTCAAGTTCGTGGTCGGCCATTATAACTCCGGCGTATCGATCCCGGCGTCCGAAACCTACGAGGAATCGGGCATCCTGCAGATCTCGCCCGGCTCCACCAACCCGGTCTACACCGAGCGCAACCTGTGGAACACGTTCCGCACCTGCGGCCGCGACGACCAGCAGGGCAGCGTCGCGGGCGCCTATCTGGCCAAGCACTACAAGGACAAGAACGTCGCCGTCGTCCACGACAAGACGCCCTACGGCAAGGGCCTCGCGGACGAGACGGTGAAGGCGCTCGAGGCCGCCGGCATCAAGCCGGTGATCTATGAGGGCGTCAACACGGGCGAGAAGGACTACTCGGCGCTCGTCTCGAAGCTCAAGGCGGCGAAGGTCGACGTCATCTACTTCGGCGGCCTCTACACCGAGGCGGGCCTCATCAGCCGCCAGACGCGCGACCAGGGCCTTTCCGCTCCGCTCATGGGCGGCGACGGCATCGCATCCTCCGAATATGCCGCGATCGCCGGCCCGGGCGCCGCCGGCACGCTGATGACCTTCAGCCCCGATCCGCGCAAGAACCCGGCAGCGCAGGAAGTGGTCGCGAAGTTCAAGGCCAGCAACTTCGATCCCGAGACCTACACCCTCTACAGCTACGCAGCCGTGCAGGTGCTGGCTCAGGCGGCGGAAGAGGCGAAGTCGCTCGAGCCCGAGAAGGTGGCCGAGGTCATCCACTCCGGCAAGGCGTTCAAGACCGTGATCGGCGACCTGTCGTTCGACAAGAAGGGTGACATCACCCGCCCCGATTACATCGTCTACGAATGGCGCAAGGGCGCTGACGGCAACGTCGGCTACTCGGGCAACGAGGTCGAGTGACACCCTGTCACCGTAAAAATAAAGATAACCCCGGCAGGTGACTGCCGGGGTTTTTTGTCTTGACGGCCGAGTCCGAAGCGTCTCGACGTTTCATTGAAACGTCGAGACGCTTTAACCGATCTGCCCAAGAACCGGGAACGTCTCCAGCAGCCAGAACGAAAACTGGCTGATGCTGCCGGTCAGGAACGCGATACCCGTCAGCACGAGCAGGCCGCCCATGGCCTTTTCGATGAGCGAGAACTTCGAGCGCATGCGCTTGATTAACTTCACCAGTGGCTTCATGGCGAAAGCCGTGATCACGAATGGCACGCCGAGCCCGAGCGAATAGACGGCAAGCAGGCTCGCGCCGCGCCAGACGCTGTCCTCGGACCCAGCCACCGCGAGGATCGCGGCGAGGATCGGGCCGATGCACGGAGTCCAGCCGAAGGCGAACGCCAGCCCCATGACATAGGCGCCCCAAAGACCCGCCGGCTTGTCGATCTGCACCCGCGCCTCGCGGTAGAGGAAGCCGAGACGGAACACGCCGAGAAAGTGCAGGCCCATGACGATGATGGCGATGCCGGCGAGCGTGCCGAGCACATCGAGATACTGCCGCACGACCTGCCCGAGAACCGACGCGGTCGCGCCGAGGGTGACGAAAACCGTCGAAAATCCCGCCACGAACAGCAGCGAAGCAAAAAAGGCGCGCCGCGTCACGCCGGCGTCCTGGCGCTCGGACAGATTGTCGAGCGTGGTGCCGGTCAGGAAGGTGACATAAGGCGGCACCAGCGGCAGAACGCAGGGGCTGAGGAAGCTCAGAAGGCCCGCAAAAGCGGCCGCAGGATACGTAATGCTGATCATGCCAGCCTTGTAGCCCCCCTCACCCGCTGCCGGCAAGCCGCAACTGCGGCCTGCTCACGCGCAAGAGGTCGCATGCACGCGCGGCGGTGGCGCGCTTCACGCAAACGTGGGCTTGGTGCGCGTGCGCCGCCAGATGCTGACCAGAATGGCGAGCGTCACGATCGCCTGTGTCAGGAACCACGGTCCCGCCAGCCGGTCGAAGCCCGAGGCCGACAGCTCCGTGCCGACGAGGCCGATGAGCGCAGATCCGCACGGGCAACTGCCCTCCAGCGTGGTGAAGATGGTGACGCGCGCGGCCCACAGCGTCTGCACCACCATCAGGCCCCCGAGCCCGTAGAGGAGCTTCGTGGGCACGTTGAACACGTTGGTCTGCGCCAGCGCGATCCAGCCGACGATGAAGAACGGCGCCGACAGGAACGCGGCGAGGCTGAGAACCTCCGTCCAGCAGCCCCGGCAGGATGTGATGATCGGCCCGAGCAAGGCGATGCCGGCCCCGATCAAGAGCGCGACGCCCGCGACATAGACGCCCTGCCGGCCGAGGATCGACGACAGCACCACCGCCCCGACCAGCGACAGGATCACGACAAAGATGAAAAACAACATGCTTGCGCTCCGCGAGATCGCTCATCGAGCCGTGTGGAGTCCGGCGCATCCGCGCCGCCGACCCGCATTGTTTGGCATTCCCGCGCGATAAGATCAATGACGGCATAAGATCGATGACGGCGCGATTTGCCCGCGCCGTCCCGCATATGTCCCGCCAACGGCCGTCAGTGCAGGATCTGGCCCAGAAAGATCTTCGTGCGCTCGTGGCGCGGGTTGGAGAAGAACTCGGCCGGCGTGTTCATCTCCACGATCTGGCCCTGATCCATGAAGATCACGCGGTCGGCGACCTGGCGGGCGAACCCCATCTCGTGGGTCACGACAAGCATGGTCATGCCTTCCTCGGCGAGCGTGACCATGGTGTCGAGCACTTCCTTGACCATCTCGGGATCGAGCGCGGACGTGGGCTCGTCGAACAGCATGATCTTGGGGTTCATGCACAGCGAGCGGGCGATGGCGACGCGCTGCTGCTGGCCACCCGAGAGCTGGCCGGGATACTTGTTCGCCTGCTCGGGAATCTTCACCCGCTCGAGGTAGCGCATGGCGATGGCCTCGGCTTCCTTCTTGGGCATCTTGCGCACCCAGATCGGCGCCAGCGTGCAGTTTTCGAGGATGGTGAGATGCGGGAACAGGTTGAAGTGCTGGAACACCATGCCGACATCGCGCCGCACCTCGTCGATGCGCTTGATGTTGTTGGTCAGTTCCACGTCGCCGACGATGATGCGGCCCTTCTGGTATTCCTCCAGCCGGTTGATGCAGCGAATCAGCGTCGATTTTCCCGATCCCGACGGGCCGCAGATGACGATGCGCTCGCCCTTGGCCACCTCGAGGTTGATGTCACGCAGCACGTGGAACTCGCCGTACCACTTGTGCACGTCGATCATGCGGATCGCGGGCGCGCCGTCGAGCTGGCGCGCGTCCTGGGCCTTGTCATGCGAGGCTGTGGTCATTTCACTGTCCCCTGTCGATCATGGCCGGCAGCCAATCTCTTCTCCATTGCTATAGAATAACGAGACATACCAAAACAGCATATAAAATAAAACAGTGCCGCGAAGGCATATCCCGTCGGCGCGGTTACCGGCGTCGACCAGCGCGGGTCTGCCAGCGAAACCTCGATGGTGCGCATCAGGTCGAAAATACCGACGATCGACACCAGCGACGTATCCTTGAACAGGCCGATGAACGTGTTGACGATGCCGGGAATGACGATGCGCAGCGCCTGCGGCAGCACGATAAGCCGCGTCAGCTGCCAGTAGTTGAGCCCCAGCGACTGCGCGCCCTCGAACTGCCCCTTGGGAATCGCCTGCAGCCCGCCGCGCACCACCTCCGCCATGTAGGCGGAAGCGAACAACGCCACGCCGACGATGGGCCGCAGCAGCTTGTCCGGCGAGATGTTGCCGGGCAGGAACAGCGGCAGCATCGTGTTGGCCATGATCAGCACGGTGATGAGCGGCACGCCGCGCCAGAATTCGATGAAGATCACCGACACCAGCCGCACCAGCGGCAGCCGAGAGCGCCGCCCGAGCGCCAGCAGGATGCCGAACGGCAGCGACACCACGATGCCGGTGAAGGCAAGCACCAGCGTCACCACCACGCCGCCCCACAGCGAGGTGTCCACCCGCCGCAGGCCGATGGCCGGCCAGCCATAGAGCAGGATGAACGCCGCCACCGGAAACACGCCGAAGAAGTAGACCGCGCCGAGCCCCTTGCGCGGCATGCGCGTCGACAGCAGCCAGACGATGCCGACGAGGCACAGCACGAACACGAGATTGGCGCGCCACAACTCGCCGTCCGGATAAGCGCCGTAGACGAAGAAGCGCAGGCGGAAGCCGACATAGGCCCAGCACGCCCCCACTTCCCGCCCCACGGTTTCCGCCAGACAGGCGTTGCGGTCGTCGCCCGTCCACACGGCGTCCACCAGCAGGAAGCGAACGGCGGGCGGTACGATGAGATAGATAAAATAAAGGCCGATCACCGTCAGCAGCACGTTAAGCGGCGAGGACAGCAGGTTGGCCCGCACCCACGCCACCGGCCCGCCCACGAGAACCGGCGGCTTCTGCGCCGGCACGGTGGAGGCGCGCACGAATGCGATGGGTCCGACAGTGGTGCGTCCGTTTGTCGTTTCTCCGGTCGTCGTCATGGCCGCCCCCTCACCGTTCCACGATCGCCACGCGGCGATTGTAGATGTTCATGACAAACGACGTCAGCAGGCTGAGCAGCAGGTAGACGCCCATGGTGATGACCACGCATTCGATGGCTTGGCCGGTCTGGTTCAGCACCGTGCCCATGAACACCTGCACGAGATCCGGGTAGCCGATGGCGACCGCCAGCGAGGAGTTCTTGGTCAGGTTGAGCAACTGGCTGGTGAGCGGCGGCACGATCACGCGCATCGCCTGCGGGATGATGATGAGGCGCTGGCTGACACCCGGCCGCAGCCCGAGCGCATACGCGGCTTCGGTCTGCCCGCGCGACACCGACAGGATGCCCGCGCGCACGATCTCGGCGATGAAGGCCGCCGTGTAGATGCTCAGGCCGAGCAGCAGCGCGACGAACTCGGGAAACACCTGCAGGCCGCCGGCAACGTTGAAGCCGCGCTGCTCGGGCACGTTGAAAGTGACCGGTCCCCCAGCGAGAAACCACGCGGCGGCGAGCGCTCCCAGAAGGATCAGCAACGATACCGTGCCCGTCGCGTGCTGGCGGCCGGTGATGTCCTGATCGCGCCGCGCCCAGCGGCGATAAAAGGCGATCGCGGCGATCGCGGCAGCCGCCGCGGCGAGCAGCGCCTCGCTGCCGGGTCCGAACACGGGCTGGGGCAGGAACAGGCCGCGATTGTTGAGATAGGCAGCGTCGGCGAGCGTCAGCGACTGGCGCGGGGCCGGCAGCGTGCGCAATACCGCGTTGTACCAGACGTAAAGCTGCAGCAGCAGCGGGATGTTGCGGAAGAATTCGACGTAGCTCGACGCGAGCAGGCTGATGATCTTGTTGCGCGACAGCCGGGCGACGCCGACGATGAAACCCAGCAGCGTGGCGAGCACTATGCCCATGCCCGCTACCAGGAGCGTGTTGAGCAACCCGACCCAGAACGCGTCGCCATAGGTCGAATACGTCGAGCTGTAGTCGATCAGCCGCTGGTTGATGTCGAATCCGGCCGGCGCGTTCCAGAAGGAAAGGCCCGACACGATGCCGAGCCTGCGCATGTTCACAATGGCGTTCGTCGCCGCCTCATAGAGGATGAACGAGATCGCCGCGATGAGCGCCACCTGATACAGGACGCCCCGAAAGGTCGGATTGTAAAACAGCGAGACGATCGCGTCGCCTCCGCGCGCATCGCCTCCGCGTTCCGGTTCACCGGAAGCGCGTTTTCCGCCTGAAGCAGGCGCCGTGTCGCTCATGTCTTGTCGCCCCCGTTTATTCTTTTGCCCGGCATGTGAGCCTGCGGCGCCATGTGAGCCTGCGGCGCATTGCGCTACTGCCGCCGCCCCCTGGTCGGCGCGGACCGGTCGGCGCCGACTGGGCATGGTTCCAGGGCTTCATCTGCCCCCGAACGGGTTGCCGCCGGCGCGGAGCGTGCCGCGCCGGCGGGGCGTTGTCAGCGGATCGGCGGAGCGTAGAGGATGCCGCCGTTGTTCCAGAGGTTGTTCAGGCCGCGGTCGATGGCGAGCGGCGTGTTGGTGCCAAGGTTGGCGGCGAAGATCTCGCCGTAGTTGCCGACGTGGCGGATGATGCGCACGACCCAGTCCTGAGTCAGGCCGACGCCCTCGCCGAAATTGCCCTCGACGCCGAGCAGGCGGCGCACTTCCGGGTTTTCGGACTTGAGCTGCTCGTCGACATTGGCCTTGGTCACGCCCAGTTCCTCGGCGTTGATCAGGGCGTAAGTCGTCCAGCGCACGAGGTCGAACCACTGGTCGTCGCCATGGCGCACCACGGGGGCGAAGGGCTCCTTGGAGATGATATCCGGCAACACGATGTGGTCGTCCGGAGCGGTCAGGCGCAGGCGCTCGGCGTAGAGCGCGGATGCGTCGGTCGTGAACGCATCGCAGCGGCCCGAGTCATACGCCTTCACCGCCTCGACCGCGGACGCGTAAGTCACCGGTTCGTACTTGATGTTGCTGACGCGGAAGAAGTCGGCCAGGTTGAGCTCGGTCGTCGTGCCCTGCTGCACGCACACGGACGCGCCCTCGAGCTCCTTGGCCGACTTCAGGCCGAGCGACTTGCGCACGATGAAGCCCTGTCCGTCATAATAGTTAACCGGCCCGAGGTTGAGACCGAGCGTGGTATCGCGCGACATCGTCCAGGTGGTGTTGCGGATGAGCACGTCCACTTCGCCAGACTGGACGGCGGTGAAGCGGTCCTTGGCGGTTAGCGGCGAGAACTTCACCTTGTTCGGATCGTCAAAGATCGCCGCGGCGATGGCGCGGCAGAAGGCTACGTCGAATCCGGTCCACTGCCCCTTGTCGTCGGCGACGGCAAAGCCTGCGAGTCCCGGATTGGAGCCACAGTGCAGCACGCCCCGTTGCTTCACCTGATCGAGCGTTGCGGCGGAAGCCGCGGTAATCCCTGCGCCGGCAATCGAAAGCCCGGCAGCGAGAACTGCGATCGTCCTTTTAATCATGATCTACAACCCTTCCCCTGACACCAGAAACTAAGTGTAAAACAACAATTCGCCTGCCTGTATTCATTTTCTTTATTTTCCCAAAATCCGGGAATTGAACAGGAATGCGAATATTTCCCCGTTATTTCTTATGCCTACACCTTCTGATCGCGGCGTGGCTATGATTGCATCACAATCGACTTTTTCACATACGTCAAGCGTGATAATGCCGAATGTGATGAATGAACAGGCACCCGCCAACCGGAAATAACGCATTGCGCCAGCTTGCGTTGCAGCGCCACGCGCGGCAAAGTCTTTGCTATTGCGGCGCGGCGGGCGGAAGGGCGCGAGCACCCGTCATCCACAAGTCCGCGCATATTTAGAAATTCAGAGCGCGCGTTCCGGTTCCATCGCAACGTGCGCCCGCAGCAGTGCCGGGGCAGTTTTCAGACCATGCACAAGTTTACCGCCGGCGAAATCGCCGATCTAGAAACCGCGACGCAATTGTCCGTCGCCGGACGTCATCCCGAGGAAGCATTCGGCTTCGTCAACCCGCCCGTCTATCACGGTTCGACGGTGCTGTTTCCCACGGTGCAGGACATGGCCGAGCGCACCAACCGCTACGGCTATGGCCGGCGCGGCTCGCCGACCATGACGGCAGTTCAGGAAGCCGTCGGCGCCCTTGAGGGCGGCGTCGGCGTGGTGCTGTGCCCATCCGGCCTGTCGGCGGTGTCGACGGCGCTGCTGTCCGTGCTGAAGGCGGGCGACCACCTGCTCGTCACCGATTCGGCCTACGATCCGATCCGCACCTTCTGCGACAACGTATTGACGCGCTTCGGCGTCGAGGTAACCTACTACGATCCGCTGATCGGCGCCGATATCGCCGCGCTGTTCCAGCCGAACACGCGGGCGGTGTTCACTGAAACGCCCGGCTCGCTCACCTTCGAGGTGCAGGACATCCCGGCCATCGCCGAGGCCGCGCATGCGCGCGACATCCTGGTGCTGCTCGACAACACGTGGGCGACGCCGCTCTACTTCCCGGCGCACGCGCGCGGCGTCGACCTCTCCATCTCATCGGGCACGAAGTATTTCTGCGGCCATTCGGATATTCTGTTCGGCACGGTCTCGGCCAACGCGCGCGCGTGGCGGGCGCTGTCGAAAACCCATGGCGACACGGGCCTGTGTGTCGGCCCGGACGACGCATACCTGGCGCTGCGCGGCCTGCGCACGCTGAAAGTCCGGCTGGAGGCGCATCAAAAATCGGCGCTGGAGCTGGCGCGCTGGCTGGAGACCCGGCCGGAAGTATCGCGCGTGCTTCATCCGGCACTGGAAAGCCACCCCGGCCACGCCATATGGAAGCGCGACTTCCTCGGTTCCTCCGGCCTGTTCTCGATCGTGCTGAAACCGGTGCCGCAGAAGGCGGTGGCGGCCTTCCTCGATCACCTGAAACTCTTCGGGCTGGGCTATTCGTGGGGCGGCTTCGAGAGCCTCGCCCTTCCCTTCAAGGCCACGCCCTACCGCACGGCGACGCAATGGCAGCCGGAAGGGCCGACCATCCGCCTGCAAATCGGCCTGGAGGACGTGAGCGACCTGCGGGCCGATCTCGAGGAAGGCCTCGTCCGGCTCAACGCGGCAGCGCAGTAACGCCAAGCCCGGGTGCGTCGCGATTGGGGTGAGGCCGGGCCGACAATGCCGGCGCCGCCCCGATCGCGGCGCGCTCTACTCGTCGGGCGCTTCCACGATCGGATCGAAGCGATCGGCATCGAACCCGAGCAGGTTCCACGACTGCTGCATATGCGGCGGCAACGGCGCGGTGACATCCAGCGGCTTTCCCGTGCGCGGATGCTGGATGACGATGCGCCGCGCCAGCAGATGCAGCTTCTTCTGGATGCCGCCGGGCAGCTCCCAGTTCTCAACGTTGAAATACTTGGGATCGCCCACGATGGGGTTGCCGATATGCGCCGTGTGGGCGCGCAGCTGGTGCGTGCGGCCGGTCACTGGCTTGAGCGACAGCCACGACAGCTTCTGCGCCACGTTGTCGACGAGCGCGTAATAGGTGACGGCGTGGCTCGCACCCTCGTCGCCGTGCTGCGCGACGGCCATGCGGGCGTCGCCGTCATCCTGCTCCTCGCGGGCAAGGTAGGTCGACACGCGGCCCTGCTTGACGCGCGGCACGCCGGCAACCAGTGCCCAGTAGACCTTGCGCGCCGAACGCGAACGAAAACTCTTCGCCAGCGCACTGGCGGCAAAGCGCGTCTTTGCGATAACGAGGCAGCCTGCCGTATCCTTGTCGAGACGGTGAACGAGGCGCGGCTTCTGGCCTTCCGCGTCGCGCAGCGCCTCGAGCATGCCGTCGACGTGGCGCGTGGTGCCGGAGCCGCCCTGCACCGCAAGCCCCATGGGCTTGTTGAGCACGAGCACGTCCTTGTCCTCATAGAGCGTGATGGACTTCAGGAACGCCAGATCGTCGCCGCCGTGCTTGAGGCTGCGGGGTGCGGGCGCGCGCTCCTCGATCTTCAGCGGCGGCACGCGCACGCTCTGCCCCGCGATGAGACGATCGTTCGGCTTGACGCGCTTGCCGTCGACGCGCAGCTCGCCCTTGCGCACGATGCGCTGGATATGGGTGAAAGGCAGCTGCGGAAAACGCGCGGTCAGGAACCGGTCGAGCCGCATGTCGGCTTCGTCGGCGGTGACGGTCAGCGTCTGCACGCCGGTGGCGAGCGCCGCGTTGGCCTCGGCCTTCAGCGCGGCGCGGGTGGGCTTGCCCGTTCCGCGCGGCTGATGATTCTTCAACGCCGCCTCGCCCCGGCCCTCGCCGGCGGATGCCGGCCGCGCGGTGCCGGCCTTGCGGAAAGGCCGTGCCGGCTGGGCGCCCGCGTTACCCGATCCGGTCGATCTGCGCGTGCGTTCGCCACCGCGAGAAGTGCTCATCCTGTGCTCCATTCGACGCCCGATCCCCGCGCCTGTCCGCGAAATCCATACAGCATCGGCACCCGGACGCAAACATGAACAGGAGAACGAGCCCGCGTCACCCCAGGCTCCGGGCAATGAGAAGCCCGATCACGAGCCCCGTGAACGACAGCACGACCGAGCTGACGCAATAGCCGGCGGCGGCAAAATACTCTTCCCGCTCCCAAAGCCCGATCGTTTCGAGCGAGAACGCCGAGAACGTGGTGTAGCCGCCGAGAATACCGGTGAGCACGAAGAGCCGCGCCGTCTGCCAGATCCCGGCATAGGACGCCCCCTCCCCCGTGCGGCTGAAGAACAGCGCGGCGAACAGGCCCATGGCGGTGGAGCCGCTGATGTTGACGAGCAGCGTTCCCCACGGGAACGATGCGCCAAGCCAGCGCGCCACAGCCATGCCGACATACCAGCGCAGCACGCCGCCAAGCCCCGCGCCTAAAAACACGACCGCCGTCAACATCACATCCGCGCCTTGTTCCGGCTCACGATTGCCCCTGCCGCTCCGCCCGCAGCTTCTGCCACCATGCGAGGCGCTTGGCGATTTCCCGCTCGAAGCCGCGCTCCACCGGCCGATAGAACTGGTGCCGCCCCACAGCCTCCGGCCAGTAGTCCTGGCCCGAAAAGGCATCCGGCTCATCGTGGTCGTAGGCATAGCCGGCGCCATACCCCTCCGACTGCATGAACTTCGTCGGCGCGTTCAATATCACCTTGGGCGGCATGGCCGAGCCGCCCTCCTTCGCCACCTTGCGCGCTTTCTTGTAGGCGACATAGGCCGCGTTCGACTTCGGCGCGGTGGCGAGATAGACCACCGCCTGCGCCAACGCCAGCTCACCCTCGGGCGAGCCAAGAAAATCGTAGGCGTCCTTCGCCGCGTTGGCGACGGCAAGCGCCTGCGGATCGGCGAGCCCGATGTCCTCCACCGCCATGCGCACGATGCGCCGCGCCAGATAAAGCGGGTCCTCGCCCGCATCCAGCATGCGCGCCAGATAATACAGCGCCGCATCCGGATCGGAGCCGCGCACCGTCTTGTGCAGGGCCGAGATCAGGTTGTAGTGGCCGTCCTGCGACTTGTCGTAGATGGGCGCGCGCCGCTGCAGCACTTCCTGCAACTGCCCGGCAGAAAACACCTCGCCTTGCGCGGCCGCGCGCCATAGCTCCTCGATGAGCGTCAGCGCCGCGCGCCCGTCCCCATCGGCCATGCGCACCAGGGACAGCCGCGCCTCGTCGTCGAGCGGAAGCGGGCGCCCCTCCACCTCTTCGGCGCGCGCCAGCAGCGACGCAAGCGCCGCCTCGTCGAGCGCGTGGAACGTCATCACCCGCGCCCGCGACAGCAGCGCGGCGTTGAGCGCGAACGAGGGATTTTCCGTCGTCGCACCCACGAGCGTGATCGTCCCGTCCTCCATCACCGGCAGGAACGCATCGAGCTGGGCACGGTTGAACCGGTGGATCTCGTCGACGAACAGCAGCGTGCCCTTGCCCGTCTGGCGGCGCGCGCGCGCGGTCTCGAACGCTTTCTTGAGATCGCCGACACCGGAAAATATGGCCGACATCTGCTCGAACGCGAGATCGGTCGCACCCGCGAGCAGCCGCGCCACGGTCGTCTTGCCGGTTCCAGGCGGGCCCCAGAAAATCAGGCTGCCGATGGAGCCCGAACGCAGCAGACGCGTCAGCGCCCCGTCCGGCCCGGTCAGATGCTCCTGCCCGACAACCTCGTCGAGACGGGTGGGGCGCAGCCTGTCGGCAAGCGGACGCGGCGCGTCGCGATCAAGCCCTGCAGCATCGAAAAGGTTGGCCATCGTGCCTTGCAGCTCACAAGAGAGGAACACGCATTACGTTAACCACCGGCCGTGCGGCGATCAACCGGCAAGGTCGGTGCGCAACACCCGCCCCTGCCGGTTCAGCACGATGCGCCAGACGCGGGGAGCGATGCGCCAGGCCGCGTCGAAATCGCGCGTGCTGACGATCTTGCGGTCGTTGACCGACAACAGGATGTCCCCGGTGCGAAAACCATAGCGGGCGGACGCGCCGGGATCGAGAATCACCACGCCGCTGTCCGCGTGCGTGATGGCCAGCTCTTCCGCGACCGCGGGCGACAGGTTGACCACCGTTGCACCGACGAACGGAGATGGTGGCCGGTCGCCGGCCGTCACCGGCTCGCGGGCGGGGCGCTCCGGCGCGGGCGTGAGACGCAGCGGCAACGTCAGCGTCTCGCCGCCGCGCAGCACCGACAGCGACACCTGCCCTTCCAGCGGACGCGACGAAAAATGATAACCGAAGCCGTCGATATCATCGACCTGACGGCCGGCAACCGAGGTAATCACGTCGCCCGGCTGGAGGCCCGCCGCGCGCGCCGGACCGTCTTCATCGACCGACGCCACGAGCGCGCCGAGCGGGCGCAGCAGCCCAAGCCCGTGGGCGATGTCCTGGCTCACCGCCTGCAGGCGCGCGCCGAGCCACGGCCTGCGCACCACGCCGCCGCCAGAGCGTGCCGATTCGAGCACCAGCCGAACCGTGGCGGAGGGCACGGCGAAACCGATACCGTGACTGCCTCCCGAACGGGTGAAGATCGCCGTGTTGATGCCCACCACCTCGCCGTCGAGATCGACGAGCGGCCCACCCGAATTGCCCGGATTGATGGCGGCATCGGTCTGAATGAAGGACTGAAAATCGCTGATACCGGTCTGCGTGCGCGCCAACGCCGACACGATGCCTTGCGTCACCGTCTGGCCGACGCCGAATGGATTGCCGAGCGCGATGACGAAATCGCCGACTTCAACCGCCTCCGAATCGCCTAGCCGCGCCGCCGGAAACGGCCCCTCTCCCTCGAGTTTCAGCACAGCAAGATCCGACCGCTCATCGCTGAGCACAATCTTTGCCGGGAACTCGCGGCGATCGGACAACGACACCTTCACCTCGGTCATGCCGGCGATGACGTGATGATTGGTAATCACCAGACCGGCCGGATCGACCACCACCCCGGACCCCGCCGAACGCTGAACCCGCTCGCGCGGCACGCCAAAGCCGCCTTCGCCGAAAAACTGCTGAAAGAACGGGTCGTCCATGAACGGATGCGCGGCCCGCTGCTCAACCCGCGCGCCGTACACGTTGACAACGGACGGCGCGATCTCGCGCACCACAGGGGCAAGCGACAACAGCACTTCGCCGCGTGCGCCCGGCACCGCCCGCACACGCCCGCTGTCCGCCATTTCCGCGCGCGCAGCGCCACCGAAAGCAAGAAGCACCAACGCACACGCCGCAACGCGGCGCAGGCACGATCCATTTTGGCTCATTTCCGACTTTCCCAGGGCTTGATACCGGCTCTCCGCACTCCCCGGCATTTCTATAACCGAAAATCGGAGAGAATTATGGTGAGTGTGTTTTTCGTTCCCGTTCAATGCGTTATTTGGGCATCGCCGGCTGCCGTGCAAGAGCCGCCCACACGCTACTCATCCGCGCGCAATAAAAAAGGGCGGTCCGAAGACCGCCCGTAACTCACGCTTGCATCGGTACGATAACCGGGCTTACGCCTCAGCATCGCCATCAACGGCCACCGGGCCCGAATCCTGGCCCTTGGCGTTCACGTCGCGGTCGACGAACTCGATCACGCCGATCGGCGCATTATCGCCGAAGCGGAAGCCAGCCTTGAGAACGCGCGTGTAGCCGCCGTTACGGTCCTTGTAGCGCGGGCCGAGCACGTCGAACAGCTTGCGCACGAGAACCGGATCGCGCAGCTGTGCGATGGCCTGGCGGCGGGCGTGCAGGTCGCCGCGCTTGCCGAGCGTCACCAGCTTTTCCACGACGGGACGTAGGTCCTTCGCCTTGGGCAGGGTGGTGATGATCTGCTCGTGCTTGATCAGCGCCGACGCCAGGTTGGCGAACATCGCCTTGCGGTGCGCGGACGAACGGTTGAAACGGCGATGGGCAAAACCATGACGCATGGCGAACTCCTTTTATGGGACAGCCGCCGTGCCACGGTACGGCCGCCACTTTCTATGTTTGTGTATTGATCAATCGACACAGCGCCGCCAAAACACTTGGCGGCGGCGCAAGGCAGCGCCGGGACGATGCCCGGCGCGAGCCAAACTCAGTAGTGCTCTTCGAAGCGCTTGGCGAGCTCTTCGATGTTCTCCGGCGGCCAGCCAGTCACTTCCATGCCCAGGTGCAGGCCCATGGAAGCGAGCACTTCCTTGATCTCGTTGAGCGACTTGCGGCCGAAGTTCGGCGTGCGCAGCATCTCTGCCTCGGTCTTCTGAATGAGATCACCGATGTAGACGATGTTGTCGTTCTTGAGGCAGTTGGCCGAGCGCACGGAAAGCTCCAGCTCGTCCACCTTCTTGAGCAGCGCCGGGTTGAAGGGCAGCTGCGGCGTGGAAACGGCGGCTTCCTCGCGGCGGGGCTCTTCGAAGTTGACGAACACGGCAAGCTGATCCTGCAGGATGCGGGCAGCATACGCGACGGCATCATCGGGAGCGATGGAGCCATTCGTCTCCACGACAAGCGTCAGCTTGTCATAGTCGAGGATCTGGCCCTCACGCGTGTTCTCGACGCGGTAGGACACCTTCTTCACCGGGCTGTAGAGGCTGTCCACGGCGATGAGGCCGATGGGGGCATCCTCGGGACGGTTACGCTCGGAGGGAACGTAGCCCTTGCCCGTGTTGACGGTGAACTCGATGCGGATCTCCGCGCCATCGTCGAGCGTCAGCAGCACCAGCTCCGGGTTGAGGATCTGGATGTCACCCACAGTGGCGATATCGCCAGCGGTAACCACGCCCGGGCCCTGCTTGCGCAGCGTGAGGCGCTTCGGGCCCTCGCCCTGCATCTTGATGGCGATGGCCTTGATGTTGAGGATGATGTCGGTAACATCTTCCCGCACGCCCGGAATGGACGAAAACTCGTGCAACACGCCGTCAATATGGACCGCCTGCACGGCAGCGCCCTGCAGCGACGACAGCAGCACCCGACGCAGAGCATTGCCCAGCGTCAAACCAAAACCGCGCTCCAGCGGCTCGGCGACGACCGTCGCGACACGGCGCGGATCATCACCGGGCGCTACCTGAAGCTTGCTGGGCTTGATGAGTTCCTGCCAGTTTTTCTGGATCACGACCGCACCTCTCGGAGTGCTCGACCGCGGCGGACGGGATGACGAAACCGCGCCAACGGACCAAAAGGCCGCACGGCGCCAAGGCCGTGCAGCAGGGACAACGAACAAAAGATATCAGACACGACGACGCTTGCGCGGACGGCACCCGTTGTGCGGGATAGGGGTCACGTCGCGGATCGACGTCACCGTGAAGCCTGCAGCCTGCAGAGCGCGCAGCGCCGACTCACGGCCGGAGCCGGGACCCGTCACTTCGACCTCGATGGTACGCATGCCGTGATCGGCGGCCTTGCGCGCCGCGTCTTCAGCAGCAACCTGCGCCGCGTACGGCGTGGACTTGCGCGAGCCCTTGAAGCCCATCGCGCCGGCGGACGACCACGAAATCGTGTTGCCCTGGGCGTCGGTGATTGTCACCATCGTGTTGTTGAACGATGCGTTGACGTGAGCCACGCCCGAGGCGATGTTCTTGCGTTCGCGGCGGCGAATACGGGTTGCTTCTTTTGCCATTGTCTTCCGGATCCTTCAGGCGCGCCCGTCATTCCAGGCGCTCGGGATGGTTGTTGAACCGATGATCGTTTAAACGAAAGTCGCCGCCGCGGCAAAAAGCCACGGCGACGGCAGGGCAGCCTGAGCTGCCCGATCTTACTTCTTCTTGCCGGCGATCGGCTTCGCCTTGCCCTTGCGGGTGCGGGCGTTGGTGTGCGTGCGCTGGCCGCGAACCGGCAGGCTGCGGCGATGACGCAGACCACGATAGCAGCCAAGGTCCATCAGGCGCTTGATGTTGATGGACACTTCACGGCGCAGATCGCCCTCCACCACGTAATCGCGATCGATGGTCTCACGGATCTGCAGGACTTCGGCGTCGGTCAGCTCGTTCACGCGGCGCTCGGCCGGGATATTGACCTTCTCGATGATTTCCTGGGCCTTCTTGGGGCCGATACCGTGAATGTACTGGAGCGCGATGACCACGCGCTTGCCAGTCGGAATGTTTACACCTGCTATACGAGCCACGCTCAACTCCATGGATGCCCATGCGGGCAAATCAATGACGCCCGGAGGGCGGATAAAAGGCGCGCGTCCGGTGGAGGCCGGCCCTTGCGCGCCACAAGTCAGATGGCATGACCCGAAGCTTCGGATCATAGCCAACCGATTCAAGGGAAGAATGACCCTCTATGCTACTTTCAGTCTTTCGTCAAGACCGTCGAAAGCGCTTTTTCGATCGCTTCGCTCACCGCGTCGATCGGCTGCTGGCCATCAACCTCGATGAGGAGACCGCGCGCCTTATAGTAGGGCGCCACGACAGCGGTATCGCGCACATAGGCCGCGAGCCGCGTCTTGAACACTTCCGGGTCGTCGTCCTTGCGCACTTCCTCGCCGCGGGCACGCGATTCCTCGGCCCGGTTGATAATGCGATCGACGAGCTTGGCATGATCGACCTTGAGCTCGAGCGCCAGATCGACCTTCTGACCCTTGGCTTCCAGCGCCGTGTCGAGCGCCTCGGCCTGGGCAACGGTGCGCGGAAAACCGTCGAGAATGAACCCGTTGCGCGCATCGGGCTCTTCGATACGGTCGACGATGATGCCGACGACGATGTCATCCGACACCAGCCCGCCAGCTTCCATCACAGCGCGCGCCTTGAGCCCGACTGGCGTACCCGCCGCAACCGCCGCGCGCAACATGTCGCCGGTGGAAAGCTGCGGAATGCCGTGCTTCTCGACCAGGCGCTTGGCCTGCGTGCCCTTCCCCGCTCCGGGTGGACCCAGAAATACCAGTCTCATCGTCTTTTTGCCCCCTTCAATCTCGATTTCTTGACCAGCCCCTCGTACTGGTGGGCCATGAGGTGTCCATGAACCTGCGCAACAGTATCCATCGTGACGGTGACCACGATCAACAGTGACGTGCCACCAAAATAGAACGGAAGAGCGGCGTAGGAAATGAGCACCTCAGGCAACAGGCAGATCAGCGCTATATAGGCAGCGCCGATCGTCGTAATGCGAGTCAACACATAGTCGATATATTCCGCCGTGCGCTCGCCCGGGCGGATACCCGGAATGAACCCGCCGTGCTTTTTGAGATTGTCGGCGGTCTCGGACGGATTGAACACGATCGCGGTATAGAAGAACGCAAAGAACACGATCAGCGCCACGTAAAGCAGCATGTAAAGCGGCCGGCCGTGCGCGAGATGCGATGCGAGCGAACCGAGCACGCCGCCGTTGCCGCCCGCCTGGGAAAAGCTCGCGATCGTGGTCGGCAGCAGCAGCAGCGACGAGGCGAAGATCGGCGGAATCACGCCTGCCGTGTTGAGCTTCAACGGCAGGAACGACGTCTGGCCCTCGTAAAGCTTGTTGCCGACCTGGCGCTTCGGATAATTGATCAGCAGCCGGCGCTGGGCGCGCTCCATATAGACGATGAACGCGATGACGGCGATCGACATCAGGATCACGCCTAGAATGATGCCCGTCGACAGCGCCCCCTGACGGCCGAGCTCAAGCGTGCCGCCGATGGCGCTCGGCAACTCCGCGACGATACCGGCGAAGATGATCAGCGAGATGCCGTTGCCGATGCCACGCGAGGTGATCTGCTCGCCCAGCCACATCAGGAACATGGTGCCGCCGACCAGCGTGATCACCGTCGAAATGCGGAAGAACAGGCCGGGATCGAGCACCACGCCGCCCGAACTCTCGAGTCCGAAGGCGATACCCCAAGCCTGGAAGATCGCCAGCACGACCGTGAGATAGCGCGTGTACTGGTTGATGATCTTGCGGCCGGCCTCGCCTTCCTTCTTCAACGTCTCCAGCGAGGGCACCACGCTGGTGAGAAGCTGAACGATAATCGATGCCGAGATGTACGGCATGATGTTCAGCGCGAAGATCGCCATACGGCTGACCGCGCCGCCCGAGAACATGTTGAACAGCCCGAGCACGCCGCCCTGGGTCTGCTGAAAAATATCGGCAACCGCCTGCGGATTGATACCCGGCAGCGGGATGTAGGTGCCCAGACGATAGACGATGAGCGCACCGAGCGTGAACCAAATCCGCTTCTTGAGCTCCTCCGCCTTGGAAAAGGCACCGAAATTGAGGTTAGCTGCAAGCTGTTCCGCTGCCGAAGCCATGAGTATCAGATCCTTATGCGTGTCGCATGCCCGGATCGGGTGGCCGCGCGGCATCTGCCGAACGCACGCCCGGAATCAGGGCCATTACACGACAATGGCGACAGCCAGAGATTTCTCCCCGTGTCGCCACTGCCCGCTCCTCATATAGAGGCTAGCTTACGCTTCCGCTACCTTCGCAGCGATCACCGTGAGCGAACCGCCAGCTTTCTCGATAGCCGCGGCCGCAGACTTCGACGCACCGGCGACCGAGAAGGCAACCTTCGCCTTCAATTCGCCAACGCCCAGGATGCGCACGCCGTCGCGCAGTTTCGACACGATACCCGCAGCAGCCAGCACCTCGTTGGTGATGGTCTGCGTCGCATCGATCTTGCCGGCGTCGATGGCTTCCTGGATCCGGCCAAGATTGACCTCGTTGAAGTCCTTGGCGAAGATGTTGTTGAAGCCGCGCTTGGGAAGGCGACGATGGATGGGCATCTGGCCACCCTCGAAGCCCTTGATCGCGACGCCCGAACGCGAGGTCTGACCCTTCACGCCGCGACCGCCCGTCTTGCCCTTGCCCGAACCGATACCGCGACCCACGCGGGTGCGTTCCTTGACGGCGCCAGGGTTATCCGAAATTCCGTTCAGCTTGACCATTGCGCCCTCCTCACTTGCCCGCTTCGGAAGCGTCCGAAACGACGCGCACGAGGTGCTTGACCTTCTCGATCATCCCGCGCACCGCCGGCGTGTCTTCCAGCTCGGAACGGCGACGGATCTTGTTGAGCCCGAGGCCAATCAGCGTCTGGCGCTGGTAGGCGGGGCGGCGAATGGGGCTGCCGGTCTGCTCGATGATGAGCGTCTTGCCCGTGTTGTTGTTAGCCATGGTTCACCCCTCCTCAAGCGTCTGCGCCAAGCGCTTCGCCTTCGGTGGCGTCACGACGACGCGACTGAAGGGTCGACACCTTGAGACCGCGGCGCGCGGCGACGGCACGGGGGCTGTCCTCACGCTTCAGCGCATCGAAGGTGGCGCGAACGAGGTTGTAGGGGTTGGACGAGCCGATCGACTTCGCGACCACGTCGGCAACACCAAGCGTCTCGAAAACTGCGCGCATCGGACCGCCGGCAATGATGCCGGTACCGGGAGGTGCTGCGCGCAGGATGACCTTGCCCGCGCCCCAACGGCCTGCGACGTCGTGATGCAGCGTGCGGCCTTCCTTCAGCGGCACGCGGACAAGCGCACGCTTGGCGGCGTCCGTGGCCTTGCGAATGGCTTCCGGCACTTCGCGTGCCTTGCCGTGGCCGAAACCGACCCGGCCCTTCTGGTCGCCGATGACGACGAGGGCTGCGAAGCCGAAACGACGGCCACCCTTCACCACCTTGGCGACGCGATTGATGTGAACCAGCTTGTCCGTGAATTCGCTGTCACGCTCTTCACGGTCGCGCTGCTGATGACGCTCTCTTGCCATGTCAATCTCACTGACGCGGGGCGGCGGTCCCCGCTCGCATGTTTACTAATCCGCCGTGACGGCCCGTTGCCGGGCGATCAGAAGTTGAGTCCACCCTCACGCGCGGCTTCGGCCAGAGCCTTGACGCGACCGTGATAGATGAACGCGCCGCGATCGAACACGACGTCCTTGACGCCTGCTGCAATCGCACGCTCGGCAATCAGCTTGCCGATGACCTTCGCCGCCTCAACATCGGCGCCGGTCTTGAGCGTCTCGCGCAGATCCTTCTCCAGCGTCGAAGCCTGAGCCAGCGTGCGGCCCTGTGCGTCGTCGATAATCTGAGCGTAGATCTGCTTCGAGGAACGATGAATGGACAGCCGCACCCGACCGTTCGCCGCCGCACGGATAGCGCGACGAACCCGGGCCCTGCGGCGATCCGTGGAACTGAGTTTTTCACCCATCGGTGCGCATCCTTACTTCTTCTTGCCTTCCTTGCGGAAGATGAATTCATCGGCGTACTTCACGCCCTTGCCCTTATAGGGCTCGGGGCGGCGGTAATCGCGGATCTTGGCAGCCGTCTGGCCGACGACCTGTGCGTTGATACCGCTGATGACGATCTCGGTGGGCTTCGGCGTGGCAATCAGGATGCCAGCCGGAATCTCGAAATCGACGTCATGGCTGAAACCAAGCGTCAGCTTCAGGATCTTGCCCTGAACCGCAGCCTTGTAACCCACGCCATTGATCTCGAGCTTCTTTTCGAAGCCCTGCGTCACGCCCTGCACCAGGTTCGCGACCTGCGAGCGAGACGTGCCCCACAGCGAACGTGCCTTCTTCGACTCGTCGCGCGGATCAACCTTGATCGCGCCGTCCTGAAAAGCGACGCTGACCTCTTCCGGAACAACGAACGAAAGCTCGCCCTTCGGACCCTTTACCTTGACAGCCTGACCGGTAACGGTGGCCGTCACACCTGCCGGCACAGTGACCGGCTTCTTTCCAATACGAGACATAGTGGCCTCCCGTGCTCTCACTCAAATGCCCTGGATGCTCCAGAATTGCCGAGGCAATTCCTTAGAACACCTCGAGGAGCACCTCGCCGCCCACGTTGACCTCCCGCGCCGTGTGGTCAGCCATGACCCCCTTCGGCGTGGAAAGGATGACAACACCAAGGCCATCGGCGACGCGCGGCAGCTTGTCGACGGACGCGTAGACGCGCCGGCCGGGCTTGGACACACGCTGGATGGAGCGGATAACGGGCTCGCCGTCGAAGTACTTCAGCTCGACCTCGAACTCCGTACGGCCGTTGCCGTACTCGGTCGACGTAAAGCCGCGGATGTAACCCTCTTCCTTGAGCACTTCAAGGACGCGGGCGCGCAGCTTGGAGCCGGGCGTGGTCAGCTTGCCGCGACGGCGAAGCTGGGCGTTGCGAATGCGGGTGAGCAGATCGCCAAGCGGATCGTTGATCGCCATAGTTCCTGATCTCCTTACCAGCTCGACTTCACAAGGCCGGGAATCTGGCCCTGGGAACCCAGTTCACGCAGCGCGATACGCGACAAGCGCAGCTTGCGATAGTATGCGCGCGGCCGGCCCGTGACCTCGCAACGGTTGCGAACGCGCGTCGGGCTCGAATTGCGCGGCAGCTCCGCGAGCTTGAGGCGCGCCTCGAAGCGCTCCTCGATCGGCAGCTCTTCGTTGTTCGCAACGGCAAGCAGGGCTTCGCGCTTGGCAGCGTAACGCTTCACCAGCGCGATGCGGTGCTTGTTCTTCTCGATTGAACTCTTCTTAGCCATAAATATTATCTCCGGTGTCCGCGTATGAGGGCTCTCGCCCTCACTGCCGGAACGGGAAGTTGAAGTGCTTCAGCAGAGCGCGGGCTTCATCGTCCGTCTTTGCCGTCGTCACCACGATGATGTCCATGCCCCACGGCTGATCGACCTTGTCGTAGTCGATTTCCGGGAACACGAGGTGTTCCTTGAGCCCAAGCGCGAAGTTGCCGCGTCCGTCGAACGACTTGGCGTTCAGGCCGCGGAAGTCGCGCACGCGCGGCAGCGCGATCGTGACCAGGCGGTCGATGAACTCGTACATGCGCGTCTTGCGCAGCGTCACCTTCGTGCCGATCGGCATGTTCTCGCGCAGCTTGAACGTCGCGATAGCCTTGCGGGCGCGGGTGATGACGGGCTTCTGGCCGGCGATGAGCGCGAGATCGGTCGCAGCAACCGTCGCCTTCTTCGAATCGTTGACCGATTCGCCGGCGCCGATGTTGATGATGACCTTCTCGATCGCGGGAACCTGGAGCGGGTTCTTATAACCGAACTCTTCGATCAGCTTCGCACGCACGACCTCGTCGTAATGCTTGCGCAGGCGCGGCACATAATTGGCGCCAAGATCAGTGGTTGCCTCAGACATCGATCACATCCCCCGAACGCTTGGCAAAGCGAACCTTGCGCCCGTCTTCCAGAGTCTTGAATCCGACCCGGGTAGGCTTGCCATCCTTGGGATCGGCCACTGCCAGGTTGGAAAGATGCAGCGGCGCCTCCTTGGAGATGATGCCGCCCTCGCTCGTCGCCGACTGGCGCGTGTGGCGCTTGACGATATTGACGCCGCGAACAAGCGCGCGCTCTTCCTCGGGAATGACGCGCAGAACCTCGCCCGAGCGACCCTTGTCACGACCGGCGAGGATGACGACCTTGTCGCCCTTCTTGATCTTCGCAGCCATCACAGCACCTCGGGAGCAAGCGAAATAATCTTCATGTGGTTCTTGGCGCGCAGCTCGCGCGGAACCGGTCCGAAAATACGCGTGCCGATCGGGTCCTTGTTGTTATTGATCAGAACCGCGGCATTGTTGTCGAACCGGATCACCGAACCATCGGCGCGGCGAATGTCCTTCGCCGTGCGAACGACGATCGCCTTCAACACGTCGCCCTTCTTGACGCGCCCGCGCGGAATCGCTTCCTTCACGGACACCACGATGATGTCGCCAACCCGGGCATATTTGCGCTTCGCGCCACCAAGCACCTTGATGCACATGACACGACGGGCGCCGGAATTATCGGCAACGTCGAGATTAGTCTGCATCTGGATCATGGCACAGATCCTTTCTCTGTCTCAGACGGTTTCCTAAGAGGACTACGTCTGACGGGGATCTTGTAGTCCCCTAGCCTCTATCGAATTATGTTACGCTTCCACGCCGGCCTGCTCGTCACCGAGGACGATCCAGGACTTCAGGCGCGACAGCGGACGGGTCTCCTCGATCCGCACCGTGTCGCCGACCTTGAACTTGTTCGCCTCGTCATGGGCGTGGTAGTTCTTGGTGCGACGAACGGTCTTCTTGAGCAGCGGATGGGTGAAGCGACGCTCCACCTTCACCACGACCGTCTTGTCCTGCTTGTCGCTGACGACAACGCCCTGCAAAATACGTTTCGGCATTATCGACTCCTCAAGCCTTGCCAGCCGCCGCGAGCTTCGCCCGCTGGAACGTCTTCACCCGTGCGATGTCGCGACGGACTTCCTGAACCCGGCCCGTGTTCTCGAGCTGGCCCGTGGCACGCTGAAAACGCAGATTGAACTGCTCCTTCTTGAGCTTCAAGAGCTCGTCCTGGAGCTGGTCCGCCGACAACGCCTTGATGTCGGAGAGCCTCTGCTTCGATGTCATGTCGCCCTCCCTCACTCGGCGATACGCTGGACGAACCGCGTCTTGATCGGCAGCTTGGCGGCACCGAGACGAAGCGCCTCACGGGCGATCTCCTCGTTGACGCCAGCGAGCTCAAACAGCACGCGACCCGGCTTCACACGAGCCGCCCAATAATCGGGCGACCCCTTACCTTTACCCATGCGCACTTCCGCCGGCTTGTCCGAAACCGGAACGTCCGGGAATATGCGAATCCAAACACGGCCCTGACGCTTCATCTGGCGCGTGATGGCACGGCGAGCAGCTTCGATCTGACGCGCAGTGACCCGCTCGGGTTCAAGCGCCTTCAGACCGAACTCACCAAAGTTCAAGTCCGTCCCACCCTTGGCCTCGCCGTGGATGCGACCCTTGAACTGCTTACGAAACTTCGTCCTCTTGGGCTGAAGCATTTATCCTACTCCCGCTCCTTAAGCCGCAGAATCACGGCGATCGCGACCGTGGGAGCGCTGTCCGCTGCTGCCCTCGTCCGCCAACCGCTTGTCCTGAGCCAACGGATCGTGCTCCAGGATCTCGCCCTTGAAGATCCAGACCTTGATTCCACACGTACCGTATGTCGTGAAGGCCGTGGCTGTACCATAGTCGATGTCGGCGCGCAAGGTGTGAAGCGGAACACGACCCTCACGATACCACTCGATACGCGCGATTTCCGCGCCGCCGAGACGGCCAGAGCAGTTGATACGAATGCCTTCAGCGCCCAGACGGATCGCCGACTGCACTGCACGCTTCATGGCGCGACGAAATGCCACACGCCTTTCGAGCTGCTGAGCAATCGAATCGGCCACGAGCGTTGCATCGGTTTCGGGCTTGCGCACCTCAACGATGTTGATGCTCACTTCCGCCTTCGTCAGCTTCGCCACGGTCTGGCGCAGCTTTTCGATGTCGGCGCCCTTCTTGCCGATGACCACACCCGGGCGCGCCGAGTAGATGGTCACCCGCGCCTTACGGTGCGGGCGCTCGATGACGATGCGCGACACAGCTGCCTGCTTGAGCTGCTTCAGCAGCGTCTTGCGGATGGCAATGTCTTCATGCAGCAGCTTGCCATATTCGGCGCGCGCTGCGAACCAGCGGGAGTCCCACGTCCGGTTGATACCGAGACGCAGGCCGACCGGATTGACCTTCTGACCCATCGTCTCCTCCTCAAGCCTCTGCGGCGACTTCCCGCACCACGATCGTCAGGTGCGAGAACGGCTTTTCGATACGCGAGCCGCGACCGCGGGCACGCGCGTGGAAGCGCTTCATCACGAGCCCCTTGCCCACGAACGCTTCAGCGACAACGAGGTCGTCGATGTCGAGCTCGTGGTTGTTCTCGGCATTCGCAATGGCGCTCTCGAGCGTCTTGCGGACGTCGATCGCGATGCGCTTGCGGCTGAACTGCAGATCGGCGAGAGCGCGATCGACCTTCTTGCCACGAATGAGCTGCGCAACCAGATTGAGCTTCTGGGGCGAGACGCGCAGATTGCGCGCGACGGCCCGTGCCTCGTTGTCCTTCAGCGCGCGGGGAGCAGATGCCTTACCCATGGCTTATCTCCTCTTCGCTTTCTTGTCGGCCGCGTGCCCGTGGAAGGTGCGCGTCGGCGAGAACTCGCCGAACTTGTGACCGACCATTTCCTCGCTTACCGCAACCGGAATGTGCTTCTGACCGTTATAGACGCCGAACGTCAGCCCAACGAAGTGAGGCAGGATCGTGGAGCGGCGGCTCCAGATCTTGATCACATCGGAACGGCCGGACGCGCGCGCGGCCTCGGCCTTCTTGAGGACATAGCCGTCAACGAACGGACCTTTCCAAGTAGAACGTGCCATTGCGCGCCCCTTACCTCTTCTTCTTCGCGTGACGGCTGGACACGATGAAAGCGTCCGTCCGCTTGTTGGAACGGGTCTTCTTGCCCTTGGTCGGCTTGCCCCACGGCGTAACCGGGTGACGACCACCGGACGTGCGCCCCTCACCACCACCATGCGGGTGATCGATCGGGTTCATGGTCACGCCACGGTTGTGCGGGCGGCGGCCCAGCCAACGCGTACGGCCGGCTTTGCCCTTGTTCGTGTTCATGTGGTCAGGGTTCGACACCGCACCGACGGTGGCGAAGCACTGGCCGTGAACGAGACGCTGCTCGCCGGAGTTAAGACGCAGGATCACGTAACCCTGGTCGCGCCCGACGATCTGCGCATAGGCACCGGCGGAACGCGCGATGGAGCCGCCCTTGCCGATCTTCAGCTCGATGTTATGAACGATCGTGCCGACGGGAATGCTTGCCAGCGGCAGCGCATTGCCCGGCTTGATGTCGGCCTGTTCGCCCGACGTAACCGAATCGCCCGCGTTCAGGCGCTGCGGCGCGAGGATGTAGGACTTGCCGCCATCCGGGAACGCCAGCAGGGCGATGAACGCGCTGCGGTTGGGATCGTACTCGATCCGCTCGACGGTCGCGACCTCGCCCAGGCGCTCGCGGCGCTTGAAGTCGACGATGCGGTACGTCCGCTTGTGACCACCGCCACGGAAGCGCACGGTGATGCGTCCGTTGTTATTACGACCGCCCTTGCGGGTCAGACCCTCGGTCAGCCCCTTCTCGGGCGCACCGCGGTGCAGGCCGCTCCGGTCGACGATCACCAGCTGGCGCTGGCTCGGCGTAACCGGTTTGAAGTGCTTCAAAGCCATCGGTTTACTCCCTCACCAGCTTCACAAGCCTGTCGTCACATCGATGCTATGACCTTCTGCAAGGGTCACAACAGCTTTCTTGACGTCGGACCGCTGACCGAGCACGCCCTTGAAGCGCTTCGTCTTGCCCTTGGTTACGAGCGTGTTGACGCTCTCAACCTTGACATCGAACAGCTTCTCGACCGCGGTCTTGATCTGCGGCTTGGTCGCCGTCTTGGCAACCTTGAATACGACCTTGTTCTGATCCGAAAGGGTCGTAGCCTTTTCGGTGATCACAGGGCCGACGATCACATCGTAGTGGCGCGGATCCTGACTCATTTGAAGCGCGCCTCCAACGCGTCCACGGCGGCCTTCGTCAGAACGAGCGTGTCCCGCCGCAGGATGTCATAGACATTGATGCCCTGCACCGGCAGGACGTCGACATTCGGAATGTTGCGAGCCGCAAGACCGAAGTTCACTTCGATCTCGTTGCCGCCGATCACCAGCGCATTCGACAGGCCAAGCTTGCCGAACTTGTCCAGAAGCGCCTTCGTCTTCGGCTCGACCGCACGGGCCTCGTCGAGAACGATCAGCGTCTGCGCCTTGGCCTTGGCCGACAGCGCATGCTTCAGCGCGAGCTGGCGCACCTTCTTGGGAAGGTCGTGCTCATGGCTGCGCACAACGGGACCGAAGGCCCTGCCACCGCCGCGATACTGCGGAGCGCGGGCAGAACCGTGGCGAGCGCCGCCGGTGCCCTTCTGGCGATAAACCTTCTTGCCCGTACGGGCGATCTCGGCCCGGCCGAGCGACTTGTGCGTACCGGCCTGACGCTTCGCGAGCTGCCAGCGCACGTAACGCTGGATCAGGTCGAGGCGCGGCTCAAGGCCGAAAATCGCGTCATCGAGCTCGATCGCGCCGGCATTGCCGCCGTCGAGGGTTGTAATATCGAGCTTCATTCCGCGCTCTCCTGCACTGCAGCCGCAGCCGCGTCGGCGCCGCGCTCGCGGAAGCTGCCGGGAACCGGTGCTTCCTTGGGGAGCGCGCGCTTCACCGCGTCGCGAACCGTGATCCAGCCGCCGGCGACACCCGGGACCGCACCTTCCACAAGAATAAGGCCGCGCTCGACATCCGTCTGAACGACGCGCAGATTCTGCGTGGTCACGCGTTCCACACCGAGGTGACCCGGCATCTTCTTGTTCTTGAACGTCTTGCCCGGATCCTGACGGCCGCCGGTCGAACCGATCGAGCGGTGCGAGACCGACACGCCGTGCGTGGCGCGCAGACCGCCGAAGTTCCAGCGCTTCATACCGCCGGCGAAACCCTTACCCGTGCTGGTGCCCGTCACGTCGACGAACTGGCCGGGTACGAAGTGATCGACGGTGATCTCTGCACCGACCGGAATCTCCTGACCCGGATCGACGCGGAACTCCGCGAGCTTCTGCTTGGGCTCGACCTGGGCAATGGCGTAATGGCCCCGCTCAGCCTTCGAGACATTCTTGACCTTGGCCACGCCAACGCCGACCTGCAGCGCGGTGTAGCCGTTCTTCTCGACGGTCCGATGCGCGACAACCTGGCAGTTGTCGACCTTGAGAACCGTCACCGGAATATGCTCGCCAGTCTCCGTAAAGACGCGAGTCATCCCGACCTTTTTTGCGATGACGCCGGAGCGCATGAGCATATCCTCCAGGGCGTTCCTGGGCTCTGACCATCCCCTAAGGGAGGTCAGAGCCTGATTTCCACGTCAACACCAGCAGCGAGATCGAGCTTCATCAGCGCGTCGACCGTCTGCGGTGTAGGTTCAACGATGTCGAGAACGCGCAGGTGAGTGCGCATCTCGAACTGCTCACGCGACTTCTTGTCGATGTGCGGCGAGCGATTCACGGTAAATTTCTTGATACGCGTCGGCAGCGGGATCGGGCCCCGCACCTTCGCACCCGTCCGCTTCGCGGTCGACACGATCTCGAGCGTGGACGCATCCAGCACGCGATGGTCGAACGCCTTGAGGCGGATGCGGATATTCTGACCCTTCGTCATAACAGCAACCTCAGGCCGATCCCGGCTCAACGTGGTGTCCGGCTAGGCCGGACACCCGAAAAAACTAACTCAACCGATGATTTCGGCGACGACGCCTGCACCGACGGTGCGGCCGCCTTCGCGGATAGCGAAGCGAAGCTTCTCTT
>CALMIK010000005.1 GCA_937863995.1 uncultured Chelatococcus sp.
CACCGTCAACGCCGTGCTGCACACCGGCGGGGATGACAGCTTCAGCGTCGGCACCGGCTATCGCTCGCGCGTTTCGGCCGGCGCCGCCGAATTGTTCCTCGACCGCGCCACCTACACCGGCCCCATGCCAGTCGTGCGCGACATCGTGCGCGCCATGGACCGGGCGGGACAACCGCGCTTCGAGGTGAAATCCGTCAGCGATCGCTACAGCAACCTGCTCGTGCTGTCGCTCAACCAAGCATAAATCATGACCCGAGCTGCCGCCAACAACATCGCCAATGCGCTCACCGGCATTGCCGACCGGCTGGCGATGCTCGCGCCCTCGCATCGTGACCCGGAGCGGTATCACGTCGAGAAAAATGAACTTGTGCACGAATTGCACAAGTTGGCGTGCGAGCTCTATGTCGACGATGGGGTGGCGAAACACCGTGGCATCGTCGACCCCAGGCAGCGGAGAGCGGTGTCATGAGCGATACGGCAACCGTGCTCCAGCTCGACCGCGACATGCTGGGTGATTTCAGCCGCTATGTGCCGGACCTCGCTGGCAGCGGCCTGATGGTTGACGGCGAAACGTTCGGTGCTTTGATGGGCATCCACCCGCGCACGGTGCGCGATCTGGATAGTCGCGGCATCGTGGTCAAGGTCGACCGCGACCGCTATGATCTTGCTGCATCGCTACGCACTTACGCGTCCCACCTGCGCAACATGGCTGCCGGTCGCGTACCTGGCGATCGGGAACAGGCGGACAACGGCGCGGGCTATCACCGAGACGTTGCGAAGCTCTCTGGTGCTTATGAGCGCGCCCGCCTCAACCGCGCCAAGGCCGACGCCGAGGAACTGAAGAACGCCGCCATGCGTCGCGAGTTGGTGAAGGCGACGGACGTCGAGCGCGAATGGTCGAGCGTGCTACGCGGTCTGCGCTCCCGCATCCTCGCAACCCCGGCCCGCGTGCGCCAGCGCCTGGCGCATCTTTCCGCCAGCGACATCGCCGCGATTGATGAGGAGCTGCGCTGCGCGCTCGATGAGGTTGCCCGGGGAGATATAGCGGAGGGCGACGACGATGACGCGTGAAACCCTAGCCGCGATCCGCCGCAACGCGCTCGCCGTGCTGATCCCGCCGCCGCGCCGCAGGCTGTCCGACTGGATCGAACAGAACCTCGTGCTGCCCGAAGGCGTCTCCGCGCTGCCGGGCGCGATCCGGCTCTATGCCTTCCAGCGCGAGATCGCCGACGCCATCGGCGATCCGGCCATCGAGCGCGTGACGCTGGTGAAGCCCGTGCGCGTCGGCTTCACCACGCTGCTCACCGGTGCGCTCGCCGGCTACGTCGCCAATGATCCCGCGCCGATCCTCGCCCTGCTGCCGACCGAGGCCGATTGTCGCGACTACATGGTATCCGACATCGAGCCCATCTTCGATGCCTCGCCCGCGCTCAAGGGGCTGATCGGCGACGAGAAGGACGAGAGCGGGCGGAACACGATCCTGTCGCGCCGCTTCGCGGGCGGATCGCTGAAGGTTGTCGCCGCCAAGGCACCGCGCAACCTGCGCCGGCATAACGCGCGCGTCCTGTTCGTCGACGAGGCGGACGGCATGGAGGTGACGGCCGAGGGGCCGCCGATCATGCTCGCGGAGAAGCGGACGCTGTCGTTCCCGGATCGCAAGATCGTCATCGGCTCAACGCCGGTGTTCGAGGAAACCAGCGCCGTATTGCGCAGCTACGCGCAATCCGACGCCCGCGTCTACGAGGTGCCGTGTCCGCATTGCGGCGGGTTCCATGAACTGAAATGGGCCGACATCCACTGGCCGGAAGGCAGGCCCGAGGAAGCGCATTTCGTGTGCCCGTCGTGCGGGTGCGTCGTCGAGGAACGGCACAAGGCGGCGATGGTCGCGGCCGGCCGCTGGCGCGCCACGCGGCCCGAGGTGACCGGGCACGCGGGCTTCCGTCTCAGCGCGCTGATATCGCCACTGGAGAACGCGGCATGGGGCAAGCTCGCGGCCGAGTTCCTGGGTATGAAGGACGACCCGACCCGCCTGCAAACCTTCGTCAACACGATTCTCGGTGAAGGCTGGCGCGAGGCCGGTGAGGAAATCGACGACACCGACCTTGCCGACCGCGCGGAACCGTTCTCGCTCGACGCGCTGCCCGAGGACGTGCTGGCGATCACGGCCGGCGTGGACGTGCAGCACGACCGGCTGGAAATCACCTTCATCGGCTGGGCCGAGACCGGCGAGGCGTTCGTGCTGGGGCATGAGATCGTCTGGGGCATGGTCGACGACGCCGACACCTGGCACGGCCTCGATAATGCGCTGAAAGCCCGGTTCCCGCATCCGCTGGGCGGCAGGCTCGGCGTCGACGCCGCCGTCATCGATTCTGGCGACGGCGCGACCATGGAGCGCGTATACCGCTTCGCCTTCGCCCGGGCGCGCCAGCGCATCCTCGCCGGCAAGGGCGTGACCGGCAACCGGCCGTGGATCGAACAATCGAAATCACACGTCAAGGGCGGCAAGCTCTGGATCGTCGGCGTCGACGGTTTGAAAAGCCATCTGATGACCCGCCTCACGCGCGGCCGTTCGATCCGCTTTTCCAGCAGCCTGCCGCCGGCGTGGTTCGAGCAGCTCGCCAGCGAGCGCGTCGTCGTGCGCTACAGCCGGGGCCAGCCCAGCCGCCGCTTCGAGCGCATCTCCGGCCGTCGCGCCGAGGCGCTGGACTGCACCGTCTATGCCTTCGCCGCCCGACAGGTGCTGACGCCGAACTGGAGCCGCAGGCGCGAGGATCTGCACGCTGTTGCCGGACAGGAGATGCAGCGGCCAGCGCCGAAACCACGCGTCATCCGATCAAGCTGGATGGAAAATTAAGGGCGCTCAACCGAACTTATTTGAGGGATGATATCTTCAGCGAAGTCATAGGAAGCTCGAACATTGAGCCACCGGTGACGCTGCCAGCGACTTTTTCTATCGACGGCCACAGCGCTATGAGCCGCTCCGCCTGTTTCAGGACGGGCGCTTTATAGAGGCCAGGCGAGAGGAACATGCCGATGATGCGCGAGTTCTGAAATGCCTGTTTCTCGGCCTTGTTGCGCGTGATGCGACGATCACCGGAAATCATGATCCACCCGCCTTGGCGGCTTAACTCCGCGATCAGGTCGATATCCTTTGTGTTCATCGGGAATCTGTCTCGTAGCGCGACGATTTCTTGACCATCGCCCATGAGGGCCTGAAGGCATCGCGCCAGCCGGGGAGACAGATTGTTGTCGAACAGGACTTTCACGCTGCAAGCGACGCCTCGAACGCCACTGCATCCTTGACGACGGATAGCGGCACCTCGAACAGCATGGCAACAGCTTTAGCCGATCCTTCCGCCTTGACGGCCTGCGCAAGGGCTATCGTCGGGATGTTGTATTTCGCGGTTGTCGGTTGGCCGAACACGAGTTCCGGATCGATCACGATTGATGACTTGCCCTTGTACGGGCGCCAGCGGCTAACCGAATCGTTGTCTATGTCGAGATCCTTGAAGGTACGCTCGATCACGGTCTTGATTGCATATTGCCTGTTCTTCAGGTCCAGAAGGTTCTCATCGCCGGCGACGTTGGCGCTTTCCAGAAAGATCGTCTTGCCATCGGTGCGGAAACGCCGTGTCGAGAACGGCCGATCATCATCGACGCATTGCCGTGCGTAATCGAGACAATGACGGATGGTTTTCAGGCCGAGGCCGGCCTCAAGGAAGGCATTGACGAAGCGAAGCTCGATCAGATCACGAAAGCCGAGCTCGACGTGATCATCGTCTCGCGGCAACTGCGGCTCCCAGAGCGGCTCCACACGACGTTTCTCGCCGTCCTGCGTGTAATTATACCCGCCAAGCCAACGCCGGATATTGCGCACAGGAACGCCCAGCAACCGCGCGGCATCGCCGGCGGTATAGAAGCCGATACCAAGGGCTGGTGCTACACTCCGTGTCATGGCCTGAAAATGCTTCCTTCTCTCTCTCCTAATGCCACCAGTTATCCCCGCCGCTCGCAAAACGTCAAAGGGATAATTCGGAGGCGGTTGGCGAACAAGATGTCAGAGCAACTCCGCATCGAGCGCGGCCAAGTCCGACAGCGCGGTGGCACGCCCTTCGTCCTGAGCCGTCTTATATGCGAACACGTGTTCTGCCTTGATCCGCCGAATGCGACCGAATGATGCATTCAGTTCGCCTGCCTCAGCGGCTCGATGCGCTCAATCTCGTCGCCTAACCTGTCAGCAGCCGTTGCCAGTGCGTGGCGGCTCTGGATGTTCAGCCAGAACTGCGCGCTGGTGCCGAACAGGCGCGCCAGTCGCAGGGCGGTATCAGGTGTCAGGTCCACCGTCTCGGCTGCCAGCCGCTCAATGCGCGTGCGCGGCACGCTGATGGCCCGCGCCACCGCGCCGGCGGACAGGCCGAGCGGCTTGATGAACTCCTCCCGGAGGACTTCGCCCGGATGAACAGGGGGCAGCGTGGTCATGATCATACTCCCTCAATAGTAGTCCACCAATTCAACGTTTGCCGGCCCTACTCCGTCCAGCGGAAGCAAATCCGGTACTGGTCGTTGACGTGAACGGAATTTCCGCTCCATAACCCTTCATATAGTAATAGGGGTCACATGAAAATATATGCGAATCAATATTGCGGCATGATCGGCCGAAACAATAATGCGCTCATATCTACTTCGCCCAACATCGCCGAACCTCTTTTCACATTGGTAATCGATACCCTCAGTTAGCCCAAGTACATCGCCTAATATATGTCGAATTTCTTCATGGTCGAACTCTGAAAGATCGAATATTCTACGAGCCATGTTTACTTTCGCTCATTCCTGCCTCTCCCGCAACCGCACGCCTGGCCCGTGGCAGTTCTGGTCGATAAAAAATGCCGATGGCGTCACGGCAGTGCTAGTCAAGACGATCGCCGTTGCATTTTTGTTGAAATAATCACTTAGTGAAGCGTCTGTTGAAGATCGAGGTCCGATACGTAAGTAAGGGCGATGCCGGAATCTCTAGCCGTAGCACGGATAAGTTGAATCAACGTTGAAACTCTTTTGTCTCCTTCGTATTGCCGAAAGTCTCGCAGCAGATTGAGAACATGAGGATTGTGACCATATAGACTAGGAATTGCATTAAGCGCTGAAAAGAAAAGCAAGCGATCGTCGCCATTATTGTATGTCTTAGATAAAACAAATCTATATGAAACAAGATCATGAACGCATTTTATGCGTAACCTTTTTATCTCTTGATTTCTAATTGTATATATCCCGATATATACGACAGAGATAGTTGCAGACGCGCTTATGAAGGCAGCCCAGAACTCTCTACTTTGGAAGAAGTCTAGTACGCTCATTTTTGCCGCTCCTTCAACCGCACGCCGGGCCCGCTGCCGTTCTGTTCGATGAACTCAACGCCAGCGGAATCGAGGGCAGTGCGGATCGCGGCAATGGCTTCTGCTGAAGCTGCCGGCTTGCCCGTTCCCTCTGCGCGCTTGATGGTCATAGTGGACAAGCCAGCGGCTTCTGCTACCTGTGGCTGCGACCATCCCAGCAATGCGCGCGCCGCTCGGAGTTGAGACGCGGTTGTCATTTTCACCATTGACCTAATTAGAACACTGATGCTATGTTCTAATTGTATCAGCGATCAGCGCTGACATCAATAGAACCGAGGACATCAGCATGCCGAAACCCACAGTTTCCGCAATCGCGGCCTCATGCCTGCAATACGCTGCCGGCACCATCAGTCTCGCCGTCTACCTGGGCGGCATTGGATCAATCTTTTTCGTTTTAGGAGCGTGATTATGAGAACGACACCAAACAGCACACGCCGTTCGATCTTGGGCGGTGCGGCTGCCATCGTCGCATTGTTGGGCGCGAGGCGCGTTGATGCCGCCCCGACCGATGATGATATCGTGGAAGCCGTCGAGAAGCTCAACGCCAGCCTGATGGCGAGGTCCGGGTGCAAATGGGAATATCTGATCCAAGGGAGCATGATCTGCCTTGTTCAGCGGGGAGGTGAAGCATGACGACGTCGGCCTACTCTCTCGACGACATCACCAACGATGCTGCGCACCTCTATGAACTGATCGACGTCGTCACGGATATGGCCATAGGGACCGGCCCGACTGATTTCAGGTCGCCGGAAGATCACGCCAAGTGGATTGCTGGTCGGTTGTCTGCCTTGCTCTGGATCGTTCGGGACCTTTCGGAGACAATCAAGGATGGCCTGTACGCTCTGCCACCGATGGAGCCACGAGCCCAAGGCGGCCACTCCGAAGCGGAAAAGTCGGTACAGTCGTGTGGATAACGCGCGAGAGGGCGCGGGGTGTTATTGGCGGCCTGGATGGTATCCCACGTGGAGCGCCTAATAAGGCACGCACAAACACAACCCAAGGGGTACAGTCTGATACTGCGCGCAAAACCTCTATTGACAGACTGTCAGAGGATGGCTACATATTCCTCTGACAGTCTGATGGAGGTTATTATGGATACAGTTCGTCTTCGCCCCCTCTGTTATGCCCTTGGCTTTAATGCAACTCGCCCCGAGCAATGGATAAGCAGGGGGTATCTGCAACTCAGTGAGGCTGGTGTGCCCGGCAGAGCCCGCCAACTTACCAAGGGTGATGCCGTAAAGTTACTAGCGCTTGCCGAGCTTGTAGACGCTGGTTTTGACGCTGCAAAAGTTTGGTACGAAGTTCGCTACATTCCGCTCTATAAGTCTGAGACCTTTCTTGTCATATCTACAGGACGTCTTGGGTTAATTATACCAACCAGCGAGCGAGGATCCCCTGCGCCCACCGACGACGAATGCAGGAGAGTCCATGTTCCGGGCAGGCTTTACTCAACTAAAGTGCCTCGTGAAAAGCTTCTTGAGACGATCACAGACCCTAACCGGTATGTATCAGTGATTATAAGCCTCGACAATTTGAAGAGTCGCGTAAACGAGGCCTGGTCGAAGATCGAGAGCAAATCCGATGAAAACGGCCAGTGATTACTGTTTTGGAAGCTCCACGGACGACGTCTATACATACCTGCTCCGCAAAACCCGCCTGACGACCCCGGAGGCTTGCGCTTACCTCCGGGAACACCACGGCATCAATCTAGCCGCCTCGACGCTTGCCAAAATGCGCTGCCAGGGCGGCGGGCCGCCGTTCCAGAAATTCGGCCGCGCGGTTCTTTATCTCCGCGCGGAAATCGATAAGTGGGTGAGCGATGGTCTGATCAAGCCTGTCGTCCCCGTATCCATACACGAAACCGGAACAGGGGGCTTGAGCGATGGCACAGCCAGCATCGCGCCCGATCAGCCGTGCGCCGCGTTTGCTGAAACGCTATGAGGCGGCGGCGTATTTGAGCGTGTCCGAAAACAAGTTCGACGAGATGGTGCGGGACGGTCGCATGCCGCCCCCGAAGCTGATCGACCGGCGCAAGGCCTGGGACGTGTACGAGCTCGACGCGCGGATCGACAATCTGCCTTCGGACGGCGACAGCGACACCGATACCACATGGGACGATTGAGATGCCGCGCAAAAACCCGTCCCACGTCGAGAGCTGGCGCGACAGACACGGCAAGTTGCGGGTCTACTTCCGGCGCGGCAACGAGCCGAGAGTACCCCTCCCGGATACCATCGGTTCGGACGAATTTAACGCGGCCTATGCCGCGGCGCTGGCGGGCGATACCGCCACGCGGGTTGCGAAGCGCCCTGCGCCCGTCGATGGCACCCTCGACGCACTCATCATGTCCTACATGAAGAGCGCCGACTATCGCGGACTGCGAGACACCACGAAAAAAGGTTACATCTCGCGGATGGATGCGCTGCGCACCAGTCACGGTCATCGCACCGTGAAAGGACTGACGCGGGAGCGCATCAACGAAAGGATCATGCTCCCCTATGCGGACAAGCCGGGTGCTGGCATCAACATTCTCAAGATGCTTCGCGTCCTCATCCGTCATGCCATCGAGATAGGCTGGCTCGACCGCGACCCTTCCGTCGGGATCAAGCGCCCGAAAGGCAAGGAAGTCCGCGCCTGGACAGACGCCGAGATCGCCCGGTTTGAGGCGAAATGGGCGCCAGGCACCAAACAACGCCTCGCGTTCGCGCTGATGCTGTTCACCGGCCAGCGCCGTTCCGACGTGCATCGGATGACGTGGGCAGACATCAGCGACGGCGCACTCCGGGTCATCCAGCAGAAAACCGGGGCGCGGCTCGCGATCCCCTTGCACGCGCGACTGCGGCAAGTTCTCACGGCCGCTGACCGCTCGCATGTGACGATCGTCAACACCGAGTACGGCAAGCCCTTCACCGTCGACGGCTTCAGCCAGTTCATGAGGGATGCCATCACCGCCGCAAGCCTGCCCCTCGATTGCCAGCCGCACGGCCTGCGCAAGGCAGCCGGAAGGATGCTCGCGGAAGCCGGATGCACGGCGCACGAAATCATGTCCGTCCTCGGCCACAAGACGCTGGCGGAGGCGGAACGCTACACGCGCGACGCCGATCAGAAGCGGCTTGCTGCGAGTGCGATCACGAAGATGGAAGGACGAAGGCAGAACAAGGGTTCCCAAACCGCTATGGAAAAATTTGGGAAAACGTCAGATTAGAAGGAACTATCAATATGTTAGCCAGCCAGCTGGCGCTCCCAAGGGGAATCGAACCCCTGTTTTCGCCGTGAGAGGGCGACGTCCTAGACCGCTAGACGATGGGAGCGTGCTGAGCAGATGGCTCGTATAGCCACTGCTCGCGGACAATGCAAGCATGATTTGCGAAAAATCGTGCGGATATGTGGACGCCCCGGCGCGCGCTGTTATAACAGCCTGCCAACACCGGCGTTTCCGTTGCCCTTCGTGCGGCGCGACGCCATTTTCCGCTTGGCGGCCGACAGCGGGATGCAAGCCCGAACCGGGCCCGCTGCAAAAAAGCTTCGCAGAGGTTTCATTGAGCGCATTCCAGGACGATATCGAGGATGAACGGCTGACCTTCGTCGTGCCCGAGGCAACAGCCGGCCGTCTCGACAAGGTGCTCGCCGAGGCCGTTGCCGGCGCGCAGCAGGATACGCACTCGGGATTGTCGCGCAGCCGTCTCCAGCAGCTGATTCGCGCCGGCATGGTGACAGTCGATGGCGTCGTCACCGAAGATCCGGGCGCTCGCGTGACGGCGGGAACGGAACTCGGCCTCGCGGTTCCTCCGCCGGAGCCCTCCGCCCCCGAACCCGAAAACATTCCGCTGAATGTCGTCTACGAGGATGACTGGCTCATCGTCATCGACAAGCCCGCCGGCATCGTGGTGCATCCTGCTCCCGGCTCGCCCAACGGCACACTCGTCAACGCGCTGCTTGCTCATTGCGGCGACAGCCTGTCGGGGATCGGCGGCGTGCGCCGGCCCGGCATCGTGCACCGGCTCGACAAGGACACTTCCGGCGTCATGGTCGTGGCGAAGACCGATCGAGCGCATCGGTCGCTCGCCGCCCAGTTCGCCGACCACGGTCGTTCCGGCCCGCTGGAACGCGCTTATCTCGCCGTGTGCTGGGGCTCGCCGCTGCCGCGCGCCGGCACCATCGACGCGCCTCTGGAGCGCATGGCGCACAACCGCGAGAAAATTGCCGTCGTGGCGCGTGGTCGCGGGCGCGAGGCCATCACCCATTATCGCGTTGAGGAAAGCTACGGGTCGGGAGCGAGTGCGGATTCCGCAGGCCGCTCCAGGACGCGGTCGGCTGGCAAAGTGTCCGGCGGGGAACCGCTCGTGAGTCTGGTGCGTTGCGAACTTGAAACGGGGCGCACGCACCAGATCCGCGTTCACCTCGCTCACAAGGGGCATCCGCTGCTCGGCGATCCCCTTTATGGCAGCGGATACCGCAGCAAGGAGAATCAATTGGGCGACGTGGCGCAGGGGGCGCTCGCATCGCTCGCACGACAGGCGCTGCACGCGACATGGCTCGGCTTCGCCCATCCCGAAACGGATGAGGAAATGGCGTTTGAAAGCCCCCTGCCGGATGACATGCGAAATCTGGTCGAAGCGTTGCAGAACCTCTGACTATATCGTGTGCCGGCGCACCGACCGGCAGCCGGATTGTGCGAAATACTGTGTCTCGGCGGATGTGGGCGCGTGGATGCACGAAACATGACGAGATTGTCATGTCGGGCGCCTTTCGCGCGGCCTGCGTCATGCGCTATACTGAAAGCCGGTCGGCCCTCTGGCGACCGCGTATGATCCGCCTATGCAGGGGATCTGAGAGGAGGCATCATGAGGACTTCATCGGCTCTGCCGACATTGGCCAGCGAAAGCGGCCTTAATCGTTACCTCAGCGAAATACGCCGCTTCCCCATGCTGGAGCCGCAGGAAGAGTACATGCTCGCCCGGCGATGGAAGGAGCACGGCGACCGAATCGCTGCTCACAGGCTCGTCACTTCCCATCTGCGCCTCGTTGCGAAGATCGCCATGGGTTATCGTGGCTACGGCCTTCCCATCGCCGAAGTCGTCTCCGAGGGCAATGTCGGCCTGATGCAGGCCGTCAAGCGGTTCGAGCCTGAGAAGGGCTTCCGCCTGGCCACCTATGCCATGTGGTGGATCAAGGCCGCTATTCAAGAATACATCCTGCGATCGTGGTCGCTGGTGAAGATGGGCACCACCGCCAACCAGAAGAAGCTCTTCTTCAACCTGCGCAAGGCAAAGGGGCAGATTTCCGCCTACGAGGAGGGCGATCTGCTGCCGGAGCATGTGTCGACCATCGCCACCAAGCTCGGCGTGCCCGAGCAGGACGTCATCGACATGAACCGCCGTCTGGGCGGCGATACGTCGCTGAATGCGCCGCTGCGCCAGGATGGCGAGGGCGAGTGGCAGGACTGGCTCGTGGATGGCGGTCCCGATCAGGAAACCACGCTCGTCAGCCAGGAGGAGGGCAGCAACCGTCTCGTGGCGCTGCGCGAGGCGCTCGACGTGCTGAACGACCGCGAGCGGCGCATTTTCGAGGCGCGCAGGCTGCGTGAGGACCCGGTGACGCTCGAGGATCTGTCGGGTGAGTTCGGTGTCTCGCGCGAGCGCGTCCGCCAGATCGAAGTGCGGGCGTTCGAGAAGGTGCAGGAGGCCGTCAAGCAGGGGCTGGCGCGTATCGAGAACCCGCACGCCCTCGATGCGGTGTCCTGACGGCGGCCCCGGTGGCGGCCGCTTGCTTTAAAATGTGACGGTTCCCTTGATGCATGGCGCGACGTCGCCGCCGATCCAGATGTCCGCGCCGTCTTTCACCACATGCACGCGCCCGTGCCGGCCGATCGCCGTTCCCTGAGCGGCGATGTAGCTTGCGGGCGCGATGCCGGCGCCGATGAGCCATTGCGCCAGCCCGGCATTGAGACTTCCCGTGACCGGGTCCTCCCGCCCGCCGGCAAGAAAGGCGCGTACTTCGTAATGGGCTTCGCCGCCGTCCGTGGCGGGGTTCCACGGCCCGGCGATGCCGATCTTGATGCCTTTTTGGGCGAGCTCTTCGAGGATCGCGTGGTCGGAGTCGACGGCCAGCACCTCGGCGCGGGAGCGTAGCAGGATCCCAAGCCAGCCGGGTCCGTTGTCGATCCAGTTCGCGGCGACGATCGCTTCCGGCGGGAGCCGCAGTCCGCGCGCGATATGCGCAAGCACGTCCGGGTCCACCTCTCCGGCGCGCCGCAGGGGCGGTGCGGCGAAGGACAGTCTGCCGCCGTCGCGGCGCACGCGCACGAGCCCGACGGCGCATTCCTGAACGAGCTCCTCGCCCTTCGCAGCCCCGCCCGCGGCAAGCCATACGTGCGCGGACCCAAGCGTGGGATGGCCTGCGAACGGCAGTTCCTCGAACGGCGTGAAGATGCGCACGCGGTAATCCGCCCGGTCGTCTTCGGGTTTTAGAAGGAAGGCCGTCTCGCTGAGATTGGTCCAGTTGGCGAATGCCGCCATTTGCTGGTCAGAAAGCGCATCCGCACCGAGAACGACCGCCAGCGGGTTGCCCGTTGTTGCGAGCCGGGTGAAAACATCGACCTGATAAAACGAAAACTCGCTCATGATGACGGCCCTTGTGCGCGAAAATCGCGGCGTGCGCCGGATCAGGATGACCCATAACAATGCTGCGCCACAACACAAAAGGAAGGCGCGTGATGTCGATGCGAGGAGTGAGACTTCCGCGCACGAACTGAGTTTAGACCGGCGTCTCACCCTGAAGTCGACAAGACGCGCCAATATCACAAGGTCACGGAACTATTGGGTTACCCTGTCGCGTGAATGCTAAAATTTTTCTTTGTTCTTGTGCAAAGAGCGATATTCAGAATTTCCGTCAAGGGCAGCGATAAGTATTGCGCTTTCTATGTGGGTGATAATTGCTTTTACGGTCGCCCCTAGTGAATCGAAATTATGAATGATTAATTCTTTATCTACTGGGAAGCGTAAGAATTGTTTCTCCCCCATATTGTCAAATCCATCAATAATTTCTGATAAGCCATCTACGCTTGGGAAGCCAAAATTCAGGCAGTCATTGAATATTAATCTAAAATTATGCCTGTATTTTAACTGAAGATCTTTTAAATTTACGCCGCGAGAGGCAAGAAATGACTTTAACGATAGCTCCAAAGAGTGGCTTAATAGATACAGGCATGGGTGAGGATGCTTTTCAAGCGCTGCTGAAGAAAGAATTTCAAATGCGGAGAAGTAGGATTTCGCCCTTATCATAAGCTGAGCAGCATAATAGCCTGATGGAATGTCATTGTCATTCCCTTGCATCTTTTTCATCACAGACTCTGATCGGGCGTCCAGCGAATCGATCACCCCCACACGCGCCATACGATATAGAGAGCGACTCCCACGAGAAAGGCGAGGGCATTTTCGAGCGCGGCCGGCACACCCTTGACCCTTCACCTTCCAAAAAGCGCGTACGATCCGATTGGGATACCCTGCTGCATACCCTCATTGCTCGTTCTAGGGTGTGCCGGTTAGCCCCAGCGATCCGTTAAGATATTGTACTTAATGATTTATTTGGTGAGCGCGGTGGGACTCGAACCCACGACCCGCTGATTAAAAGTCAGCTGCTCTACCGGCTGAGCTACGCGCTCGGTCACCAAGATCCTGACGCATCGTGCAGCGGGCGACCAATGCACCCGCTGCCGCGACAAGGCTGACGCGGCAGGAACCGCTATCAAATACGAAGTCGATGCCTCGACGTCAACATTAAACCTGCGGCCGGCGAAAAGCTCGGCGCCTTACGCACAAGAGGCCGAGCGCACAGGAGGCCGAGTGCTTGAGCTTTTCGCGCGGCGTTGTGCTTTCAGCCGGCGGCGCCGTCGCGGATCGGCGGCTGGAAGGTGAGGCCCATGTCCCAGGGGAAATAAATCCAGGTGTCCTGCGACACTTCCGTGATGAACGTGTTCACCAGCGGCCGTCCCTGCGGCTTGGCGTAGATGGCGGCGAAATGCGCCTCCGGAAGAAGCGTATGGACCAGCGCCAGCGTCTTGCCGGTGTCGACGAGATCGTCGACCACCAGCACGCCCTTGCCGCCGTTGGCGCGCAGCTCGGGCGCGATGTCCTTGATGAGCTTCAACTCGCCCTGGTTCGCATAGTCGTGGTAGCTCGCAATGCACACGCTCTCGATCAGACGGATTTCAAGCTCGCGCGCGATGATCGCCGCCGGCACCAGCCCGCCGCGCGTGACGCACACAAGCGCATCGAAAGGCCCGGCTTCATGAAGCCGCCAGGCAAGAGCGCGCGCGTCGCGGTGGAACTGGTCCCACGAGACGGGGAACGCTTTCTGAGAGTGCGATGTCATAGGCCAATATACCTTCGTCCGAAAAAGGAGGACGCACTTACCACATCAAACCGCAGCGCGATACCCGCTTTCAGGCGGGCGGCTCAAAATGGGCCGCCGCCGCCCGATTCCGTTCTCGCCACCAACTGGACCACCGCGTCATGGGCGGCGGAAAGCGCCTCCGCGTCGCGCGAGCGCAGCACGAGGTTCGTGCCCGGAACGCCTTCCTCGAAGAACGGGTAGCTGCCGATCGACACGCTCGGGAACGCGAGCGCGATCGCGCCCAGTCCCTCCGCCACGTCGCCCTCCTTGCACTGCGCCCGCACCGTGTGGGAAACGACAGGGATGCTCGTGCGCAGATCGGGCGCGACATTGTCGAGCATCGCGTGCATCACCTTGGGAATGCCGGCCATCACGATCACGTTCTCGATGCGGAAGCCCGGCGCTTTCGACACCGGGTTGTTCACCAGCGACGCCCCGCGCGGGATGCGCGCCATGCGCCGGCGCGCGGGGTTGAGATCTTCCGGCTTGAGATATTCCAGCAGGGCGGCGATGGCGCGCGGATCTTCCTCGAGCGGCACGCCGAACGCCACGGCGATGGCATCCGCGGTGATGTCGTCGTGCGTGGGGCCGATGCCGCCGGTGGTGAACACATAAGTGTAGCGGGCGCGCAGCGCATTCACCGCGGCGACGATCTCTTCCTCGATGTCGGGCACCACGCGCGCCTCGCGCAGGTCGATGCCGATGCCGGTGAGGTACTGGGCGATGTAGCCGGTGTTGCGGTCCTGGGTGCGGCCGGAAAGTATCTCGTCGCCGATCACCAGCACAGCGGCCGTTACCGGCGTTGCCTCGCCGGCTTGCGTTTCTTCACCATGTTGCGTGTCCGCCATCGCCGTCTGCTCCCGAAAACCTGTTTCGGGTTTTACGCCAAAGGAGGGCGAGGCTCAAGGAGAAGCGGACCGACAAGACGGATGACGGTGTTGGCCGATATTTTTATCCGGGTATATTGACAATACGCATTTAACCCGGATAAAAATAAAAAGCACAAGGAGGAATTGCCATGCACCATTCTCATCAACACGCGGCGGCATTCGCCGGCATGCGGAAAATCGCCCACGGTCCGCTGGCCGACGTGGCGTTGGCGGTGAAGGCTGCGGCGGACGCTGCCGACAACGCGATGATCCTGATTTTCGACGACGCCAGCGGAAAAGTGCTCGATCTCGACCTGCGCGGCAGCGCCGCCGAGGTCGTGGCGCGTTTGAGCGGGGAGGCGGATTGGCCGGCGGCGGGGGATGGCGCGGAGCAGCGCGCGGACGAGGCGCCCAAGGTGCGCGGCCGGCCGAAACTCGGCGTCGTGCCGCGTGAGGTGACGTTGCTGCCGCGCCACTGGGAATGGCTTTCCGCCCAGCCGGGCGGCGCTTCGCAGGTGTTGCGCCGGCTCGTGGATCAGGCGCGCCAGGCCGACGGCGGCCGGACGGAGGCAAAGCAGGCGCAGGAGCGCGCCTATCGCTTCATGTCTGCGCTCGCGGGCGATCTTCCCGGCTTCGAGGAGGCCGCGCGGGCCTTGTTCCAGGGTGACGCGACGAAGCTGACCCTCCAGATGGCGGCATGGCCAAAAGACGTCTGCGAATATGTCATGATGCTCGCCAGCACCGGGCAGCGAGGGGCGCACTCTTCAGCTGAGTAAGGGCCTTAGAAACCGCCCGGAGATGCAAACAGGTCGCGCAGCACGAATTCCCGTGCTGTCGCGCTGGCACTGACAGCGGGCCGTGTTGGCGCCTTCGTCAGCTGGGCGAAAACGACGGTCCGGCCATCCTTCGTCGCCCAGCCGACGAACCAGCCCCACCAGGGCTTGTCCGCCGCGCCCTTGCCGTTGGCGCTGACCGATGCCGCGGTGCCTGTCTTGCCATAGACGTGCCATCCGCCCGGCTGCACGCCAATGTCCACGAGCGCCTGCGTCATGTCGAAGGCGCCGGCGCTGACCGGTAGCTCCCGCCGCACGATCCCCCGCAGGAAGGCCAGTTGTTCGAGCGGGGAGATTTCCAGCGACGAGCTGATCCACGACCGCGTCAGGCCGTTGTTCAAGCCGGGGTCACCGGACACTTCATGATTGCCGTAGCTGAAGGCGCGGACGTAATCGCCGAAGCGCGCCTCGCCGAGCCGGGCCGTGATCTGCTGGGAATACCAGACGACGGATTCCGTCATCCACTTGGCGGGGTCAGTCGTGCTGCGCCAGCTCGCCCTCCAGGCGGGATATCCCTCCTTGAACGGCAGCGCGGGCTCATGGACATCCTTGAGGATGCCGGCATCATACCCCATCAGGCTGAGCGCGATCTTGAAGGTGGACGCCGGCGTCGCGCGCACGGTGCAATCGCCTTCCTGCTTCAGCATGGCGCCGGTGGCGGCATCAGCGACCGCCGTGCACACCGCCACCGTCTGCGCATGGGCGACCGGGAAGGCGAAGGCCGTCAAACATGTGACAAGAACGACAATTTGCCTCAAGCCTGCCTCCCCGGTCGACCGGATCAATCCATGCTGCGCTCAGGGGGTGGGCGCGAACGCATGGGTGCGCGCGACGCGCGCCCGCAGCCGGTTGAGCGCCGACAGATAGGCGCGCGCCGATGCCACCAGTGTGTCGGGATCCGCGCCGCGGCCCGTGACCTCGCCGTTGGCGGATTTCAGCCGCACCGAAACCTCGGCCTGTGCGTCGGTGCCGCCGGTGACGGCGTGCACCTGATAGAGCTCCAGCGTGGCTTCATGCGGCACCAGCGCCTTGATGACGTTGAACACCGCGTCGACCGGCCCGTTGCCGTCGCCCTCGGCCTCGTGCTCCGCGCCGTCGATGTCGAGGGTGATGGACGCGCTCTGCGGGCCCTTCGTGCCGGCGACGATCGACAGCGACACCAGCTTGATGCGGTCCTGAGAGGTCAGGATCTCGTCGCCGACCAGCGCCTCGATGTCCTCGTCGTAGACATCCTTCTTGCGGTCTGCGAGATCCTTGAAGCGCTTGAAGGCGTCTTCCAGCGCGTTCTCGCCCAGGTTGAAGCCCAAATCCTTCAGCTTCTCGCGGAACGCGTGGCGGCCGGAGTGCTTGCCCATGACGAGGGCGTTCTTGCTCACGCCGACCGATTCCGGCGTCATGATTTCGTAGGTCTGGGCGTTTTTCAGCACGCCGTCCTGGTGGATGCCGCTCTCGTGGGCGAAGGCGTTGCGGCCCACGATGGCCTTGTTGTACTGCACCGGGAACGAGGTCACCGTGGAGACGAGCTTGGAGGCGCGCATCAGATGGGTGGCGTCGATGCCGGTGTCGAACGGCAGGATGTCGGTGCGGGTGCGGATGGCCATCACCACCTCTTCCAGCGCCGCGTTGCCGGCGCGCTCGCCGAGGCCGTTGATGGTGCACTCGATCTGGCGCGCGCCCGCGCGCACGCCGGCCAGCGAGTTCGCCACCGCGAGCCCCAGATCGTCGTGGCAGTGGGTGGAGAAGATCGCCTTGTCGGAATTGGGCACGCGCTCGATCAGCAGGCGGATGAGGTCGTAGTACTCTTCCGGCGTGGCGTAGCCGACGGTGTCGGGAATGTTGATGGTGGTGGCGCCGGCGTCGATGGCCGCCTCGATGATGCGCACCAGGTAGTCGTGCTCGGTGCGGGTGGCGTCCATGGGCGACCACTCGACGTCGTCGGTGAAGTTGCGGGCGCGCTTCACGGAAGCGACGGCGCGCTCGAACACCTGCTCCTTGTCGAGCTGCAGCTGGAACTGCCGGTGCAGGGGCGAGGTGCCGATGAAGGTGTGGATGCGCCCGCGCGCGGCCGGCTTGATGGCCTCGCCCGCCCGGTCGATGTCATTGGGGTTGGCGCGCGCCAGGCCGCACACGACCGAGCGCTTGACGGTGCGGGCGATCTCGCGCACCGATTCGAAGTCGCCGTCGGAGGCGATGGGGAAGCCCGCCTCGATGACATCGACGCCCAATTCGTCGAGGACGGTGGCGATCTGCAGCTTCTCCTCGTAGGTCATCGAGGCGCCGGGGCATTGCTCGCCGTCGCGCAGGGTGGTGTCGAAGATGACGACGTGGTCCTTGGCGCCGCTCGTCTGGCCGTTATTGTTCGTGTTGCTCGCTGCCGTGCTCATGGGGCAGGTCTCCCGTTCTGAATTCTGATGATCGCATAAGTCGTGGGATAGCGGGCGCCCGCGCGCCGCATTGGATTGCAATCCCCTGAAGGCCAAGGCAAAGCCCGGCCGGCCCTCAGGGGCCGATAAGGAGAAGAAGCGGGAGAAGCAGCGAGGAATGCAGCGGACGCGGCAGCAGGCCGGCGCCGGTCATGACGCCCGGAGCCCCACCATCAATGCCACGGGAGCGGGAACGGATCACGCTCGCATCCTCCTCAAGGCCGGGCCACGATGCCCGGCGACGCCGTTTTGTAACAACTGCCGGCGCCGCTGGCAAGATGCCGCCGGCAAACATCCGGCCCCGGCCCGGCGAATGATCGACGGGGCGTCTATCGCTTCAGCCAGTCGGCGCAGCGCGGCGCCTCGGCCGCACCCCACGGGGTGATCGGCACGGCGGAGGTGGCGTTCTTCGGCGAGCCCTCGACCAGCTTGTCGGAGTAAACGAGGTATATCAGCGTGTTGCGCTTCTCGTCGCATCCGCGCACGATCTGCATGCGCTTGAAGATCAGCGACCGGCGCTCGCTGAACACGACCTCGCCCTGCTCGAACTTGCCGGTGAAGCTGACGGGGCCGGTCTGGTGGCACGACAGCGAGATGTCGGACACTTCCTCGGCCACGCCGAACATGCCGCCGAGGCCGCCCTTTTCGGGCTGGGTGTAATGGCAGGAGACGCCGGACACGACCGGATCGTCGATACCGTAGACCGCGAGCTTGTGATCCGGCGTCAACATCTTCCACACGGTCGATTTTTTGAAGATGAGGTCCGGGCCGTCGGCCCGCGCCGTGCCGGCGCCCATGCCCGCGAGGGCCGGCGCCAGCGCCAGCATGACGGCGAGTGCGCGCAGGCGGCGAGGGCGGGAAGCTCCGGACGGGGAGCGGCGCGAAGGGCTGAAGGGTGAACGGAACATCGGCTTCTCCACAGGCGGCGGATATCGTTTCCGCGCGGCCACGGGCTTGTATAGCACGTCGCGGCGCGTGGCGTACGACGGACGGGCGCGGAACATTTCGCCACAGGCAGATGTGACGGGAGCGGGATTGCCGCAAGGCGGCGATCGCGGTATTTCAATCATCACATCCGCAATGAATGGCCGCGCTCGCGCCCGGCCACTTTAACACGCTATCCCGTGAGGTCAGGCAAGCATGACGGACAATCCCGCAGAGCCGCTGGCGCTGAGCCGGTTTCTGCCTTTCCGCCTGAACGTCCTGGCCAATGTGGTGGCGGGCGGGCTCGACCGCATCTACACGGAGCGCTTCGGCTTCGGCATTCCGGAATGGCGGCTGATCGCCACGCTGGGCGAGTTCGGGCCCATGACCGCGCGCGACATCGGCGCCCACAGCCAGATGCACAAGACCAAGGTTTCCCGCGCCGTCGCCACCCTGGAGGAACGGGGCCTGCTCGTGCGCCGCGCCAACGAACGCGACCGGCGCGAGGCCTTCCTGTCGCTGACCGACGAGGGCGCCAGCACCTATGCGCTGATCGTGCCGACGTCGCTCGAATACTCCCAGCAGCTCACCGCCGACCTGACGGAGAGCGACATCGCCACTTTCGAGCGAATCATCGTCCATCTGATGGAAAGGGCGGGCATCGACAGTTCCGACCCGCTGCCGCACGCCGACCTTCCCTGACAGGCATGCGGCGCGGCTGCCGGGCCGCGCAACAACTTGTGAACTGCCTGTCCGCGGGGCAGGTTTAAGGGAGCGAAGTCCTGCCCAACGGCGGGGGCCGGTTTTTTTATCCGCCGCGCGCGCATCGGCGCGTCAGGGGCAAGCTACGGAAAAGCTGGCCGTGGATATGATCGGGATGCTAATGGAGGCGTCAGGAAACGGACAATCCAGTCCGCCTTGCCGCACGAACCGGACGTCGAGCAGACACGTGGTCACAGAACCGATCGAGAAGACAGCGCGGGCGCCCCTGCGGCTCGCCATCCTGGCCTTTCTGGCTATCGCCGCCGGAGCCTCTGACGGCATCGCCCAGACGATCGACTGTTCGGCCTACCGCGCCGAACTCGCCAGCATCTCGCGCAACGCCGATCCGCGCGGGCAGGAATATGCCGTCGCCGCCCAGCGCCAGCGCGCCGAGCTGGAGCGCACCCGCGCCTATTACAACCAGATCGGCTGCTCGCGCGGCGACAATTTCCGCCCGGTGAGCGAGTGCGCGCCGCTGCGCGCCCACATGCAGCAGATGCAGGCCAACATGAACGAGATGCTGGCCTATGCCGACAGGCTCGGCGGCGGCCCGCGCAGCCAGGAGCGGCGCCGGCAGCTGCAGGCGGCACTCGACCGCCATTGCGCCAACGAGCCCGCCCAGCCGCGCGGCTTCTTCGAGCGTCTCTTCGGCGGCTCGCAGGCGACGAACGAGCCGCCGCCGCCGCAAGAAATGCGGGAAGCGCCCGCTCCGGAAGTGGCGGTTGCCGACGGCGAACGCTCACTCGGCGGCTCGCAGCCCGTGTGCGTGCGCCTGGCGGACGGCTATTTCTTCCCGCTCGGCGGACGGTTCGAGGGGGCAGCGCACGCGCAGCAACTGTGCCAGGCGCAGTGCCCCGCCACGCGCACCGAGCTGTTCTTCATGTCGCAGGGCAGTGTGATCGACAGGGCGCAGAGCGCTTCCGGCACGCCCTACAGCGCGCTGCCGAACGCCAATGTCTTCCAGAAGCGGCTCGTGGCCGAGGCATCGTGCCTGCCGGCGGGACAGAGCTGGCAGCAGGCGCTGCAGGGCGCGCAGACGCTCGTCGGCACCCAGGGCGACGATATTCTCGTCACCGCCGAGAAGGCGCAGGAACTGTCGCGCCCGCGCGTCTCGTCGCGGACGGCATCCCGCTCCGCGCCCCGTGCGCCGCGCGCGCCGGAGCCGGCTGACGCGGATGAAGTGACGGACGCGAGCGAGCTGCCAACGGGCGGCGGGGATTCGGCCGGCATCGGACCGGGTATCGCCGGTGAGGAAACCACGCTTTCACGGCGCGAGGGAACGATGATAACCGCCGCCGCGCCGGACGGAAGCCGGCGCAACGTCCGCATCGTCGCGCCCTATCTCATTCCGACTCCTGAAGGGTTGCGGCGCAATTGAGGCCGGCGGCGTTCGCGACGATTGCCGTCGCGGGCGTGGAAAGCAGCCTTGCCACCGCTAGTCGGGCTCTGAATGTGGCGGTGATTGCCTCGGCGCGGTCGATGGCGGTGGCGGCGCGCGCGAGCTGATCCCGCGCCATGCGCTCCGAATGCATCGACTGAGGAAGCTTTCGCACCAGAAGTCTGTCGGTGCGGACGATACTTGCCGCCGTGTTGAGGTTTGCTACCAGACGGCGTTTGCCTGCCGGCCAAGCGTCGCGCACGCCGGCAGTTTCCTGCGGTAACAGTGCATTTGCCGCCGCGCCGATGTCGGCCTCCACATCTGCGGCATCATGGCGGGCGTTGGCGAGCCTCGCGTCGAGCCCGTCCATCACGGCTTCGAGTCGGGTCCGGATTTTCTCGCTGCGGACCTTGCGGACGACGGTCGCTACGTCGCGCATGTCGAGAGGCCAGCCGGACGCGGGATCGACGAGTGCGTCCAGCAGTGCCCGGACTTCCGTGCGGCGCTCCGGAACGCTGATGCGGGCAAGCTGGTCGTCCGTCACACGCCGGAAAATTCCGCGGATTTCACGGTTGGCATCGCTGTCGCGCCACCATGAGACGATTTTTGCCGCCAGTTCCCGGAACCAGTCACAAAGGCCGGAGAAGCATCCGGAAGATGCTTGTTCGGCGATTATCGTAAAAGTGGCGGCGTCGAGAGCCGGACGATGCGCGGGCGGTGTCGGCAGAGCGCGTGCGAAGGCGAAGGCGGTTTGCGGCGTGCAGGCCAGCCGCGCCGCCGTTTCGAAACGCCCGAAGATTGATGCCGGGCCCGTGTTGTCCGCCGCCTGCCGGACAGGGGCGGCATCGTCGCACGACAAGTATTCGGCCGAGTGGTGCGGGAGGACGGATGTGGCGCGGGTATAAGCGTCGGCGGCGGGAAAACGTGTTCCGGTGACAGGGGAACTCATGCCGGTGAATACCTACTCAAATGAAAATCGGCAATAAAGCGTTAATCTGATCCTGCGGGCCGGCGTTTCCGATGCGGCCGACGTCATCAATGGCGGGAAAGCTCCCATGACATTCCGGCCATTCTGTGATGGGTGCGCTGAAACGGCGCAGGCATGCCCGGACGATCGCGGCGCATGAACTGTTAATATATTGTTATGAAATATTAATTTTCCGTCATCCTTGGCGATGTCCGATTCCTGCCATCGTGTTGCAGTAATTTTTCATCAACGTGATGGTGTTGTTTATCGCTAATCGCGGCGTTCGAGTGCATCGCGTCCGTATCCCGGTTGATAAGGAGAGCAGCATGGTATCAAGACGGCATTTCCTCAGCGGCCTTTTGCTGGCGGGCATCGCCGCGCCTGTCGCCGGCATCGCCGCTGTCGGCGAGGCGCAGGCGCAGCAGGGTTCCGATCCGCGTTTCGGTCCGCAGCCCCATGGTCGTCCCCCTCAGGGCCGTCCGCCTCAGGGCGGTCCGCAGGGTGGGCCTCACGGCCGTCCTTCCGGTCCTCCCCCCGGCAATCACGGTAACCGCCCCAATCAGGCGCCGCCGCCGCCGCGCCACGAGCGCCGCCCGCCCCCGCGCAACGGCTACGTCTGGGTCCCCGGCTTCTGGGCGTGGGATCACCGCCGTCGCAACTACGTGTGGAACCCCGGCCAGTGGACCCGCCAGCGTTCGGGCTGGCATCACCGCAACCCGCAGTGGGTGCGGCGCGGCAATCAGTGGGTGTTCGACCAGGGCGGGTGGCATCGCTGATCGGCGCGCCTGTCCTGAAAAATATTCACCCCGCCGGCGATTGCGTCTCCGGCGGGGTATTTTTTCGTTCTGGACACGTCAGGCAGGGGGCTCTTCGGCGGGGCCGGGGGCGTCTTTATCCCGCTCGTCGTTCTCGGTGGGAGTCCGGTCGCCGGAAACCGGGCTGATCACGGAAGGCGGGTCGCTCGCCGGAAAGGTTTCCGCCAGTTCCCTGTCGAGCCGCTCGTCGATCCGCGCCTGTTCGCCGAGGGGATCGTCGGGCGTGCTGGCAGGGCCGGGCTTCGGTGTCGTCATGTCAACCTCCATAGATGCCATAGGCAAATCGGCGAACCGCCGCCGCTCCACTGGAGAAAGCCGGTCCGCCGCGCGCAGGTTCCGGTAAAGGTGCGGTCCACACTATAGCAAATGCCGGCTTTGCCGTCCCGCATCCTTCCCGGCGACGATGGCTGGCGCCGCAAGCATGGCCAGAATGTCAATGATGATGTTTTTGACATCATTATTGATGGGTGATATGGTACTTCACATGATTGAAAACGGGTCCGTCGCGTGATTACCGCTGCCCAGATGCGTGCTGCCCGGGCGTTGCTGGGGATAGACCAGCGCCAGCTCGCGGAGCTTTCCGGCGTCTCGCTGCCCACCATCCAGCGGATGGAGACCAGCGAGGGCAACGTCCGTGGCGTCGTCGACACGCTGACGAAAGTCATCGAGGCGTTCGACCGCGCGGGCGTGGTTCTGCTGGGCGAGCATGCGCCAAGCCATGGTGGCGGGCGCGGCGTGCGGCTGAAGCAGCCCTTGCCCGAACCCGTGTCGCCGCCGGTGCCCTGACGGCGGAAAGCGTCGCGAGAGACCGCGCAGGGTTGCTGCATGACGTGGCGCATCGCCGATGCCTGCCACGCGGGAGTGCCATGATGTCGTCGCGTCCCATTGCCGAATCCCACGTCCCGCCGGAAGGCCACCCATCGCGCCCGGGCGCGGGGGGCGGAGAAGGAGGCCGGACGCCAGCCGGGCCGTCCTTCGTCGATCTCTTCACGCCCAAGCTCGTCACAGTGCTGCGCGAGGGCTACACCTTGGCGCATTTCAAGGCCGACGCCGTCGCCGGCCTGACGGTGGCGATCGTCGCGCTGCCGCTGTCGATGGCTATCGCCATCGCGTCGGGCGTGGGGCCGGAGCGGGGGCTGTACACGGCCATCATCGGCGGCTTCCTCGTGTCGCTGCTGGGCGGCAGCCGGTTCCAGATCGGCGGTCCGGCCGGCGCGTTCATCGTGCTCGTGGCCGCCACCGTGAGCGCTCAGGGGGTGGAGGGGCTCATCCTCGCCACGCTGCTGTCGGGCATCCTGTTGGTGCTCGTCGGGCTGCTGCGGCTCGGCACCTTTATCAAATATATTCCTTATCCGGTCACGGTGGGCTTTTCGGCCGGTATCGCAGTCATCATCTTCATCAGCCAGATCAAGGACTTCTTCGGGCTGACCCTCGCCGGTCCCGAGCCGTCGCCCGTCTTCGAGAAGCTGTCGGCGCTCGCCGCCGCCCTGCCGACGTTCAACGTCACCGCCTTCCTGCTCGCGGGCGCCACGGTTGCGGCCATCATCGGGCTGCGCGAGTATCGGCCCCGCCTGCCGGGGCTGCTCATCGTGGTGGCGGTCGCCGCGCTGGTGACATGGGCGTTCGATCTGCCGGTCGATACCATCGGCACGCGGTTCGGTGGCATTCCGCAGCAGTTGCCGGCGCCGCAACTGCCGGCCATCACCATCGACAAACTGCTGGCGGCCCTTCCCGCTGCGGTCGCGTTCACGCTGCTCGGCAGCATCGAGAGCCTGCTGTCGGCGGTGGTCGCCGACACCATGACCGGCCGCCGGCATCGTTCCAATTGCGAGCTGGTGGCGCAGGGGGTTGCGAACGCCGCTTCGGCGCTTTTCGGCGGATTCTGCGTCACGGGCACCATCGCCCGCACCGCCACCAACGTGCGCGCGGGCGCGCACGGGCCGGTGGCCGGCATGCTGCATGCGGTGTTCCTGCTGCTTTTCATCCTGCTGCTGGCCCCGCTTGCTTCCTTCATTCCGCTGGCCGCGCTTGCGGGCGTGCTGGCGACTGTTGCCTGGAACATGGTGGAGAAGCACGCCATTTCCGTGCTGCTGCGCGCCTCGCGCGGCGACGGCGTGGTGCTGGCGGCGACGTTCGTGCTGACGGTTTTTCGCGATGTGGTCGAGGGCATCGTCGTCGGCTTTACGTTGAGCTCGCTGCTGTTCCTGCACCGCATGGCCCAGTCGGTCGAGGTGGAGAACGCCGCCTCCCTGCTGCACGGCACGGAGGACCAGTCCGACACGGAAGATGCGCGCGAGTTCGCGCCCTACGATGCCGGCGAGGCGAGCGATCCCGATGTCGTGGTATCGCGCATTTCCGGCGCCTTCTTCTTCGGTGCGGCGGCAAGCGTCGGCACCACGCTCGACCAGATCGCCCGCCGGCCCAAGGCGTATGTGATCGACTTTTCGGCGGTGCCGTTCCTCGATTCGACGGCGGCTTCCACCATCGAGGGCTTCGTGCGCAAGGCCAACGGGCGCGGAGCGCTCATCTCGATTTCGGGGGCGCGGCCCGGCGTGCGCCGCACGCTGCTGCTCCATGGCGTCCGCCATCCGCTGGTGCATTTCAAGGCCAATGTCCGAGACGCCGTCGCCGACGCGCATGCGGCTGTCCGCGGCGCGCGGGAGCAGGAGACGGCGCGGACGTAAGCCTATCCGGCCGTGCGCTGCTCGACCGGCGTTTGCCGCCGCTCCCCAAAACGTGATTCCCCTGCCGCCGAAGGGCGGGTAAACAGGGGCTGGCGATGTTTTGGCGCCCCCGGCGCGGGATTTCGTCGCCTTTTGCGGGTGATGGAGGCAAATGCCTTCCTCGCCGGTGACAGAAATTTTACCATCCCGTGTCAAGCCTGATGAGACCACGGACGTGGCGCCGGCGTCGGCATCGGCCGGAGCGGGCGAGATCAGGGCAGGTTGGGGCGCGCCGTGTTGGCGGCCATCGCGCAGCCCGCGCTGATCGGTGAAAATTCTTGCGAGCTTGCGGTCGGCACGACGTGTGGACCGGACGTGGGCTGCTTTGGTAAAAAAGTTGATGTCCGGCAGCGCGCGCCGGCTGGAAAGGGTATGATGCGGCCATGATTCGATTGACTTCGACACGTCCCCTGGCGGGCCTTCTCGCAGCCTCGGTTCTCGCATTCGCGTTGCCGGCCGCGCCGGCAAGGGCGCAGGCCCCGGCGGGCTCGGTGCTCGCGGGTACTTTCTCCGACTGGAGCGTCTACACCTCGCAGCAGGGCAACGCGAAGGTGTGTTACGCCGTGACCCAGCCCAAGACGCGGCTGCCGGCTGGACTCAACCGCGATCCGGGCTATCTCTTCGTTTCGTCGCGCCCGGCGGATAACGTGCGCAATGAGTTCAGCCTGGTGATGGGCTTCCCCACCCGCCCGGGGCAGGACGCCCAGGCCGTCATTAACGGCGGCGCTACTTTCGCCCTCGTCACGTCCGGCGCGAATGTCTGGGTGAAGGACGCAGCCCAGGAAGCGGCGCTGCTGGCGGCCCTGCGCGGCGGCTCGAAGCTCACCATCCGCTCCACTTCGGCGCGCGGTTCGTCCCTCACCGATGAATACTCGCTTGCCGGCGTGAGCGCGGCGCTGCAGCGCCTGGCGCGCGAGTGCCCCTGACCGTTTCGCGGATGACGGTCGAAGCCTCTGGTTATTTGGGCGGGAGCGTGCTATAGGCGCGCTTTCGTAAACAGGCGGCTGTCTTGCTGGCCGGGCCCGACCCGGACGGACGACTTGCCGCACAGAGGCGTTCGGCAGCATCCGGGCGCGGGACGGATGGGTTCGGCATGACGACGGCGGCGGTTGCGCCCGGCATCGCACACGGCAACAAGACGGCAGGCGGCACGTTGACAGCGGACGCGCGGGAAGCGCGTGCGCTCATGTCGCGCGTCGGCGCCTTGCCGGCTCTCGCGCCGGCGGCCGCGCCGCTGCCCTCGCTCCTCGGCATGACACGTCAGGGCCTGCGCGATGCGCTTGCGGCCATCGGCGTGCCCGAGCGCGAGCTGAAGATGCGCGTCACCCAGCTGTGGCACTGGATCTATCTGCGCGGCGTCCACAATTTCGACGCCATGAGCAACATCGCCAAGGGCCTGCGCACGACCCTCGCGACGCATTACACGCTGGAGCGTCCGCGCGTCGTCACCGAGCAGGTGTCGAGCGATGGCACCCGCAAATGGCTCATCCGCATGCCCTCCACCGGCCCGCATGACCGCGGCGCGGAGATCGAGTGCGTCTACATTCCCGAGGTCGACCGCGGCACCCTGTGCGTATCGAGCCAGGTGGGCTGCACGCTGAACTGCACCTTCTGCCACACCGGCACCCAGCGCCTGGTGCGTAATCTCACTGTCGCCGAGATCGTGGCGCAGGTCGTCGTGGCGCGCGACATGCTGGGCGACTGGCCGGAGGCCGCGCCGCCCGAGAACGGCTTCGTGCCGACCGACGGCAGCCGCTATGTGTCGAACATCGTGCTGATGGGCATGGGCGAGCCGCTCTACAATTTCGACAACGTGCGCGATGCGATGGATGTCGTCGCCGACGGCGAGGGCATGTCGATCGGCCGCCGGCGCATCACGCTCTCCACCTCGGGCGTCGTGCCGACGATCGAGCGCGCGGGCGCGGAAATCGGCTGCATGCTGGCGATTTCGCTGCACGCGGTGCGCGACGACCTGCGCAACGAGCTGGTGCCGCTCAACAAGAAGTATCCGATCGCCGAGCTGCTCGACGCGTGCCGCGCCTATCCCGGCCTGTCGAACGCACGCCGCATCACCTTCGAATACGTCATGCTGAAGGGCGTCAACGACACGCCCGCCGATGCGCGTGAACTCGTGCGGCTGCTGAAGGGCATTCCGGCCAAGATCAATCTCATTCCGTTCAATCCGTGGCCGGGCACCAAGTATGAGTGCTCCGACTGGGAGACGATCGAGCGGTTTTCCGACATCGTGTTCCGCGCCGGCTACGCCAGCCCCGTGCGCACGCCGCGCGGCCGCGACATCCTCGCCGCCTGCGGTCAGTTGAAGAGCGAAACCGAGAAGATGCGCGCCCGCGCCCGTCTGATGCTCGAGAACGGCATGACTGAGAATGCCCTGCCGGAAGGCGAGTCCTTGGCCGCTGACGTTGAGGATAAAGCACACAATTGATTGCGGCGGCATTGTGTCCGGTGAATAATTCGTGTTCACTGTGCGCGGCTGCAGCAACGTTGTTTAGCATAAATCTACGGAAGAATGACCTTGATTAGCCAAACGCAGAGGATTTCAGGAATGGCGGCATCCTCCCGCAGCCGGGTTTTTATTGTTATCGGCGTCGTTCTTGTTCTCGCTTTGGCTTTCGCGGGTGCGCGCTTCATGAATGTTCCTCAGGCGGAGAGCCGCGCGCTCAATGCCTGGGAGGAGGTTCAGCGCCAGTTCCTGATGCGGGCTTATCTCACCCAGGACGTCATCGACGCCGTGCGCACGGTCAACCCGACGCGCACCGACCTTATCGATGCGCTGGAGGCGCGGCGCCAGCAGATCATCGCGGCGCCGCTGGACGATGCCGCTCCCCGTTCGCAGGAAAGCTTTCATGCCTATCTGGCGAAGCAGGAGGCGCTGTCGGCGGAGCTGGTGCGGGTGCTCGACATGCTGCAGTTCTTCCCCGAACTTCGGATCGTGCCGCCGGTCAGCACGGTGCTGGGCCGGCTCGCCCAGAGCGAGAGCCGCATCGTCGTGGCGCGCAGCGATTACGTACGCGCTGCCGACGCATACAACCGGATGGTGACGAACATTCCCACCCGCTGGTTCGCCGGCCTCGTCGAGCCGGACGCCCTGCCGCTCGTGACGAACTTCGACACACCCGAAGCGGCCGGAAGCTGAACTCCCCACACCATTGCGTGATGCCGGGCTAAGGCGTTTTCAAGCAAAGTGGATGCCGCTTTGCGTGAAGAAAGCGCGTTAACTCAGAAAGCTGAAGCATTTTTGCGTTTCAACGAAACGTCGAAATGCTTTAACCCGCCATTAGCGCCATCTTCACCTTTGCCCCGCATCGTGCGCGTGAGAGCCGGATGGAAGGCGAGGTATGGGTTTTCTGGCGCGCTTTGCGATCTGCATCGGCATCGTCTACTGGTTCTCGCCGGAGCCGGTGGGCTATCGCGCCGATTATGCCATGCGCCATGAGCGCGAGCGCGCCGTGGAGGTGCTGACCGCTCTCACCGTTCTGGGAGGGCGGGGGGACGTTTCCCGCGACGAGATCGAGGCGGCGGCGGTCAAGGCCGGGCAGGCGCTGGCCGTGCTGGACCCCGAAACCCGCCGTATGCTGATAGAGCGCTACTTCGGTCCCGGCGGAGCCGGCGCGCCGGTGCAAGGGCTCGTCAATTGATCAGTTGATGAAGAGCGCCTGACAAAGCTGCGCGGCCAGTCTCAGGTCCAAAATTTATTGAGCATTCCAACTGAAAGGGCCGGCTTGCGCCGGCCCTTGTCGTATCGGTGAGGGTGCAGCTTACTCGGCTGCTTCCGCCGGCGTGTGGGGCGCCCTGAGCAGGCGCTCCTGCTTCAGCCGCTCCGCCACCAGGAAGGTAACGTCGAGCGCCTGTTCCGCGTTGAGGCGCGGATCGCAGTGGGTGTGGTAGCGGTCCGAGAGATTGTCGGCCGTCAGCGGCCGCCCGCCGCCGGTGCACTCCGTGACGTTGCGCCCGGTCATCTCCAGGTGGATACCGCCCGCGTGCGTACCCTCGGCGTGGTGCACGTCGAAGAAGGTGGCGATCTCGCCCACGATGCGCTCGAAGGGACGCGTCTTGTAGCCGTTGGCGGTGACGGTGTTGCCGTGCATCGGATCACACGACCACACCACCGAGCGGCCTTCCGCCTTCACCGCGCGCACGAGGGCGGGCAGGTGCGCCTCGACCTTGTCCGAGCCGAAGCGCGCGATCAGCGTCAGGCGGCCGGGCTCGTTGGCGGGGTTCAGCGCGTCGATGAGGCGCAGCAGCTCGTCGGCGCTCAGCGAGGGACCGCACTTGAGGCCGATCGGGTTCTTGATGCCGCGGAAGTACTCGACATGCGCGTGGTCGAGCTGGCGCGTGCGGTCGCCGATCCACAGCATGTGACCCGATGTCGCATACCAGTCGCCGGAGGTGGAATCGACGCGCGTCAGCGCTTCCTCATAGCCGAGCAGCAGCGCCTCGTGGCTGGTATAGAGCTGGGTGGCGCGCATTTCCGGGCTCGATTCCGCATCGATGCCGCAGGCGCGCATGAAGTCGAGCGCCTCGGTGATGCGGTCGGCGATTTCGCGGTAGCGGTCCGACAGCGGGCTGTCCTTGACGAAGCCGAGCATCCAGCGGTGGGCGTTGTCGAGGTTGGCGTAGCCGCCGTTGGTGAAGGCGCGCAGCAGGTTCAGCGTCGCCGCCGACTGGCGGAACGCCTTCAGCTGCCGGTGCGGATCGGGCGTGCGCGCGGATTCGGAGAAGGCGATGCCGTTGACGATGTCGCCCCGGTAGCTCGGCAGGCTCACGCCGTCGATCGTCTCGTTGGGCGAGGAGCGCGGCTTGGCGAACTGGCCGGCCACGCGGCCCACCTTCACCACCGGCAGGCCGCCGGCATAGGTGAGCACCACCGCCATCTGCAGGAACAGACGCAGGAAATCGCGGATGTTGTCTGCCGAATGCTCGGCGAAACTCTCGGCGCAATCGCCGCCCTGCAGCAGGAACGCCTTGCCTTCGGCCACCTTCGCGAGCTGGCGCTTGAGCTGGCGCGCCTCGCCGGCGAAAACGAGCGGCGGAAAGGTCGACAGCTGCTCTTCGACAGCCGCCAGCGCCTGTGCGTCGGGATAGGAGGGCACCTGCTGGATAGGCTTCGATCTCCAGCTCGATGGCGTCCAACGCTCCGTCATGACACGCTCTCCCTTGACAAGGTAATCATACGGGCGGGGCCTGACCTCGGCGCCCGCCCGAAAGAAGTTTTCAGCTTATATACGGATATAAACATCGCGCAACAAAATGCCACCCGCGCAGGCGCGACCTCTCAGGCCACGGGCGTGCGCATGGTGACGAGCTCTTCCGCGCTGGTGGGGTGGACGGCGATGGTGCGGTCGAAATCCGCCTTGGTCGCGCCCATGGTGACGGCGATGCCGGCAAGCTGCGCCATCTCGCCCGCCGCTTCGCCTGCGATGTGGACACCGAGCACGCGATCGGTTTGCCGGTCGACGATGATCTTCATCAGCATGCGCTCGCTGCTGCCCGACAGCGCCGCGTGCAGCGGCCGGAAGCTGGTGCGGAAGATCGCGATGTCGAGATCGCGTGCGCGCGCCTGCGCCTCTGTGATACCGACGGTGCCGATCTCGGGGGTGGAGAAAACGGCGGTCGGGATGATCGAGTGATCCACCTGCCAGCTCTTGCCGCCGAAAACGGTGTCGGCGAAGGCATGTCCCTCGCGGATGGCGACAGGCGTCAGGTTGGCCCGGCCCGTCACGTCGCCCACCGCGTAGATGGAGGGCACGCTGGTTTGCGAAAAGCCGTCGACGGCGATGGAGCCAGTGGGGTTTAGCGCCACGCCCGCTTGCTCCAGCCCGAGGCCGGCGATGTTGGGTTTGCGGCCGATGGCGGACATGACCGCGTCGAACACGGCGGTGGTGCCATCGGACAGGCGGGCTTCGATCGCCGCGCCGTCAGGCGTGCGCGCGAGGCTCGCGACCGTGCGCCCGGGCAGCAGGCGGATGCCGCGCGCCTCGTAAGCGGTCTCGATTGCGGCGACCACGTCCGCGTCGAAGCCGCGCAGCAGGTTCGTGCCGCGAAAGACCAGGGACGCCTCGGCACCGAGGCCAGCGAAAATGCCCGCGAACTCAACCGCGATGTAGCCGGCGCCGATGACGAGCACCCGCCGGGGCAGGGCAGGCAGGTCGAACGCCTCGTTGGAGGTGATTGCAAGCTCGAAGCCGGGAAACGTCGTGTCGATGACCGGCGTGGCGCCCGTCGCGACGAGGATGTGCGCGGCGCGGATGCGCTCGCCGGTGGCGAGGACGTGGACCGTGTGCGCATCCTCGATGACGGCGCGGCTCCGGAGGATCGTCACGCCGGCGAGTTCGAGATTGTGCGCATAGATGCCTTCGAGGCGGGTGATCTCGGCATCCTTGTTGCGGATCAGCGCCGGCCAGTCGAACGCGGCCGGTCCGTTGCTCCATCCGAAGCCCGCCGCGCCGGCGGCATGAGCCGGGAAGCGGCTGGCATGGACGAGGATCTTCTTGGGCACGCAGCCGCGGATGACGCAGGTGCCGCCGTAGCGATATTCCTCGGCCAGCATCACCTTCGCGCCGTGGCCGGCTGCGATCCGCGCGGCGCGCACGCCGCCCGATCCGCCACCGATGACGAAAAGATCGACGTCGAATGATGCCATGATGAAACGCTCCGAACGCGATGCTCCGAGAAAACCGCCGCGGCGTGTGTTCAGCGGCGGTGCTTGTCTTCCGTGCGGCTCAGATTTCGTGGCCGCGCTTGCGCATTTCCTCGCGCACACGCGAAATCACGAAGGCCGAAACGTCGCCAACCCATGTGTTCAGCGCGGAGAACAGGTCGTCGAGCACCAGCGGCTGCGTGGCGACGTACTGCTGGCCGGCGGTCGAGCGGAAGAACTCGCGGATCTGGACGAGCGTCTCTTCGTTGATGCGGGTGGCGAGAATGCGCGCCGACGTGTTCAGGATCTCGTCCTTGCGCGTCTCCAGCTCGGGCTTCAGCTGATCGAGAACCGCGTTCAGGTCGCCCGAGATCTCGGGGCGGGTGATGAACGTCTGCCGCACCTGGTCGCCGAACGTGGGCAGCAGGCCGTCGAAGGTGCGCCCCATGCCCGACAGCATGACCACGTCGCGCGCCACGTCGATGTGGCTCTGCGCCAGGTTGGTGGCAGCGGCAGTGGCGGGCGTCTGTGCGGGCTGCTGCGCCTGCGCGCCGGTGCCGACCGCCACGCCGGACGATGCGAGCGCCGCGAAGGCGAGGGCGCGAAGCGCGTTGCGGCCGAGGGGAAAGCGTTTCACGAGACGTTGCATGGATGATCTCCCAGAATGTGCGCGGCTTAGCAGATTATTTGCCGATCCGTAAGCCCGCCATCCCGTGTTCTGGTTCATGACGCCGCCGACGTGCGGCCTGTTACCGGGCGGTGATGGTGACGACGCCCGTGTCGGTGGCAAGAAAGGCGGTTTCGCACAGGCCGATAAACAGGCCGTGCTCGACGACTCCGGGAACAGCGGCCAACGCCGCCGCCAGCGCCTCCGGCTCCGCGATCGCGCCGAAGGCGATGTCGAGGATATAGTGGCCTTCATCGGTGACGAAAGGCGTCGCGCCTGATTGCCGCAACGAAACCGCCCCCTGCGCGCCGAAACGTGCCGCGATGTCCGCGACCGTCTCGTGGGTGGAGCGCAGGCCGAAGCGCACGACCTCGACCGGCAGCGGGAATTGTCCCAACCGGCCGACACGCTTCGACGCATCGGCGATCACCACCATGCGCGCGCTCGCGGCCGCGACGATCTTTTCGCGCAGCAGCGCGCCGCCGCCGCCTTTCACCAGCCGCAGGCTGTCGTCGAACTCGTCCGCGCCGTCGACGGTCAGGTCGAGCCGGGGTGTCTCCTCCAGCGTGGTGAGGCGGATGCCTTCCTGCTCGGCCTGAACGCGGGTCGCTTCCGAGGTCGGCACGCCGACGACATCGAGACCCTGCCGGACGCGTTCGCCCAGCAGCGCTACGAAATGCCGCGCCGTGGAGCCGGTGCCGAGCCCGAGGCGCATGCCCGGCTCGACCAGCGCTACGGCGCGAGCGGCGGCTTCGCGCTTCAAGGAATCACTCAACGGTTCGTCTCCTGACAGGGGTTGCGCCAAAGGCGAGGCGTTCACTGCGCCGGCGTCGCGGGCGCGTTGCCGTCGCCGGCCGCGCCTTCCTGCGCACGGGCGGGGGCCGGCGTCGCGGGCGCGGTCGCGTCGGTTGCGCTCAACTGCGGCGTGCAGACGACGTGCGTGTTGAACACGTAGCAGCTGCTGATCTCGCCGGTGCGGTAGTTGACGCGGAACACGCCGCTCTCGCGCGTGTGGCTCGAGCTGACGAGGCCGTATTCGCCAAGCGTCTGCGGACCCGCGCCCTCGCCCGCCGGAAAGCAGAAGGTGACGCCGATCGTGCCTTCCTTCAAGCCGTACTGGCAGGCGCCGACCTCGCCCGTGGCCGCGTTGACGCGGTAGATGCGGTTGAGGTCGAGCTGGGGGGCCGGGGCGAAGGCGAACGGCGATGCGCCGCCCAGCAGCACGAGCGCCACGGCGGCGGCGGCCGCGCGGGCCGGCAGGCGCCAGCGCCCGGCTCCATCGTTGCGGGCTTCATGGCTGCAAGCTCCGTGGCCCCCGGCTTTCCGGGATGTGGTCGTGCGGAATGCGTCGGTCATCGTGGATGCGCCCGTGGTGAGTGCCTGCGTTTGATCCTGTGCCCGTTCTAGTGTGCTTTCCGTCCAAATGGAATCACCCGATCGCCCGGAATGCGTTCAAATCGGAGAATTGCAGAGACTTTTGCCCCCGCCTGCCGGCAATGTCGCGGTTGCCGCCTCATTTGCCCGCGCCTATAGTCCGTGCCGCGTTTCCGCTTCGATATTTTCCGCCCCCGAACCCGCAGTGCGCCCCATGACCGATCACCTGCCCCCGATTGCCGTTTTCGATCTCGACGGCACCCTCGCCGATACCGCGCCCGATCTCGTCGCGGCGCTCAACGCGGTGCTGGCGGAAGAGGGTCTGCCGCCGCTTTCCTTCGAGAAGGCGCGCGATCTCATCGGCGCGGGCGCGCGCTCCCTCATCCTGCGCGGCTTCAACGAAGCGGGCTACAGCGCGGTGGACGACGCGCGGCTGGAGCGTATGTTCCGGTTCTTCATCGACTATTACAGCCGCAACCTGCTGCGCGAGACGAAGCTGTTTCCCGGCGTGCCGGAGGCGCTCGACAGGTTCCGCGACGAGGGTTGGGTGCTGGCTGTGTGCACCAACAAGTTCGAGGGGCAATCGTTGCGGCTGCTCGAACTGCTCGGCATCGCGGATCGCTTCGCCGCGATCTGCGGGCGTGACACGTTCCCTTATTTCAAGCCCGATCCGCGCCATCTGACGCTGACCATCGGGCGCGCCGGGGGCTCGCAGTCCCGTGCGGTGATGGTGGGTGATTCGGTTACCGACATCAGCACCGCCCGCGCCGCGGGCGTGCCGGTGGTGGCCGTGCCCTTTGGCTATTCGGACGTGCCGGTGGCCGAACTGGCCCCGGACCACGTAATCGGGCACTTCGACGAACTGTGGACGGCGACGGCTGCGATCACCCGCTCGGCCGCTTCGTGGGTGAAAACGACATCTTGATGAACGAGAACGCTTGACGGAACGCTCCGACCTTTCTAGAAGAACGGTACAGGCGCCCCGGACGATCCGGGCTGCGCCGGTTTTCATGTTTGTCGGGCGGCGCAGCTGCGGGCGAAGCAAGAAAACAGGATGGGCGGTTAGCTCAGCGGTAGAGCACTGCTTTCACACGGCAGGGGTCACAGGTTCAATCCCTGTACCGCCCACCATCCAAATCCCTGAAATATCAAAGATTTAGCAAGATCGCTCTCAAGGGCGCCAACCTATGCAGGAAGCGTATAGGAAGCAGGAAGCGGGCCGAAGCTCGATCCGCCTAGGCGCGCCATATCATTTTCATCCCGTGCATTATCAAAATCAGCTGTCACGGCTGTCACACCTGTCACAGCGTTGATTTATAAAGAGAAAACCTGTGACACCCTCTCATTCTGAAGGTGTCACAGGCGTCACATATTGGCTGATTTCCGATGTCAGTTGTCGGCGAGAATGGCCGCACTGATCCGATAGAAACGTACTGGCTGGCCAATGCCGGGTAACCTCGATCGGCTCCTTAGCGCATCGCCATCCGGTAAGAGGATCCCGCGGTCGCATAGCGTCTGGGCCACGAATGCGGAATCATGGCCTGCGCACACTTCGCGCCTCCACGATTCCGGCAAGATGAGAAACTCGTCGTTCCCGTCATCATCCTTACGCCGATAGCCTACGCGATCGATAACGCGTTGCTCGATAGGGTGCCCCAAGCTGTCACGCGGCACGAGGCTGCCGATCATCTCAAAACGGGAATTGCCGTGAGCCTCGATGAAACTGCGCACGGCCGCTATGGCCGCTCCCGCTTCCGATGAGCCGATCCCGCCGCGCGCAGCCAGCCATGACTTGAAGCATTTTGCCGCGGCCTCAATCGCCTCGGCTGCCGGCCACGGCAGCATGCCCTCCCTCGTTGCCAATTCCCCAGCCGCCGCGACAAGCCCGAAGCGTGCGGCCACCCGACCGACTTGCCCGTCCGCCCCCTTGGGCACATTCTCAGCGATGAATGAATCGATGGCGGCCTTTACGAACTCCTCGACATCGTCAAAATGCTCCACGAGATATCGGACGAAGGCTTTCGCACCGTGGCCATAGTTCTCGCCGGCAGCGCGTTTCAGTTGGCGTGCAAAGGCGTCGGCGGACGGGAACTCATGCAGGCTTTCGAACAGGCCTAGCCCAGCTCCAGCGTTCGCAGACAGGTCGATGATTCGCACTTCCTGTCCCGCCATTGCTCGACCGCCGCGCCGGTCCTCGTGGATCTTATCGGCCAGTCCAATCTCACCGCTCGACAGGAACAGCAGCCGCCACTCAGCTGGTCGCCGCGCCTCGCCAGATCGGGTTGCGCGAACCTTGCCGACGCCGTTCGCGAGTTGGTATGCCGCAGCTGCAGCGTCGCGTCCTTCTACCTGCCCCATCTCGTCGAGGCACAGCAGCCCGTCACTGGACATGGCCGAAACACCCTCCAGGCCGTTGGCGGTTGTTCGCCACGATCGGACATACCCCCGGATGCCTCCGCCTCCCCAGACGGAGCTTGCGGCAACGAGGGCCGTACTCTTACCGGTGCTCGACGGTCCCCTGAGGTGAAACCCGCCGGACTCGGCGCCAACGATATAAAGCAACGGCGCTGCAAACCCGGTGGCGATGGCGAGCGCTAGGCGCGAGTTGCCGACCGCATACCGCGCGATGCCTTCCTGCCACCCCTCCAGTGTTCCGGCCGTCGTCATCGGGCAGTCGAACAAGCCGCTGGCCTGCAGGATGATGCGCTCGTCCCCGGCGCCGCTCACGCTGCCGATGGTCTCGTCTTTGAAAGCGAAGGCGCGACCATGCCAGCCGATACGGTTCACCGCGCGCACCTTCTCCGGTGGCGCGGCGGTGGCTATGTACTCATGCAGGGCGTCACGCGCGAACCGTCCCGGTTCGATGATGAGGCCCAGCGACAGCAAGCGTTCGCGGTACCCCGTGCCGTCGCCGGCGAGCGCCGCCATCGGCAGCGGCCAGCGCTTCACCATTCCGTCGCGGTCACGGATCGCGAGCAGCCGACCCCAGTCGTCGCTCTCGACGGATCGGGTTTCCGCCTCAATGACCAGCTCAGAGCAGACCTTGCGCCAACTGGTCGAGGTCATGCCAGTTTCCTTGTCGTGGCGCTCGACGCGTTTCTCAACACCGCCTTCCCGGGATACCCGGAAAGGCCATTTCTCGCTGCGCTTCTCGGATTTGGATCGTTTCGGCGGCAGTGGTGTCACGTTGGTCATTCCGCTGCCTCAAGCTCCAGGTCGGGCGTCGCACGCTCTTCCGTGATCTGCCGGGCGATATCTGCCGTTTCAGCCAAGCTCTTGCCGGCCGTTTGCCAAAGCGTGATCGCACACCGCATGTGATATGCGGTCCCGCTCAAGTCCCGGATAAGCCACGAGCTGAGCGCCATTTCCGCCTGCTGAATACCGACGACGAAGCGGGCATAGATTTCGGCGGATGCATGCCCCTCGTCGGGATAAAGGCGGAGAAACTCCGCCTTCGCCGCTCGCGCCATGCAGGAATCCATCATCGCGCACCTCCTGCCCGCAGGAAGGTACGGGCTTCGATCTGTGAGGAAAAAAGCGACCATCCGATCAACGCGCCATCGTCAGAAAACTCAGGAACAATCGTCCTGCTTGTTTTGCGAAGTGCGTTATGTTTTTTGGTACCCGGGTAACTCGCAAGGCTGCCCGTCCTATCGCCGCCGCGCCGGGCTCCTACCCCCGACGTGGCGGCAACTGCTTTTAAGGTCATGCAGTCACCTCCGAAGTAGAGCGCACCAGCTTGCCCAGGCGCTGCTGGGCGTACTCGTCAAGGCCGGTGCGGGGATAAAGCGGTGTACGGTTGTTCGGAAAAAACTGCGGTCCACCGCCGGTAGATGCCAGCTTGGCCAAGGTCGCGGCTGCGATCGTTATGCCGTGAACGTGCTCAAGGTATTCCGACGCTTCCCAGCGCCGCAGGTTCGGTTTGCGAAGGGCAGGGGGGAGTTGGTCAGTCATCATCACCCCCTACGATGTTGGCAGCCTCGCTGAGAGCATGAACGATGCGTGCGCGAACATTTTTCAGGTAAAGTTTCTCCTCGCTGGTCTTCCCCCTGAAAAGTGGTCCTCATTGAAGTATGCTATTGAGCCTTTGAGAGGACTTTGTCATGCCCCAGAAGAAGCACAAACCCGAAGAGATCGTTGCGAAGCTTCGCCAGGTCGATGTTCTGTTGTCGCAAGGCCGCTCGGTTGGCGAAGCGGTTCGTTCGATCGGCGTGACCCCGTTCACGTACTATCGGTGGCGCAA
>CALMIK010000006.1 GCA_937863995.1 uncultured Chelatococcus sp.
ATCACGGGCGGCTTGACGCGGGACGCGGGCGAGAACGTGGGCACTTACGCCATCCGCCAGCACACGCTGGCTGCGGGCGGCAATTACGCCATCAACTTCGTCGGCAACGATTTTAAGATCACGAAGGCCACGCTGACGATCACGGCGAATGCGGCGACGCGGGTGTACGGCGACGTCGATCCGGGGCTGGGCTACACGCATTCGGGGCTGATGAACGGCGACACGGTATCGGTGATCACGGGCGGCCTGACGCGGGACGCGGGCGAGAACGTGGGCACTTACGCCATCCGCCAGCACACGCTGGCTGCGGGCGGCAATTACGCCATCAACTTCGTCGGCAACGATTTTAAGATCACGAAGGCCACGCTGACGATCACGGCGAATGCGGCGACGCGGGTGTACGGCGACGTCGATCCGGGGCTGGGCTACACGCATTCGGGGCTAATGAACGGCGACACGGTATCGGTGATCACGGGCGGCCTGACGCGGGACGCGGGCGAGAACGTGGGCATTTACGCCATCCGCCAGCACACGCTGGCTGCGGGCGGCAATTACGACATCAACTTCGTCGGCAACGATTTTGAGATCACGAAGGCTGCTCTTACGATCACGGCTGCCGGCACTTCGAAGGTTTTCGATGCTACAGCATGGAATGGCGGCAATGGCGTTAGCTATTCGGGATTCGTGGGTGGCGATACCGAGACAGTTCTTGGCGGTATGTTGGCGTACGGCGGTACGGCACAGGGCGCGGTAAATGCGAATACATACACGATCACTGCAAGCGGGCTGACATCCGACAACTATGACATCACGTATGTTGACGGTGCGCTTATCATCGATAAGGCGTCGTTGACGGTGCGCGCGGAGAACGCATCGAAGACCTATGATTCTGTCGGATGGAGTGGCGGCAATGGCGTTAGCTATTCGGGTTTCGTGGGTGGTGATACCGAGGCGGTGCTGGGCGGTTCGCTGACTTACAATGGTACGGCGCAGGGCGCGGTGAATGCGGGCAGCTACATCATCTCTGTCAACGGACTGTCATCGGACAACTACGACATCACCTATGTCGATGGCATTCTCACAGTTGCGAACGGGAGTCCTGACCCCGATCCCGGCCCCGGCCCAGGTCCTGGCCCTGACCCCGATCCCGATCCCGGCCCAGGACCCGGCCCCGGTCCCGGTCCTGACCCCGATCCACGTCCTGGCCCAGGCCCCAACCCCAATCCGGAGGCGAATCCAACGCCTCAGCCGGGGCCCGGCTCTGGCTCTGGCTCTGGCTCTGGCTCTGGTTCGACGCCATTACCACGTCCGGGCAATAATTCCGGCTCCGCGTCCGGCTCGAGGCCCGATTCCGGCTCAGCTCAAAACCAGCCGGGCGCTGGAGAGAATGAGCAGGGTAGTTCAAACACGGAGTTGCCGCGCGCAATCACGCATCAGGATTTGATCGATCAGTTGCTGAACAGCGGCGCGGTGCCCGGTACGATCGCAATCGGCAACCGGATGGCAGGGAGCAATACGGTCGTGCAGATCGCGCGTAACCTGACGGCGCTTCCTCTCGGTTCGGCGGCGCAAGTGACGGCGACGTTCATCCGGATCAGTGCGGGATCTGCTTCTTCACGCCGCGCAACGGTGTTGCTGACGGAAAATGGTCAGATCGTCGGCAGCAACAGTGCGAGTGGTGAAAACGGGCGGCCGGAAGCCAGAGTGTCCGGCGCCGACGATACATGCAAAAGCGCGGACAATTCGGGTAATGATGACGAGTTGAAACTGGCGGAAGCAGTCGATGATGTTCTTGATCCGCTCCGGTTGGGGGTCGCTCTTTCCTGCTCCTGAGGCGCACACGGGCAGCTGAATGGCGGACGCAAATGTGCGGCGCGGTTCAGTTCGGGTCGAGAATCAGAATCTTGCCGTCGGGCGCGGAACGCTGCGCGCCTGTGGCGGCGGCCAGCGCTCCGTCCTTATCCAGAAGTACCTGATAGAGGTCAGTGCCGACCTTCTCGGTCTTTATCACCACTAGCGCCGCGAGGGCCGGGCCGGCGACGAGAAACATGGCCGCCGCGAGCGGCGCAAGCAGGCAACGATTCGGCCGTCCGTAGCGGGTCGAAAAGTTCATGCAGAAGTTCCTGGGGTTGTTTGAGAGTCGGGCAGCCATGCTGCGACAGCGCGAAGCGTGTCTTCTCGCGCGTCCGATGAGCGGATGTAGATTTTCTCAGGGTAATCGATCGTAATTTGAAAATAAAATAGTGAAACATACAATAGAATTATCACGCACACACGCCGTATGGCAGGCGAACAGGGCAGCGGGGTCCGAGAGCTGCCAAAGCAGGCGGATTTAGGAGCGCTGAGGGAGAATGCGGTTAGAGGTTCGCCGCACCTCTCGCGCGGTCAGAAATTGAAGCCACGTCAACGCTTTTGGGAGGTGGTGGCATGATCACAACCGGAGCAGGCAGTCGTGTGGCGACCGCCTCAACTTCCAGAAGCAATTACTGCAAACATGCGTGCAACGCGCCGGCGCCGTGGTTCGGTCGGCGCGGTTGCCGGTTAAACGCGCAGCGACGCAAACTCTTCATCCGGCGGCGGCATCGATGAGGATGACGTGCTGTTGAATTCCGGCGAAGCGATGAGGTTGCGCCATGCCTCCGCGACGTTGACTGACTTGCGGAAGAACTCTTCGAACGATTCCTGCGACAGCCCCTCGAACGAGAGGTGGTCGACATATATCAGGCGGCTTTCTTGCCGGTCGAGGCCCACGGCCCCCGAGCCGACGAGCAGACCCGCAAGATTGACCTCAAGCAGGTTGGCGTAAATTTCCGCGTTGTTGGTCGCCGGGAAATCGCCCAGAATCGAGAGCAGCACCAGATGCTTCTTTTCGGGATTGTACTGGGCGTCGATGACGATGTCGTCGAAGCTAAGCCGGATGGCGTTGTTCTCGTCGAGCGCCAGGTCCGGGATACCCAGCTTGCGACCGAATTCAGAGAACAGGATTTTGGGATCCGCGACCGTAGACATTCGACCATGCTCCATAATAGCGCGCCGGCAACCATATAGCTTAAAATAACACGCGCATCATAAGGAACAAGGCCGCAGCCGTCAAATGCCGACAAAATATAAATAATAAAAAACCAAAAATGGGAAATCATGCGCCGTAATTATTATTTATATTTATTTCGTATTGTGCATTTTATTGAAATGAACGATTAATTTATATGAGTAAAAATAATGAAATATCCATGTTATTATTAAATTTATTCGGTTTTACTTAATTATAAATCGGCGTGAATTAGGTCAATCGGCTGTGTTGTCCCTTTTGCCGGCTTCCGGGGGCTGCGTGCCGGGTGCCGTGGCGCTGGTGCGTTTTCGTTCCGCCGCAAAGCGTGCTTCCTCGGCCTTGTGCCTGAACTGCGAGCACACCAGCCACCCCTTTGCGGGGCGGAGAACCGCGAGGCAGCCGAGCAGAATCAGTGGAAACGTGGTGATGAAATGGACCCAGAGGGGGGCGCTGAACGACAATTCCAGCCACAGGCCGACGACGAGGGCGGGAAAACTGCCGAGCCACATGGCGAAAAAGGCCGGTCCGTCCGCTGGGTCCGCGAAGGAGTAGTCGAGGCCGCAAACTTCACAGCGCTCGGCAAGGGTCAGGTATCCCTTGAAGAGATGCCCCTCGCCGCAGCGCGGGCAGCGTCCCCGTATGCCCAGGGCAAATGGCGATTTATCCGTCGTCTGGATGTCTGTCGTTGGCATGAGCTGCGCTCCGACTTCCATATTTTACAGCGGCTTGCGTTCATTGCGATGGAGCGGCTTGAACGCACGCCGCGCTGATGTCTCGCGGTTGCGCTACGCCGCCCTGTCGTCCTGCTTGCTGCCCTCATTGGCTTGCGCGCCCCCTTGAAGCGCCTCCGACAGCCGCGACCGCTCGAAGAGGATGACGACCACGATGGCGAAGGCGAGCGGGATCACGAGGTAGAGGAGGCGGAAGACCAGCAGCGCCGCCAGGATGTCGGACTGTGACAGCTGATCTCCCGCCATCGCGTTCATGAACACGAATTCCAGCACGCCGAGCCCTCCCGGCGCATGCGAGACGAGCGCCAGCGAGAACGACGCGAGGAAGACGCCGAGCACGACGAAGTAGCCGGGATTTCCGGCTTCAGGCAGGGCGAAATAGATGATGCCGGCTGCGCCGATCAGTTCGAGCGGCGCGGCGAAAAGCTGGCGGAAGGTCACGGGCAGGCGCGGATAGTAGACCGCGAACTTGCCGATGACCAGCGGCTTGAACTCGCGCCACGAGCCGAGCACGTAAAGCGCAACCAGCCCGAGGAGGCCGAAGCCCGCGAGGCGCACGATCCATGTCGGGGCGTCGATCAGCCGCAACATGACCTCGGGCTCGCCGACCAGCACCATGCCGCCGAGCAGAATTGTGCCGAGCGCGAAGGTGAAGGAGCACAGCGCCACCAGCACGCCGATTTCGGCGAGGCTGAGGCCGAGGCTGCCGTAGGCGCGAAACCGCACCATGGCCCCCGAGAGCACCGACGCGCCGATGTTGTGCGACAGCGCATAGGTGGTGAAGGAGATCAACGACACCGCGACCCACGACACCTTGCGCCCCAGGTGCAACAGCGCGATGCGGTCGTACCAGGCGAGGGCGCCGTATGCCACGAAGGTGGCCAGGATGCTCAGGCCCCATTGGCCGATGCTGATGTTGCCAAGGCTCGCCCACACGTCGTTAGCCGAGATGCCCTTCAGCTCCTTGTAAAGCAGCCAGAAAGAGAAAACGACGGCGGCGAGGCCGATGACCGGCCACACATATTCAAGCTTCTTTTTCATCGGCATTCTGGTGTCTGTGGGAGGCAGGACAAAGCGCCGTCGCCCACGACACCCTCCCGGACAGCGCAGTCGGCCATGGTGGTATCGCAGGATTGCGGGGATGATGGCAAGAGGGTGCCCTTCACCTTCTTGGATCCGGTTTCATAATTGCGACAGCTGCGGCCTGACGCCCGCAAGATCGCCCCCTCGCCAGCGGGCGCGGGCCCTGCCTGGCCCGAGCCTCGGAAGGGTCCGAATCCGCAGCGTTTCCGCAGGACTGCATTCGGCGGTGCATTTTTTACATATCAGGCGTTCGCGAAGCTTGCCGCCGCCGCGGCGGCATCGTATCCATTCATGCAACGCATAGCGGATACGTTTCCGGCGGATATACTTTCGCAAGAAGAAGCGATCCGCAGGAAAATGCGGCGAGAATACGCGGATTGCACGCGATGCGGGAGCGCAACGTGTTTCGAGGGGGTTGAGGGGACGTTGGCGTATTTTGTCGACCAATTCATCAATGGGCTGACGCTTGGCGCGGTCTACGGCCTGATCGCCATTGGCTATACGATGGTCTACGGCATCATCGGCATGATCAACTTCGCCCATGGCGAGGTGTTCATGATCGGTGCGTTCATCTCGCTCATCGTGCTGCTGATGCTGGCGCAGTTCGGCCTTGCGTCGGTGCCCGTCGCCATCCTGGTCACCCTGGTGCTCACCGCGGTCCTGACGGCGCTCTGGGGCTATGTGATCGAGCGAATCGCCTATCGGCCCCTGCGCGGAGCGGCGCGACTCGCGCCGCTCATTTCGGCTATCGGCATGTCGATCCTGCTGCAAAGCCTCGTACAGCTCGTGCAGGGCGCGGGACAGAAGTCGCTCGCGCCGCTCATCACCGGGCGCCTGACGCTCGGCACTATCGATGGCCAGACTATCGAGGTGGCGGTGGTGCGCATCGTCATCATCGCCGTGACGCTGGCGCTGATGGTGGCTTTCAGCCTCTTCGTCGCCCGCACCAGTTTCGGCCGCGCCCAGCGCGCCTGCGAGCAGGACCGCAAGATGGCCGAGCTGCTCGGCATCAACGTCGACAAGGTGATATCGCTCACCTTCGTCGCCGGCGCGGTGCTCGCGGCCGTGGCCGGGCTGCTCTACACTGTCTATTATGGCTCGATCGATTTCTTCATCGGCTTCCTCGCCGGCCTCAAGGCGTTCACCGCCGCGGTGCTGGGCGGCATCGGCTCGCTGCCGGGCGCCATGCTGGGCGGCTTGCTGATCGGCCTTATCGAGGTATTCTGGGCCGGTTACGCCTCGGCGGAATACAAGGATGTCGCGGTATTCTCCGTTCTTGTGCTTGTGCTTCTCTTTAGGCCCACCGGCCTGCTCGGCCGCGCCATCGTCGAGAAGGTGTGACGGCCCGCCGCCGGCCGCTCGTTAAAAATCCGGGTTGCCCATCCAGGGCGCCTGTCTTCAAGTCGTCGTGATCCAGACACGAATCGGGAGAAGAAAATGAAGCTGAAACTGTCTTCCAGGAACGTCCTCGCCGGCGTCGCCGCAATCGCGCTGCTCGCCGGAGCGACGTCCGCGCGCGCCGACATCAACATCGCGCTCGGCATTCCCGCCACCGGCGGGCAGATCGCCGCGCTCGGCGCGCAGGCGAAGCTCGGCGCAGAGACCGCCGTGGCCGCCATCAACGCCAAGGGCGGCATCAACGGCGAGAAGATCAGCCTGCAGATCGCCGACGACCAGTGCGACCCGAAGAATGCCGTCTCCGCCGCCAACCAGGTCGTGTCGCGCGGCATCAAGTTCGTGCTCGGCCACCTGTGCTCGGGCGCGTCGATTGCCGCTTCCGACGTCTACAACGACGAGGGCGTGCTTGCGCTCACCGCATCGGCCACCGCGCCGGAGCTGACCGAGCGTGGCTATCCGCTGATCTTCCGCGCCAACGGCCGTGACGACCAGCAGGGCGCCGTCGGCGGCAAGTTCATCGCCGAAAAGTTCAAGGACAAGCGCATCGCCATCGTCGATGACCGTCAGGTCTACGGCCAGGGCCTCGCGCGCGAGGCGGGCAAGGTGCTCGAGGCCGCCGGCGTGAAACCGGTCTACGTCGGCACCGTCAACGCGGGCGAGCGCGACTATTCGGCGCTGGTCAGCCGCCTCAAGGACGAGAACGTCGATGTAGTTTACTACGGCGGTTACCACACCGAGCTCGGGCTGATCGTCCGCCAGGCTCGCCAGGCCGGCCTCAAGACGCGCTTCATCGGCGCCGACGGCCTCGCGGCCAACGAGTTCTGGTCGGTTGCGGGCGAGGGCGGCGCGGGCACGCTCTTCACCTTCTCCGCCGCCGCCAAGGATCTGCCGAGCGCACAGGAAGCCTACGCCGAGCTCAAGAAGGGCGGCGAGCCGGACAACTTCGCCTTCTACTACTACGCTGCCGCGCAGACGCTGGCCCAGGCCATCGCCAAGGCCGGGCAGGACCCGGAGAAGGTCGCGGAAGTGCTGAAGTCCGACTCCTTCGACACCATCGTCGGCACGTTCCGCTTCGACGCCAAGGGCGATCTCGTGAATCCCGAATACGTGGTCTTCGAGTGGAACAACGGCGCCTACGAGCCGACCAAGCTCTGATCGGCTCCGTGATACCCGCCCCGCCCGCGCCCGCCGCGGACGGGGCACGACCTTGTTAAACCAACGAAGAAGCGGGAACAGCCGTTCATGAGCCAGTACGCGGCATCAGATTCATCAGCGAGCCCGTTGACGGGCGCGCTGCGCGAGGCGGCGATCGCCGGCGTCATCATGGTGGGGCTTGCGCTGCCGCTCGTGGGTTTCGAGCTGCAAAACAAGACCGGCGGCGGCGTCGCCATCGAATATCGATTCGACTGGGTGGTGATCGCGGCGCTGGTGACGTTCTTCGGCCGGTTCATCGTGGCGCTGTCGCGCCCATGGCTGGGCAGCGCGTTCGGGCGCAAGCCGTCGCTGGCGCCTGCGGGCGCGGAGCGGCGCAAGGCGTCCAGCCGCCTGACCTCCGCCCATCTCGGCCTTGCGATGGGCCTCGTGGCGCTGGTGTTGCCGTTCCTGCCCATCGCCGACCGCTATGTCGTCGACACGGCGACGACGGTGCTGATCTACATCATGCTCGGCCTCGGGCTGAACATCGTCGTCGGCCTCGCGGGGCTGCTCGATCTGGGCTATGTCGCCTTCTATGCCGTGGGGGCCTATGCCTTCGCGCTGCTGTCGACGACTTACGGCCTGTCCTTCTGGATCTGCCTGCCGCTCGCCGGGATCATGGCGGCGTTCTTCGGCATCCTGCTCGGCTTTCCGGTGCTGCGTCTGCGGGGCGACTATCTCGCCATCGTGACGCTGGGCTTCGGCGAGATCATCCGGGTCATCCTGATCAACTTCGATGCGCTGACCAACGGCCCCAACGGCATCGGCGGCATTCCGCGCCTCACCTTCTTCGGCTATCCGTTCATCAACCGCGCGCCCGAGGGCCAGACGGCCTTCCATGAGTTGCTCGGCATTCCCTTCGCGCCGATCCACCGTGTGGTTTTCCTCTACTACGTCATCTTCGCGCTGGTGCTGATTACGGCCATGGTGTCGATGCGGCTGCGGCGCCTGCCCATCGGCCGCGCCTGGGAGGCGCTGCGCGAGGACGAGATTGCCTGCCGGTCGCTCGGCATCAACGTGACCATGGTGAAGCTGTCGGCTTTCGCCATCGGGGCGATGTTCGGCGGCTTCGCCGGCACGTTCTTCGCCGCCCGGCAGGGGCTTGTCAGCCCGGAGAGCTTCACCTTCTGGGAATCGGCGCTGGTGCTGATGATCGTCGTTCTGGGCGGGCTCGGCAGCCAGATCGGCGTCGTGATCGCGGCCATCGCGGTCGTGGCGCTGCCGGAGTTCGCGCGCGATCTGGCGCAGTTCCGCATGTTGGCGTTCGGTGCGGCGATGGTGGCGCTGATGGTCTGGCGTCCGGGCGGCATCATCGGTTCGCGCGCGCCGAGCGTGCGTCTCGGCGCGGGCCTGCCGGCCACGGCGCAAAAGGCGGCGTGAAATCCGCTGCATATGTGTTAAAGCAGATGATCCGATCTGCATGAAAACGGGGCGAGTTATGTTGAAGACTTCTGTGGGCGCGGCGACGGCGCTTCTGCTCGGTTTGGGCGTCGTTTCAGGCGCGGGTGTCGCCGTGGCGCAGACGCCGGTCGTGGCCGTCACCTCCATCGTGGACCACCCGGCGCTGAACGCCGTGCACGAGGGCGCCAAGGAAGCGCTTGCCCGCGCCGGCTTCAACGACGGCAAGGAAATCAAGGTCGTCTTCGAGAATGCGCAGGGCCAGCCGGCGACGGCGGTGCAGATCGCGCGCAAGTTCGTGGGCGAGGCGCCGGCGGTGATTATCGCCATCTCGACGCCTTCCGCGCAGGCAGCGGCAGCATCCACCAAGACGATCCCGATCGTGTTCAGCGCCGTCACCGATCCGGTCGGGGCGCAGCTTGTCGCGTCGGCGGAGAAGCCCGGCGCCAACGTCACCGGCGTTTCGGACCGCTCGCCCATCGACGACCAGGTGGCGCTCATCCGCGAACTGACGCCCGGCGTGAAAACCATCGGTGTGCTGTTCAACCCCGGCGAGCCCAACTCCGTCACTTCGGTGAAGGAGCTGAAGCAGGCGGCTGAAAAGGTCGGCCTTGCCGTGGTCGAGGCTCCCGCCACCAAGACCGCGGAAGTGCAGGGCGCGGCGCGCGCGCTCGTCGGCAAGGCGGATGCGGCGTTCGTGCCCACCGACAACACCGTGGTCTCGGCCCTGGAAGCGGTGGCGGGCGCGCTGACGGCGGCCAAGATCCCGCTTTACGCGGCTGACACCGACAGCGTCGCGCGCGGCGCTCTCGCGTCGGTCGGCTTCAACTATCGCCAGGTGGGCACGCAGACGGGCGAGCTCGCGGTGCGCATCCTCAAGGGCGAGAAGCCTGCCGACCTGCCGGTCGTGTTCGCGCAGGGCACGGATCTTTTCCTCAACAAGGGCGTGGCCGAAAAGATCGGCGTCGTGCTTCCCGAGGCGGCGCTGAAGCGCGCGGTCACCGTCGTCGACTGATTTTCATTGACAAGATGTGTATCGGCGTGCACTCGCACGCCGATATTCTTTTTGGCTGATCCTTACCGGCGCGCCGGACAGGTTGTGACACCATCATGAGCAGTATCGCCTTCCTGGGCGCAGTCGAACTCGGCCTGATCTATGCCCTCGTCGGTCTGGGCGTGTATCTGTCCTTCCGCGTTCTCGACTTCCCCGACCTGACCGTCGACGGTTCCTTCCCGCTCGGCGCTGCCGTGACGGCGGTGCTGCTCGTCGCCGGTATCAACCCGTGGGTGGCGACGCTCGCCGGCGTGCTGGCCGGCGCGCTGGCCGGCTTCGTCACGGCTTTCGTGTCGGTGCGCTTCGGTGTACTGCATCTGCTTGCCTCGATCCTGACGATGATCGCGCTCTTCTCCATCAACCTGCGGGTGATGGGACGGCCAAACGTGGCGCTCCTGAACGAGCAGACGGTGCTGACGCCGTGGCTGGGCGGCGCGGTGGCGGATGAATATGTGCGGCCGTTGTTCCTGGCTGTCGTGGTGCTGGCGGCGGTGGCGCTCGTGGCGCTGTTCCTGCGGTCCGAGATCGGGCTCGCGATGCGGGCGACGGGCGCGAACGCCCGCATGGCGCGGGCGCAGGGCGTGCGCACCGGGGTGCAGGTGGTCATCGGCGTCATGGTTTCCAACGGCCTTGTCGGGCTTGCGGGCGCGCTGTTCGCGCAGACCAATGGCTTCGCCGACGTGACGTCGGGCGTCGGCACCATCGTCGTGGGGCTCGCGGCGGTCATCGTCGGCGAGACGCTCGTGCCGGGACGGCGCATCGCATGGGCGCTGCTTGGCTGCGTCGTCGGCGCGGTGATTTATCGGCTGGCGGTGCAGACGGCGCTGTCGATCGACTTCCTCGGCCTCGAGGCGTCGGATCTCAATCTGGCCACGGCGCTGCTGGTGCTGGTGGCGCTCGTGTTGCCGCGGCTGCGCCACAAGGTTCGCGGGAGGGCGTCGGCATGATCGAGGTCGATGGTCTCGTCATCACCTTCAATGCCGGCACGCCGCTGGAGCGGCAGGCGCTGCGCGGCGTTTCGCTGCGGCTCGGCGAGGGAGAGTTCGTGTCGGTCATCGGCTCGAACGGCGCCGGCAAGTCCACGCTGCTCGGCGCGATCGCCGGTGACGTGCTGCCCACATCCGGCCGGGTGCTGCTGAACGGCGCCGATGTCAGCCGCGTGCCGGCGCAGGCGCGCTCGCGCCACGTCGCACGGGTGTTTCAGGACCCGCTGGCGGGAAGTTGCGGCAACCTGTCCATCGCCGAGAACCTGGCGCTTGCGGCCTCGCGCGGCGGGCGGCGCTCGTTCCTGCCGGCGCTGCGACATTCGCGGCTGTCGCGCATCCGCGCGCGCATCGAGGAACTCAACCTCAAGCTCGAGGACAGGCTCGACCAGCCGATGGGCTCGCTTTCCGGCGGCCAGCGGCAGGCGCTGTCGCTTGTCATGGCGACGCTTGCGCCTTCCAGCGTGCTGCTGCTCGACGAGCACACGGCGGCGCTGGACCCGCGCAACGCCGAGTTCGTGCTCGATCTCACGCGCGATCTCGCCGCTCGCTTCAATCTCACGGTGCTGATGGTGACGCATTCGATGCGCCACGCGCTCGACACCGGCAGCCGCACCGTGATGCTGCACGAAGGGCGCATCCTGCTCGACGTCGCGGGCGAACGCCGCGCCGGCCTCTCCATCGAGGACCTGCTCGACGAGTTCCGCAAGGCGCGCGGCGAGGCGCTGGCCGAGGACAGGTTGCTGACCGGCTGATGGTCCTGCACCTTACCCCGCCCCCGCCCGCCCCGCCGGACCGCGCCCAGAGGCTCGTGCTGGTGCAGGCGTTGCGGGCGATTGCCGCGCTCTTCGTCGTCTTCCTGCACGCCCAATACGACGCGGTCCATTTCGCCGGTCCTGCCGGATTCGCGCCGCTCCGCGCGCTGCCGTGGGAAGTGGGCGTCGATATCTTCTTCGTCATTTCCGGTTTCGTCATCGTCCACGCCACGCGCGGCCAGTTCGGCCGGGCGGGGGCCGCGGGCGGCTTTCTCGCGCGCAGGCTGATACGCATCGTGCCGCTCTACTGGCTGGCGACGGGGCTGTTCCTGCTCATCGCGTTCGTGCGGCCAGCGGCGCTCAATAGCCCGCCGCCGTCGGGCGCCGACATCGCGGCTTCGTTCCTGTTCGTGCCCTACGTCAACAGCCTCGGGGCCGTCCAGCCTGTGCTGACGCTGGGCTGGACGCTGAATTACGAGATGGCGTTCTACCTCGTGTTCGCGGCGGCTATGGCTGCGGGGCTGGCGCGTGCGCGAACGGTGCTCCTGGTCGCGCTGTTCTTCTGTGCCTTGACGGCGCTCGGCTTCCTCGTCGCGCTGCCGATGCCGCTGTCGTTCTGGGCCAACCCGATGGCGCTGGAGTTCGTTGCGGGCATGGGGATCGCGCTCGCACGCGACACCGGCGGCAGGCCCGGAATCATCATGCGCACCGTGCTGGCGGCGGCCGCGATCCGCATGCTGCACGACGATCTGACGCAAGATGGCGTGGAGCGCGCCCTGGCGCTCGGCGTGCCGGCGGCGATGCTGGTGATGGCGGCGGTCTTCGGGCCCGAGCCGCGCATGCCGGCCCCGCTCGCGCGCGCGCTCGTGCTGCTGGGCGATGCGTCTTATGCGCTTTATCTGTTCCATCCGTTTGCGCTGCGCGCGACACGCCTTATGTTCTCCGATAGCGGCATCGGGCCGGCCTCTTACATCGCCATCGCGACCGTGGCGGCTGTCGTTCTCGCGGTGGCGGTGCATCTGGCGTTCGAGCGGCCGGTCATGCGCTACCTGCGCGGGCGGCTGGAAAAGGGCAGGCCATGAAAGGTCAGGCCATGAGCGGCGACAAAGCCAGCGAGGCAACGTCCGCCGACGCTCCCGACCGGGAGCGGCTGCGCGCCATTCCTGTCGTCGATCTGCGGCCCGTGCTCGGCGGGGCGGAGGAAGAGAAGGCCGCGCCGGAACCGGCGCCTTCGACGCCCTTGGCACCTTCAACGCCCGCATTGGTGCCAAAAGACGAGCTTCCGCCGCCTCCCGCCCCGAAAGGTGGCGGATGGCTGCTGCCGTTCATGGCCGGTGTGCTGCTGGGTGCCGGCGGATTCTACGCGGCGCTTTGGGCGCTGGCGCTCATCTAAGCGTGCGGGTATCGAGCGTCGCGATGCTGTCGCCGGCTGGATCGTGGCCGCGTGTGACGAGCTGGATGCGCGAGCGTGCGCCATCGGGCTCTATCGTCAGCAAATGATAGCCCGCACGGTGGTCGGCGGTGCCGTGAATGGCCGACGCGGACGGCGCGCCCAGCACCGGCACGGGCTTGCCGCCGCCTCCCGCGATTTCAGCCAGCATGGTGCGGTGATTATGCCCGTGCAGCACGAGTTCCGCGCCGGCATGCGCGATGATGCGCTCGAAGGCCGCCGCATCGGTGAGGCCACGGCCCGCGCGCGCGCCGTCGCGATAGGGCGGGTGATGCACCATGACGACGCGGCACAGGCCCTCGCGGCCGAGCGCGGCGAGTGTGTCCTCCAGCCCGACGAGCTGGGCGCGCCCGAGCGTGCCGGAAGCGAGGAACGGCAGCGTCGGCACGCCGGACGACAGCCCCACCAGAGCGACGCCGCCGCGCCGCCGCACATATGGAAAGCCTGCATCCGTGCCGTCGTCGCTTCGCATCCAGGGCGCGAGCTCGCGCTGCATCGGCGCCAGCGCCGATTGCACATAGGCGTCGTGATTACCGGGCACGAAGCTGACGTCGGCGGGCGCGCCGAGCCGCTGCAGGAACTTGCGCGCCGGCGGGAACTCGCTGGCGAGCCCGATGTTGACGATGTCGCCGGTCATGGCGATGTGATCGGGGGTGTGCGCGGCGATGTCGTCGAGCACGCGCGCCAGCAGCGCCATGTCATGGGTGCGCGCGCGGGCCCGGCGCCAGTTCGCGAAGCCGGTGAGGCGCTTGCCGAGCAGATCGCGCAGCCGCGGCTGGGGCAGCGGGCCGATGTGGGCGTCGGACAGATGGGCGATGCGCATGGTGCCTCGGTCGGTTGTCGCCGGATGTCATGTCGAAGCATCAGGCGCCGGTCAAGCGCTGCCGATGATAATTCCCGACAGAAAAACGAGAAAGCCGCCCACCACCACCTGGAAAGCGGCGCGCAGGAACGGCGTGTCCATGTAGCGCGCCCGGATCCACGCGATCACGCCAAGCTCCACCACAACGACGGCGATGGCCGCGAACAGCGCGATGTGGAAGGCGTTGGGCCACGCGTCCGGTACGAGGAAGGGCAGAGTGTGCCCGAGGCCGCCAATCGCCGTCATCACGCCGGAAACGACGCCGCGTATCCACGGCTCGCCGCGCCCGGTGATACTGCCGTCGTCGGAAAGCGCCTCGGCGAAGCCCATGCTGATCCCAGCGCCGACGGAAGCGGCGAGGCCGACCAGAAACGTCTCCCAGTTGCTCTGGGTGGCGAGCGCCGCGGCGAACAGTGGCGCCAGCGTCGATACCGAGCCGTCCATCAGGCCGGCCAGGCCGGGCTGCACGTATTGCAGCACGAAGCGGCGCTGCTGGGCGCGCCGCTCCCCCTGCAGCGCATCGTCGTCGAAGAGCGTGCCGGCGATCGATTCGGCCCGGCGCTCGTGTCCCCGCTCGGCCTCGGCAAGTTCCGTGAACAGCTGGCGGACGGTGAGATCCGCCGTCTGCGCGGCGGCGCGCTCGTAGAACGCGGCAGCCTGCTCCTCCATGAGGACGGCCTCGCGCCGGATATGGTCGATGCCGAGGTTGAGCGTCCACCAGATCGGCCGCCTGCGCAGGAAATCGCGCACGTCCTCGCGCCGGATGGGCGGCAGATGCTCGCCGAAACGCTGCCGGTAGAGGTTGTAAAGCGCCGTGCGGTGGCCGCGTTCCTCGCCGGCCATCGTCTCGAAAAGTCGCGTCGAAGCCGGAAACTCGCCGGCGAGATGCTCCGCGAACGCCTGATAGATGCGCGCGTCTTCCTCCTCGCTGGCGATGGCGAGGGCCAGCACCTCGCGGGGCGTCAATTGGGCAAGAGATTTGCGGCCGCCGGTCTGCGCGAACATGATGATCTCCATATATTGGAATAATTCTAATATATTTTCCGCATGCGGGCAATCGCTGCTGCGGCGCCGCGCCCTTCGCCGATGGACAGCCAGGCGAGGGAATGATAAGGGGCGTGATGGAAGGATGACGAGATGGTCGGGTGCGGCATGATTCAGCGACGACGACGCCGGTGCGTGCGCACCGTTCGTGCGTTCACGCGCGTGCCGTCCTGAGACCGATGACGCGTCTGCGCCGGTTTCTCGTGTTTTTCGCCAGGCCGCCGTCGCGCGGCCGCATTCGGTAAATCCTTCATGACCTCACTTGCGCTGACCATCCGCCGGGAGCAACCCTCCGACCGGGACGCCATCGAACGCATGCACGAGCGGGCCTTCGGTCCCGGACGTTTCGCCCGCACGGCCTATCGCCTGCGCGAAGGCGTCGCGCCGGTGGCCGAGCTGTCTTACGTATCGCTGGTGGGCACGCTGATCGTGGGCTCGGTGCGTCTCACGTCCGTGCTGGCGGGGGATAGGCCTGCGCTGGTGCTCGGACCGCTGACGGTGGAGCCTGCCTTCATGGAGCGCGGCATCGGCGGCGCGCTGATGCAGACCGCGCTCGACGCGGCGCGCGACACCGGCCACGGGTTGGTGCTGCTGGTCGGCGACGAACCCTACTATCGCCGCTTCGGTTTCAAGGTTGTGCCCTTCGGCCGCCTCACGCTGCCCGGGCCGGTCGATCTCCGGCGCTTTCTGTATTGCGAACTCGTCGAGGACGCTTTTGCGAATGTCTCCGGTGCCGTAGCGCCGGTGCCGCGCGCAGCCTGAACCGCTCGGCGAAACCGCGCTTTATCGCGTCCGCCTGCGGCCCTCCACGAGCCATGCCGCGATGACGGCCCAGATGATGAGCGCCAGCCCCGCCAGGCCGACGCCGAGCGGGAACTCGCGCACGCCCCGCACCACCGCGCTGTCACTCGGGCGCAGGCCGATCCAGCCCGTGCCGGAAAAGCTCGAGCCCGCGCGCACCAGATCGATGCGCGGCACGGCGGGCGTCGTGCCGCCCGTGTCCACACGCACCGTGGCGCCGCCTGTCGCGGCGGTGAGACCGGCAAGGCGCGCAGTGTCGCTGAACACGTCCGCCATCTCGCGCGGATTGTCCGGCCCGGCGTTGACGAAAGCCGACAGCGTGCCGTCCGTGAGCCGGTAAAGGCCGAGCTGGCTGTTGGCGACGTTGGCCGAGAACACGCCCGGGCGCACCTGCGTCAACGCCACTGTCTGCTCGCTGCCGTCCGGCGCGGTGACCTTCACCGGGGCGGCGGTATCGGCCATGGTCTGGCGCTCGATGGCGATGAAACCGTCGCGGGAGAAGGCGCGCAGCGCCTCTTCCTCGAGCGCCGGCTCGCGCATCAGCCAATGGGAGAGGCGGCGCAGCAGGTCGACATGCGGGCCGCCGCCGTCGAAGCCGCGCGCCCACAGCCACGCGTGATCGGAGAGCAGCAGCGCGATCCGCCCGCGCTCGTAGCGCGACAGGACGAGCAGCGGCAGGCCATCCGCGCCGTTCATGAGGGTTGAGCCGCCATGCACGTCCGCGCCGATCTGGCGCAGCCACGGCCCCCAGCTCGCCGCGCCGCCGGCGGTGTTCCCGCCCGGCAGGTCGCGCGTCACCGGGTGCCGGCCGCCCTGCGCCGAAATTTGCGGACGGAAGCCGGTTTCATGGATGCGCCCGTCCGGGGTCGCCGGCAGGATGGCGCCCAGCGACGTTCGCGCCACGCTCGACGCCCCGGAAAACTCCGGCCCAGCCGCGAGCAGCAGCGCGCCGCCCTCGCGCACGTATTGCGCGATGTTGTCGTAATAGACCGGCGGCAGCACCGTGAGGTTGGCGTAGCGGTCGAAGATGATCAGGTCGAAGTCCTGGATGCGCTCCTGGAACAGCGCCCGCGTCGGAAAAGCGATCAGCGACAACTCGTTGATCGGCGTGCCGTCCTGCTTTTCGGGTGGGCGCAGGATGGTGAAGTGCACGAGATCGACGTTGGCGTCGGACTTCAGCAGGTTGCGCCAGGTACGCTCGCCCGGGTGCGGCTCGCCCGACACCAGCAGCACGCGCAGCTTGTCGCGCACGCCCTCGATCGTCAGCACGGCGCGGTTGTTGACCGGCGTCAACTCGCCCGCGAGCGGCTCGACCTCGAGTTCGAGCACGTTGGGGCCGGGATGCTCGATGGGGATCGACAGCGGCACCGGCCGCCCCGCCGGCGCGTCGACGGAGCCGAGCTCTGTGCCGTCGCGGCGCACGGTGAGCCGCGCCATGCCGGGGCCGCCACGCTCGTCGATGACGGCGCGGACCGTGAGGGTGCGGCCGACGATGCCGAAGCGCGGCGCGTCGATCAGCGCCACGCGCCGGTCGCGCTCCTCCCGCTCGCCCGTGACGAGCGCATGCAGCGGCGCCGACAGGCCGAGCACGGAAGCGGAGGCCGGCACGTCGTGGACGACGCCGTCGGTGATGAGCACGACGCCCGCGACCCGCTCCGCCGGCACGTCGGCGAGCGTGCGCGTCAGCGCGCCGAAGAGGCGCGTGCCGTCGCCGCCGTCGCCCTCCGCGACATCGACGAAGCGCGCCTCGACGCCCGGAAGCGCCGCCAGCTGGCGGGTGACATCGGCCAGCACCGCTGCCGTCTGCTCCGCCCGCGGGCCAAGCCGTTGCGAGGCGCTGCGGTCAACGACGACGGCGACGATGTCATCGAGCGGCTCGCGCTCCAGCGATACCAGCGCCGGATTGGCAAGCGCGCCGATGAGCAGCAGCAGCGCCGCGCCGCGCAGCAGGGCCGCGATCCATCCGCGCCGCAGCCCGGCGGCCACCGTGAGCGCCGCCGCCAGCACGGCGAGGGCCGCAAGCGCCATGGGGGGCACCAGCGGCGAGAAACCCAGCGAGGGCAGGTCCGTGAACATGGCGCGCTCCTATTGCCCGAGCCGGTCGAGCAGGGCCGGCACGTGCACCTGATCGGCCTTGTAGCTGCCGGTGAGCACGTACATCACCATGTTCATGCCGCCGCGCGCCGCCATCTCGTGCTGATCGGGGTCGGAGCCGACGGTCGGCAGGAGCGGATTGCCGAAATCGTCCGACGCCCACGCGGCGGCTAGATCGTTGGCGGTGATGATGATCGGGGACACGTTGTCGCCGCTGCGCACCGGGCGCGGCTCGCCCTCCGGCACGGGCGGCAGCGCCTCCACCCAGGTTTCGCCGGTGGCGTAGCGGCCGGGGAAGTGGTCCATCAGGAAGAACGTCTTGGTCAGCACGTGGTCCTGCGGCACGGGTTCCAGCTCGGGTACGTCGAGCCCGGCCAGCATCTGCCGCAGGCGCAGCGTCTCGGGCGTCGGGTTGCCCTGCGCGGCCGCGCCCTGCGTCCAGGCGTCGCGCGTGTCGAAGATGACCGTGCCGCCCGATTTCATGAAGCCGTCGATGCGCCGCAACGCCGCCGCCTCGGGCATGGGACGGTCGGAGACCACGGGCCAGTAGATCAGCGGGTAGAACGCCAGCTCGTCGGTCGCGAGATCGACACCCACCGGGTCGCCCGGCTCGAAAGACGTGCGGTAGGCCAGTTCCTGGCTCAGGCCCGCGAGCCCGGCGCGGCTGATCCTGTCAACCTCTTCGTTGCCGGTGATGACGTAGGCGAGGCGCGTCTGCAGCGCGGCCTGCCGGTCGATCTCCGATACGGGCGGCAGCGGCGCTGCCTTTGGAGGCTGCGTCGTTTGCGTCTGCGCATGCGGGAAGGAGGGTGCGAGCACCAGCCCCGCCAGCAGCAGCGAGGCAGCGAGGCCGGGTTTTCCCGCGCCTCTCGTTCCCCAGCCGCGTCCGGCGATGGCGCTGATGGCGGTGTCGAGCATGAACAGCAGCAGGGCTGCGAGCAGCAGCGGCTGGCGCAGGTCGATGTTCTGTGGCGACGTCAGCGGCTGCAACGCGTCCGCAACGGCCGCGATGTCGAGCGCCGCCGGCCTGTCGCCGGGGCCGAGGGCGTTGACGGCGGTGGGCGCCTCGTTGGAGCCGTAGAAGCCGGCCGGATGCTCGATGGAAGCGCGGATGAGCGCGTCGCGCGCCACCGGCCGCGCGGTAGGCGGCGGGCTGCGGAAGGTGCCGAACCCGTCGAGAATGCGTTGCGGCGACACGGTTTCAGTTGCCTCGGCGGTGTCGCCCTCGCCCAGCGGGCCGGTTGCCTCGGACAGCGCGATGATGCGGCGCAGCACCTCGACGAAGGTGCCCGACAGCGGCAGGTTCGACCACGTGGCGTCCGCCGTGACGTGGACGAGCACGATCAGCCCGTCGCCGCGCCGGTCGGCGGTGATCACGGGCGTGCCGTCGGTAAGCGCCGCCCATGTCCGGCGGTTCAGGTCGGCGTCGGGCTCGGCCAGAATCTGGCGGCTGACGGTGATTTCGTCGGAAATGGCGAGGCCGTGAAGCGGGCTCGACTCGGGGAAAGGCGCGAGGGTGCGCGGGCTGTCCCACGATAGCGCGCCGCCGATGGTGCGCTCGCCCTGCCGCAGGCGCACGGGCACGAGCCCCTCGTCGCTGTTGGCCATGCGCGGGCCGGAGAAACGCAGCAGAATGCCGCCGTCAGAGACGAATTTTTCCAGTTTTTCAGTCGTTTGCGCGTCGATCATGCCAATGTCGGTGAGCACGATCACGGTTGCGTTCTCGTCGATCAGACGCGTCACGACATCGGCGAACGGGCCGCGTGGCTCGCGCAGTTCGGCATAGGGTTCGAGCGCGCGCTCCAGATAGAAGGTGGGCGCGAGGAGCGGCTGGCTCGCCGTGTCCGCTCCCGCGCCCGACACGAGCCCGACGCGGTGGCGCCGTTGCCGTCCGTCGATGAGCGCGACGGCGCCGGCCGACGCTTCCCCCGCGATGTCGACGCGGGCGATGGCGTTGCGGATCTCGACCGGCAGCGTGAAGGTCGCCTCGGCTTCGAGTTCGCCGGGGGCGAAGGTGAAGCCGGTTTCGCCGAGCGTCAGGCCGCGCAGGTCGGTGGCGCGAAGCCGTCCCTCCGAGGGCGCGCGGGCGTCGGGCCTGCCGACGCGCACCGTGAGCCCGTCGCGCGCGTTCGCGGTGTCGGCCAGCGTCAGCCCCTGCGGAAACGGATCGGCGCGCACGAGAAGCGCGCGTTCGCCCGCCAGCGTACGCAGCCGCGCGGCGAAATCGCTGTCGGGAACGGCAGCGCCGGCGTCGGCGGCGCGCAGGGTTGCGCGGTCGCTGATCCAGACGATGGCGGCATCCGTGTTGCGCTCCAGAAAGCGCTCTACCGCAGGCAGATGCGACGTCCGCGCCGCGACGTGGGACAGCGGCTGGAGCGCGCGCAGCCGATCCAATGCCTCGCCCGCGCCGGTGAGGGCGATGTCGGCTGGCGGATCGGCGAGGCCGACGATTGCCGCCGGCCTGCCGTCGCGCGCGGCGCTTTCCAGTGTCTCGCGGGCGCTCGCCTGGCGGTCGGCCCAGTCGCTGGCGGCGGAAAAGCCGTTGTCGATCAGCAGCAGCACCGGCCCCCCGGCTGGCAGGGCAGGCAGCGGATTCCACGCCGGCCACGCGCAGGCGAGAATGACGAGCGCTGCCACGAGAAGACGCAGCAGCAGCAGCCACCAGGGCGTGCGCGCCGGCATCTGGCGCTGCGGAATCAGGTCGAGCGCCAGCCGCAGCGGCGGAAAGGCGATCTGGCGCGGTGCCGGTGGCGTGACCCGCAGCAGCACCCACAGCACCGGTAGGGCTGCGAGCGCCAGCAGCACCAGTGGCGCGGCGAAGGCGAGAGGCGTGCCGAAAAGCGCGAGCCCGCCCATGTCACGCCTCCCCGTTGCGGCGGCTGGCCACGAGCGCCAGCACCCGCAGCGCCGCCTCGCTCGCGGGGCGGTCGGTGTGATGGATGGTGAACGTGAAGCCGCGCCGGTTCAGGATGTCGCGCAGGCCGTCGCGGTGGCTGGCGATGCGCCGGCGGTAGCCGTCTCGCCACGCTGCCGCGTCGCCGAGGCGCAGCCGGTCGCCGGTCTCGGGGTCGATCAGCTCGGTCTGGCCGGTGAAGGGAAAAACCTCCTCCACCGGATCGACGATGAGGATGGCGTGTCCGCCGGCCCCGCTTGCCGAAATGGATGAGATAGCAGCGTCAATGTCTTGCAAGGGCGAGAGAAAATCGCCGATGATCAGCGCTTCGTCACGCCGCTTCAGCGGGGCCGCGGGCGGCAGGTCGCGCGATGCGCCGCCGCGATCGGCCGCGAGCGCCTCGGCGATCTGCTCGCCGATTCGGCGCGCCGCGCGCGGGTTCAGCAGGCCCATGTAGCCGACGCGCTCGCCCGCGAGCACCAGCGTTTCCGCCAAGGCGAGGCCGAGCACGATGGCGCGCTCCACCTTCGGCGCCAGCGCATGCGTCGACGCATAGGCCATCGACACCGAGCGGTCGATCCACAGTTGCACGGTCTGCGCCGCTTCCCACTCGCGCTCGCGCACATAAAGCCTTCCGTCACGGGCGGAACGGCGCCAGTCGACGTTGCCGGCGGGTTCGCCGGAATAGAAGGGCCGGAACTGCCAGAAGTTCTCGCCGGGGCCGGCGCGTCCGCGCCCGTGAATGCCATGGGCAAGACTGGCCGACACGCGCCGCGCCTCGAGCACGAGACGGGGCAGGCGGGCGGCGAGATCGTGCGCGACCTCCGCTTGTCCGAGACCCGGAAAGCGGCTTTGATCAGGCTGGGTCGCCACATGCACCATACGCAGGCTTCCAATTCTCAACGGGGCAGGCAATGCTCAACAGGGCAAGATGGGGTGAGGTGTTACCCGCGTCAAATGCCCTCGACCAGCCGCGCGATAACGTTCTCCACCGTCTCGCCCTCGGCGCGCGCGGCGAAGGTAAGGGCGATACGGTGCTTGAGCACGGGCTCGGCCAGCGCCCGCACGTCGTCGAGCGAGGGAGCGAGGCGGCCCTGGATGAGCGCCCGCGCGCGCGCGGCGAGCGTCAGCGCCTGGCTGGCGCGCGGACCCGGCCCCCACGACAGCAGGTTCGCGGGGTCGTTCTTGCGGCCGCTTTCGCCGGGACGGGCGGAGCGCACGAGGTCGAGGATGGCCTCCACCACGCTGTCGCCGACCGGCAGCCGGCGCACGAGGCGCTGGATGAGCGCCAGCGTGTCAGCGTTGATGGCGGCGACGGGCGTCTTTTCCTCGACGCCGGTGGTCTCCAGCAGGATGCGCCGCTCGGCGTCGCGATCGGGGTAGGTTACGTCGATCTGCAGCAGGAAGCGGTCGAGCTGAGCTTCGGGCAGCGGATAGGTGCCTTCCTGCTCGATCGGGTTCTGGGTCGCGAGAACGTGAAACGGCTGCGGCAGGTCGTAGCGGACGCCGGCGATGGTGACGTGGTGCTCCTGCATCGCCTGCAGCAGCGCCGACTGGGTGCGGGGGCTGGCGCGGTTGATCTCGTCGGCCATCAGCAACTGGGTGAAGATGGGGCCGTGCACGAAGCGGAAGCTGCGCTGGCCGCCGGCGGATTCGTCGAGGATTTCGCTGCCGAGGATGTCGGACGGCATGAGATCCGGCGTGAACTGAATGCGCTGGCTCGCCAGGCCGAGCACCGCGCCCATCGCCTCCACGAGGCGCGTCTTGGCGAGGCCCGGCACGCCGACGAGCAGGCCGTGGCCGCCCGCGAGCACGGTGATGAGCGCGAGTTCCACCACCCGCTCCTGGCCGAAGATGACGGAGCCGATGGCGTCGCGGGCCTTGGCGATCGCGGTCAGGGCGGTCTCGGCCTGGGCTACGAGTGCCGTGGCGGCGATGGTGGCGTCGTCGGGCGCTGTGACTGTCATCGATCCGGTTCCTGTCGTGCGCGTCGCGGCGGTGCGGGCCGCCGCGTGCGGGCTTCGCGCTCCTGGCCCGGGCGCATTCCGGCCCGAAAGCGCGCGGGTGTTGAAACGTTGTCCGTCCAGTTGTTGGCGCAGACAGGCCGCCAGTCAAGCCGCCCCGGCGGTAATGGTTGGGACAAAAGGCGGTGATGACTATGTTATGCATGCGGAACGTGGCATGAAACTGGTCTTGCCGTGAACGTGCCGTGAATCGGGCCCGCAGGCGCGGTTCTGACAGGCGCGGTTCCGGCGGACGCACAGCCAGGGGAGGCGGAAATGGCGGCAGAGGATTCGCCCGCAACACAGGATTTGCCCGCCCCGCTCGCCAATCTGCTGGCGGCGGCGTCGGGTGAGGGCGCGCGCGCCGGGCTGGAGCGCTGGAACCCGCCCGATTGCGGCGACATCGACATGCGGATCGCCGACGATGGCGTCTGGCTTTATCAGGGCACGCCCATCGGGCGGACGGCGCTGGTGCGGCTCTTCGCCTCCATCCTGCGGCGCGAGGGCGAGCGCTACGTGCTGGTGACGCCGGTCGAAAAGGTGGGGATAAAGGTTGATGACGTGCCTTTTCTCGCCGTCGAGATGACGCACGATCCCGTATCGGACACGCTTTATTTCCGCACCAACCTGGACGACGCCGTGGCGGCGGGCGCGGCCGCGCCGCTGCGCTTCGAGATCGACGCCGCCGGCGGCTTCCGGCCCTATGTCGAGGCGCGCGCCGGGCTGTGGGCGCGCCTGACGCGGGCGCTGGTGCCCGATCTTCTGGCATTGGCGCAGGAGCGCGACGTCGATGGCCGGACGGTGGTCGGTGTCGTTTCCGCCGGCGTCTTCTTCCCCATCGCCGACGCCGCCGACTTCTACGACGAGGGCGGCGCGTGAGGGCGGGCTCGAACGTGGCAGCGGCAGGAGAGGGCGATCTCATCGCGCGCCTCGAAAGGCGGCTTTTCCGCGAGCCGCCATTCGTGACCGTGCCCGCGGCGCTGCGGGATTTCGTCACCGGCGATCACGCGCTCGGCAACGACTTGCCGGACATCAGCCCCGTGCGTCCCGCGGCCGTGCTGGTGCCGCTCGTCGCGCGCCGCGATGGCGAGGGCGCTGGCGCCTATTCCATGCTGCTCACCCAGCGCGCGGCGGCGCTGCGCGAACACGCGGCACAGGTCGCGTTTCCCGGAGGCAAGATCGATGCGGCCGATGCCTCGCCGCTCGCGGCGGCGCTGCGCGAGGCGCGGGAGGAAATCGGGCTCCCGAGCTCTCTGGTGCGACCGCTCGGCTATCTCGACGGGTATCTGTCGGCCTCGGGCTACAGCATCCTGCCGGTGGTGGGGCTGGTCGATCCGGCGTTTACGCCCGTGCCCGACCCCGGCGAGGTGGATGAAGTGTTCGAGGTGCCGCTCGACTTCCTGATGGACGTCAACCACCATGAACGCCATGCGCGCGAGTGGAAGGGAACCTTGCGTCACTATTATGCGATGCCCTACGGCAAGCATTATATATGGGGAGCGACCGCCGGCATCATCCGCAACCTCTACGAGCGGGTATATGCGGAGTGAGATGTTCGGGCGCGGAGCGTTCAGTGACAGGATTTTCGCGGGCATGAGGGGGCCGTCGTGACCAGAGCCGTTTTCGAGGCGCTCGTGCTGTTCCTGAGCCCCTTCTTCCTGTTCGGGATCTATCTGTACCTGCGCCGGCGCAACCCGCTGACGCGGGAGGCATGGGACGGACATGTGCCTTGGCTCGTGCTGGCGGGTCTCGTCGTCGCCATCGCCGGGATCGTGATTGGCGGGCTGACGGCAGAGCGCCATACCGGCGCCTATGTGCCGTCGCATCTCGAAAACGGCACGCTCGTGCCCGGCCGCTTTCATTGACGGAGCCTTCAGTAACCCAGCAGGAGCGCGCGCGGGCGCTGCTGGCGGACCCCGCCCTGGCGCGCGTGCTGGCGGCCGTCGATGCCGGCGGGGCGCAGACGCGCGTCGTCGGCGGGGCGGTGCGCAACGCGTTGATGGCGCGGCCCGTCAACGACATCGACTGCGCCACCACGGCTCTGCCGCAGCAGGTGGTGGAGCGCGCGCGCGCGGCCGGGCTCAAGGCGGTGCCCACGGGCATCGAGCACGGCACCGTGACAATCGTTTGCGACGGGCGCCCGTTCGAGATCACGACGCTGCGCCGGGATGTCGCGACCGACGGCCGCCATGCGGAAGTAGCGTTCGGCACCGATTTTGCCGAGGACGCGCGCCGGCGCGACTTCACTATCAACGCGCTCTACCTCGACCGGGAGGGGCGCGTGTACGACTTCACCTGCGGCCTCGCGGACATCGCGGCTCGGCGGGTGCGCTTCATTGGTGACGCGGGCGCGCGCATCCGTGAGGATTTCCTGCGCATCATGCGCTTCTTTCGTTTCTCGGCCGATTACGGCGAGGGTCCGCTCGACGTCATCGGCCTCTCGGCCTGCGTCCGCGAGCGGTACGGGCTGTCGCGGCTGTCGCGGGAGCGCGTTCGGGCGGAGCTGCTGCGGCTGCTCGTGGCGCGCCGGGCGCTCGATGTGGTCGGCGCGATGGCGGATACCGGCATTCTCGGCTTGATTACAGCCGGCGTCGGGGAGCATGGCCGGCTGGCTCGCGCTGTGACGCACGGTAGCGATGCGCTGGTGCGGCTTGCGGCGTTGGCCGTGAGCCTCCCCGAAGATGCGGAGCGGCTGCGCGAGCGGCTGCGGTTGTCGAACGGCGAGCATGCGCGCCTCTCCGCGGCGGGTGCGCTGATCGCCCATCTGCATGGCCGCACCCTGCCCATCGACGCGCAGGCTCTGCGCCGTCTCGTCGTGGAGCATGGTTTGCAGCCAGTGGCGGATGCGCTCGTCGTCGTGGAAGGCGAACCCACGCCCGCCCTCACCGATGACGCGCGGGCGCAGCGCGACGCCTATGTTGCGGGACGGGAGACGCCGCCTGTGTTTCCGCTCACAGGCAAGCACGTTGCCAAGGCGGGCGTTGCCCCTGGGCCGCGCATGGGGCAGGTGCTGGCGCGCGCGCGCGATCTATGGCTCGACACCGACATGCCGGCCGATTCGGCCCGTCTCGCGGCGCTGCTCGACGAGGCGATCAAAGCGTTTTCCAGCAAGGCCGATATCGGTTTGCGTGAAGAAAACGCGTAATGCGGAAATTCTTTAGGAAGTGGTGACGATTTAATATTTTTGGGATTCATGTTGTTGAGCAAATCAGATTCAATATAGATTTTTGGAGATCTGCGACGTATCCGCGATCACTTTGACCTACACCGCAGCAGGGCGGCCGACGGAGGGACGTGAAGTGATCATCACGGGCGGAGGGGAGCGTTAGATGCGCGGTCAAAGCACCTGCTGTCGAAGGGTCAGCGCAAAAGATTCCGTGCCAAAGATCGCGTCAATCAGTCTCGAGGATCGCGATGCGCTACAGCCGCACCGCCGAAATGCGTCCTGTATGTGCACGTAATGTTCCCTTCCAATGTCTCAGTCTCTATCGGGAAATTCCAGTATTTTCAGTGAGATAAATGGTGTCCCGGAAGGGATTCGAACCCCTGACCTACGGTTTAGGAAACCGTTGCTCTATCCTGCTGAGCTACCGGGACCCAAGCCTGGGCCGACTGATTGAATGGCTGAAAATAAGCATGCCCAAGAACCAGCATGCTTGGCGAACCAGCATGTTTGGCACCGCAGGTCCGCGCAACCATGCCGGGAGAAACTCTCCTTACGGCTCGCCGCCGGGGCGCTTCCAGCCATCAGCAACTCCTAGTAACATAAGTACAATGATTGTGCATTGGTTCTTTTCATCCCGCGTTCGGCTTTGCACAGCGCTATCCGCCGTGACAGCCGCGATCCTTTGCGGTGCGAATGTTGCTGTCGCTGCATGCCTTTCCGTGCCCGCCGACCGGGCCATCGAGGTGATGCACGTCGAGGGCGATGGAGAGCTGGTGCTGGCAGATGGCCGGACGTTGCGTCTCGTTGGCGTGGCGCCCATCGATGCCGCGGCAATGGCGGAGGTTATCAGGCGTCAGGCTGCAACTGGCGCGTATCTTGGCGGAGTTGCCGATAAGCCCGATCGCTGGGGGCGTTACGATGCGCAAGTCGCCGTTGCGGGGCAATCGGGGTTGGTGTCGCTGATCGAGCCGCTGGTTGCGGACGGGTTCGCCATCTGGCGCGCCGATAGTGTCGCCCCGCCGCGCCGGGGCGCCAGAACGCCGGTGACGGGCATATCGGAAGCATGCGCAGCCCGGCTTGCGGCGCTCGAGGCGGGCGCGCGGCGGGCAGTGCGCGGTAGCTGGGCGGCGCCTGCGCCCATGCCGCTCTTGGCCGAAGACGTTCCGAAGCTGAAACAATATCAGGGCCGCTTCGTTGTCGTGACGGGCCGCGTGCTGTCGGTTAACGAGCGGCGGGCGATGACCTTCGTCAATTTCGGCCGTGTGTGGAGCCGGGATTTTTTCGTGGAGATCGCGCGTGCGGACTGGGAGAAGATGGCGGAAGACGGCATTTCCGCCAAAACTCTCGAGGGCAAGAGGGTGATGGTGCGCGGCGATCTTATGATACGCGAGATCGCGGGCGGGCGGGAGCGCCGCGACACTGGCGGCGCGCCGGCAATCAGGTTATCAGTGGCACGTAGCATTTCCGTTCTGGATATGGATTGAATCGACGTGCGAGGCTGTCCGGTGGAGGCGTCTTCGGTGCGAGGGGCTTCGGTGCGAGGATCTAGAGTGCAAAAGTCTTCGGAGATGCCATCTTCGGAGAAACCGCTTTCGGAGCGTATATCGTCGATCTGGCATCCCGGCCAGGCGGCATCGCTGTCGTGCGCCGCGTTCCGTTGCCGGCGTGTGGCCGTGGAAGGCTCGCAGCCGATCGAGCGATGGCTATCGCGCAGCACGCGCGCGGCAGCCGTTGCTGCCGCTTTCGGGTTGGCAGGTTGTGTGATTAACCCGTCCGGGCGTGACATCGGCGACCACGCCAAGGTTTCTGTGGCCGCGCCCGTGGCTGCGCCGTCGGTTGCGGTCGCTGCCCGTTCGGGTGATCGCGAGCACCGGCGGCTCGTGGCCGCTTTCGGGGGCGTGTATCAGTCGCCCAAGGCGCAGCGCATGCTGGACGATCTCGTTTCCCGGCTCGTGCCCGCCACCGACAGGCCGGACCTGAACTATCGTCTGACGATCCTGGATTCGCCGCTTATAAATGCCTTTGCCCTGCCATCGGGGAATATCTACGTTACGCGCGGCCTACTGGCGCTCGCCAACGACGCCTCGGAGGTCGCGGGCGTGCTCGCCCACGAGATCGCACACGTCACCGCCAACCATGCCATGGCTCGCGACGAACTCGAGAAGCGCACGGACCTCATCAGCAAAGTCAACACCCATGTGCTGAACGATCCGGCCAAGGACGAAGCGTTCCGCTCCCACGTCAAGGGAACCATCGCCGGCTTCTCGCGCGAGCAGGAACTGGAGGCCGACCGCATCGGCATCCGCACCAGCGCGCGGGCCGGTTACGATCCTTACGGGTCGGCCCGCTTCCTGGAGGCGCTCGACAGCAGCGTTCGGCTCGGCCGGGAGGGCAATCGCCAATCGACCAGCGCGGCGGGTTTCATGACGACCCATCCGAGCACGCCCGAGCGCGTCGCCCTGGCGTTGCGAGGCGCGCGCGAGGTTTCTCCGCCGGGCGCGGGAGCGCGCGACAGGGCGGCCTATCTCGACGCAATCGACGGCATCAGCTGGGGCGAGGACCCCGGCAACGGCGACGTGCGCGGGCGCGTCTTCCGCCATCCGCGTCTCGGCATCACGTTTACGGCGCCTTCCGGCTTCGTGCTCGACAACGCGAGTCAGGCTGTGCTCGGCGTTTCCGGCGGCGGGGAACTGGCGTTGCGTCTCGATGCGGTGGAGCTCGATCCCGCTGCACCTCTCGACGCGTTCCTGGCTTCGGGCTGGATCAACGATGTCACGACGGAAAGCACGACCGTCACAACAATCAACGGCATGCCGGCCGCGACCGGCGTGGCGCGCGGCAAGGAATGGACCTTCTATCTCGGCGCCGTGCGGGTAGATCGGAATGTGTTCCGCCTTGTCATCGCCACGCGTCGTCCTGATCCGGCAATCGAACGTGAGTTCTTCACCGCGTTGGAGAGCCTCCGGCGGATGACACCGGCCGAGATTCGGGCGATCCGCCCGCTGCGCGTGCGCGTCGTGACCGCGGCTGCCGGCGACACGCCGGAGAGCCTCGCGGCGCAGATGGCGACCTCGACGCTGCCGCTCGAGCGGTTCCGCGTCATCAACGGCCTGCGCGCCGGTCAGCCGCTCGCGGTTGGAGAGCGTTACAAGCTGATCTCGGAATAGAGTGCGCCACAAACGACAACAGCCGGCCCATGAGGCCGGCTGTTGTCGTCGATTTCTCGATCAACATTCTGTCAATCCGCTGTTGCGCCAACACCTGCCGAACGTCTCTGGCGAAGGAGGAACTGCGTCAATTGTAGGGGACGTGAGTTGATGATCAGGCCGCTTCGTCTTCCAGCTCGGCAGCGCCATCTTCCTCGTTCGCGGCTTTCTTGGCCGGACGGCGGGGAGACTGGGCGAGGGCGGTCTCGACGATGCGCATGGCTTCGGTATCGGTGCCGCCGTTGACGGCCGCGATTTCGCGCACGATCCGGTCGATCGCGGCTTCATAGAGCTGACGTTCGCTGTAGGACTGTTCGGGCTGCGATTCCGAACGATGCAGGTCGCGCACGACCTCGGCTATGGCGATCAGGTCGCCGGAATTGATCTTGGCTTCATATTCCTGGGCGCGGCGCGACCACATGGTGCGCTTGACGCGCGCGCGGCCGGTCAACGTTTCCAGCGCCTTGTCGACGAGTGACCCTTCAGCGATCTTGCGCATGCCGACGCTGGCTGCCTTGGCGGTAGGCACGCGAAGCGTCATCTTGTCCTTTTCGAACGAGATCACGAAGAGCTCGAGCGTACAGCCCGCAACGACCTGCTCCTCGATTGCGATGATCTGGCCGACGCCGTGGGCGGGGTAAACAATCGACTCACCGGTCTTGAAACCCAGGCGCTGGGCAGTCTTCTTGGCGTTATTCATAGTTGTGATTGCCTCCTTTTCGCTCCACCGGGGATGCGACGTGTTCATGGCAAGACGAACTTGTTGCGCGACGAATTCGTGGCGAGCCAAATCCACGGCAAGACCAAAATCCGGAGCAAAACCTGCCAAGCACGGTCCATCCACACCATGCCGATGACAAATAGCCGCGCGCAAAAAAGACATGCCCAACAGGATGCAAACTGCCTTACGACAGCAGCATCATGCCGTCATGCCTTTCATCTCAGTCCGTTTATTGCTGAACCGCCACCACATCCGCGTGGCATGCCTCACCTGAAAACCGATTAATGGAGCCAGCATAACATAACGATTGGTAGAAATCAAAATTGTTAACATGTGTCCCGCATGCCATGCGAGTTAGATATCGACCAAGCACTCGTCATGCGCTCAATGCACGCGGATGAGGCTCAAATAATCAAATTCGTAAATATCCATGCATTCAGAGCATGGCATAAGTATGGCATCAAAGTTTATCGGTTCGCGCATTCTTGCCGCGAATCATTCCAGTTCGCGGCACTTTATCGACGGTGAATTGCAGAAAGATGACAGCCATGGCCGCCCGGATGTCTGTCGGGCGGCGGCGAGGTTTGTCATGTTACATTTATTTATCTATCTGATTTTAAATAGGTTAAAGACGTCGAGTATCCGCGGTCCGGCCGTGGTGTTGTTGGATTCAGTCGCCGTCGCCAGGCTCAGGGGAGAAATGCTCCGCTAGTTTGTCCGGCACGCCGTCGAATTCCGCCGCCTCAGGCAAGGCATCCTTCTTCTGCGTGATATTCGGCCATATCTTGGCGTAATCGGCGTTGAGCTTCAACCATTTCTCGAGGCCGGGCTCCGTATCCGGGCTGATGGCCTCCGCCGGGCACTCAGGCTCGCACACGCCGCAGTCGATGCATTCATCCGGGTGGATGACGAGCATGTTTTCGCCTTCGTAGAAGCAGTCGACGGGACAAACTTCAACGCAATCCGTGTACTTGCACCGAATGCAATTGTCGGTGACAACGTAGGGCATTCACCTCTCCTGCCGTCTGCGCCCTTGGAAAGTCTGGCAGGGCCGACATCACGATAGACCTTTCGACGCAGCGGTAAAACCGGGATGCCCGGTTCAGAGCCCCGCGCCGACGCATCGGATTTGCGGCTCCACGCCACAGGATGCGACGGTCGCAGCGTCACTCACCACTACGATAACGTATTGTGTCGATAGAGCAAGTAAGGTTCTCGACGCCCATACGCCCGAAGCCGGTGGCGTTATGTTCTCGCCAGCCTTTGGACTGTTTCCAAAATGGTGCTCTAGCGATTATCGTCTTCTGGCGCAAGCGCGTCGTCGTCGCCGCCGTCATCCGTATTTCGCATGGGTTGCGCCTCTGTTTCCGCCGCGTTGGCGGGCGAGGGCGCTTCTGCCGCGTCCGCAGGGCCGCTGAGCAGCTTGTAAAGGCGCTTTGCTTCGTCGAAAGGGCCGCGCCTGTCGGCGAAGCCCTCAACCTCGATCACGATAGTGGCGTGAGCCAGCGCCAGCGTCAGAATGTCGCCGGCCCGCACTTTTTTCGACGGGTCCGTCACGCGGCGGCTGTCCAGTCGCACATGCCCCTCACTGACGAGCCGGGCCGCGAGCGTGCGTGTGCGCGCCATGCGGGCATGCCACAGCCACTTGTCGACACGTTGCTGGAGAAGGGGCGCGGTGTCGGAAGATGCTGGTCCCGGCATGGCGCCAACCTCCGTTTAAGGAACGGGTTATTCCTTGTCCTTGCCGCGCGATTCAAGCGACTGCTTGAGTGCCGCGAGCTTGGCAAAGGGAGAATCGGGATCGGGCGCACGCTCCACGCGCGGCGCGGGAGCCTTGCGGTCCTGCCAGGATTTCCCTTGACCGCCCTTGCCCTGACCCTGGCCGGCGTGCCCGTGACCGGAGCCAGACTGGCCATGATCCCTGCGCCCACCACCTGAACGGTTGCGACCGGGAGCACGCCCGTCGCCACCCTCGCGGCCACCCTCGCGGGCGCCGTCATCCGGACCGCTCCTGCGCGGACGCGCGGCGTCACCGAATGTGTCGAGCCGCTGCCGCCGCTCGGAGCGCTCATGGCGTTGGGGCGCGCCGGCTTCTCCGGGCTGGCTGATTTCGTCCTGCCGGTTCTCGCGCCGTGCTGGATCGCCGGACCCTTGCTGGCGTTGCTGGCCGCGCCCGCCCGCGCCCCGGCCCCGCCGATCGCCTTGCCGCTGATGGCCTGCGGGATTGCGATGCGGATGCCAGATTTCGATTTCCACGACTGCCGCCGTGGCCTCAGTATCGTCCTGTTCCGACGCAACTTCGGTTTCGGTCGCAGCTTCCGCAGTTGCCGCAATAGGCTGCTCGCCTGTCTCCTGCGACTCGCTTTCAGGTGTTGCCGCCGCCGTTTCGGTGGCGTCGCCGCTCGCCTCAATCGCTTCAGGCGCGGGTTCCTCTACCGTCTGCGCATCGGCCAGCGCCTCATCTGCGGGCGCGTCATCCGCAAGCGCGTGGGCCTGCGCAACGTCCGCCGCGCTGCTGTCCGCTTGCGCGGCCACCGGAGACTCGTCCGTTGGCGCGTCGATTGCAAGCGCTGGCTGATCGTCGGTCGCCGGTTCGGCCGCCGGCGTGGCCGGAGCCGACACAAGGCGCGGCGCCGCCACCAGCGCGACAGTGATCGCGGAGCCGGCACGCTTCTCGCCGACATAACCGAGCGAACGGAGAATCGAGGCGAAATCCTCACCCGCGCAGCCGGCAAGCGACGTCATTGCCACCGTCACCACGAAGCCGTCGCCGTCCGCGGCGCCTGCCGGCGGTTCGCCGGGCGTGACGCCGGGCCGATAGGCGATGGCCGGACGAATGAGATCCGCAAGGCGCTCGAGGATGTCGACGCGCAGCACCCGCTCGCCACACACACGGAAGCCGGCCGCGCGGTAGAGGCCCTTGGCCGTTTCCGGCGCCAGCTTGAACGACGTGCGGCCGGAGGACGCCAGATGGGCGATATCGTCGATGCCCTGCTGGTCGAGACCGCCGTGCTTCAGCGCCCACAACTGGGTGGCGAGCGCGCGCGGGGCGGGCTTCAGCAATTGCGGAATGTAGAGATGATAGGCACCGAAGCGCACGCCGAACTTGCGCAGGACGGCACGGCTTTCCTGATCGAGGCTTTTCACCTCCTGCGCGATGCGCGAGCGCTCCAGCACGCCCAGCGCCTCGGCGATCTGGAAGGCGATGCCGCGCGCCAGGCCGGTGATTTCCTCGGCGTTCTCGAGCAGGTCCAGCGAGCCAAGCAGCTTCGTGATATGCGCCTTGAGCCAGGTTGCGAGTCGCGCTTCCACCTTTTCGCGCGCGCCGGCGGCGAGCGTGTCGTCGGCGATGAGCCGCAGGCCCGGGGCGAGCAGCTTTTCGCCTTCATTGAGACGCGCCACCGCGTCGCCATTCCAGCGGATCACGCCGTCGTTCGACAGAACGAAGGAATCGTCGCCGCTTCCGGAAAGCTTTTCGGCGCGCCCCTCGATTTCGCCGGCGAGGACTTTCTGGGCCGCGGCGCGCAGCGCCTTGGCTTCCTGTCCGCCGGCCTGTCCTTCTGCTTCCGCGTCCGGCGCGAACTGGAATCCCTGCAGGCGGCCAATGTGTTGGCCTTCAACCAGGACATCGCCTGCTGTGGTGACTTCGGCTTCGAGCATCGTATTCTCTCTCAGGCGGCGCATCAGAACGCTTGTGCGGCGGTCCACGAAGCGGCTCGCCAGCCGCTCGTGCAACGCATCGGATAATCTGTCCTCTACCTGACGTGTCACGTTCTGCCAATGGTCTGGATCACGCAACCAGTCAGGTCTGTTCGCCACGAATGTCCATGTGCGCACGTGGGCGATGCGCCCGGACAGCGTGTCGATGTCGCCGTCCGCCCTGTCGACGTGGCGAATCTGGCGGGCGAACCAGTCGTCGGCGATGGCGCCGTCGCGCATCAGCGACTGGTAGATGGTGCCGACGAGCTCGGCGTGGGCGGCGGACGCGACCTTGCGGTAGTCCGGAACCTGACAGACCTCCCACAGCCTTTCAACCGCGCTTCTGCCTTGCGCCATGTCGCGGGTTTCGGCATCGCGCGCCAGCGCGTCGAGCGCCACCACGTCCTCGGCGAGGGGCGCGCGTGTCAGGCCCGGCTCACCCGGCGTTACCGCCAGGCTTGCCTGCAGGCTGCCGATGCTGCGGAAATCGAGATCCGCGTTGCGCCATTGCAGAATGCGCACCGGCTCGAAAAGATGCTCCTCCACCGCCTCGACCGTCTCGGCGTCGAGCGCTTCGGCGCGGCCGGTGGTGCCGAAGGTGCCGTCCTTGAGGTGGCGTCCGGCGCGGCCGGCGATCTGCCCAATCTCGGACGGGTTGAGCGGGCGGAAGCCGAAACCGTCGAATTTTCGCGTCGACGCAAACGCGACGTGATCGACATCGAGGTTGAGGCCCATGCCGATGGCGTCGGTGGCGACGATATAATCCACGTCTCCCGACTGGTAGAGCTCCACCTGTGCGTTGCGCGTGCGCGGCGACAGCGCGCCCATCACGACCGCCGCGCCGCCGTGCTGGCGGCGAATCAGCTCGGCGATGGCATAGACCTCCTCCGCCGAGAAGGCGACGATGGCGGACCGGCGCGGCAGGCGCGTGATCTTCTTCTCGCCCGCGAAGGAAAGATTCGACAGGCGCGGGCGCGACACCACATTGACGCCCGGCAGCAGTTGCTCCACCAGCGGGCGCATGGTGGCGGCGCCGATCACCAGCGTTTCGGCGCGTCCGCGCTGGTTCAGCAGCCTGTCGGTGAACACGTGGCCGCGGTCGAAATGGCTCGCCAGCTGGATTTCGTCGATGGCGCAAAAAGCCACGTCGAGATCGCGCGGCATGGCCTCGACGGTGGCGATCCAGTAGCGCGCGTTCGGCGGCTTGATCTTTTCCTCGCCGGTGATCAGCGCCACCGCGTCGCTGCCGGCCCGCTCCACGACGCGGTTGTAGACCTCGCGCGCCAGAAGCCGCAGCGGCAGGCCGATCATGCCGCTTTCGTGGCCGAGCAGCCGCTCGATGGCGAGGTGCGTCTTGCCTGTGTTCGTCGGCCCGAGGACGGCGGTGACGCCGCGTGCGCGCACGCGCGCCGGAAGCGTACGAGGAAGGGGGCTAGGCATGGACGGGTGACGATGCTCCCGGGCCACCCGCACGGGCGGCCTCTTGCAGGCGATGGGACGGCAGTGCCCTGCCGATGCCTTGAGCCATGCGTATACGTTGAACCATGCTCATACCTTGGCCTGAGCCCTGTGGAGGGCAGGCACCGGGATCAATCGTGAAGCGTCCGTCGTTTCGTCCGGATGGCCGGAGCAAAAGCGATATCGGCATCTGTAGCATATCGGCGGCGGGAGGCCAGAGCCGTTCTTCGCGCAGCCGGCAATGAGCGGATAATTCAGGCGCAGCCGAGCGATATGATGGCGGTTAACCATATTGGATGAACGTGGACGGAACGAAAATGGGCCGAATCACTCACTGTGGCGGGATCGGTATCTGTTCACCTTGACAGAGCGGCACTCAAGCGACCCCTTGGCCGCCGAATCATATCGGAATCCCGCTGTCAGCCTCAACCCGGACTTTTAATTGCGCGCCTGCAACTCGCGCGCCGCGGCGGAGCGGGAGGCGGGGGCGCGTTCGGGCCTCGGGGCGGCGCCGGGAAAGCGCGTCGCCTCGATCACAACCATGCCGACAGGCGACCGCACCGCGATCCGGTAGGGCAGGAAAAGCCGGCCATCGGGCGTGGGCGCGAGCCATAACTCGATATCGCGGTTGTTTTCCATGAATCGCGTGTCGGCGCGGTCGGGCACGTGGCCGGCGATCGGCAGGTAGCGCCCGGAGCACACCGCCACCGTGCCGGAGAAGGCGCGGCCATTGATCTTCTGGGCGCGGACGAAAGACAGCGGGATATCGAATCGCGCCGAGCCGTCGAAAAGCGGCAGCGTGCGGTTGCAAGCCGCCGGATCGCCAGCCCGCGCGCTCTGGGCGACGGGCATGAGAAGCGCGCTGACGGGATCGATGAAGCCGCGTGTGTCCTCGTCGCGCAGCGGCACACGGTTGCTGCGCTCCGGCACCGGCGGCGTGACCTTCAGGGCGCGCAGAACGCCATCCGAGAGCGCCATTCGCACACTCACCGATTTGCTGCCCGAGGCCGTGGTCACGGCGAAGGCGGCGGGCGCAACGGTAGCGCCGCTGAGGGAGCCCGAGGCGCTGCCCGCGCCCTTGCCTTCGGTCATGACGCCGGCAAGGCCTGTGAGGCGGGTCCAGACATCGGCCTTGTAGCGCTCGCCGTCGAGTGCGATCTTCAGCTGGGCCACGCCGATCTGCATGCCCATCAAGGTGATGTCGTAGCGGCTCTCGATGGCCGTAGCAGCGCCGTTGGGCGTCCCGGCGTCGAGCGGGGACGCCTGAAGGGGCGCAGTGAAGAGGGACAGGCCCATCAGGCTCGCCGCCAAGAAAATTTCCCGCTTCATACGCTGATCACTCCCTGACTGAACGCGTTCTCTCCGATGTCCGGGCGGCGGCGCGCTGGCCTGCTTCGAGCGGATGACCGGGCCTGGCGGAATCACTATCGACCAGCACACGCCGTATAGAATCGCCGACCGTGGATAACGATGTGTAAACAGCGAGGCGTTTCCATCGCCTGTGGCGGCGCGTGGGCGATGTCCACGTCATTTCCGTGACAAACCGGCGACGCCTCCTTGACGGGCACGTCGATGATACACTATACACGCCCATCTTTCATGGGACATGGGATGTCCGCGCTCCCGGCAGTTACGTCGGGCTTTTGCCGTTTCGCGGATATTTCGCGGTGCGGCGCGGGTTTCCCGGCAAGCACTAACTAAGGATCATCGTCATGGCGCGTCGCTGCGAACTGACGGGTAAGGCCGTTCTCGTCGGCCATCTCGTAAGCCACTCGAACCGCAAGACCAAGCGTCGGTTCCTCCCCAACCTCGTCAAGGTGACGCTGCAGTCGGAGGCGCTTGAGCGCTCCGTGCGCCTGCGCATCAGCGCTGCGGCGCTGCGCTCGGTCGAGCACCGCGGCGGCCTCGACGCCTTCCTGATCAAGGCGGGCGAGGACGATCTGTCGCTCGGCGCGCGCACGCTGAAGCGTGAGATCTCCAAGAAGCACGCGGAAGCGGCTGCAAGCTGAATATCGGCGCGGCGGGTGTTGTCATGACCGCCATCGACGAAGTCAGACGCGAATTCAAGCGGTTGTGGTGGCCAGTGGCCGCCATGGCCGCTGTCGTCGTTGCGTCCAACATCGCGGTTCAGCATCCCTTCACGCATTGGGGTCTGCAGGACTATCTGACGTGGGGCGCGTTCACCTATCCGGTGGCCTTCCTCATCACGGATCTGACCAACCGCCGATTCGGGGTTCGCGCGGCGCGCCGCCTTGTGGCGGTGGGGTTCCTGATCGCGGTCGTCGTGTCGGCGGTTCTGTCGGAGCCGCGCATCGCGGCTGCCTCCGGCATCGCATTTCTCGCCGGCCAGTTGCTCGATGTCTCGGTGTTCAACCGGCTGCGCCGCCTTGTGTGGTGGCGCGCGCCGCTCGCATCCGGCCTTATAGGATCTGCCGTCGACACGGCGCTGTTTTTCAGCCTGGCGTTCGCGGGCGCGGTCACCGATGTCGCGGTGTACGGCGCGGGCGCATGGAGCGTCGCAGCACCGGTGTGGGTGGGCTGGGCGGTGACGGACTTTTTCGTCAAGGTCGCCATGGCGCTGTTCATGCTGGTGCCTTACGGCGCGCTTCTGCGCGTGGTTGTCCCCACCGATGTGTCGCGTATCCGCGGCTGATTTTTACCGATACCGATGAAAAAGGAAAAGCCGGTCAGTCGCCTGACCGGCTTTTTGCATGATCGCATTTTCTTCACGCAAAGCATTATCAACCTTGCCTGAAAACACTTCAGCCTGCGCGCTTGCGCCGTCCCGTGGGCTGGGGCTTGCCATGGCTTTCCTCGAAGAGTTCCGCCAGCTTGTCCGTCATCGCACCGCCGAGCTCCTCGGCATCGACGATGGTTACAGCGCGCCGATAGTAGCGTGTCACGTCGTGGCCGATGCCGATGGCGATGAGTTCCACAGGCGAGCGCGTCTCGACCTCCTCGATGACCGACCGGAGGTGCCGCTCCAGGTAGTTGCCGGGATTGACCGACAGCGTCGAGTCGTCCACGGGCGCGCCGTCCGAGATCACCATCAGGATGCGCCGCTGTTCGGGCCGGCCGAGCAGCCGCTTGTGCGCCCAGTCGAGCGCCTCGCCGTCGATGTTCTCCTTCAGCAGCCCCTCGCGCATCATCAGGCCGAGGTTACGCCGCGCCCTACGCCACGGCGCATCGGCCGATTTGTAGATGATGTGGCGCAGGTCGTTGAGCCGTCCGGGTCCCGGCGGCTTGCCGGCTTGCAGCCAGGCCTCGCGCGACTGCCCGCCCTTCCAGGCGCGCGTCGTGAAGCCGAGAATCTCGACCTTCACCGCGCAGCGCTCCAGCGTGCGTGCGAGGATGTCGGCGCAGGTCGCAGCGACCGTGATCGGGCGTCCGCGCATCGAGCCTGAATTGTCGATGAGCAGCGTCACCACGGTATCGCGAAAATCCGTGTCCTTCTCGTACTTGAAAGACAACGGCTGAAACGGATCGATGATGACGCGCGGCAGGCGCGCCGGATCGAGAATGCCCTCTTCGAGATCGAACTCCCACGCGCGGTTCTGCTGCGCCAGCAGCCGGCGCTGCAGGCGGTTGGCAAGACGGGCGACAACGCCCTGCACGTTGGCGATCTGCTTGTCGAGGTAGGCACGTAGCCGCCCGAGTTCGTCCGGGTCGCACAGTTCTTCGGCCGTGATCACCTCGTCGAACCGTGTCGTGTAGGCGCGGTAGGCTGCGCCGCGCCACTCGTCGGTGCCGGCCTGCGGCGGGTTGCGCGCGGCTCCCGCCTCTTCGGCGTCTGACGCCTCGCTTTCGTCCGGGATCTCGCCCGACGGCGCGTCGTCCGCCTCGGTTGAGGCCTCGTCCATGTCGTCCGATGACGAGTCCATGGCGTCGATGCGCGCCTGCTCGGTGTCGGACTGGTGCTGCGCCTCGCCGTCGCTGCTTTCCTCTTCGCCCTCGGGCTCGTCGCGCTCGCCGTCCTCGCCCTCGTCGGGGTCCATATTGGCGTCGTCGGCCATGTCGAGGGAGGCGAGCAGCTCGCGGATGTTGCGCGCGAACGCGAATTGATCGTCCACGTTGCCGGTCAGCCGATCGAGGTCCTTGCCGGCGCGCGCCTCGATGGTATCGCGCCACAGCGACACGATTTTCTCGGCGGCGGGCGGCGGCGCGAGGCCCGTGAGGCGCTCGCGCACCATGAGCGACAGTGCATCGGCGATGGGCGCGTCGGCCCGATCGGAGATTTCCTCGTAATTGCCGCGATGGTAGCGATCCTCGAGCATGGCGGCGATATTGGCGCCCACGCCGCTCATGCGCCGCGCGCCGATGGCCTCGACCCGCGCCTGCTCGATGGCGTTGTAGGCTTCAAGCGCCGCAGTGCCGTCGGGCGCGAGCTTCTGGTGCAGCGCCTTGTTGTGAACCGCGAGTCGCAGCGCCATGGAATCGGCGGTGCCGCGCATCACCGCGATGTCCTCCGGCGTGGGGCGGCGCGGCGGCTCGGGCAGCCGCGCGCGTTCCTCGGTCAGCGACGGCCGATCGGCGGAGAACGTTACCTCGAGCTCACGTGAGGCAGGACCCGCGATGCCGCGCAACGCGCCCGCCACCGCCTGCTTGATGGGTTCCGTCACGTTGGGCTGGGCGTTGGTGCCCCGCCTGTTGTTGGTGATGGTCATCGCGATCCGTGATGCGTCACGACAGTGCCACGTTGGCGGCGGATTCCGGCAGCTCCTTGCCGAAGCAACGCTGGTAGAACTCGGCCACGAGCGGGCGCTCCGTCTCGTCGCACTTGTTGAGGAAGGTCAGGCGGAACGCGAACGCGAGATCGCCGAAAATATCAGCGTTCTCAGCCCAAGTGATCACCGTGCGCGGGCTCATCACCGTCGACAGGTCGCCGTTGATGAAGGCGTTGCGCGTCAATCCGGCGAGCCGCACCATGCGGTTGACGGTATCGCGCCCCTGGGTGCTGCGGTAGTTGTGCACCTTGGCGACGATGATCTCCACCTCCTTGTCGTGGGGGAGGTAGTTCAGCGTCGCGACAATCGACCAGCGGTCCATCTGGCCCTGGTTGATCTGCTGCGTGCCGTGATAAAGGCCCGACGTGTCGCCGAGGCCGACCGTGTTGGCGGTGGCGAACAGGCGGAACGCCGGATGCGGGCGGATGACCCGGTTCTGGTCGAGCAGCGTGAGGCGGCCCGACACTTCCAGCACGCGCTGGATGACGAACATCACGTCCGGGCGGCCGGCGTCGTATTCGTCGAACACGAGAGCGACGTTGTTCTGCAACGCCCACGGCAGGATGCCGTCGCGAAATTCCGTGACCTGGTGGCCATCGCGCACGACGATGGCGTCCTTGCCCACGAGGTCGACACGGCTCACGTGGCTGTCCAGGTTGACGCGCACGCAGGGCCAGTTGAGGCGGGCGGCCACCTGCTCGATATGGGTCGACTTGCCGGTGCCGTGATAGCCGGTGATCATCACGCGGCGATTGCGCCCGAAGCCGGCGAGGATCGCGAGGGTCGTCTCACGGTCGAAGAGGTAATCGGGATCGACGTCCGGCACGTGCTCGTCCGGTTCGGCGAAGGCGGGAACCTCGAGACTGGAATCGATACCGAAAGTCTCGCGAACGGAAAGCTTCAGTGTCGGCACTTTAAGATCGGCGCTCTGCGTGGCGTTCTGGCCGGTCTTGTTCGTTGTTGTCTGCTGCATAAATCCTCGCTCCCGCGGGCGGGCGACCGGCGAAAGGCACTCGACGCGCCATCCGACTCAACCGCAATCCGCACGGCATCCCGAACGATAGCCAACCCCGGCGGGGCCGCCAAGCCCCTACGGGGTGCTTCCAAGCCCCGCAGGGTTGTTCCGAGCCCCCGCAGAGTTGTTCCAAGCCCTTGATGGGTTCCTTAGATCTCTCCGCGGAGACTGGAGGCGCTTCCGGCCATCCAAACCGCGGATTTATTGCCGCATCGATCGCGTGTTTTCAATGAAATTCACATGAAAAAAGCGCTTTTCCGAGTTTGGCCCCGCCCCTTTTTGTAATAAAGCAAGATCCTCATGCGCCGGCCGCGGTCAGCGCCGCCAGATGCTCGGCGGCAAGCGTAAGGCGTGCGCCGCGGATCAGCCCTGCAAGCTGCGCCGTCGAGGTTGCGGAGGAGAGTGGGGCGGTGATGCCGGGCTGGGCGATGATCCATGCGAGAGCGATCTCGGCATGGGTGGCGCCGGTTTCAGCCGCCACCTTGTCCTGGGCAGCGAGAATGCGCAGGCCCCGCTCGTCGAGATAACGCCGCACGCTGTTGCCGCGCGCGCCGGTGAGGTCGGCCTCCGTGCGGTACTTACCGGTGAGGAAGCCGGCGGCGAGGCCGTAATAAGTGATCGCGCCAATCCCCTCGCGCAGCAAGAGCTCCTGCACGGCGCCCTCGAAGGCTTCCCGCTTGTGCAGGTTGTATTCGTTCTGGAGGCTTTCGTAACGGGGCAGCCCCTTGTCGGCGGAGAGCGTCAGCGCTTCTACCAGCAGGGCCGCGTCGTAGTTGGATGCGCCGATATACCGCACCTTGCCGGCCGCGATCAGCTTGCCATAGGCCTCGAGCGTTTCTTCCTGCGACACGGTGGGGTCTGGCCAATGGCTCTGGTAGAGATCGATGTAATCGGTCTGGAGCCGCGTGAGCGAGGCCTCCACAGCCTGCTCGATCCATTTCGCGGAGAGGTCGATCTTGCCCTGACCGACGTCCGATCCGACCTTGGTGAAGATATGCACCTTATCGCGGTTTCCGCGCGCTTTCAGCCAGCGGCCGATGATCTTCTCGCTTTCGCTGTCGTTGCCCGGCACCCAGCGCGAATAGACATCCGCCGTGTCGATGGCGGTGAAGCCTTCGGCCACGAAAGCGTCGAGCAGGGCGACGGACGTCGCTTCGTCCGCCGTCCAGCCGAAAACGTTGCCGCCGAGCACGAGCGGCGCGATCTCGATGTCGGTGCGCCCGAGGCGGCGGGTGGCGGCATTCGCCGGGGCTGCGTGACCGGATGTCGATGAAAGCGTCATGGCGGGCTCTCCGTGGACGGACGCACGATGCTTCGCCGTGGCGGCAACAGGCATCGGCTGGCTGATCGGGAACGATACAATCCCTATAGAATATCAGCCTTTGCCGTCATGTACAGCCGGGACAAGCGCGCGCCCGTCAGGGAACGCGGCGCCCGGAAGATCATCCGTTGGAAGCCATTTGACTATTGATATAGGCTTGCACGGCTGCGGGGTCCTTCGATCCTGCATTTTTATAAATCTGTTCGACGAACTTGTGGATCTCCTTGCGGTCGAGATTGTCGGTCTTTATGGGATCGGGCTTGCCGTCCTGGCCCAGCATGGCATCCCATTTGGCTTGCCTCTTGCTGAAAGCTTTCTTCAGGATGCGCGCCAGATTGGCCCAAAATCCTTCGATGGGCGGATCATTGAGTTCGCGATACAGCGAAAAAGCAGGATCGTCCCACTCCGGCAGAGCCGGGCCGACAGATCCCGATCCTCCGGCCTCGCCAGCCTCGCTGGCAGGCGCAGTCTCGTCGGTGGCTTTGGGCCTCTCGATGCCCAGCCAGGTATCGAGGCTCTTGGCGAGGGCGTCGGGAGTGAATTTCTTCGCCTCACTCAATTTTCCCGTCAGCCATTTCGTATCGAGGGGCTGCGCGCTCATTATTCCGTCCTTGCCGAGCACCGCAGCAATGTGACCAGATATAATATTGATTGAGTCAATTATATCCAGAGGGTCAGAAATATTCGTTAAACGTAGATCATTGTCGATTTTCTCCTGAATGGCGGCAATCTTCATCGGAAGAAGAGAGTTCGGACTCGTAGCCTGGTCGCGGTATTTTGTCTCGTATTCGCTTTTCAACGAATCAAGCGCGTCTTCAATGCATTCAACAAGGTCCGTTTCCGCCCCCGCGCTCAGGAATGTACGTTCGAGAATTTCCAAAGCCAACGTCCTGCTCGGGTCGGCCAATTCTTGCGGGTTTCCCGTGCGGTATTGCTTGATTGCCTGTCCGATATTAGCAAACGTCGCATCTTCGGTTTCGCTCCCGTCAGATGCTTTTGCAGTGGGTGCCGGGCCCTTTACGGCAGCGGCGTCGGAAGCATCCCCGGTTTCCGCTGCCCCCTGAATGATGGCCCCGCTTGCGACGGAAAGACGCCCGAGAACGCTGTCAAGGCGCTCGTGAAACAGGTCTTCGTTAAATGTGCCTTTTTCTAAATCGAACAAGCCACGGTCGATTTTCTCGATGTCATCCCCGTCATAACCGAGAAGGCCATGCACGATCGTCGTCAAACTTGTTTCGAAATTGATTCCGTCGTCATCTAGATCGAACGCATCTTCTATACTTAGAAGTTCATCCAAGCGACCTCTGTATTTATCGAGAAAATCCATCTGATCATTGCTTAATGGGCGCTCTGATTTACTATTTTTTTCTTTGTATGCATCAATACTATCAATTAATGTATCTATCAATTTAAATAAATAAATCTGTGGTTTATTTGCAGCAATTTTATTGCCGGCGTCAACGTTCCCGGCATGCGCACGGATTGCGGCTGGCATTTCGGTTTTTAATGTTTCAACCGCTGCTTCCCGTCGTACGCCTTCGAGGCTTTGCAGGTCGCTGAGCGCACCAGCATTTCTAATAATGCTTTCTTCTCCTGTATTGAGGAAAAGGTTAAGGCATAATTGGGTTTCTACCGGCGATAATTGGTCGTACGGTAATGCTTCCTGAGCATACTGCTCGGGGTACTTATCTTGCAAATAATCAAGGAACGCAGTCTTTAATTGCTGTTCGGCATCCTCGTTGTGGTGGACGAGACTGAGCCAGCTTGCGCCGAATGAAACCGGACCGGCAGCTTGTTTGGATCCAATTTTAAGTATGTTTTCAAGAAACGCCTTTGCTTCTTTTTCTCTTTGGGGAGCCGATGACAAGTTCGCCGCGGGAGCTGGGCTCCCGGGCGCGGGCGCTACCGGCGTCGTCGGGTCTGCGGTCAGGCGCGTTGCGGGCATATTCGATCGCGGCGGAGGCGGAGCTCGCCTTGCTGGCGAGGGTTGCGGGGTTGCTTGCGTCTTTTCATTTCGAACGCGTTTCACGGCCGCATCGACACTGGCGACAAAATTTTGAAGCTGTGCGGGATCACTTGGCAGCAGGCTGAACGTGTGATCATTGAGCGCAATGTCTCCTCTTTTTTGCCCCGCGACATCTATCTTGAGCGCAGCATAATCCGGAAGCTGAAGCGAATTTGCATCGCCGCCCGCGAACAGAACTCTGAACACGCCTTTCTCGAAAGAGTTTAATTTTGTATAGAAAGTATGTAAATCATTCAGATCGGAATCCGATATTCCGATGTTCATGGATATAGCCCAATTAATAAATTGGTCTTGCAGTTGTTCCGTGGTGGCTTCGTTGGACTTCAAAAACTCCTTTATCTCTCCAATTGCGCCGTGGAAGATATCAATCGGCACTTTTGGGATGCCAATGCGTCCGTTAGATTGCAGTCCACCTTCAGTGCTGCTCCGAAAGGCCCTGATTGTTTCTCCCGCGCCACGCAACGTCGTCAGTGCTTTCGTGAAGACAGTGGGGGCTTGTGTAAAATGATGCTGCGCAAGCAGTGCATGCGCAGCCGCCTGGGGCTGTGCTTGGGAGGCGGCGTTAGTGCGGGGAGATTCGCTGGAGAGCGGGGTATCAATGGGCGTAACTGACTTTCCCGTTATGACACCAACCGGTGATGTCGCAGCGGGATGAAGGGAGCCCGTTCCGTGAATTCCCGCTGAGCCGGGAGCCATCGAAGTGACGCTCATCCCTACCTCCTCAACCTTTGGTCTGCCTGTCCGCCGTCATATCCGCCACACGAGTTCGCCCGTAACGTCGGACGGGGCGGCGGTGAGGTGGATGGCGCGGGCAGTGTTGCTATGAAACGCGGCAGGCGACTCATTGTCGCGGATCTGGCCGCTATAGTCATCTTGTGTCAGGCGCATCGGCTTTTTGCGCTCCGGCCCGCCGTCGACGGAGGGCGGGTTTTGCTTCAGCGTCGTGAGCTGCTCAACCAGCGCTTCCATGGCATCATGGAGTTGTTGGCCGGTAGCGGTAACGGGCAACGTGGTGGTCAGCACCAACGCGTTGCGGCGCGGATCGATGGCAAACGGAAATATGTCACCTCGCCCCACGATGACGGCGTTACGCGTCAGCAGACCGAGGAAGTAATTCGAAACGTCCGGCTCGTCGCGTTCGGCCGGCAATTCCTCTACCTCGCCGTGAATGCGCAGAAAACCCGTGTCGCCGAACGTTGCGATGCAGGTGATGTGATCCCCGCCGATATTCAGCCAGCAGCAGTCGTCCGCGCCGAAGTAAAGCGCCGGCAGGCGGAGGATACGCCCGAAATCTTCCAGAAGCGCAATCGACGTACGCGAGGCGCCGGCCGGGGTATGGAACATTGATTGCCGCCGTGCCGGATCGTGAAAAGCGCCCATCGCGGCAGAAGTATCGTGAAAACCGCTGCTCTGGGCGCCGCCGGGGGAGGGAGCTTGATCGGTCATAACGATTGTCGCCTGCATCAATGAAACAATATTGAAGTATCGATATGTAAAATTCGGCCTTAGCGACCATTATCGCAAGGATGCCACATCTTCCGCGATGCACTGTGCCGTTTGGCACAATGCTGCCCGATTTTCGCCCTGATCGGAGATGGAAAGGCGTCCCGGCTGCGCTCGGCGTGTGCGGTCGGCTCATTCTGCCTGCCGCACCGGGGTGGTCGTCAGTTCGGTCAACCGCCGAACAGGCGCTCGAAGAACGATTTTTCCTGTGGCGGTATGGGTCGCTGGACGACTTGGGGTGCTGCCTGGGGCTGGCTGGCGCCGATTTGCGGCGCGGCTGCCGGCGGCGGCGCGTCGGCGGGCGCTGCCCACGGGCTGCCGGGCAGGGGCGCTGGCGCGACGCCCTTCAGCGCCTCCACCATGAAGGCGTGCCACGCTTCTGCCGGCAGCGAGCCGCCTGTGACGTTCTTCGTGGGGCTGTTGTCGTCGTTGCCGAGCCAGACACTGGTGACGAGGCCGCTCGTGTAGCCCACGAACCAGGCGTCGCGCGTTTCCTGCGTCGTGCCCGTCTTGGCCGCGATTTCGTATCCGTCGATGGCGCCGCGTCTGGCCGATCCCGACGTGACGGCCTGATGCAGCATGTAGTTCATCATCGAGGCGTCGGCCTCGCTCATGACGCGGCCGAGGTCGAACGCCTGCCGTTGATAGACCAGCTTGCCGTCGGTGGTTTTCACGTCGCGGATGATCCACGGCGTCACGCCTGTGCCGCCGTTGGCGAAGGCGGTGTAGGCGGCCGTCAGCTCCAGCGGGCTCACTTCCGAGGTGCCGAGCGCGATGGTGGCGTTGGCGACGAGCGGCGACGTGATGCCGAGGCGCTGGGCCGTCTCGACGACAGCCTTCGGCCCCACCTCGACGGCGAGCTTCACAACCACCGTGTTGGTGGATTGCGCCAGCGCAGAGGCGAGCGTCATGGGGCCGCTATAGCGGCGGCTGAAATTGCGCGGCTGCCAGCCGCCGAAGTTCACCGGCTCGTCGACGCGCACGGTGGCGGGGGTCATGCCGCGCTCCAGCGCGGTGAGATAGACGAAGGGCTTGAAGGACGAGCCCGGCTGCCGGCGCGCCGCGGTGGCGCGGTTGAACTGGCTCGCGGCATAGCTGCGCCCGCCGATGAGCGCACGGATCGCGCCGTCGTTGGCCAGCGCCACCAGCGCGCCCTGCGACACGTTCATCTGCGGGCCTTTCTTGACGACGACGTCGGTGATGGCGCGCTCGGCCATGCCCATCAAGGCAGGCTCGATGGTGGTGCGCACGACAATGTCGGACTCGGCCGCGCCGATGAAGTCGTCCAGCACGTCCATGACGTAGTCGGCCGCGTAGTTGGCGCCGCCGGTGCCGCGCGGCTTCACCGCTTCCGCTGGCGTCATGAGGGCGTTCTTGGCGTCCTTGTCGGAGATAAAGCCCTGTTCCACCATGCGGGTGAGCACGAGTTGCGCGCGTGCCTGCGCCGCCTGCGGGTTGCGGGTGGGCGCCAGCCGCGACGGCGCCTGTACGAGGCCGGCGAGCATCGCTGCTTCCGCCAGCGTCACCTCTTTTGCGGGCTTGCCAAAATAGCGTAGCGCCGCTGCCTCAACACCGTAGGCGCCCGCGCCGAAGTAAACCCGGTTGAGGTAGAGCGCGAGGATCTCGTCCTTGGAGTAGTTCCGCTCCAGCCACACCGACAGGATCGCTTCCTGTATCTTGCGCGACATGGTGCGGTCCTGAGTGAGGAACAGGTTTTTGGCCAACTGCTGCGTGAGCGTCGAGCCGCCTTGCGAGACCCCGCGCGCGGTGAGATTGGCGGCGAGTGCGCGCGCGATGCCTTGCGGGTCCACACCCCAATGATCGTAGAACCGGTGGTCCTCGATGGCGATGAAGGCTTTTGGCAGATAGGCCGGCAGGTCGCGGATGCGCACGGTCTGGCCGCCGGTGTCCCCCTTGTTGGCGAGCAATGAGCCGTCTGCCGCCAGCACTGCGATATTCGGCGGCCGGCGCGGCACGGTCAGCGTATCGATGGGCGGAAGCTGCGCGAAATGGTAGGCGACGACGCCGCCAACGGCTATCACGCCCCAGATGCCGATCACGAACAGCGTGGAAACCAGCGTACCGACGAGCGAGCGCCTGCGCCCGGCCCGGCGCTTGCGGCGCGGCGCGGATGCACCGGCGCGCGGCGCGCTGGCGCCGCCCCGGCCCGCGCGTCCGGCGGTGCCCCTGTTTCCCTGCGCCTTGCCCTTGCGGCTCGCGGTGGCCATGTCGCTGTCCTCGTCGATGGTGCCGTCAACGTCGCCTTGGAGGGGGGCAAGACGATCCTGCGTCGAAACGCGCCAGTCTCCGGCGCCGGGTTCCGAGCTATCGGTCGCGCCGGCTTCGAAGCGCGGCTCACGGCGAATGCCGCGTGGCGAGCCATTGCGGGGATCGTCGCCGAAATCGCCGTTGAAGTCGCTGTCTGGCCCTTTGCCGAAGTCGTCGCCGTTGTTTCTGCCCATCTCGTTCCTGGAGAGTGCTGCCGCTGTCCGCAGCAGGCTTTTGGCACTGTAAATGTGGCGGATTAAGGGGGCGTTGCTGCGTGCCGGCGTTCGCCCCGCAGGGGCTTGCATAGCCGGCTGGCTGGTTGAATCCACAGAAATGCACGCGGTGCGTTGCCGCTCTCTTTGAATTCACGATATAATTTCAGCATAATAGTTAAGGTGTCGGGCTGAAATTGTATCCATCATGGATATGAATCATCATGGCGCTAACCGTTCGTGTACGATTCGATATACGACTCGTTCGTCAGCAATCATGATTTATCGTGTGTCGCAGTCCGTTTTGTGGGGATGATCATGTCCGCTAGCAGCGCTTCGAAAACCGCGATCATCACCGGAGTCACCGGGCAGGACGGCGCCTATCTGGCGCAGCACCTGCTATCGCTCGGCTACCGTGTCGTAGGGGCGGTGCGGCGCACGTCGACGGAGAATTTCTGGCGGTTGGCGGAACTGGGGGTGCTGGGCGCACCGGGCTTCGAGATCGTCGACTTCGACCTCGGCGATGCGGGAAGCGCCATCCGTCTCGTGGCCGAGCACCGGCCCGACGAACTCTACAACCTCGCTGCCCAAAGCTTCGTGAGCGTGTCGTTTCAGCAACCCATCGCCACCGCCGACATGACGGGGCTTGGCGCGCTGCGCCTGCTGGAAGCGGTGCGGATTGCGAGGCCGGAGACGCGTTTCTATCAGGCGAGCACGTCCGAGATGTTCGGCAAGGTGACCGTCGCGCCCCAGAACGAGTCGACGTCGTTTCATCCCCGTTCGCCCTACGCGTTCGCCAAGCTGATGGCGCACTGGGCCACGGTGAATTACCGCGAAAGCTATGGCATTTTCGCGTCTTCCGGCATTTTGTTCAACCATGAGTCGCCGCTGCGCGGGCGCGAGTTCGTCACCCGCAAGATCGCCAGCCACGTGGCGCGTGTATCTCTCGGCGAGACGGCGCCGCTGGAGCTCGGTTCGCTCGATTCCTTGCGCGACTGGGGTTTCGCGCGGGAGTACGTCGTCGGGATGCAGGCGATGCTGTCGCATTCCGTGCCTGAAACCTTCGTTTTGGCCACCGGCCGCACGGCCTCCGTCCGCAGCTTCGTCGAGCTGGCGCATGCGGTTGTCGGCATCCGGCTGGAATGGGAAGGTGAGGGCGTGGAAGAGCAAGCGCGAGACGCCGCAACCGGGGAGCTGCGCGTGCGGGTCAACCCGCGCTTCTACCGCCCCGCCGAGGTAGAGCTGCTCCAGGGCGACGCGTCCCGCGCGCTGCACGAACTTGGCTGGAAAGCCACGACTTCTCTGGAAGGTTTGTGCGAGATCATGGTAAAGGCCGACATAGAGCGCGCCCATAAGGGGCAGATTTTCTAACGCGAGCGCCGCGGCCGAGCGGTCTGGAGGACATCGATGCGCGTGCTGGTAACGGGTGAGGCCGGCTTCACCGCGCACTACGTCCTGCCGCTGCTGGCTTCAGCCGGTCACGAGACGGTCGGCATGGAGGCGGACATCACGGACCCCGCCGCCGTGGAAGCGCGCATCGCCGCCCTGTTCGCGCAAGAGGCAATCGCCCCGCAGGCGGTGCTGCACCTTGCCGGCATCAGCTTCGCGCCCGATGGCGTGGATGCCGGCGTCTACGCCGTCAACACGGTGGGCACCACGACGCTCCTCGCCGCCCTGTCGCGGGCGCCGCACCCGCCGCGCCGGGTGGTGCTGGCGTCTTCGGCGCATGTCTACGGCCTCGGGGCGGGGCTTCTCAACGAAACGTCAGCGCTCGCGCCCGTCACCCATTACGGTGCCTCGAAGCTCGCCATGGAGTATCTCGTCCGGCCGTTCGAGGCGCTGGGCATCGTCGTCGCGCGGCCCTTCAACTACACCGGTCCGGGGCAATCGCCGCGCTTTCTGGTGCCGAAGCTGGTCGAGGCCTTCCGCGCCCGCCGGGAGGAGTTGCACCTTGGCAACCGGCATGTGGCGCGCGATTTCTCGGACGTTCGGCGTGTCGCCCGCGCCTACCTCGCATTGATCGAGGCTGAAGCTCCGCCCGCGATCATCAATCTCTGCTCGGGGCAGGCGGTGTCCATCGATGCGCTGCTTGCGGTACTCGAAGCCGAAACCGGCCACCGGCCCCGAATCATCACCGACCCGGCGTTCGTGCGGCGGGACGAGATCGCGCAACAATGGGGCGATGCAACCCTTACGGATCGTCTGATCGGCGTGCCTGCTGCGCCTGTCGAGGATCTCCTGCGCTGGATGCTGCAAAATCCGTCCTGAGAAACGCTACACGATTTCGTGACACCTGCGTCAATTTATGCAGGTTTATGTCACATATTCGTCATGCGGCCGACGCATACACGTACGGTGCCGTGTCTGCTGACGAGGTTTGCGTTCCGCCTGTTGAAAATGGCCGACGGCGGTTTATCCCCGCTTGCCATATGGCAAAGATAACTTAATCTATTGTCTATATCGATCGACGAATGTAAACTTTCGATCGTGCGTGTGTTTGAAACTCAAAGTTGCTGCTGCAAAATTGCGACAGGAGGTGTAACTTTCTGGATGGCGAACTACCTGAAGCCCCCGGAGATGGAAAAGAAAAAATCGGCCTACCGTCGCCAGTTTGGCGCGTTGCCGTTGCGCATGGATGATGACGGGCGGATGCAGGTGATGATGATTACCTCGCGCGAGACGCGCCGTTGGATCGTTCCGAAGGGCTGGCCGATCAAGGGGCTTTCCGGCGCTCAGACGGCTGCTCGCGAGGCGCGGGAAGAGGCTGGGATAGTGGGTGTCACGGGCAAGAACCCTGTCGGCGCCTATATGTATGACAAGCGTCTGAAGGGCGGCCGCAGCGCGCGGTGTTACGTCGAGCTGTATCCGTTGTGGGTCGTCGATGCCTTGCCGGAATGGGCCGAGGATACCGAGCGCGAGACGGAGTGGCTGCATGTGGCGGAAGCCGCCGAGCGCGCGGGCGACGCCTCGCTTGGCGCGTTGCTGCGCACTGTTCGCGACGATGGCCTGCCGCGTTCCTCCCACAAGCTGCATCGCAAGGCCCGTAAAGCGCGTCGTTGATTAAGAGCCCCTAACAAAACCTCGCGGGATCACGCCGGTGCGTTTCTATGGACGGCTGCTTTTGATATAGATCAATTGCAACAGGCAAGCTTTCAGCGGAAACTCTCATCGCAATGACAAAGATGTGTGCCAGCAAGTGCAAGCTTGCTGGCATTTTCATTGGATGAAGTGCATCACTGAGAACTTGGAGATTCTTCGTTCTTGATCGAAAAATCCTTGAGATACAAGGAATTTTCTAGCCTGATACAGTACCTTGCGGCGATATCCGGGTGCAAGGCAAGCTTCGCGCAAGCTTGCGCGGGCAACCTGTGTCCGACGCTGGTGGGTCGAGGGTGTGGTATTGCGCTTCTGCTGAGAAGCCTGCGCAATTCCCCTTATCTCTCGAAGACATGATGTCGCCCCCGCCGACCGGTTGAAGCCCGGTATGTCCCGATGAAGTCATGCTGTGTGTGTTCATGATCTGAATTAAGGGATTTACGTTATGGCCAGCTTGTTTACGAACGCCTCCGCCCAAACCGCGCTCAAGACGCTGACGGCGGCGTCCAGCAACCTCTCCAAGACGCAGAACCGCGTCTCCACCGGTCTGCGCATCGGTGCCGCCGAGGACAACGCCGCTTACTGGTCGATCGCTACCACCCTGCGGTCGGACGTCGGCGCGCTCGGCGCTGTGAAGGACGCCCTCGGCCTCGGCGCCGCGACCATCGACACGGTCTACACCGGCATCAACGACACCAAGGACCTGCTCGACCAGGTCAAGTCCAAGCTCGTGGCGGCCAGCCAGACCGGCGTGCCGCGCGCTCAGGTGCAGGCTGAAATCAGCCAGCTTCAAAACCGCCTGAAGGATACGTCCAAGTCCACCGTTATCAACAGCGAAAGTTGGCTGACGCAAGATTCATCGGCTACCGGTTATAGCTCCAACAAAGACGTGGTCGGCTCCTTCACGCGTGCCGGCGGTGTGGTAACAATCGAGAACATCACGATCGATATCAACCAGACCAAGCTTTACGAAAACAGTGTGTCTATCAAAAAGGGTGTCGAGGATGCTCTGAATACGGCAGGTGCAACCGCGCTCGCTGCTTACAAGACCGATGTTGATGCTATCACAGGCGCTTTCGAAGCAAGGCGCACGGCGGCTCTTGCCCTTGTTGATTCTCTCGCAATGACTCCCGCTACCGGAGCTATTGCTGCCGTCACTAACTTTACCTCGGCCGTGACGCACAATGATGATACGCCGACCGCCGGTGTTGTTGCGGCGGTCGTGGCTGCCTTTACGACCAATAACTCCGCTGCAGGCTTGCTCGACAGTGGTGACGCCACTGCTCTCACGAATGCAATCAACAAGGAGCTGACAGCACTTGGCTTTGCTACGGATGACACTGGTAAGGCCACCAATTTGGGTTCTGGCGCTCTTCAGGGGCTTAGCACTGAGAATGCAGCGGATCGTGCGCTAATCGCTGAAGCTCTTGCCAAGACCAAGACCGCTATCAAGAGTCTCATCAATACAACTTTCGACGCCACATCAACACAGAAGTACGAGGCTGCACAGTCGAATTACCGCGCCCTTGCAGCATCTGACGACGACAATGCCAAGCTCGGTATTTTTGATAAGGTCCGCGCCGTTGCCTCCTCTGCTGACGGAACGAGCGCAAAAGCTGTCAGCGTAGCGAATATCGACATTTCTAAGCTGACGGATACAGCCTTCGACAAGACTCTTTTGAGCACGTACATTTCGGTTGTTGACGACGCCCTTCAGGAGCTGACGCTCTCGGCTTCGGTCATCGGCGCCGCCAAGGCTCGTGTCGAAGGTAACAAGACCTTCGTCCAGAACCTGATCGACGCCAACAACCGCGGTATCGGCCAGCTGGTCGATGCCGACCTCAA
>CALMIK010000007.1 GCA_937863995.1 uncultured Chelatococcus sp.
TCCTCCTCGCGCCAATTGAATCACGGCAGACCAAAACCAGAAAGTCCAAATGAGTCAGTCACGATGCCCGTTGGTATTAGACGAAAGACAAGCCTTCGTCCGGGTCGGTATGTAAAAGCGATTGAATTTTTGCTTGTGGTCGAAGTTAAGAAAATTCATCAGCTTAAGGCAACATGCCGATTGCATGCGTCAACGCTCCGCGCCCCGGGCATTGCTGCTCTGCGGCGTGTGCTGTCGATTATTTGAACGGAGGGTGGCTGGCCCGTCAGCCCTGCTCGCGCAGGAACGCTGCGATTGCGTCCGCGAAGATCCGGCCGTAGCGCTCGAGCTTGGCCTCGCCGACGCCCTGCACCATGCGCATGGCGTAAAGGTCGGTGGGTTTGAGGCGGGCCATGTCGATGAGCGTGCGGTCGGGAAATATGATGTAGGCCGCGACCTGCTCGGTGCGCGCAAGCTCCAGGCGCACCGCGCGCAGGTGCTGGAAGAGGGTGTTCTCCTCGGCCGTGAGGTCGCTGGCGGCCTCCGCGCGCGGGCTTTCGCGCCGGCGCTTGGGCTCCTCCTGCTGGGTGCGCAGCGTCAGCCGCTCGCGGCCGAACAGGATGTCCTCGCCCTTTTCCGTCAGCCGATAGCCGCTGTATTGCTCGCCCGTCTCCGCCACGGCGCCGGCGGCGAACAACTGCCGGATGACCGTGCTCCAGCCTCGCTTGGTCTTGTCCCGGCCGACGCCGAACGTCTTGAGCTGGTCGTGGCCGAGGCGCGCGATGGCGTCGTTCGCCGTGCCGGTGAGGATATCGGCGATGTGCGCCGCGCCGAAACGCTGCCCGGTGCGGGCGATGGCGGACAGAACCTTCTGCGCGTCGATGGTGGCGTCATAGAGGCTGACGCCGCCGCGGCACAGGTCGCATGCGCCGCAGGGTTCGGTCGCTTCGCCGAAATAGGCGAGCAGCGCCTGCCTGCGGCAGGTCGCGCTCTCGCACAGCTCGACCATGGCGTTGAGCTTGTGGTTTTCGATGCGCCGACGCTCGTCGTCCACGTCCTTCTCGTCGATCTGGCGCCGGCGCAGCGCCATGTCGGAGGTGCCGTAGAGCGTCAGCGTCCATGCCGGCAGGCCGTCGCGTCCGGCTCGGCCGATCTCCTGATAATAGCCCTCGACGGTGCCGGGCATGTCGGCGTGTGCGACGAAGCGGACATCGGGCTTGTTGATGCCCATGCCGAAGGCGACCGTCGCCACCATGACGACGTCGTTCTCCTGCAGGAAGAGGTCCTGGCGTTTGCCGCGCACGGCCTGATCGAGCCCGGCGTGATAGGCGAGGGCGCGGATGCCGCGCTGGGACAGGCTTTCGGCCAGTTCCTCGGTGCGCTTGCGCGCCGCCGCATAGACGATGCCGCTTGCTCCGTTGTGCGAGGCGACGAACTCCGCGATCTGCGCCACCGGGCGATCCTTCACCGCGAAGCGCAGGTCGAGATTGGGCCGGTCGAAGCTGTGCACGACGATGCGCGGCTCGCGCGGGAAGAGCTGCTGGACGATGTCGGCGCGGGTGGCGCGGTCGGCGGTGGCGGTAAGCGCAATGGTCTGCGGGCCGCCGAGCCGCTCTCGCACCGTCTTGAGGTTGCGGTAATCGGGCCGGAAGTCGTGCCCCCATTGCGACACGCAATGCGCCTCGTCGATGGCGAGCCGGCGGATGCCGGTCTCGCGCAGCGCCGAAACGAGGTTGTCGCTGGCGAGCTTTTCTGGCGACACGAACAGCAGCCGCAACTCGCCCCGGCGCATCGCGCGCCACACGTCGCGGTTCTCTTCCTCGCTGTTGCCGGAATTCATGGTCGCGGCGGGGGCTCCCAGCGCCCGCAGCTGGCCGACCTGGTCACGCATCAGCGCCACCAGCGGCGACACGACGAGCGTCAACCCGCTTTCGTCGGTGAGGGCGGGCAACTGGTAGCACATCGACTTGCCGCTGCCTGTCGGCATCACGGCAAACACGTCCTCGCCGTTGAGCACGGCGGCGATGACCTCGTCCTGCCCCTGGCGGAAATCGTCGTAACCGAAGACGGATTTCAGCACCGATCGCGCGCGCCGGGCGATCTCCGGGTTCACCGGCTGCACGGGAGCGCCATCCCCTCGTGCCCGCTCAGCCGCCGTCATGAGCGCGATGCAACCGCGACGGCGGCGCCCGCCATGACGGCGCCGGTCACGCGGTTGACGACGGCCAGCGCACGCGGATTGGTCAGCAGCCGGCGCGCCCGCGCTGCCGCCAGCACATAGCCGGAGAAAATCACCGCCAACACGGCAAAGGTCACCGCGGCAAGCTCCGCATAGGTGAGCGGGGTCACGGCAGCAAGCGGAATGAAGCCCGGCAGCAGCGCGAGGTAAAACATCATCGCCTTCGGATTGGCGAGGCCGACGAACAGGCCGCCGAAAAAGGCCGCGCCGCTTCCCTCGCTCACATCGAGCGGGGCGGCGGTAACGCTGACAGCCGGCGCGGTCCAGAACCGCCACGCGAGCCACAGCAGATAGGCGGCGCCAAGGTATTTGATGGCCACGAACACGCCGTGGAACGTCTGCGCCAGGACGGCGAGGCCCGTGACGGCCAGCGTCAGCCAGACGACGTCGCTGATGATGATGCCGAGAATGAAAGGCATCAGCCCCCGGGTTCCCCGCGCCAGCACGCGCGCCACGATGGCCGCCACGGCCGGGCCTGGAACTGCCGCCGCGATGGCGAGCGCGCCGGCGAACAGGGTGAGGGCGGCGATGTCGATGCCGGGCACGGGAAAACTCCTGAAAGATAAAGCATTTCCGCGTTTCGACGCAACGTCGAAATGCTTTGGTCCGGCGCCGGCAAATCGGGCCATCAGCCGGGCCACCCATCCTGAATAGCGTGTCCGGGTGTTACCACGCAAGTGAGCGCCGCGGCGGGCAGGTCGGCGAATAACGCAGGATCGGCGCCGGTCATGAACACCTGGCTGCCGATGCCCGCGAGCGCCCCGAACAGCGCCTCGCGCCGGCGCGGATCGAGATGCGCCGCCACCTCGTCAAGCAGCACGAGCGGCGCGATGGCGCTCATCCGCGCCACGAGCCGCGCATGCGCCAGCACCAGCCCGATCAGGAGCGCCTTCTGCTCGCCCGTGGAAGAACGGGCGGCCGGAATGCCCTTGTCCGCATGATGCACCACGAGGTCGCTGGTCTGCGGGCCGTTCAGCGCACGCCCCGCCGCGCGGTCCCGCGCGCGGCTCTCGCGCAGCAGGCGTCGGAAACGGTCCTCGACGTCGACGGCGGGAATCATTGCGAGGTCGCGCTCCATCGCGCCCTCCAGCGCGCAGCGCGCGGCGGGAAAAGGGGAGGCGCGGTCGTGTCCGGCCTCGATCAGCGCCGAGAGGCGTGCGACCGCCTCGAGGCGCGCGGCGGCGACGGCGACGGCGAGTTCCGCTACTTCCTGCTCGATCGAGTCGAGCCAGCGCGAATCGAAGGGCTGCTCCTGCAGCACGCGGTTGCGCGAAGCGAGCGCGCGCTCGAAAGCGTTGGTGCGCGTGCCGTGCGCGGGGTCGATGGCGAGCACCATGCGGTCGAGGAAGCGGCGCCTGTCGCCGGCGGCGCCGGTGAACAGGCCGTCGAGGGCAGGCGTCAGCCATACCACGCGCAGATATTCGGCAAAGGCGGCGGGCGATGAAACAGGCGCGCCGTCGATCCGGCATTTTCGTGCGGACGCGGCGGGTTCGAGACCTGTGCCGAGCCGGGCGTCGCCGGTCGCCGCATCGAGCGTGACGGACACCGCGAAACCGCCGCTGCCCTCGGTGCGGGCCATGTCCGCAAAGGGCGCGCGGCGCAGCCCGCGTCCGGGCGTGAACAGCGACAGGGCTTCAAGCAAGTTGGTCTTGCCCGCGCCGTTCTCTCCCACGAACGCCACCACCGGCGCGTCGAGCGCGAGATCGAGCGCCGGATAGCTGCGGAAATCGGTCAGCGCAAGGCGCGTGACCCGTCGCGGGGCGAATGAAGGGTCGGACACACGTCAGGCAGTTTGAAAGCGCTCGCCGGTCAGACGGAAGCGTCTGGCCGGTCGGAGTTCGACTCTGGTGAATATCAGATGCGCACGGGTATTTGACACGCGCGCGTATTAGACTCGCATCGGCATCAGCACGTAAAGGGCATCCGCGCCCTCACGATCCTGCACCAGGGTGGGAGAGCCCGGATCGGCGAGCAGCAACAGTGCCGTATCGCCGCCGAGCTGGCTGGCGATGTCGAGCAGGTAGCGCGCGTTGAATCCGATGTCGAGCGCATCCGAATCGTACTCGACCTCGATCTCTTCCGTCGCGCTGCCCGAATCGGGGTTGGTCACGGAGAGCGTCAGCCGGCCCTCCGTCAGCGACAGCTTCACCGCCCTTCCGCGTTCGGACGAGATCGTCGACACGCGATCAACGGCGGTGGCGAAATCGGCCCGATCCACCACGAGACGCTTGTCGTTGTTCTGCGGGATGACGCGCTGGTAATCCGGGAAGGTACCGTCGATCAGCTTCGACGTCAGCACCACGGTGCCGGCCGTGACGCGAATTTTGCTCGGCGACAGCTCGACCTGCACGTCGCCCTCGATGCCGTCGACGAGCTTCTGGATCTCGGTGACCGCCTTGCGCGGCACGATCACGCCGGGGATGTCCTGCGCACCGGCCGGTGCATCCGTCTCGACGCGGGCGAGGCGATGGCCATCGGTCGCGACCGCCCGCAGCTTGCGCGTGCCGTCGGCGTCGAACGCGTGGAAATAGATGCCGTTGAGGTAGTAGCGCGTCTCTTCGGTCGAGATCGCGAACTGCGTCTTGTCGATGAGCTTCTTCAGCTCCGCCGCCTTGATGGTGAAGGCGTGGGGGAGTTCATCCGCCGCGAGATCGGGGAAATCGCTTTCCGGCAGCGCCTGCAGCGTGAAGCGCGAACGCCCGGCGCGGATGACGACCTGCGCCCCTTCCTGCGCGCTCTCGAGCACGATCTGCGCGCCGTCGGGGAGCTTGCGGATGATGTCGTAGATCACGTAAGCGGGCACCGTGGTGGCGCCTTCCTGCGCCACGTCGGCGGCGAGCGTCTCGGACACTTCGAGGTCGAGATCGGTCGCGCGCAGTTGCAGGGCGCCGCCCTCGGTGCGCAGCAGCACGTTGGAGAGAATCGGGATGGTGTTGCGCCGTTCCACGACCCGGTGGACATGGCCGAGCGATTTGAGGAGCGCTGCCCGCTCGACGGTGACCTTCATCGACACTTCCATTCAACTTGCACGCCGGACTGCCTACCCCTGCGCGCGGCGATGAAGCGCGGCACCGGAAACAGAAGGTGCGGCACCGGGATGCCAACGGCACGGGCGGGGAGGGGAACAATGGCGTCTCCCGCGCCCGGAAGCAAGAGGCGAAACGCCGCCGCGGCCAGCTTTCCAAAAACTTCAGGTTCGCGCCGTGAATTTCGCGGCCGATGATGCGCGCGGTTTACGCGCGCATCGCTTTTTGCGGCTGAATCACTCCTGCAGCATGCGCTTGAGCAGCTCGATCTCTTCCTTCAGCGGCACGTCCTCGCCGATGGTCTTCTCGATCTTGCGCACGGCGTGCAGCACGGTGGTGTGATCGCGCCCGCCGAAGCGGCGGCCGATCTCGGGCAGCGAGCGCAGGGTCAGGATCTTGGACAGGTACATCGCGATCTGGCGCGGCTTGACGACGGCGGCGGTGCGCCGCTCCGACAGGATATCGGCGCGCGACACGTTGTAGCGGCTCGCCACCAGCTTCTGGATGTCCTCGATCTTCACCCGACGCGGCTCGCGGGTGCGGATGAGATCGCGGATGGCCACTTCCGCCGTTTCCAGCGTCAGCGTCGTGCCGGTCAGCGTGGTATGCGCGAGCAGGCGGTTGACCGCGCCGTCGAGGTCGCGCCCGTTGGTGGCGATGACCCTGGCCACGTAGGACACCACGGCCTGGGGCACCTGGAACGTGGGGTTGACCGCCTGCACCGCATCGATGCGCGCGGCCAGGATGCGGGTGCGCAGTTCCTCGTCGAGCGAGCTTACCTCGACGACGAGCCCGCCGGCCAGCCGCGACGACACCCGCTCGTCGAGCGCGTCGAGATCGGACGGAGGCCTGTCGGCCGCGACGACGATCTGGCGCCCGGCGTCGATCAGCGCGTTGATGGTGTGGCCGAACTCCTGCTGGATCGACTTGCCTTGCAGGAACTGCACGTCGTCGATGATCAGGAGGTCGATGCCGCGCAGCTTCTCCTTGAAGGCAAGCGCGGTCTGGGCCTTGAGCGCGGCGACGAAGCCGTACATGAAGCGGTCGGCGGTGAGGTAGATGATGCGCTTGCCCTGGATCTGCGCCTCATGCGCGATCGCCTGCAGCAGGTGCGTTTTGCCGAGACCGACGCCGGCGTGAAGATAGAGCGGGTTGTAGAGGGCGGGGCCGGCGGTGTGGCGGGCCACGCGCTCCGCCGCAGCGTGGGCAAGGGCGTTCGAGCTGCCGATGATGAAGCTCTCGAAGGTGAGGCGCCCGTCGAGCGGGTTGCCGCTGAGGTCGCTCGCGGCGGCGGCCGCTGCAGCCTGAGCCGGTGAGCTCGCGGGCGCTGCGGCGCTGCGTGCGGCGGGCTGCTGCGCCGGGCTGCGCTGGGCAGCGGCGGGTGCCGCGGGGCGCAAGGGCTCGACGTTGCGTGCCTGCGCGGCGGGCGGAGCACCCACGGTGCCGCCGGCCTTGTCGCGCACGCCGAAGGTCACGCGGGCGAGCGGCGGATATTCGGCGCGGTAAAGCTGCAGCACACGGTCTGCGTAATGGGACTCGATCCAGCTTTTCAGGAATCGCGTCGGCACGGTCATGTGCGCGACGTCGCGGTTGACCGATGCGAGCTCCAGCCGGCCAAACCAGCTTGCGAACACGTCCTCGCCAAGCTCCGCGCGCAGCCGCCGCTTGACGCGCGGCCAAGCGTTCTCCGCCGAATCCCCGTCCCGGCCGTCATCCCCGTCGGAATCTGACAGGGCACCCAAAGCGCTGAAGGACGCGCTGTCGCCGTCCTGGTGGGCTTTGGCATATTTCGCGCTGTCATCGGCTTTAAACATGGTTTCGACGCTCCGCCTTGTCAGTCATGGGCCGCTGCTGCCGCGCCTGCCCAGGATCTTTTCATCTGTTATGTTTCGCGCCCTTGCTTCCTGAGAAGCCCGACGCGGCTGGCTTTCGCCCGATTTCGCGGCCGCGTCACGCGCGGCCAGGATGCCGTACATCCGGGTGGGGTCGCAGGACCCGATCTCCTCGCCCCGAATTGACGGCTCCCAAATTCCTGCATTCCAAAACCGCAGCGCCGACGCACGAGCTTCTAGCTCCCGGTCGTTTCGTGTCGCCGCGGAACCGCGCCGACAGCGCCCGTTGCTGTAGCGCTGCGCCTAACGACACACCGGGATGCGGCGATATCGATCGCAGCGCACCGGCCCCATGGAGGCAGCGCAACGCAACTAAACGATTTTACGCAAACACCTAACTGGTACGTACCACCAATCCACGGACGGGACCGGAAGCGCGTGAAGGACAACTTACCATGCGCGGCAACCCTGGAGGGTCGCGACAATCAATACCGGCCATGGAGCCGGACCGAATTCGCTGATGAGGCCTGCTGCCTGAGGAGAATGAGGCGAACATGCAGAACTTGTAGCGTATTGAACACATCTGCGTGCAAGTGTTTTTTATGTTGATTTATACTACTAAGCACCCCGCACTAACAAATACGCATACGCTGCACGTCATGCACCCGAATAAACCTTACACAGTAGATTGGTTTTATTCGAATGAGTACTCATTGCCGGCCGCGCGTGAACTTTCGACGAGGCGAAAGCTTCGACGACCAACCCCCTGAATTGGAGAGGCAAAGTTGTCCCGAAGGCAAACTAACCTTACTTCAACTCTCCCGTCGCATGCAACTGTGCAAAACCCTCACGGACTGACGAATCTCGATGCCCGCCGATTCGTTGACGGGAGACTCCGTCGAACACGCGCAACAACGTCTTGTTGAATCGGCGTGATTTTTCGTTGGATCTTTTTTGCCAGCATAATTTCTTTTGCACATTTTGCCCAGCCACGACGCGAATTTTCCCCTCCGAAAGGGAGGGATTCGCGACCGCACGAGACCTTTGCCCCCTAACGGTTTGTTTTGCCGATGGATTATTTGCGCGACCGGCTGCCGCGTTTTTGAGCCGCCAACGTGTTCCCGATACCCCCCCTGTCAAGGCGATTTTAAGCAACACCGGCGGCGAAAATACTAGAATCAGCAGTGGCACCGGCAAGAAACCGAAAATGCGGAAGGCATTCTTTCCCGCGTTGTCAAGCTGCCTGGCCAACACATGTCGGCAGTGCTCGAAAGAGCAGTCACGCGGAAAACCGCGCGGCCTGTCTCCATGTATTGTTGCAAATGTGGAAGAGTTGCATCGGCAACGAAAAAGCCCGGCCAGAGGCCGGGCTCGAAACGGGTAGCGCTGCTTATTGCGCGCTATCAGGCCTGCAGTGCCTTCACGCGGCTCGACAGGCGCGAAACCTTGCGCGAGGCGGTGTTCTTGTGGAGCACGCCCTTCTGTGCGGCGCGGATCAGTTCCGGCTCCGCCAAGCGCAGTGCTTCCAGCGCAGCAGTGTGATCACCGGCGCCGATTGCGGTCTCGACCTTGCGCACGAACGTCCGCATGCGGCTCTTGCGCGACTTGTTGATGGCGGTCCTGAGAGCGATTTTACGAACCGCCTTCTTTGCGGACGCAGTATTTGCCATGATGTCCTCTTGTCATTCCGACCTGCGCGCCACACGGAAACAGACCGCGCGATCGGCATAGGCTTGGTTGTGAACCGGGTTAAGATCTCTGCTGCGCAGCCGCGAGCACGAATCCCGCCGGACAAGACGCTTATGAAGGCGCGCTTATAGTGCGGATACGCTTCTTCGTCAATGGGCAATCAGCCGGGTAACGATGACGCGCAGCGGATTGGCGGGATCGAGCAGCAGCCGCACGGCCATGGCGCAGCATACCACGACGAGAAGCGGACGGATGAGCCGCGCCCCGCTGCGCAGCGCCAGGCGCGCGCCGACCTGCGCGCCCATGTACTGGCCGATTCCCATGGTCACGCCGATGATCACGTTCACGCCGCCCGTGAGCGTGAAGAACAGCAGCCCGCCGAGATTGCTGGCGAAGTTGAGCAGCTTGGTGTGGGCGGTGGCGCGCATGATGGGAAACCCCAGCAGCACCACGAATCCGATCATGAAGAACGAGCCCGTGCCCGGGCCGAAGCATCCGTCGTAAAAGCCGACGCCGAGCGCCAGGGTTGCGGTGAAGGCGCGCGTCGATATGCGCGCCGGCCGCGTTTCCGTGCCGATACGGGGCGCCGCGGCGAAGTAGATCGCCACCAGGATGAGCATCACCGGCATGACCGCCGAGAGCACGTCCGCCGGCAGGACCGTGATCAGCGCGGCGCCCAGTATGGAGCCGACAAACGCCACCACCGCCATCGGCCACGCCGTGCGCCAGTCGATGAGGCGCGCCCGCCCGTAGGCGACTGCTGCCGAGAAGGACCCGAACGTGCTCTGCAGCTTGTTGGTGGCGAGCGCCGAGAGCGGATCGAGGCCCGCCGACAGCAGCGCCGGCACGCTGATCAGTCCCCCGCCGCCGGCGATGGAATCGATGAAGCCGGCGGCCAGCCCGACCAGCCCCAGTATGAGGACCGTCGACAGCGGCGTGCTGCCGAAGAGATCCGCGAAAAAAGCATCCAAGATAGACAATCCGGGGTGAGGGGAGTGGTTGTCCGCCACCGGCTTGCCCGCACCATATTATTATGGTGAGCGGTGCGGATGCGCCGGCGGAATGGCCTTCGGAGCGGCCCTCGATCGGATGGTGGTCATACGATCGGCAGGAACCGGCTCCGGATCATCGTTATGTCAACGCTTTCGTGGATCGATGAAGGTAGTTAGAGCGCTTCGACGTTTCATTGCGGCGCACGAATGCTTTATTTTTCGATTTAACGCGCTTTCTCCAAGCAAAGCGGGCAGGGCTTTGCTTGGAAACGCTTTAGTAGGCGCGGGCGATGCAGAACGCGACCGCGTCGATGAGCGCGCGTTTCATGGCGCCGTCGGGAAAGGCTTCGAGGGCGTCCACGGCGGCATCGCCGTAGCTGCGGGCGCGTTGCAGCGTGGCCTCGAGCGTGTCACGGGCGCGCAGGATGGCGATGGCCCGGTCGAGATCGCCCTCGCCGATCTCGCCACGCTCAAGCGTGCGCGACCAGAAATCGCGTTCCGCCGCATCCGCCTGGCGCAACGCCAGCACGATGGGCAGCGTGATCTTGCCCTCGCGAAAATCGTCGCCGACATTCTTGCCGAGCAGTTCGGCCGCGCCGCCGTAGTCGAGCGCGTCGTCGACGAGCTGGAAGGCGATACCGAGCGCGTTGCCGTAGGTACGCGCGGCCACGCGCTCGCGCTCGCCGAGCCCCGCCAGGATGGGGCCGACTTCGGCCGCGGCGGCGAACAGCGCCGCCGTCTTCGCCTCCACCACGCCCAGATAGGCGGCCTCGTCTGTGGCGAGATCCTTGGCCGCCGACAGCTGCCATACCTCGCCCTCGGCGATGACGGCGGCTGCGGTCGCGAGCACATCGAGTGCTGCGAGGGAGCCGACCTCGACCATCATCTTGAACGCCTGCCCGAGCAGGAAGTCGCCGACCAGCACGCTGGCCTCGTTGCCCCACAGCATGCGCGCCGCCAGCTTGCCGCGGCGCATGTCGCTCTCGTCCACGACGTCGTCGTGCAGCAAGGTGGCTGTGTGCATGAACTCGACGCTGGCGGCGAGGCGCACGCCGCCGTCGCCCCGGTAGCCCGACAACTGGGCGAAGGCCAGTGTCAGCATCGGCCGCAACCGCTTGCCGCCTGACGAGATGAGATGGCTCGCAACCTCGGGGATCAGTGCGACGTCGGAGCCGGTGCGCGAGAGAATGAAGCTGTTCACCCGCTCCATGTCTTCGGCGACGAGGGACACCAGAGCGTCGATTCCGCCGGCTGCAGCCGGTCCTTGCGCGCGGGGCGCCGCCATGACCACGATCTCGACCTCCGTTCCTCGCCCCGGATGAGTTCCGGGAGTCCTGTTCAAAGCTGTCCGTCCCGTTCGCGGCCAGCATGGGCCGTGAATGGCTTACCGTTGATCCTGCCGCTCTTGCGGTCGGCCGCGACTGGGGCAGGGGAGCGGCGGCGCTCACGCGCCCACGGATGGACGCACGGCACCGGATGCCCGAACTGTCCGACGATCGCAAGAGAGGATATATCGCCTTTCCGTGAAAATTCAAAAGGCGCGTGTCGGTTCAGCCCTGTGCCGGCGTCCCGACGAGATCGCGCGCGGATACGGATGCTCTCTCTCGTTCATCGCCGAACTGCAGCCGCGCGAGGCGGGCATAGAGGCCGCCGCGCGCCACCAGCGACGCGTGGGTGCCTTCCTCGACGATGACGCCACGGTCCATCACAAGGATGCGATCCGCCGACAGCACGGTGGCGAGGCGATGGGCGATGACGAGCGTCGTGCGCTCCTGCATCAACCTGTCGAGCGCCGCCTGCACCAGCCGCTCGCTTTCGGCATCGAGCGCCGACGTCGCCTCGTCGAGCAGCAGTACCGGCGCGTCGCGCAGGATGGCGCGGGCGATGGCAAGCCGCTGGCGCTGCCCGCCCGAAAGCGTCACGCCGCGCTCGCCCACGAGCGTGTCGTAGCCTTGGGGGAGGGCGGCGATGAAATCGTGCGCCGCCGCCTGGCGCGCGGCCGCCTCCACGCTTGCGAGGTCGGCCTGCGGCGCGCCGTAGCGGATGTTGTCCGCGACGCTGGCGCCAAAAATCACCGGGTCCTGCGGCACGACCGCGAATCGGTCGCGCAGCGCGGCGAGATCCGCCTCGCGCGCGTCGACGCCATCGATAAGCACCCGGCCGTGCAGCGGATCGTAAAACCGTTGCAGGAGCTGGAAAACCGTGCTCTTGCCCGCGCCCGACGGACCCACCAGCGCAACCCGCTCGCCGCGCCCGATACGGATGTCGACATCGTCGAGCGCCGGTGCGTCCGGCCGCGTGGGATAGTTGAAGCGCACGCGCTCCAGCGCCAGCGTGGCCAGCGGCGGCTCGGGCAGCGGGCGCGGCGCGGCCGGGGAGACGATCGTCGGTTGCGTGGCCAGGATCTCGCTGATCCGTCCGGCGGCGCCGGCCGTCTGCGACACCTCGCCCCACACCTGGCTCAATTCGCCGAGCGAGGAGGCGGCGAGCACCGCGTAAAGCACGAACTGCGACAACCGCCCGCCGCTCATCTCGCCCGTGAGCACCGACTGCGCACCGTACCACAACACCGCGACGATGCTGGCGCCGACGAGGAAAAGCGCCACCGCCGTCAGCAGCGCGCGGGCGCGGGCGGAAAGACGTGCGGCGACGTAGGCTTCCTCAGCTGCGTCCTGAAAGTGTTGCCCGGCCTGCGACTCGGCGTTGAACGACTGCATGGTGCGCACGGCGCCGATCGCCTCCGTGGCATAGGCGGTGGCGGCTGCGAGCGTGTCCTGCGCCAGGCGCGAGCGCTTGCGCACGCCGCGGCCCGAAAACACCAGCGGCAGCACGATGAGCGGAATGGCCCCGAGCACCAGCGCTGAAAGGGGCGGGCTGGTGATGACCATCATGACGGTCGCGCCGATGAAGATCACGAAGTTGCGCAGCGCCTGCGAGATGCTGGAGCCGAAGGCCGACTTGATCTGCGTGGTATCGGCCGCGAGCCGCGACGTCAGCTCGCCGGTGCGCGCCGTGTCGTAGAACGTCTGGTCCAGAGTGATGAGATGACGGAAGGTCGCCGCGCGCAAATCCGCCACCACCCGCTCGCCGAGTGTGGTGACAAAATAGTAGCGCGTCGCGCTCGACACCGCGAGCACGCCCACCACGACCGCCAGCATGACGAAATAGGCGTTGATCAGCCACGGATCGAGGCCGGAAAAGCCGTAGTCGATGACGCGCCGTACCGCGAGCGGCAGGACCAGCGTCGCGCCCGCCGCGAGGATAAGCGCGACCAGCGCCGCCGCCGCGTGGCCGCGATAGCGCCACGCGTAGGGCAGGAGGATGCGCAACGCCTCGCGGGTTGAGTGCTCGGCGCGCGGAGCGCCGTCGGCAGCCGGGCCGGAATCGGCGGTCGCCGCTCTGGCGGGCTCATCCCGTGCCGGCTTTTGCCAGGCTGGCTCTCGCCCTGCCGGTTCGTTCCCGCCGGGTTGGCTCCCGGCCGGCGTGCCGGCGCATGCCGCCGGTCCCGCTTGCGCCTCGCTACGCACTCCTGGAAGTCCCCGCCTGTCGACCAATCTGCGTTGGCTATAGGGTTGTCGGGGCAGCAAGGCAAGCCATCAGTTGCAATCATTATAATGTGCGACGAGGTGTCGCCGCGCCCGCGCCGCCTCGAGCGGCGGGGCGGGCATGCAACAGATCGCTTGTGTCCGCGTCAGACCTGCGCTATAGGGGCGCAGATTCAATTTCCGCTATCGATAGTCGTCAAAGGTCGCCTGACACCATGGTCGGCCTCGACGGAGGCTTTATCCGAGGACCGCGCCATGCCGAAGCAAGACATTCATCCCGACTACCACTTCATCGAGGTGGTGCTGACCAACGGCACCAAGTACGTCACCCGTTCGACCTACGGCAAGCCCAACGGCACGCTGAACCTCGACATCGATCCTTCGAGCCACCCGGCCTGGACCGGCGGTTCGCAGCAGCTGCTGGACCGCGGCGGCCGCGTTTCGCGCTTCAACAACAAGTTCGCCGGCATCAGCTTCGGCAAGAAGTAAGCAGCCTGGCGAGGCAGGGAAGCGTGCCGCGCATGCCCTCTGCCATGCTTGCAGATGTGAAAATGCTTGCAGATATGAAAAGGCCGGTTCCCTTCGGGGCCGGCCTTTTCTTTTGTCGTTGCCTCTTTTCTTTTGCTGTTGCTTTGGCCGGATCGGCTTTCGGTCTATGGAATCGGGCGAAAAGGTGCTAACCGCATTGCGCGCAGCATCAGCGAGTGACGTTGGAACAGGGTTCGCCACGCGCCTCGCGCCGTGCGCGAAGGACCGTGTCGCGGGAGTGCCGTATGCCGGATAAACGCTATTTTCTTTCTCTCTCCTGCCGCAATCGCCCGGGAATCGTCGCGGCGGTGGCCCGCTGCCTGTTCGAGGGCGGCGGCAACATTCAGGAGGCACACCAGCACGACGATACGGAAACCGGCAAGTTCTTCGCCCGCATCGGCTTCAACTTCGTCAACGGCGGCGACCTGGACGACCTGCGCACCCGCTTCGAGCCCGTGGCCGCCGCCTTCGAGATGGACTGGTTCATGCGCCCGGTGGCGCAGCCGCTCAACGTGCTCGTGCTGGTGTCGCGCTTCGATCATTGCCTGGCCGACATCCTTTATCGCTGGCGCATCGGCGAGCTCAACATGACGGCCGCCGGCATCGTCTCGAACTATCCGCGCGAGACGTATCAGCACCACGATTTCGACGGCATCCCCTTCGACTACCTGCCGATCACGCCGGCCACCAAGGCCGCGCAGGAGGCGCAACTCCTGCAGATCATCGAGGATCGGCAGGTCGATCTCGTCATCCTGGCGCGCTACATGCAAGTCCTGTCGCCGACGCTTGCCGCGCGGCTGGCCGGGCGCTGCATCAACATCCACCACTCGTTCCTGCCCGGTTTCAAGGGCGCCAAGCCCTACCACCAGGCCCACGAACGCGGCGTGAAGCTCATCGGCGCCACCGCCCATTACGTCACCGGCGATCTCGACGAAGGCCCGATCATCGAGCAGGACGTGGAGCGCGTCACCCATCACGACACGCCGGAAACGTTGGTGCGCAAGGGCCGCGACATCGAGCGGCGCGTGCTCGCGCGCGCGCTGGCATGGCACCTCGACGGGCGGGTCATCCTCAACGGCCGCAAGACGGTCGTGTTCAAGGATTAAGGAACATGAGCGCACACATCATCGACGGGAAGGCCATCGCCGAGCGCCTGCGCGGCACCATCGCCGCCGAAGTGGCGGCCATCGCGGCGGGCGGCGGCGCGCAGCCCGGCCTTGCCGTCGTGCTCGTCGGCAGCGATCCCGCGAGCGAGGTCTATGTCGGCTCCAAGGCCCGCCAGACGGTGGCCGCCGGCATGCGCTCTTTCGAGCATCGCCTGCCCACTGACACATCGGAGGCGGAACTGCTGGCGCTCGTCGCCCGCCTCAACGCCGACGACGCGGTCGACGGCATCCTCGTTCAGCTGCCGCTGCCGGCCCATATCGACGCCAACCGTGTCATCGAGGCGATCGATCCGGCCAAGGACGTCGACGGTTTCCATCCCGTCAACGCGGGCCGCCTGATGATCGGCCTGCCGGCGCTGGTGGCATGCACGCCGCTGGGTTCGCTGCTCCTCATCCAGAGCGTCCACCAGGATCTGTCGGGCCTTTCCGCCGTGGTCGTGGGCCGCTCCAACATCGTCGGCAAGCCGGTGGCGCAGCTTCTGCTGCAGCAGAACGCCACCGTCACCATCGCCCATTCCCGCACGAGCGACCTGCCGGGCGTGGTGCGCGCGGCCGATATCGTGGTGGCAGCGGTGGGTCGGCCGGAACTGGTGCGCGGCGACTGGATCAAGCCGGGCGCCACCGTCATCGACGTGGGCATCAACCGCCTGCCGCCGGAACCCGGCGCGGCAAAGGGCAGGCTCGTCGGCGACGTGGCGTTCGAGGAGGCCCGAGCGGTCGCCGGTGCGATTACCCCGGTGCCCGGCGGCGTCGGCCCGATGACCATCGCCTGCCTGCTGCGCAACACGCTGCAGGCATTCCGGGCGCGGCGCGGTATCTAGAACTGGCCGGTTGTGTCTGATCGGAAAGCGTTTTGGGCCACATCCCGGTCTCGTTGAGAGCGGGGTGTGGCCCAATTTTTTTTGATCTGGAACGAATTGATCGATCAGGTAAAGCCACCTGACCGAAAAGCGCTTTAACGGGTCAAGCTGACCGGTGCGCCGGACTTGGCGAGCACGCCGTTGAAGTTGCCGCTGCCGCCGCGCAGCCGCGCCACGACGTTGCCGCGCGCGTAAAGATAGACCTCGTTGCCGCGCAGGTCCCATGCGTTGACGCTCTGCAGGTCCTGGGAGGCGCAGCCATTGGACGACGCCTTGTAGAGGTCGAGCGAGGGCGAGCTCGACAGCACCACCCGGCAAGCGCTGCCGGAGGCCTCGCTCGCGCGCCAGCTTCCGGTGACGGCAGTGCGCGTCGGCGCGACCGCGGGCGGAGGCGCTGCGGGCGGCGTGGCCGGGGGGAGGGAGGCGACAGGTCCGGGAGGCGTGCCGGCCAGCGCCGCATTCGGGTCCTGGCCGCGGGACAGGTCGGTTGACGGCGCGGGCGGGACGCCCGGCAGCGGCGCATCGGGGGCGGTCACGGTGCCGGGGGTCGGCGGCAGCGGCGCCGAGATGACGGCGGCAGACGGCACGCCGGGAGAAACAGGCACCACGTCGTCAACCGGGGCGGCGATGACGCGCGGGCCGCTGTAGGGCACAGCACCGTAAGGGCCAGAGGAGAAGCGGGCCGAATCGGCGCATGCCGCCAGCGCCAGCAGCGGCGCAGCCGCGAGCAGCCCCTTGAGTGCAGGCCGAAGCCGGGCATGCCGGAATCGGGCGGCGCCAGCCCGCACGGCCGGGACCAGAACGTCTGCCGCTGCTGCAATTCCGGAGGCTTCAATTCCTGGGGCCATATCTCGATTCCTCACCACCACGCACACGCGGTTCAAGCGGCCTTGGCCACCTTACCGCATCCGGCACAGCATCTTGTGCCACGAAGGTTAACAAAACTGGAGAAGAATTTAATCCGGCCCATCAATCTGAATCAATGATGGCGCATTCCTGCAACAGAACGCGCCATCATCGCGGATCGTCAGGGATAGAGCGCCTTCCGGTCAGATGGCATCATCCGGTTGATCAGAATTCGCTCGAAATCAAAAAGCAGATCGTTTTTCCGATTCAATGAAACGCAAAAACGATCCGGTCGCGGCGATGCCGCTCTCACACCTGGCGCGCGACCATCATCTGCTTGATTTCTGCAATCGCCTTGGCCGGGTTGAGGCCCTTCGGGCAGGCGTTGGCGCAGTTCATGATGGTGTGGCAGCGGTAGAGGCGGAAGGGGTCCTCGAGATCGTCGAGCCGATCGCCGGTCGATTCGTCGCGGCTGTCGATCAGCCAGCGATAGGCCTGCAGCAGCGCCGCCGGGCCGAGATAGCGGTCGCCGTTCCACCAGTAGCTCGGGCACGAGGTCGAGCAGCAGGCGCACAGGATGCACTCATACAGACCGTCGAGCTTCTGCCGGTCCTCATGGCTCTGGCGCCATTCCTTCTCGGGAGCGGGGGTGACGGTGTGCAGCCACGGCTCCACCGAGGCGTGCTGGGCGTAGAAGCGGGTGAGGTCGGGCACCAGATCCTTCACCACCGGCATATGCGGCAACGGATAGATGTTGACGATGCCGTTCTTCTCCACCTCGTCGATGCCGCGCGTGCAGGCCAGCGTGTTCGTGCCCGAGATGTTCATGGCGCACGAACCGCAGATGCCCTCGCGACAGGAGCGGCGGAAGGTCAGCGTCGGATCGACGGTGTTCTTGATCCAGATCAGCGCGTCGAGCACCATCGGGCCGCAGTCGTCGCGGTCCACGTGGTAGCTGTCGAGGCGCGGGTTGTTGCCCGTGTCGGGATCGAAGCGGTAGATGTTGAACAACGTCGTCCGCTTGGCGCCCTGCGGGGCGGGCCAGACCTTGCCCGACTGCACCCGGGAATTCTTCGGAAGCCTGAACTCAGCCATTGTCTCTACTCTCTCCGCTAAACCGCCAAGGGCGGCGTCGGTAAACGCGCCGTCGACACTTGCCTCAGTACACGCGTGCTTTCGGCTCGATGTACTGGATCTCGTTCGACATCGTGTAGGTGTGCACCGGACGGGAATCGAGCGTCACCTTGTGGGACTGGGTATCGAGCCACGACAGGGTGTGCTTCATCCAGTTAACGTCGTCGCGGTCGGGATAGTCCTCGCGCGCGTGGGCGCCGCGGCTTTCCAGACGGTTGACGGCGCTCTCCATCGTCACCACGGCCTGGGTGATGAGGTTGTCGAACTCGAGCGTTTCCACGAGGTCCGAGTTCCAGATCAGCGAGCGATCGGTGACGCCGACGTCCGATGCCGACGACCAAACGTCATGGATGAGCTTGACGCCCTCCGTGAGCACCTCGCCGGTGCGGAACACGGCGCAGTTCGACTGCATCGTGCGCTGCATGTCGAGGCGCAGCTTCGCCGTCGGGGTGCCGCCGGAAGCGTGACGGAAGTGATCGAGCCGCGAGAGCGAAAGCTCCGCCGAGTTCTTCGGCAGTTCGGGCTGCTTCTCGCCGGCCTTCACGATCTCGGCGGCCCGCAGGCCCGCCGCGCGGCCGAACACCACGAGATCGATGAGCGAGTTGGAGCCGAGGCGGTTGGCGCCGTGTACCGAAACGCACGCCGCTTCGCCCAGCGCCATCAGGCCGGGCACGACCGAATCGGGATCGCCGCCGCGCTTCGTCACCACCTCGCCGTGGAAGTTGGTGGGGATGCCGCCCATGTTGTAGTGCACGGTCGGCAGCACCGGGATCGGCTCCTTGGTCACGTCGACGCCGGCGAAGATGTGCGCCGACTCGGAGATGCCCGGCAGACGCTCCGCCAGGATCGCCGGGTCGAGGTGATCGAGGTGCAGGAAGATGTGGTCCTTGTTCTTGCCGACGCCGCGGCCTTCGCGGATCTCGATGGTCATCGACCGCGAGACGACGTCGCGCGAGGCGAGGTCCTTGGCGGAAGGCGCGTAACGCTCCATGAAGCGCTCGCCCTCGGAATTGGTGAGATAGCCGCCTTCGCCGCGCGCGCCCTCGGTGATGAGGCAGCCCGCGCCGTAGATGCCGGTCGGGTGGAACTGCACGAATTCCATGTCCTGCAGCGGCAGGCCGGCGCGCAGCACCATGGCGTTGCCGTCGCCGGTGCAGGTGTGGGCGGAGGTAGCGGAGAAGTAGGCCCGCCCGTAGCCGCCGGTGGCGAGAATGACCATCTGCGCCCGGAAGCGATGCAGGGTGCCGTCGTCGAGCTTGAGCGCCACGACGCCGCGCACACGCCCTTCGTCGTCCATGATCAGGTCGATGGCGAAATACTCGATGAAGAACTCGGTGCTGTTCTTCACGGCCTGGCCATAGAGCGTGTGCAGCATGGCATGGCCGGTACGGTCGGCCGCGGCGCAGGTGCGCTGCGCGGTGCCCTTGCCGAAGTGGGTCGTCATGCCGCCGAAGGGACGCTGGTAGATCTTGCCCTCTTCCGTGCGCGAGAAGGGCACGCCCCAGTGCTCGAGCTCATAGACGGCGGCGGGCGCGTTGCGCACGAGATATTCGATGGCGTCCTGATCGCCCAACCAATCCGACCCCTTGACGGTGTCGTACATGTGCCACTGCCAGTTGTCCTCGCCCATGTTGCCGAGGGAAGCCGAGATGCCGCCCTGAGCCGCGACCGTGTGCGAGCGGGTGGGGAACACCTTGGTGATGCAGGCCGTGCGCAGGCCTGCCTGGGAACAGCCGACGGTGGCGCGAAGGCCCGCGCCGCCAGCGCCGACCACCACCACATCGAACGTGTGGTCGGTGATGGGGTAGGCGTTGCCGATCACGGCAGGAGAAGAGAGCGTGGCCATCTTTACACCCCGAACGAAATCTTGAGAACGGCGAACACCGCCGCAACCGCCACCACAGCCGCGAACAGGATGTTGGCGATCACAGCCAGAACCTTGAGTCCTTCGTGGTGGATGTAGTCCTCGATGACGACCTGCGCCCCGAGCTTGCCGTGGATCGCGCCGGTGACGATGAACAGCAGCAGGAGGATCGCCGTCAGCGGGTGAGACACCAGCGCCCGCGCACCCTCGTAATCGCGCGTCGAGGCGCAGATCACGATGGCGACGAACGCCAAGGCCAGCGGCACGAGCGCCACGGCGGTGAGGCGCTGACGCCAGAAATGCTCCGTGCCGGACCTGGCGGAACCGAGGCCGCGAACGCCCTTCACAGGCGTGCGGATGGAGAAGTGAAACTGACCCATATCATTCTCCTCCGGTTCAGCCGACGCTCAGGCCGATGACCCACACCAGCACGGTGAGGACGAGGGACACGATCAGCGTGGCCCGCGCCAGCGCGAAACGCGCCTTCTGGTCGAAGCCGTAGCCGAAATCCCAGATGAAGTGCCGGATGCCGCCGGCCATGTGGTGGAACAGCGCCCACGTGTAGCCGAACAGCACGACACGGCCGACGACCGACCCGAAGAGGTCCTGGGCGACGGCGAATGCGCGCGGACCCACGGCGAGGGAGACGAGCCAATAGGCCAGCAGCAGCGTGCCCGCATAAAGCGCGGCGCCGGTGGCGCGATGGATCACCGACATGGCCATCGTCCATGTCAGGCTGTAAATCTGCAGGTGAGGCGACAGCGGGCGTTCCGCTGCTCGCGCGGGGGCTTTCGCCTCGGCCATGATCCTGGTCTCCTCCTTGGGTCCGCCGTGCCTGCGAGCGCCAACTCCCGGGCGGAGCAGGCGAAACAGGTTGGCGCGAACTCGATAGTCTAGAGCTAGTCGAAGTTGCAATGCTTCGTATCCAATCCGTAGCAGGTTAGCAACGGAATGCAGTGAATCGCCGGTGACAAATTTTGCGAGTTGTCATCCGCCATCAGTGCTCGCCGGGCGGGATAACGCGGCCGCAAGGGCAAGGACAGGCGGCTGAAGGATAAGGGCGCGCAAGTCCGGAGCGCACGCGCAAGTGCGGAAAAGTCTTGTCGTATCTCGAAAAAACCCGGAGCCGTAGGCGTGCCGTGTCAGGAGTTTTTGCCACCTGCGCCGGCTGCGGCCGCGAGCGCGCCGGCGATGTCCGCGCCGTCTCCCGTCAGCCGCACGATCTTGATGCGCGACGTGTGCCCCGACACGATCACGGCCGCGGAGGCGGGCACGCCGGCGCATTTCGCGAGTAGTTTCAGCAGCGCGGCGTTGGCAGCGCCGTCCTCGGGCGCGTTGCAGACACGGGCGAGCAGCACCTTGCGCCCATCGGACATCTCCGATGGGCCGTCGATGGAATTGCGTCCGCCCCTCGGCGTCAGCCGCACCGTCACGGTGGCTCCGCCGTCGACGATACGCCAGGGAAGCGTGCTGTCATCGGCTGCGTGCATCGGGGTGCGTTTCCGAAAATGCGGAACGAGAGCGAATCAGGGCAGCGCGGGGCGCAGATAGCGCTCGATGAAGCTCTGCAGGAAAAAGACGAGCAGCAGCAGAATCACCGGCGAGACATCGATGCCGCCGAGATTGGGCAACAGGTTGCGGATGGGCCGCAGCAGCGGCTCGGTCGCCTGATAGAGAAAGTTGACGACGGCGTGGACGAAGCTGTTGCGGGTGTTCACGACATCGAAGGCGATCAGCCAGCTGAAGATGGCGCTGGCGATAATGACGTATGTGTAAAGGTTCAGCACGAGCTGAACCACGTCGAGCACCGATTGCATGTCGTCTCCTGAAGCCGCAAGGACAGAAGGGAAGGGGTTTGGTTGGACCTTATATAACTATCATCGCGTGCAAGAGCCAGAGCAGAAGCAACCGCAGCATGCACTGGCCACGAAATCGCGCGGATGCAGATTCACGCGGATGACGATGGAGAGGCGATTGACAGCGGGCGAACTGGATCATACAACGCCGATCCATTGGGGCTGTAGCTCAGTTGGGAGAGCGCTGCAATCGCACTGCAGAGGTCGTGAGTTCGAATCTCATCAGCTCCACCAGATCACCCGCGTTGCGCGTGGGCTTTGATCGACCGGTTAGCATAAGCCGGATATTTGCGCAGTTGGCGGGGAAGTTCTTTACGCCGACCACACGCTATGCGCGCCGCCGTCCCGTTTTTCTGTCTTCGCTCCGTCTCTGTCAGACAGCTTTCGCTATCGCCTCTACTGTACTCGTCGATCGCCGTGACGTGCCCGGCTGTCGGATGAGTGGGCATGGCGGCTGATTCGGCCTGTTGGCTGACCGGGGCTTCTGGCCGCGTGGAGCGGCGCGGGTCTTGTGATTTTTAGCTCAAGCCGCCCAGCACGTTGATCGTGAAGGCAATGATGCCGAGGTTGAAGACAAAAGCGGCGATGCAGTGAAGCGTCACGACAAGGCGAACGTGGGAAGCGGTGACTTCCACGTCGGATGTCTGGAATGTCATGCCGAGGCAAAAGGCAAAATAGGCGAAATCTATGTAGTTCGGCTCTTTCGTGCCCGGGAACGTCAGGCCGCCCCGGTCGGCCCCGTTGTCGATCTCGCTGTAAAAGATATGCGCGTAATGCAACGTGTAGATCGTATTGCTGAAGGCCCACGACAACATCAGCGTCGTCACGATGAAGGCAAGGGCCAGAAAGGCGCGCTCGCCGCCCTGCGATAGAATACTCGCGACCGAAACAAGGATAACGGCCGTCACCAGACCGGTCAAAGCCAGCAGGACGGCGCGATTGGCGTCGTTGAGCTTCGCCGCCGCCCGCATCTCGTCCGGCGCGTTGTCGAGCAGCGGTATGCACGACAAAAGAAAGACCGCCGCGGCGAGGTCGAAACCGACCATGAACCCGACCCGCCATCCGAGAACCGGGATGGCCACTGCCCCCGACAGAATCAGGATAACGGCAAATACGATGAAGCGCGCGGGCGCGACGACGTTGCCGATGCGGGTCCGTGAGGGGTGGGGGTTCCTGCCGGTCTGGCCATGCTTCATGCTATGTCCCTCGGGAACCGCTACGGCCGGATGCTCGCATATAAAGGCGCAAGGTGTTCGGATATCGGGGCGCACTAATCGGCGCCGGGGCCGTCATGCGGGCGGGAGCCTTTGGGCTCCCGCCCGATGTTTTTCATGCCGCGAGGTTCTGCGCCACCTCGAATGAAGCGGCGGTGCCGGCCTTCACTTCGTCGAGCGTCACGCCGTCGGCGAGCTCGATCAGCTTGAGGCCGTTCTTGTCTACCTCGAAGACGGCGAGGTCGGTGATGATGAGGTCGACGACGCCCTTGCCCGTGAGCGGCAGGTCGCACTCTTCCAGAATCTTCGGCTCGCCCTTCGCGGTGTGCTCCATCACCACGACGACGCGCTTGACGCCGGCGACGAGGTCCATCGCTCCGCCCATGCCCTTGACCATCTTGCCCGGGATCATCCAGTTGGCGAGATCGCCCGTGCGCGACACCTGCATGGCGCCCAGGATGGACAGATCGATGTGACCGCCGCGGATCATGGCAAAGCTTGCTGCCGAGCTGAAGAAGCTCGAATGGGGCAGGGCCGTGATCGTCTGCTTGCCGGCGTTGATGAGGTCGGGGTCTTCCTCGCCCTCGAAGGGGAACGGGCCCATGCCGAGCATGCCGTTCTCGCTCTGCAGGGTGACGGTGACGCCGTCGGGGATGTAGTTGGCGACGAGCGTCGGAATGCCGATGCCGAGGTTGACGTAAAAGCCGTCCTCGAGTTCGCGCGCGGCGCGGGCCGCCATTTGGTCACGTGTCCAGGCCATATCGCTCTCCCTCAGGCTGCGCGCGGGCGCGTCGTGCGCTGCTCGATGCGCTTTTCGTAGTTGGTGCCGTGAACGATGCGCGACACGAAGATCCCAGGCGTGTGGACGGCATCGGGATCGATACCGCCGACATCGACGAGTTCCTCGACCTCCACCAGGGTCACGGTGGCCGCGGTCGCCATTTCCGGGTTGAAGTTGCGGGCGGTCTTGGCAAAAATCAGGTTGCCCTCGGTGTCGGCCTTCCAGGCCTTGACGATGGCGAGATCCGCCTTCAGCGCGCGTTCCATGACGTAGGTCTCGCCGTCGAACTCGCGCACTTCCTTGCCTTCGGCCACCAGCGTGCCGACGCCGGTCTTGGTGAAGAAGGCGGGAATGCCGGCGCCGCCGGCGCGGATGCGCTCGGCAAGCGTGCCCTGCGGGTTGAACTCCAGCTCGAGCTTGCCCGAAAGGTATTGTTCGGCAAAGAGCTTGTTCTCGCCGACATAGGACGAGATCATCTTGCGGATCTGGCCGCGCTCCAGCAGCTTGCCGAGGCCTGCGCCGTCGATGCCGCAGTTGTTGGAGATGACGGTGAGATCCTTGACGCCGCTCGCAGCGATGGCGTCAATGAATTTTTCGGGAATGCCGCAGAGTCCGAACCCTCCGGCCATGATGGTGATGCCGTCGCGCAGCAGCCCGTCGAGAGCGGCGTGCGCGTCAGGATAAACCTTGTTGATTGCCATAAGCGTTTCTCCCACGAATGGACGCACTTTCCAACCACGGCGCTAAAAATGCAAGCGCCGGACGCTGCCGATCCTCTATCCGCGCCCCCAGCCGCGCAGGCATGTGGAGAGCGCCGCAAGGGGCTGGACTTTCTGTGCCTGCCTGTGGCAATAAGGCAATCTGCTGACCTAATCCGGCTCTGTCGGGCGCCTGCGGGCAATCGGGCGGCAACCTGTCCGGCTGCGGGCAGGCGATGATGGGCGGGTGTGGTGGAACTGGTAGACGCGCCGGACTCAAAATCCGGTTCCGAAAGGAGTGTCGGTTCGATTCCGACCACCCGCACCACTTCTTTAATTTCAGCAATTCAGCGGCATTTGCTCCGGGTCGATGGCCCGGCGGCATTTTCGCGTTTCAATGAAGCGTCCGGGTGCTTTATCGTCCCCCGGAACATGCCGGGTGCGTCGGTGGCCGGACGTGTCGATGATGCGAGAGGAGCAAGCCTGATGAAGTTCGCCGCTATTTTTCTGCCGATCCTCCTTGCCTCCGCGCCCGCGAGCGCCGCCCTTTCCGGCTTTTACGACAGCGCCGAGCAGATCACGGCAATCATTTCCAGTTCTGACGTGGCGGATGCAGCAAGGCAGTTGCCCATCGAGGCCGTCACGCGCACGGCCACGCGCGATGACGGCGTTCAGGAATGGACTGTGAAGACGCACGGGTGCGCGCTCAAGGTTTACCTCAAGCCGGTGCCGCCGTCCGGCCCCGGCAAGACGACTTACCGCCTCGACGTGCCCGGAAAATGCGACTGACGGCGTAACCTGTCGCGCGTTCTCTCTCCGAGAGTTGTTTCATGAAGCTTTTCGCGATCCTGCTTCTATATGCTGGCGTCGTCACAGTGCCCGTGAGCGCTTATGCGGACGCGCGCGGGCGCGAATGCGTCGTGCTGTTGCATGGGCTCGCGCGCACGGAGGCTTCGTTCGTGCTGATGGAGGAGGCTCTGCGGGCCTTCGATTATGCGGTCGTCAACAAGGGGTATCCGTCGACCGACGAATCGATCGAGGATCTGCTCGCCCATGTCGGACAATCGGTCGACGCCTGTGGCGACGCGCCCACGGTGCACTTCGTCACCCATTCCATGGGCGCCATTCTGGTGCGTGGGTGGCTTGCCGACCGCCCTCATGTGACGACCGGTGCGGCGGCGGGCGCGGCGCTGCGGGGCCGGCTGGGGCGGGTGGTGATGCTCGCGCCTCCGAATCACGGCTCTGAACTGGTCGACGCGCTCGGCGATCTGTCGTTGTTCGGCATGCTGAACGGACCCGCGGGCCTGCAACTCGGCACCGGGCCCGACAGCGTTCCCAACCGGCTCGGCCCGGCGAATTTCGAGGTGGGCGTCATTGCCGGCGACGTGTCGCTGAACCCGCTGACGTCCGCGTTTTTCGACGGCCCGAACGACGGAAAAGTCTCCGTGGAAAGCACGCGGCTCGACGGGATGCGCGACCATATCGTGCTGCGCACGAGCCACACCTTCATCATGAACAACCCCCTCGCCATCGCCCAGACGCTGACGTTCCTGCGCGACGGCCGCTTCGACCACGGACTGACGCTGCGCGAGGCCTTCGGCCGCCTGCTGCGCCGTTGAGCCCGAGCCGAAAGAGCGCGTCCGTCACGGGGCGGGCGGTGCCAGATGTTGCTTCAGCCGCTCGATTTCGCCGCGTGTCCATCCCCGGTCCCCGACGAGCGACGCCCATGCCTCGATGTAATGCGCCGGCGCGTAGACGTGGCCGTAGCCAATCGGCGTCGTGGTGGCCATGGCCATGTCCAGCGCCAGTTGCAGCATGGTGATGACGGGATACCACGCAAGCTCCGGCGACACGTCCGGCCCGCGCGGCGCATCCATCCATGCGGGACGGCGATAGAGGTCGCGGTAGTCGAAGAAGGTGATCGCGTCGCTGGCGTATTGCAGATAGACGATCCGCATCGGGCCCCATGCCGTGCCGGTGCCGGGCGCTACGCCGTGCTGGTTCATGAAGCGCACGAACGAGCCGTCGCGGAACAGTGGCAGCCAGGCGGGCGAGCCGGGGTTGCGACTGTCCGTGATCCGGCGCCAGATCTCGCTCTCGAACGGCGGGCCGCTCCATAGCGCGCCGTTGACGGGGTCGTCGATCATCTCGAAAAGCGCGGCGGAGCGCTCCGAGTTCAGCGCGCCGAGACTGAGGCCATATAGATAGAGCTCGGGACGCCGGTCGCGGGGCAGGGAGCGCCAGTGCTCATAGACCGCGACGAAGAGTGCGCGCGCGCTGTCGAGGCCGTAGTCGGGCTGGACGAGCAGCGACAGCGGGCTGTTGAGATAGGAATATTGCATCGCGACGCTGGCGACGTCGCCATGCAGCAGATATTCGAGGCCGTCGATGGCGGCGGGATCGACCCAGCCGGTGCCGGTCGGCGTGATCACCACCAGCGCGGCGCGGTCGAAAGCGCCCACGCGTTTCATTTCCGCAAGGGCGATCTGCGCCCGTTCCGTCGCGGTTTCCGCCGCCCGCATGCCGACGTAGATGCGGATGGGTTCCCGCGCCTGCCCGTCGGTGAACGCGCCGATGTCGCTTGTCTGCGGCCCGGCTCCGACGAAAGCGCGGCCCATCCGCCCGAGCGCCTCCCAGCCCAGCAGCGATTGCGCGCTGCCCGTGCGCAAGGCCGATGCGGGCGGGGCGATTGTCGGTTCGATGAAGGCATCGAGCTGCTCGAAAGAGCTGTCGAGCGCCTGAAGCACCGCGCGTCCCAGCAGGTTGCTGCCCAGCCCCCACGCCAGCAGCACCGCGAAGGCGACGCCGATGACGTTGGCCACGCGCCGCGGCACCACGCGGCCAATGCGCCTCGACACGAGGCGGGAAACAAGCCTGAAAAGGCGCGCCAGCACCAGCACGGCGAGGAAGGTCACCAGCGCTATGGCGCTGACGCGGAAGGGGTGGCCGGTGGCCAGCGGATCGAGCCCCATGAGGCTTCGGATGGTGTTTTGCCAATCAGCTGTGCGCGCCAGGAAGGCGATCGCCGTGCCGACACAGGCAGCCAGCACGAGCCAGGTCAGCGGATGCGACACGCGCGGGCCGGGGCGCGGCAGTTCCATGTATCGCCACAGCCAGTTCAATAACACGCCGATGCCGTATCCCGCCGCGAAGCCGAATCCCGACAGGACGCCCTGCGTCACGAATGTGCGCGGGATGAGCGTCGGCGTCAGGGCCATCGTGAAGAACAGGGTTCCCAGAATCAGCCCCGGTGCTGAAAGCGAGCCCCAGAATCTGGCCAACAAATTGAATTTCATACGGTTTCTTTCTTGCCGGCCCATCGACCCTGCCGCGGCTGCAGCCGCCGGTCGCGCAAGATTGTCTATCGCGCCCGGCGGTGACAGGGAAGCCGAAGCGCGCCGCTTGCCGGATTCTCGGGCGGAGTCCCGAAGCTGCCTGTCACGGCCGCAAGAAGGTTTCTGAGTCTGGGCGGGTTCATGTCGAGTTATCTATACTTCAACTCAGCAACGTATAAGATAGTTAATAAAAAGTTAAACTGGACATATAAAATAAACTAAATTGTTATTTTGATATTTAAATTTAATACACGTTATAATTTGTGAATATATAAGCAAATATCTATTATAAATTTAAATTAATTAAAATTGAATTGTTTGTTGTATATTGATTTATTCTGTATTTTACTAGGAATAAATCATCAATGGCCCTGCGGCCAACGTATGCCGGAGGGAATGCATGATCGTGGCGGCGAGAGGCAGTGAAGTCGGCGGCAGCGGGACGAAATCTTCCCGTTTCAGGGCAGGCGCCGGCGGCGTTCTGGCATTGATGACGGCGTTCTGGGGCACGGCGCTCTGGGGCGCGGCGCCGGCCCATGCTATCTCGCTCAACAACGACGTCGCGGCCGATACGGCAGCCGCTGTCAACGTCTACGACCGGGACAACGCCTTTTCCAACGTCGTCATGGTGCACAATTGCACTGGCACGCTGATCAACGCGCGCACCGTGCTGACGGCGGCGCATTGCTTCAAGGATTCCCAGGATCGCTTCCGGCCGGACCCGGACTCGCTGGCGGTCAAGTTTTCTCCCGTCGCCGGCGACAGCGTTCTCCGTCCGGGCGGGCGGGACAGCACGCCCCACGACCGCGCCATCAGCGGCGTGCTGCTGCGTGAGGGCTATCTGTTCGACAGCGCCGGCAACGACATGGCGATCGTGTCGCTCGACCGTCCGGTCACCGGCATCGCCCCGGTGACGCTGGTGTCCCCCGACGCGCCCGCGCCCGCTTTCGGCGCGCTCGCCTACACGGTCGGCTACGGCCAGTTCGGCACCGGCCGGGATGGCGGCGGCTATTCCAACAGCCCCGGACAAGAGCCCGCGCCTTACGACGGACGCCGGCGCATCGGCCAGACGCGGGTGGGCGGCTATCTGCCCTGGACCTTCAACTACGGGCGCGATCCGGGCCTCTATAACACCGTCGTGGCCGAGTTCCGCGATCCCGCCAATCCCGCCCGATACGACGAGCTCGGCCTTGGCGCGCAGGGCTTTTCGATTCCCTCCCTGCAGGCCGGCAACGGCGCGGGCGACAGCGGCGGCCCGCTGTTCCTCGTGGCGGCGGACGGCAGCCTCGTCCAGATCGGCGTTCTGGGCGTGCTCGAGCCGAGCGAGACGGGCACCATCGGCTACGGCAGCATCAGCGGCTGGGAGTATGTGCAGAACTATCTCGACTGGATTTACGCCAACAACCCGCTGCGCTCGGTCAGCGCCGCCGCGCGCGCGGGCGTGTGGAGCGACGGCGCGATGTGGAGCGAGGGCGTCGCGCCCGATAACGCCGATGGCGGCTTCGACGCGCCGGGCGGCTATCTCGGCCGTTACTATGACGTCTGGCTGTCGGAGCCCTCGACGGTGCGCGTCGACGTATCGCCGACCATCGACTCACTGCGGGTGACGAACGCGCAGGCCACGCTCGACATCCTGCCCGATGCCCGGCTCACGGTGCTGCTCGATACTTATGTCTCCGGCGGCCGTGTCGATGTCGGCGGTACGCTCGACACCGGCTGGCTGGCGCAGACCGGCGGCGTGATCGCGGGCCATGGCGTCATCAATGCGCCTCTGGGCTTCGTCAACAGCGGCGGCGTGGTCGCGCCGGGGTCCGCTGACGCGTTCGGCACGCTTCTCGTCGATGGTTCCTATACCCAGGGCGCGGGCGGCACGCTCGCCATCCGTGTCGATGCGGCGGGCTCCGATCGCCTCGCCGTGACGGGACTGGCTGCGCTCGACGGCACGTTGTCGCTGTCGCCGTTCCGCACCGCTCCCGCCGTGGGGCAGGATTTCGTCGTGCTCGACGCCGCCGAGACGGAGGGCGGCTTCGCCCGCGTTTCGGCCTCGCTTCCCGCGCTGACGTTTACCACCACCGTTGCAGACGGGCGCGTGGTGGTGAAGACCGGCGTCGACTATGCCGACGACGTGCCCGCCAATCCGGCGGAACCCGAAATCGATGCAGCGTCGAAAGCCGCCGCCGCATCGCTGACCGAGGCCGCCCGCCGGCTCGCCCCGGAGGAGGCGCGTCAGGCCGCGGCTGCCGCCGTCATCGGACAGGTGCCGTTTCCGGCCACGCCCGCGCTCGCTATCGCCGGCCTCAACACCATGAGCGCCGCCGCGCTCGGGCGGACGCTGGAGACGCTGGCGCCCACCGGCGTCTATGGACAAAGCGCCTTCGCCCGCCAGACGTCGCAACTCGTCTCTGGCGTGCTCACCGACCGGCTGAACGCGCTCGATGGCGGCATAGCGTTGCAGCGCGGTTTCGGCGCTTCGGCGGGCGGCACGGTGGACGCGGCGAGCGCGCAGTTCGTCAACGCCTATGCCGCCCAGAAAAACACTGCTGAAACACTGCCGGGCGCGGCGGGTGCGCTCGGCGCACTGGCGCCGGTGAAGGCGGTGGCGCCAGCGACGCCGTTCGGCGTGTTCGTGACGGCGACCGCCATCCGCAGCGGCGCGGGCGCGGAAAGCGGCTACCACACCTACGGCCTGACGGCGGGCATCGATTATCGGATTGCGCCGGGCCTGACCTTCGGCGCGGCGCTGACCTATGCCGACGACGTGCGCACAGTGCAGGGCACCCGGCACGACGGCAACGCGGTAACGCCGGCCGTGTATGGACGCTTCAGCTCCGGCGCGTTTTTCGTCGACGGCTATCTGGGCTACGCATTTGGCCAAACCGACACCCGCAGGCTGGTCGCTTACGGCGACCAATTTCTGTCGGTGCGCGCCTCGCCCCGGTGGGGGCAGGCGATGGCAGGAGCGCTGGCGGGCGTGCGGCTCGATGCGTCATCGCTCGTGGCCGGGCTGGCGCCGGGCAGGCTCGCCCTCACGCCCTTCGTCGGGCTGGACGTGGCACAGGCGCGCTTCGACGGTTATGCGGAGCAGGGCGCGGGGGCGCTTTCGAGCGTTATCGCCTCGCGCAGCCTCGCGGAGGCGCGCGCGTCCGCCGGTATCGAGGCCGCCTGGACCGTGCCTGTGTCGTTCGGCGTGCTCACGCCTCGCCTCAAGGCCAGCGTCACGCAGCGTTTCGGCGACAGATCGGACGAGACCACCGCCAGCTTCGCCCTCGCGCCCGATCTGCCGTTCCGGCTTTCGGGCGCGAGCGAGGCCCGTACCTACGGCTCTTTCGGCGTGGCGCTGGGGGTGCAGTCGGGCGAGGCGCTGTCGGCGCTCGTTTCCTATCAGGCGGACGTCAACCGCGACGGTCTGCAGGACAACCGCTTTTCGGCGAAAGTCCGCTACCGGTTCTGAAACGGGTGATTGCATCAGGCCTGCGATCCGCTGCAACGGGCGTCGCGGGCAAGCGCCGCGTCATGCGTCGGAAGCGGAAGCCGCTCCAAAGCGCACCGCCGCCGCGTCGATGGCCGCCGCCAGCCGCGCGTCGCGTTCGCTGAGCCCGCCCGCCTCGTGGGTCGTGAGGCGGATCGCGACGCGGTTGTAGCTGTTGGACCAGTCGGGATGGTGGTTGCCAGCTTCGGCGGCCGCGGCGACTTCCGTCATGAAAGCGAATGCATCCCGGAAGTTCTTGAACTTGAGCGTGCGCTCGATGGCGCTGGCGTCGTCAGACACCTGCCACATCGGCAGGGCGCGGGCGAGATCCTCGATCTGCTCCGAAGTCAGCAGCAGTTGCGGATTGGCCATGGATCGTCCTTTCCCGCCGCCCGGCTTGACCCGGAGACCGCGGATCGGCTCTACTGCCAGACGGCGCGGGCGCGAGTATACCCCTATACCTCGCCCCCGTCGCCACTGATGAGGCCGGTCGAGCATGTCGCAGCCCGCAGGTCCGCCGCAGGCCATTCTCGAAACGTCGATCTACGCTGCCGATATCGACGCGGCGGAGGCCTTCTATCGCGACGTCTTCGGCCTTGCCGTGGTGCGGCGGCTCGAAGGCAAATTCTGTTTCCTGCGATGCGGCGAGCAGATGCTGCTGGTTTTCAACCCGGAAGAATCCGCACGGCTCGACGCCCGAAACCCGGTGCCGCGCCACGGTGCGCAAGGGCCGGGGCACGTGTGCTTCCGTGCCGGCAATGCCGATGAAATCGACCGTTGGCGCGAGCGCTTCCTGAGCCTCGGGCTCGCCATCGAACACGATCACGTCTGGCCGGGAGGCGGCCGGTCGGTCTATATCCGCGATCCCGCCGGCAACTCGATCGAGGTTGCCGAGAGCCGGATATGGAAACTGCCCTGACTCTCAAACAAATTCATATTCGTTGTGCTTGAGAACGCTCCGCGCTTCCTGATCGGAACGGGTTTTAGAGCATCGCGCAGAAAAGTGGATACCACTTTTCGTCGACAAAGATGCGTTAAATCAAAAAGATAGAGCGTCAGTTCTGATTCCATCAGAACGTCCGACGCTCTAGACTCGGCGCATGTCCGCCAGGGCGTCGCGCATCGGCGTGCTGGATATTCCGAAGACGCCGCCATAAGGAAAATGCAGGTCGATGACGACGAACATGGCGGTCGACACGCACACGACGCCAATCGCCAGAACGGTCATGCTGAGCATGCGCGGTTGCACCTGCAGTCCGAAGCTGAGGAAAACCAGCGCCAGCCAGAAACTGATGACGACGGTGAAGAGCTTTCCCGACGGGGCATAGGTATCTTCGATGACCGACCAGCGCCCGTTCAGCACCGCCGTGTATTCCGTGCGGCATCGCGCGATGACGTTCAGCATGGCGGCATCCGCCGGTATGTAGGAATCGATTGCCAGCCCGATTCCGTTCATCAGCTTCGTCAGCGACGCATCCTCGCCGCTCAGCGCCATCTGCATCGTGTCGAGGCCGGTTTCGATGTCGGGCTTTGCCTCTTCCGGCCATGTGCTGGCGATGACGGCGGCGGTGTACTGGCGCAGGCGCAGCCGTGCCGGCTCCATCTGCGGCGAGAAATTACGCAGGCACTCATCGAGATTCGACAATTGCACGGCGTATGTCGCCCGGTCGCGGTTCGCGGCGTCGAAAGCCGCTTTCGAGGTGGACAGGTGAAGGCTCAATATCAGCGCGGCGAAGGATACGAGCAGCCCGGTGACCAGCCGCACGGCCTCCATGTTTTCCTTGGAGAAATGGCCTTCGTTGAGATAGCGCCGCAGCGCCAGCCCGCATGCGGCGCTCGCGCTGAAAAGCAACAGGAAACCGAGCCCGTAGACGAATTCCATCTCAAATAACCACGGTCATGTGTGGCAGTTGTCTTGAATGACTGATGCCAGATTGCATGGCGGAAATGCAAGCGGCAAAGATTGCGCTTGTCTGAATAAGTAGCGGTCGATGCCCGTAGCCGGGGAACCTTTTCTCTGTCTGGCTGCTTACTTTCACGAGGTCGAAAAAGATCCTCAACCCAGAGAAAACACAGAACCAGCAACGGGAGGCATGATCATGTCGCAACCTAACGAACCCGGCCGCAATCCGCTGCGGGACCCTCAAAACAATCCGGGTCAAAAGCCGCATGACAACCCCGGTCACACGCCCGGCAAGGACCCCCACAAGGAACAGGGCGATCGCCCTGACATGCAGCCGGGGAAAAATCCCGGTCAAAACCCGGGCAACAACCCCGACAACAAGCCCCGGCAGGTCTGACCCGCCAGCTTGAGGCACACAAAAGGGGCGGGTGCTTTGCGCCCGCCCTCATCTGCGCAGATTAGTGCACAATCCTCGATTGACCAGATGATATGATGCGATAATACGCCGATAGCCTTAATCGACAAACGTGAGCATGAGTGGGAGAGTTGCCTTTGTAATTAAAGCTGGGGTGATTCTCTCATGAGCATAGAGCAGACGTTGCGGTTGCTGTCTGATCGGGTCCGGCAGCATTCAAGTTCAATGATTACCGAAGAAGCCGTCAAGACGGCGGTTGTGTTGCCATTTCTCCAGGCGCTGGGGTATGACGTGTTCAATCCATCGGAGGTTATTCCGGAGTTCACTGCCGACGCCGTAGGGAAGAAGGGCGAAAAGGTAGACTACGCCATTCAGGTTGATGGCGGCATTCGAATTTTAATTGAGTGTAAGCCGATAACCGTACAGCTTGAGCGTGTACACCTTGCTCAACTTTTCCGGTACTTCACTGTGACGAGCGCTAAGTTTGCGATATTGACAAATGGGCGCTCATTTCAATTCTACAGCGACCTGGAAGAGCCAAACAAGTTAGACACAAGGCCATTCCTTGTTTTCGATCTCGCTGAAATCCAGCCGCACCTGCTACCAGAGCTACGTAAGTTCGAGAAGGTCGGATTCGATGTCGACGGCATTTTGGCAACGGCAGAGCGCCTGAAGTACACATCGGCGCTTAAGACCGCCATAACGAAGCTTATTGATGAGCCTCAGGAGGCTTTCATTCGTCTCGTTGCCGCCGACGTTTATGATGGCCGATTTACGGCGCAGGTCGTCGAGCAATTTTCGGGACTTGTAAAATCAGCATTCCGAGAGGTAATTCGCGAGTCGGTTCACAGCCGCCTTACGTCTGCATTGGCTGAAACCGAGCAGCCTGTCGTGGAGACGGTTGAAACAGACGATCCAGACGAGATTGTCACAACGGAGGATGAGCGCGAAGGGTTCTTGATTGTGCGCGCTATCGTGCGTGACACAATCAAAGCGAGCCGCATATTCATCCGAGACCAGAAATCATATTGCGGAATTCTTGTTGATAACAACAATCGCAAGCCACTGGCTCGTCTTCATTTCAATCGAAACGTAAAATACGTCGGTTTGTTCGATGGAGAGAAGGAAGAGCGCGTTCCAATCGACAGTCTCGATCATATTTATGATTACACGGACAGGCTGCGAGCAACTGCTGCGCGGTATAAGGAGTAGGGAAGCTTGCAGGTGCGCCGAACACGCCGGCGCCCTGCGCTCGGCCGGCGCGAGCGAGCCACGAACATGCTTCGGGACTTTTTGCGGGGCTGCCTCTACGTGCTTAGAATCGTTTTGCACGGGGCTGCTACGAATGAGCTTTATAAGGCTCTGATTTATCCGGAAAATCTGGAGCGGGCGATGGGAATCGAACCCACGACATACAGCTTGGGAAGCTGTCGTTCTACCACTGAACTACGCCCGCAACTTGCACGCCCACGATCGACGCGGGTTGCATACAATGCGACCTTGCCGGCGCGCAGGCCGTCCGATCCGCACGGATCTAGGACTAACCCGTTTTCTTGATACGGCCAAGAGGGATTGAGCCGACAAAGGCAGGTTTGTCGCAACAAAATGCGCAACGACGCCTTAAACCGTGCCCATGACCGCACCTTTGCCTCCGGCGCAAAAAAACGCGGGGCGCACTATCGGCGCCCCGCGTCGTGTCACTCTACCGGTCGGCGAAAGCCGAACCGGGTGGGCATACCGCCCAGGAAAGCCAGTAACTTACGCGGCGCGCGCAGCGGTGCGCTGGGCCGTGAAGTGGCCGCACCAGTCTTCAGCCGTCACGACCGGCCACAGCGACTTCGCCTCGTCGCCAGCCTTCGGCGCGGGAGGGTTGAAGCGGCAAACGCCGGCGTCTGCTGCGGAAGCCGTCTGCTTCGTGCTGTCGTCGAAGAAAACGCAGCCGGTGCAAGAAGTCGTGTTCATTGGAAATCTCCTCATTCAAAAAATCTGTCGAGCGCTGTCCATCGGCGCATTTCCCACGATGTCTGCGCGCTCATTGGAATAACTATAATTTAGACTCCTTCCAAAAAGCAAGCTGAAAATACGCTTCCCGGCGTGAATTGATGGGGGACAAGAGGAGGGTCGCAATATTATCGTTCAATTTCAATTTCTTAATAGGACTTTGCGCCAAAAACGAAAAAGGCCGCATGCACGTAGCAAGCGGCCGAATTCATATGTCGCCGTGCACGCGCCCGGAGAATGGGCAGCTTGGCGGACAGCGGTTTCAGTTGCGCGCGAACAGTGTGTCGAGCGTCTTGCCGGCGGCGAAATGCTCCTCCGAGACCTTCTTCCAGCCGCCGAAGACGTCCTCGACTTTCAGCAGCCGCACCTCGGGGAAACGGTCCTTGTGGCGCGCCACCACATCCGGATTATGGACGCGGTAGAAGAAGTCGGCGAGGATTTCCTGCCCCTTGTCACCATAAAGGAACTCGAGGTATCCGGTCGCGACTTCCGTTGTGCCCTTGGCGGCGGCCACCTTGTCGACAACGCTCACGGGGAACTCGGCCAGAATGCTCACCGGCGGCACCACGACCTCGAAGCCCTTGTTGCCGTACTCGCGGCGCACGCCGTTGACTTCCGATTCGAAGGTGATCAGGACGTCGCCCAGCCCACGTTCCACGAACGAGGTCGTCGCGCCGCGTCCACCCGTGTCGAACACAGGCACGTTGGCGAAGATGCGCTTGATATCGGCCTGCACCTTCTCGACATCGCCCTTGTGGTGCTCGAGCAGCGCGGCATAAGCGGCGAGGTAGGTGTAGCGGGCGTTGCCGGAGGTTTTCGGGTTGGGGAAAATCGGCTGCACGCCTTCGCGCGCCAGGTCCGACCAGTCCTTGATGCCCTTGGGGTTGCCCTCGCGCACGAGGAACGCGGGGAAGGAATAGAACGGCGAGGCGTTGTTGGGCAGGCGCGCCTGCCAGTCCGCAGCCACCAGATCGCCGCGATCGTGCAGAACCTGCACGTCCGTCACCTGGTTGAAAGTCACCACGTCCGCCTGCAGCCCTTCCAGGATGGCGCGCGCCTGCGCGGACGATCCGGCGTGGGACTGCTTGACGGAAACCGTCTGGCCCGTCTTGGCCTTCCAGTCCTCGATGAATGCCGGATTGATCGCCACGAACAGCTCGCGGGCGATGTCATAGGACGCGTTCAGCAGCTCCACCGGCGGCTTGCCGGCCGCCGGCGCCGTGCCTTGGGCCGCAGCCGGGCCAGAAAGCGCCACGAGCGCCGCAATGGCCAACCCCCCAAACCATTTCATATGCAGGTCCTTTCCGGTTACGGCCTCCTGGCCGGGAAAACACCTTAATTCAGTCTATTTTATCGGGAAGGTCAACTATTATCGCGCAAGTCATGGTGAATTGCATAATTCACATTTATAGATGTGTTTAAGGCCCCGACTCATGCGCCGGGTGGCAGGAAGTGCTTGGAAAGCTTCAGCCCCTGGGCCTGATAGTTGGAGCCGGCATCGGCGCCGTAGAGCCGCTGCGGTCGCTGCGCCATGCGCTCATAGACGAGCCGGCCCACAATCTGCCGATCCTCGATGAGGAACGGAACATCGCGCGAGCGCACTTCCAGCACGGCCCGCGCGCCGGTGCCGCCGGCCTCCGCGTGCCCGAAGCCGGGATCGAAGAAGCCCGCGTAATGCACCCGGAACTCGCCCACCAGCGGATCGAACGGCACCATCTCGGCGGCGAAATCGGGCGGCACGTGCACCGCTTCCTTCGAGGCCAGGATGTAGAATTGGCCGGGATCGAGGATGAGCTGGCCGCTGCCGTCGGCCGCGAGCGGCTCCCAGAAGTCGCTCACCGCATAGGCGTTGACCCGGTCGACATCGACGAGGCCGGTGTGGCGCTTGGCCCGATAGCCGACGAGGCGCTGGCCGCCGGGGCCGGGAAAACCCGCCAGATCGACGCTGACCGCCACGCCGCCCTGGATCGACACGTCGCCGCCGACGACCACCCTCTCGCTGTCCTGCAGGGCCGACAGTTCGGCGTCGGTCAGGCGGCTCGCGCCGGCGCGGAATCGGATCTGCGACAGGCGCGAGCCGGTGCGCACCAGCACGGGGAAGGTACGGGGCGAGATTTCCGCATAGAGCGCGCCGTTGTAGCCCGCCTCGACGGCGTCGAACTCGCGGGCGCCGTTGGTGATGACGCGGGTGAAGACATCGAGCCGCCCGGTCGAGCTTTTCGGGTTGCATGAGGCGGAAAGGCCGGCGGGCAGGGCGACGCTCTCGAGCAGTTCGGCGATATAGACGCATCCCGATTCGAACACCGCGCCGCGCGTCAGGTCGATCTCATGCAGCGCCAGCGTGTCCAGCCGGCCGGCGACGTCGCTGTCGTGTCCGGGCAGGAAGCTCGCGCGCACCCGCCACGCGCGCCGGCCGAGGCGCAGGTCGAGGCTCGCCGGCTGCACCTGGCCCTCAGTGGGAGGGATCGCGAAGCCGATGATGCCCTCCCTTGCCAGCGCGTGGATCGATTCTGCGGACTGGATGCCGGGGAGGATGGCGTTCATGGTGCTCACGGATGCTACTGGCTGTCACAGAACGGGGCAGGGCGGCGGGGCGCCGGCCGGCCGGTGATGCTTCGCGGCGGAAACGTCCGGGCGGGGCGTCCATCGCTTGTCGTCGGTCGTCACTTTTTCGGTTGTCGTGGTCAGGTCATCGGGACACGGGTACATCATGGGGAAGCGCGTGGATTCTGTCCACCACGCGCCGTATCATGGCTGCGGCCGCGACGGAAGCGCGGTTCCGGCGCGAGGCGCCGCCCGCAGTCCGAATTGGAGCGATCATGACCGGTCAACGCCTCAGTCCCCTGGAGATTCTGGCCCGGCTGGTCGGTTTCAGAACCATCAGTTCGGAGTCGAATCTCGATCTCATCGCCTTCATCGAAGACTACCTCGCCGGCTGGGGCGTGGCGAGCGTGCGCATTCCCGACGCCACCGGCGCCAAGGCGGCGCTGTTCGCCACCATCGGCCCCAGCGATCGCGGCGGGGTCGTGCTCTCCGGCCACACCGATGTCGTGCCGGTGGAGGGACAGGTTTGGGCGACCGATCCCTTCAGCCTCACGGTCGCGAACGGGCGCGCCTATGGACGCGGCGCGGTCGACATGAAGGGGTTCTGCGCGCTGGTGCTGGCCGCCGTTCCCGATTTTCTCGCGGCCGGACTCAAGACGCCCATCCACCTGTTTTTCTCCTATGACGAGGAGGTTACGTGCCTTGGCGTGGTCGACGGCATCGCGCGCTTCGGCCTCGATCTGCCGCGCCCGGTCGCGGTGATCGTGGGCGAGCCGACGGGGCTCGAGGTCGCCGATGCGCACAAGGGCATCGGCATGTACACGACGACGGTGCATGGCGCGCAGGCGCATTCGTCCAACCCGTCGCTGGGCGCGAGCGCGGTCCATGGCGCGGTGCTGCTCGCGGCGGAACTCGACCGGCTGGCGCTGGAATACGAGGCGCTGGGCGACTCCTCCGGCCGCTTCGATCCGCCCTTCAGCACCATCCACATCGGGCGCATCAGCGGCGGTGAGGCCCGCAACATCCTCGCCGGAGAGGCGGCGATCCAGTGGGAGGTGCGCAACCTGCCCGATCTCGACATCGCGACCATTCCGGCCCGCCTGACCGCTTTCGCCGACGCGCAGGTGCTGCCGCGCTTCCGCCGCACCTTTCCGGATTATCGCGTGGAGACGGTTTTCGAGGGCCTTGTTCCCGCGCTCGGGGCCTCGCCAGATCCGCTGGCGCGGACGTTGGCGCAAAAGCTCGCCGGGCGCAACCGCACGGTCACCGTCTCCTACGGCACCGAGGCGGGGCATTTCTTCAATGCCGGCATTTCCACCGTGGTCTGCGGCCCCGGCTCCATCGACCGCGCTCACAAGGCGGACGAATACATCACCCTCGATGAACTCGCTGAGGGCGAGGCCTTCCTCCGCCGTCTCGCGCGGGAGCTGTCATAAGGCGGTGCACATGCATAAGGCAGTGCACCTGGTCGCGCTTGCGCGCATGAAGGCTGGAAGTGCGTGCAATGCTTGCTATAAGCAGGCATTGTCGACCACTACGGCCTCATTGGGAGGCCGGAAACCAGCCGCCTGAACGACCGTCGGTCGGAGGCACAAGATTTGAGGCCAACAACATGTCACACGCTTTGTCCGCTGGAGCTGCAGGCTCGTCCTTCAGCCCGCTGCGCTTGCAGGAGCGCACCCTCGCGCTGCAGATCTTCGCCGTCGTCGCGGGCACGGCGCTGCTGGCGCTGTCGTCCTACATCACGGTGCCGATGATCCCGGTGCCCGTCACCATGCAGACCTTCGCGGTGACGCTGATTGGCGCGCTCTACGGCTGGCGGCTGGGCGCGCTCACCGTGGCCGCGTGGCTCGCTGAGGGCACGGTCGGCCTGCCGGTTTTCTCCAACGGCACGTCCGGGTTCATGGTCTTCGCCGGCCCGACCGCTGGCTATCTCGTGTCGTTCCCGCTCATTGCCGCGCTCACCGGCTGGCTGGCCGAACGCGGCTGGAACGGTCAGCGTCCTTGGCTCGCCTTCGCGGCGGCGCTGTCGGCCAACCTGCTTTGCCTCGTCGTCGGCGCATCGTGGCTGGCGTCGATCGTCGGCGTCGAGCGTGCCATCATGGCGGGCGTCCTGCCCTTCCTCGTCGGCGCGGTGCTGAAGTCGGGCCTGTCGGCCACGGTTCTCGCCGGCATCGCCCGGGTGCAGGCCCGCAAAGTCCGTGGCTGACGGTACGCCGTGACCATCCGCCTGCGCGGCCATCACCTGCTGTGCATGCTCACTTACGTCGGCAAGGGCTACACACCCGCCTTCAGCGCCAACTTCGACCGCATCGCCGGCCGGTTGGCGGAAGGCGAGGATGTGTTGCTGGTCGAGGGGCCTGACGACATCTGCGCGCCGATGGCGTTCGAGTGCGGCGCGCATTGTCCGGGAGAGAGCGTCCGCCAGCGCGACGGAGAGGCGCTCGCGGCTGTGGGCCAGGCGCTTGGCCTGGTGCTGCAGCCGGGCGGGCGCATGTGCCTGACCGCTCCCATGCTCGCCTGCATGCGCCACGCGTTCGCCGCGTCGGAGGCCGGAAAAGCGGGCATGCGCCGCGCCTGCGGCGGTTGCGAATGGTCGCCGTTGTGCACGGACATCGCCGGCGCCGGCTATGCCGGGGTCAGGCTGAAGATGCGGCCCGGCGATGGTCTCCGCCGGGCCGACGATGTCAGCCGGCGTTCGGCGTGTCTCGCGGCGTATCTTGCGGAATGAATTTCAGCGCCAGTCCGTTGATGCAATAGCGCAGGCCCGTGGGGCGCGGACCATCCGGAAAGACGTGGCCGAGATGGCCTTGGCAGTTGCTGCAATGCACTTCGATGCGCAGCATGCCGTGCGAGCGATCCTCGGTGGTGTCGACGGCGCCGGGCACCATGTCCCAGAAGCTCGGCCAGCCGGAGCCGCTTTCATACTTCGTCGCCGATTCGAACAGCACCTGACCGCAATCGGCGCAGGTGAAGGTGCCGGCGCGCTTTTCGTCGTTGAGCGGGCTGGTGAACGGCCGCTCGGTGCCGTGCTCGCGCAGCACGGCATATTGCTCGGGCGTCAGCACGCCGCAAAATCCGGGTACGGTGCTGGTCATGGCCGGGAACTCCTGAATGTGGCTTCCCGCTTCAAATGGGCGCTGCCACGGCGGATGTAAAGCCTCAGGCCCAGACCACGAGCTCGCCCAGCACGCGCGCCAGCGCCGCGTCGAGCGCCACAGCGGCGCTCGCGCCGTTCACGCCGCCGCTCACCGGCACCCGGGCCGTGAACACCCGGGCGCGCACGACCGAACCAGACAGGCTCTCGACCACGCGGGCGGAGATTTCGACGACCGCCTCGCCCGTGGCGCTGTCGATGTTGAACTGGCGCAGCTCCGTGTTGAGCTGGCGCGCGGTCACGAGGCCGTCGCCGGGGCGCGCCACGCGGCCGAGGCGCCCCGCGTCCTCGAAGGAGCGCACGATCCTCGTCTGGACGAGGCGGGGCAGCCTGTCGGCCCACTGGGCGTTGGACAGCATGGTCAACTCGCCCGCTGCGCCACGCACCACGATGGTGTTGCCGTCGAAGGCCTGCAGCGCCACCGGCTCGATGATGGTCAGCGCCTCGCCGGCCCGCGCGGCAGGCGTCGAGGCGGCGGTACGCGACGTGAGATCGAAGGTGGTGACCGGCCGCGTGCCGCAGCCGCCGAGAACGGCAAGGGCGAGCACGGCCACGGCGAGGGCCGGGAGGCGCGCGGAAAGTGCGGGGCGCGCGGGCAGGGATGTTCCGGCGGTCAAGGCGCGCTCTCCTGTGGCTGGGCGAAAACGGCAGGCTGGCGGGAAGTCACGGGCCATGTCAGCGCTCTCCATGTCAGCGCTGTCCCTGATATTGCGGCAGTGGCGGGCGGTTGCCGAACAGGAACTGCTGCGGGTTGCGCTGCACATCCTGCAGCAGGCGGGTGAGCTGCGCCAGCGCCTGCTGACCCTGCACCGCGAGTGCCTGATATTCGCGCAGGCCCGGGCCAGCGAAGCTGTTGATGCCGGCGGTGATCTGCGCCGTGCGCGTATCGAGGTTGTCGGCGAGCTTGCGGATGGCGCTGGCCGCTTCCGCCACCTGATCGAAGGCGCTGTTCCCCTCTGTCGACGACAGGAAGCTCTTCAGCTGGTCGAGCAGGCCGCTGACGCCGTCCGCCGCGACACGCAACTTCTCCGTCAGCGCGGCGGTGTTGGAGACGATGTTCTCGACATTGTCGCTGGAGCCGCCGATGGCATCGGTGAAGCGGTCGATGTTGCCGACGATCTTGTCGACGCGTTCCGGATCGACCGCCTTGACCAGGGCGTCGACATTGGCGGCAAGCTCCGTCAGGCCGGCGGCGAGCTCGCCCGAATTGGCCAGTAGGGAAGCGACCTTGTCGGAATTGTCGCCGAGCGCCTTGGAGAACTGCTCGACGTTGCGCACCGTGTTGATGATCGGCTCGCGCGATTGCTGCACAACCTGCTGCAGTTCCTCGATCATCCGCGTGGCGCGTGTAGCCAGGGTCTGGATGGTGTCGAGCATGTCCTGGAAATCGGAACGCTCGCCATAGAGAGTGGGCATGGGCTGGCCGGGGGAGGCCTCCAGCCGGGGCGCATCCGGCGCGCCGCCCGAGAGCTGGATGGAGGCGATGCCGGTCACCACCTGGAATTCGAGCTGGGCGCGGGTGTCCTGCTTGATCGGCGTCGAGCGGTCGATGGCGGCGATGGCCACGACGTGGCGCGGATCATCCGGCAGCAGGTGCACGTTGACCACCTCGCCGACGCGCAGGCCGTTGAACAGCACCAGCGATCCGCGCGACAGCCCCGCCACCGAGCCGGTGAAGATAATGCGATAGCTCTCCCGCGTGGCCGCCGTGTTGGCGCCCGAGAACCAATAGACGAACCCGAACCCGGCGAAGATGACCGCGAGCGTGAACAGGCCGATCAGGGCGTAGTTGGCGCGTGTCTCCATCGTCTCTACCTGTCAGCCCCCATACGCGTCACGTCAACTCTATCCGATCCTGCTTTGGCCGATTCATCTCTGGCCATGTCAGTCGTCCTGGCCCGACCGAACGGCCTCGCCCGCCGCGGCGCGCGAGCGCTTGCCGTGGAAATAGGCGCGAATCCACGGATGATCCGACGCCAGCATGGTCTGGATCGGCCCTTCCGCGAGGATACGGCCTTCCCCCAGCGCCGCTATGCGGTCGCACACCGAATAAAGACTGTCCATGTCATGGGTTACCATGAAAACGGTCAGCCCCAAAGTTTTCTGCAACGTCGCGATCAGGTCGTCGAACTCGGCCGCGCCGATCGGGTCGAGCCCGGAGGTGGGCTCGTCGAGGAACACGATCTCGGGATCGAGCGCCAGCGCGCGCGCCAATGCGGCGCGCTTGATCATGCCGCCCGAGAGATCGGAGGGAAGCTTGTCGGCGGCGTCCGGGTTGAGGCCCGCCATCTCGATCTTCATCATGGCGGCCTCGTCCAGCAGACGGTCCGACATGTTGAGATATTCGCGCATCGGCATCTGCACGTTCTGCTTGACGGTAAGGGCGGAAAACAGCGCGCCGTGCTGGAAAAGCACGCCCCAGCGCCGCTCCAGCAGCCGGTGCTGCGCCTCCGAGATCTTGTCGAGGTCGTTGCCGAACACCTCGATGGTGCCGGCGCGCTTCCTGATCAGCCCCAGGATGGTGCGCGTCAGCACCGATTTGCCCGTGCCCGAGCCGCCGACGAATCCGAGAATTTCGCCGCGGTAGATGTCGAGGTCGAGGCCCTTCATGATGGTCTTCGTGCCGAAGCCGACCTCGAGATCGCGCACGCGGATGATCGCCTCGCGCTCTTTCTCCGGGCCGTTCGTCTGCGCGGGGGCGCTGGCGTTTTCGGGCGATTGTTGCATGAATGCCTCAGAAATTGATCGCCGCGAAGAAGACGGCGAACATTCCGTCCATGACGATGACCATGAAGATGGCTTTCACCACCGAGGACGTGACCTGCTTGCCGAGCGATTCGGCCGACCCGCCCACCGCCATGCCCTCGCGCGAGGCGATGACGCCGATGACGAGCGCCATGAACGGCGCCTTCACCAGCCCGACCATGAAGGTCGAGAAGTCGATCGCCGCCTTGAGGCGCGCCATGAAGATATCGGGCGTGATGCCGCCGTAGATCCAGGCCACCAGGCCGCCTCCCAGCAGCGCCGCCATCGAGGCGAGGAAGGTGAGCATCGGCAGGCCGATGAGCAGGGCCAGCACGCGCGGCACGATCAGCACCTCGACGGGATCGAGGCCCATGACGCGCAGCGCGTCGATCTCCTCGCGCATCTTCATCGAGCCGATCTCGGCCGTGAACGCGCTGCCGGAACGGCCGGCGATCATGATGGCGGACAGCAGCACGCCCAGCTCGCGCAGCACCAGGATGCCGGTGAGGTCGACGACGAAAAGCGCCGCGCCGAAGCGCTGCATCTGGAAGATGCCTTGCTGCGCCACGATGCAGCCGACGAGAAACGAGATCAGCGTGATGATCGGCACGCTGCGGAAAGCGATCTGTTCCAGCTGGTTGACGAACGCGTGGATGCGGAAGCGCCATGGCCGTATGACGAGCCGCGCCAGCCCCGCCACCACCTCGCCGAGAAAGCTCGTGCCGCGCGCCATCTCGCGGCCGAAATCGACCACGCCTTCGCCGACGCTCGCCAGGAAGTCGACGATCTGGGAGGTGCGCGCCTTCGCGGGCTCCTCGATGTCGCGGTAGGAGACCTTGTCGAGCAGCAACCGGTGGTCGTCGCGCGCGTTTTCGAACGGCAGTTCCTGCGCCTGCCCGCTTTCCTGGCGCACCCTGTCGAGCACCCAGGCGCCGACGGTGTCGAGCCGCCCGATCCGGCTGAGATCGATCGCGACATAGGACCCGCTCTCGTTGCCGAGGGCGGCAGCCTGCTTCTCGATGTCCGGAGCGCGGGTGGAAACCCAGTCGCCGGTGAGCACTGCCACGCGTCCGGCCTGCGTGTCCTCGAACGTGACGGCGGGGCTCGCGGCAGTAGTGTCCGTTGTCATGAGACGTTCTTCAAGCCGTCACGCGGGATGCTTCCGGAACGCATGCGCGGGCCGGCGAGCAAGGGCAATTTTCCATATCTTTCAGTACAGGTAAACGCCCCGGCTGTCGAGCGCAGCCGAGGCTTCGCCTGTGGGCGCCGGTTCAGGCCGCGATGTCGTCCATCGCGCCGGCATGAGGCGACTGGACGCGGCGGATATTGTCGAGGAACTGGCGTGCGCTGGCCTGCCAGTTGAAGGTCAGCGCGTGCGCCCGGCACAGGTCGCGCGGGATGGCGAGGGCCGAGAGCGCCGCCGTGCGCAGGTCGGCGTCGAGCGCGCCCGTGCCGCTGTCGCCCACCACATCCACCGGCCCCATGACGGGAAAAGCCGCGATCGGCAGCCCGCTGGCAAGCGCCTCGAGCAGCACGATGCCGAACGTGTCGGTGACGCTCGGGAACACGAACACGTCCGCCGAGGCATAGACGGCGGCAAGGTCCTCGCCGGTCTTCACGCCGAGGAAATGCACGTCCGGATAGCGGGCGGAAAGCTGGGCGCGGGCAGGGCCGTCGCCCACCACCACCTTGCTGCCGGGCAGGTCAAGCGACAGGAATGCCTCGATGTTCTTCTCCACCGAGACGCGCCCGACATAGAGAAACACAGGGCCGGGAAAGGCGTGCGGGCGCTCGGAGCGGGGGCGGAACAGGTCGGCGTCGACGCCGCGCGACCAGCGCACCAGGTTGCGGAAGCCGCGCGCCGCGAGGTCGCGCTCCAGCGTCGGCGAGCTCACCATCGTGGCGGCGCCCGCGTTGTGGAAGCGGCGGATGGCGGCATACGACCAGCTTTCCGGCACCGGCGCGCGCGCGGCGAGATATTCCGGAAAGCGGGTGTGGTAGCTCGTGGTGAAGGTGTGGCCATCCGCGAGGCAGATGTGGCGCGTCGAGAGGCCGATCGGACCCTCTGTCGCGATGTGGATGAAGTCCGGCTTCACGTCGTCGATGATGCGCCGCACCTGCCATGGCATGGCGAACGCCAGTCTGATCTCGCGGTAGGTCGGCATCGGCACGGTGCGGAAGGCATCGGGCGTCAGGAACGCGATCTCGGCCCCGAGCGACGGCGCCTCCTGCGCCAGATGCTCCAGGGAGCGCACAACACCGTTGACCTGCGGCCGCCACGCGTCGGTTGCGATCAAAACCCGCATCAGGCGGCCCGCCGTGCGTTGGCGCCGCCGGTGGCCGATGTAGGCTGGGGCGCGGCGGCGGGTTCCTGCGTCGGGTCCGGTGCGGGCTGCGAGACTGCCGCGGGCAGAGGAGAGGAAGCGGGAAGAGGCGCGGGAAGTGCCGGCGCGGCCGGCGTCCGGCCACGCTTGCGCGCTGCGCGCCGCTCGGCCGAAACTTCCACCTGCCTGTCCGTCCAGCGCAGGATTTCGAAGTTGCCGTCATAATGCTCGACGACTGCCGAGCACGATTCGACCCAGTCTCCGGTGTTGATGTAACGCACGCCGAACTTGTCGTGCATCGCCGCATGGTGGATGTGGCCGCAGATCACTCCGTGCACTTCGTGGCGCTGCGCCTCCGTGGAGAGCAGTTCCTCGAATCGGCCGATGAAGTTCACGGCGTTCTTGACCTTCAGCTTCGCCCAGGCCGACAGCGACCAGTAGGTGAGGCCGAGCCGGCGGCGCACCATGTTGACGTATGTGTTGGTGGTGAGCGCCGCGCCGTAGGCCCAGTCGCCCAGGAAGGCGAGCCAGCGCGCATGCCGCACCACCATGTCGAACTGGTCGCCGTGGATGACGAGGTAGCGCTTGCCATCCGCGCTCTCGTGGATGGCGTGATCCAGGATGTCGATGCCACCGAAGTTGCTGCCGACGTAATCGCGCAGGAACTCGTCGTGGTTGCCGGGGATGTAGATGACGCGGGTGCCTTTGCGCACCTTGCGCAGCAGCTTCTGCACCACGTCGTTGTGGCTTTGGGGCCAGTACCATCCGGATTTCAGGCGCCAGCCGTCCACGATGTCGCCGACGAGATAGACTGTATCGGCTTCGTAATGGCGCAGAAAATCTATCAGAAGATCAGCCTGACATCCCTTGGTGCCGAGGTGGAAATCCGAGAGGAATAGGGTTCTGACTCGGATGATTTCTGGTTCTGTGGCCACCGAACTACCCATCACTTGTCATTAGATGATCTATCGAAAGCTTATTCCCATTGCATTTTGATGACGAGAACATTTTCGGTTGAGGGTAACGTGTAACCCGTTATGTGGGAAGAAAACTTTTCTCGCCATTATCGGCTGTTGCCCGACGGATATTGCGCCCTTATCCTGCCTTATCGTCCGGATCGGGCATCGCGGCGCGAAAAGCCGGGTGATTCTGCACCGGTTGCGGCGCTTTCACGCCGCTGGCGGGCGCCGTGCGCCCGTGTCGACCGAAACGCATGACAGCCTTGCCGTATTTGCCATTCTTCTATAGGCGGGTGCGACATATCTTCTCAGTGTGGCGCCGACTGGGGAATCGATCCGGCAGCGGCCGCTCTGGATGTTCGCCGTGAATCCCCCCCTTGCCATTTCCCTCAAGGTGCTGTCCGCGCTTGCGTTCACGCTGATGAGCGCCAGCGTGAAGCTGGTCAGCGATCGCGTGCCCGTCGGCGAAATCGTGTTCTTCCGCTCGTTCTTCATGCTGCTGCCGCTCCTTGTCTGGATCATGCTGCAAGGACAGGTGCTGAGCGTGCTGCGCACGCGCAACCTTACCGGGCACTTCCGGCGCAGCATCATGTCCACCTCCAGCATGTTCATGAACTTCCTGGCGCTGGCATACCTGCCGCTCACCGACGCGGTGGTGCTGGGCTACACCTCGCCGTTCATCCTCGTGGTGCTGGCGGCGCTGCTGCTGAAGGAAACCGTGCAGGGCTTCCGCTGGATCGGCACGGCGGTCGGTTTCGCGGGCGTCGTCGTCATGCTCACGCCGCATCTGACAGGCGAGGGCATGTTCAGCGGCGGCGCTTCCTCGATCGGCATCATGATCGCCCTCAGCGGCGCGTTCCTGACGGCGGGCGCGATCATCCAGATCCGGCGTCTCGTCGACACCGAAACGACAGCGGCGATCATCTTCTATCTGGCGTTGTTCAGCTCGCTGCTGGCGCTGGTGAGCATTCCGGCCGGCTGGGTCATGCCCACCGCCAGGGAAGCCGCCGTGCTCGTAGGCATCGGCATTCTGGGCGGCATCGGGCAGATCCTGCTGACGCTGAGCTTCCGCTACGGCGAGGCGTCGACGCTGGCGCCCTTCGAGTACACCACCATGCTTTGGGCGTGCGTGATCGGCTGGATCGCGTTCGGCGACTGGCCGGCGCCCGCCGTGTTCGCCGGCGGCGGCATCGTGATCCTGGCCGGGGTGTTCGTGCTGTGGCGCGAGCATGCCGAGGTCGTGCATCGCCGCGCGGCGCTGCACGGGCCGGTGCACGACACTGGCGAGGCGGCCATTCCCGTGGCGGCTCCGGTGGCAGCCGGCGCGGTCGAGCCCGGGGCGGCGAAGCCCGGCCCCATGAAGCCCGGTTCGATGCGGCCGCTGCCTTGAGGCCATGAGGGGGCGTCGCAACGGCCGCCCCCGGCGCGCTCCACGCTAGATCCGCAGGCAACTGTGCAAATTGCCCTGATGCCGTGGATTTTCGCCCCGCTTGCACGCAATCTGATATCTGCGTCCAATCTGACAAGCAGATTGGACGCATGCCTTTATTGGATGAGTGCCGCTCGTTGACCGATTCGCTGATAACGCCCGACATTCTCTTGCGCGCCTATGCGGCGGGCCTTTTTCCCATGGCCGAAAGCGCGCAGGACACGGGCCTCTTCTGGGTGGAGCCACGCGAGCGCGGCATCATTCCGCTCGATGGGTTCCACGTTTCGTCGCGGCTGGCGCGCACGGTGGCGGGCGATCGCTTCGATATTCGCGTCGACACCGATTTCGATGCCGTGATCGACGGTTGCGCCGCTTCGGCGGCGGGGCGCGAGGACACGTGGATCAACCAGCGCATTCGCGTGCTCTACGGCGAACTGTTCGACATGGGCGTGTGCCACACCGTCGAGGCGTGGCGCGAGGGCAGGCTCGTGGGCGGTCTCTATGGCCTGGAACTCGGCGGGGCGTTCTTCGGCGAGAGCATGTTCCACCTCGACCGCGATGCCTCGAAGGTGGCGCTGGTGCATCTCGTGGCGCGGCTGCGCATGGGCGGCTATCAGCTTCTCGACACGCAGTTCGTGACCGGGCACCTGGCCCGTTTCGGCGCGGTGGCAATCAAGCGCAACGACTACCTGCGCCGGCTGGCTCGCGTTCTCGACGAGGAGGCGCATTGGTGGCGTTGGCCGCGCGGCCTGCAGATCACGGGAGCGCAGGCGTTGGCGGCCTTATCCGCGTCCCCGCGCAGCCCCGGCGGCGAACCCCTCAAGTAGACAGTCGATCGGGCAGGTTGACACGCACCGGCTGTCAATTGCTGAAGGGCGCGAGCAGGGGGTCCTGAAGCGGCGGCGGATCCGCGAGTGGCGCGTCCTCGAACGCGGGCGCCGCGCCTGCGCCCTGGCCGGGCAGCCGTGCGGGACGCGGCGGCGGAAGCGGCGGCGCGAGCGGATCGGGGGCGCCTGCCTGCTCACCCACTTGCGCTGCGCCGGCCTGCCCGGAGGCTGCTTGTCCGGCAGCATTTTGCGCGGAAGCGCCGGGGTTTTCGCAATCGGTGAGCCAGATGTCGTAAACGGGGTGCTCGATGCCGTGCAGGCCCGGGCTCGCGGCAAAGACCCAGCCTGTGAACAGGCGCTCGGCCCGTCCCTGCGCGCTCACTTCATCCACTTCCAGAAACGCCGTGGTGTTGGGCGTCTCGGTGGCGGGGCGCGTGTAGCATGCGCGCGGCGTGAGCTGCAGCGCGCCGAACTGCACGGTTTCGCCGATGCCGACCTCGAAGGAAACGATGCGGCCGGTGATCTTGTCGAGGCCGTTGAAGACCGCGATCGGGTTCTCGATGCGCTGGGCAAGCGCCGTACTTACGCCCACGCCGGTGAGCGGCGCGGCGAGCCCGAAGGACAATCCGAGCATGAGGCCGGCGCAGGTGCGCCGCCCGTTCAGCCGGTCTTTCGTCGCGGTCGGCATCAGGAGGCGCCCGATCAATTGCCGGGGACCCACGCCTCGTAATCGCCGGTTGCCGACGGGCGGTGTCCGGTAGACAGCGTGGAGCCCTGCGGGCGGTAGGCGGCGGGTGTGCCGGTGAGGTTAGGCAGGTGCGGCAATTCCCACTCCTTCGCCACGTATTCCTCCTTGCTCGGAGGCACGCTGACGGTGTGGCGCAGCCAGCCGTTCCAGCCGGGAGGCACGTTCGAGGCTTCGGCGTAGCCGTTGTAGATCACCCAGCGGCGCTCGATGCCGAGCGCCGGGTCCTTCTTGCCGCCGCGGGTGCGGTAATAGCGGTTGCCGTACTGGTCCTCGCCCACGAGCTCGCCGTGAAGGCGGGTGGTCCGCAGAGTGCCGAAGGTTGCGCCATTCCACCACGTAAAGACGCGTAGCAGGAAATCTTTCATGAACTGGTCCCGATTGCCACGTTCCGCTTCGGGGCAGGCCCCGTGGCCGTGCCCGTTTCGGGCGGCCCTTCGCCCCTTATGCAGCTTCCCTCATGCGATGTCCAGATGATCGCACGAGGGAAGGCCGGTTTTACGGCGCGCCGCGTCAGCCGAGGCGTCCGGTGGCGTGCGAGAGCATGGTGTAGACCTTGCCCGCCTCGGACGTGAGGTACGTGCGGGCCAGCGCCTGCCCCTGATCGGTTTCGGCGATCCTGCCGAGCAGGCTGTCGAACTCGGCCAGATACCGGTCGACGGTCTCGCGGAAGTCCGATTCGGTGCGGTAGCGGCGGCTGATCTCGTCGAAGATCCGCTGCCCCTGCAGGGTATAGAGCCGGCGCGTGAACACGTTGCGCTCGCCGTCCTGGTAGCGGTCCCACAGCTCCACGGCCGTGTCGTGGTCGATCATGCGGGCGATGTCGCCCGAGATCGCGTCGAGCACGGCGAGGCTGTCGTGGCGGCGCTGGCCTTCGCCCGTGCGCGCGGGCGGCGTCTCGTCCTCGTGCGAGGCGCGGATGAGCAGGTCCGTCAGCCAGCTGCCGCTGGCGCCCGGCACCTCGGCTTCGCGGTAGCCGCCGGGCTGCGCGGCAGACGGCGCGCCGATGACCGGCCGGCGCAGGGCGGGCTTGGCGGCGGCGGGCGCCGGACCGACGGGCATGGGGCTGCCGGGCATGGCGTTGCCGGCCTTTGCATTGCCGGCCTTGGCGCTTCCCGGCTTGGTCGACGCGAGGCTGCCGAACGAAAGGTTCGTGGCGGCCCTGATCGCAGCCGTAGCCGCATCCTCGTGGTTCTGCGGCTGGGCGGAGGCGGAGGAACCCTGACGCGGACGCGCCACCTCGCCGACGCTGCCGGCGCGCGACACGACGTGGGTCAGCGCGTTGATGGCGCTGATCTGGTCGGCGATCACCCGGCGCATCGAGGACGTGCTCTCGGTCGCCTCGCGCGGCAGTGCCTCCAGGCCGGTCTGCATCACGTCGCGCGTGTCTTCGAGCTCCCGCCGGATGACGGCGATCGTCTCCTGCATCCCGCGAGCGGAATCCTGGAACTGCGACGTGGCGGTGTCGAGATCGCTGCGCATCTCCGCGATCACGGTCTCGTACGAACCGCGCAGGGCGGCGACGGTGCGCTCGCGCTGGTCGGTGGCGAGATCGTCCAGCCGCTGCAACTGGCTGTCGATACCGTCGCGCGCGGTCTCGGCCGTGCGGGCCAGATCGTCGTTGAGGCGCCGCGCCTTGTCGTCGAGATCGGCGAGCGAGCGGCCGAGCACCTCGTCGAACCGGCGCGTGATCGTCTCGATCTCGTCGGCGCGCGAATTGAGGTTGGCGACCGTGTCCTCGAGCGTGGAGCGGCGTGCCTCGAGCGCGTCGCCGATGCGCTCCTCGACCGTCGCCAGCGACTTCGCGGCCTGGGTGAGGGCACTCACGTGCTCGAACGTGGAGCGCGAGATGTCCGCGCCCTGTTCCGCCAGGCTGCCGGCGACCTTTTCGGACTCGGCGATGGTGCGGGCGGCGATGCCCTGCAGCGCTTCGATCTGCTCGCGCAGCCCGTCGCTCGTCTGCGTGCCTTCCCGCGACAGCGCCGCGAGGACGTTCTGCAGCGACGATACGTGCTGGGACAGGTCCCGCTCGATCTCCGACAGGTTGCCGCCGGCCGACTGGGCCAGCCGCTTCAGTGCGATGTTGGCGTCCGAGACGCGGCCCACGACGTCGTCGAGCTCGGTGCGGACGCGTTCGTTCGCGCCTTCCAGCGCCTCGACGGCCCGCGCCGCGCTGCCGTCGATCGACAGCGCCAGTTCTTCCCGCAGCGCCGCGACGCGTGCGGACAGGTCGTCGCCGCGGGCGCGCAGCGCCTCGACCACGGTGCCGCTCTGGCGCTCGACCGAGCCGACCAGCGCCGCGCTCGCCGCCGCGAAGTCTGCGGTGATGGCCTTGCCCTGCTCGTCGAGCGTGGTGGCGAGATCCGTGCCCCCGGTGCGCAGGAGGGCACCGAGTTCCTGCACCCGGTTGCCGAGCGCCGCATCGAGGTTCTGGACGTAGCGGCCGAGGCCGGCGTCGATGGCCGATGCCAGATCGGAAAGGCGCTGCGACAGCGCATCACCGTGACCGTTGATGAGGGCGCCGATGCCCTCGACGCTGCCGGACACCGCCTCGACGGCCTTGCGGCCACCATCGGCGAGCGTGCGCGCCAGCTCCGTCGTGTGGCCGATGAGCGACTGGTTGAGCGCGGCGGCGCGCGTGTCGATGCGCGTTTCGATGCCGGCGACGAGCGTTTCCAGCGTCTGGCCGGCCGTCTGGGCACGGGCTGCGACGCGCTCGTCGGCGGTCTCGATCTGGCCTTCGAGCATGCCGAGCGCTTCGCGCGTGCCGGAGACGATGCGCTCCGCCACTTCGCGGGCCGGGCCGGTGATGCGGGTTTCGATGTCGGCGACGGCGGTCTCCAGCGTCGCGCCGGCTGCCCGGGCGCGCGCCGCGACACGTTCGTCGGCGGTCTCGATCTGGCCCTCGAGCATGTCGAGCGCCTCGCG
>CALMIK010000008.1 GCA_937863995.1 uncultured Chelatococcus sp.
ACCTCAAGGGGATGCAGCTTGCAGAACTCGGCGATCTGCGTGAAGGTCAGCGCCGTGTTGTCGACAAGCCAGACGGCGGTCGCCTTGGGCATCAGCGGTCCGGTGCTCATAGGGTTTGGCTCCTTGTGCCATGCGACGTCGCTTCATGCTTGGTGCAGGCAGCGGCGTCAGTTGCTGGGTGGGTCGACGGCGGGCAATAGGCCTTCGCTCTCCGACCCGGCTTCTTCGGCCGGGGCGGGTCAACGACCACCTGATTGATGGGAAGACTGCGGCGAATATAGGCGTTGATAGCCGGATTGGCAATTGACCTGCGGCTCAAAAATGCCATACGCCCCGTTCCGATACACCGGAAACGGGGCGTAAAGTGCCGCTCAAGCGCCGCGTGGGCGGGCTTCAGTCCGCCGAGAGCTTCGCCAGCAGCGCATCCGAGAATTGGGCGTTGGAATAGACCGACTGCACGTCGTCGCTGTCTTCCAGAATCTCGATCAGGCGCATGACCTTCTCGGCCGCCTCGTCGTCGACGGCGACGTCGTTCTGCGCCTTCCATACCAGCTTCGACGCGCGCGGCTCGCCGAACGCGGCTTCGAGCGCCTTGGAAACGGCGGCGAGCTCGCCCTGGTCGCAGTAGATCTCGTGCGTTTCGTCGCCCGAGACGACATCGTCGGCGCCGGCTTCGATCGCCGCTTCCAGCACCGTGTCCGCGCCGCCGACGGAGGCCGCGAACTCGACGAAGCCGACGCGGTCGAACATGAACGACACCGCGCCCGTCTCGGCGAGGTTGCCGCCGGCCTTGGTGAAGGCCGAGCGCACTTCGCCGGCGGTGCGGTTGCGGTTGTCGGTCATCGCCTCGACGATCACCGCCGTGCCCGCCGGGCCGTAGCCCTCGTAGCGGATTTCCTCGTAGTTTTCGGAGTCGCTGCCGGCGGCCTTCTTGATGGCGCGCTCGATGTTGTCCTTGGGCATGTTCTCGGCGCGGGCGGCGAGAATGGCGGCGCGCAGGCGCGGGTTGAGGTTGGGGTCGGGCATGCCCAGCTTGGCGCTGACGGTGATTTCACGCCCCAGCTTGGCGAACAGCTTGGAACGCACCGCGTCCTGCTTGCCCTTGCGGTGCATGATGTTCTTGAATTGTGAATGTCCTGCCACGGGTGCCTCCGGGATGCGGGCGGCACGCTGGACCCCGGGGCGAGCCCGGGCGGCCGGCCCGGCTTTGATGGTTGATGCGCGCTGCGATCCACGCACCGGAGCGGTTCCGCGGCGAACCACGGCCGGAAGACGCTCTGGCGGCGGGCGCAGCAGCGATGGACGTTGTGGCAATGCGCATAAACGCAAATGCCCTCACGCGCAACCCGGCGCCTCTCACTTCTCCCGGGGGCCGATGGCCACGGTGAGCGGCTGCAGCCCCTCCACCGTGGCGACCAGCCTGTCGCCCGGCGACAGCGGGCCGACGCCGTGGGGCGTGCCGGTGAGGATGACGTCGCCCGGCGCCAGCGCGAAGAACGCCGACAGGCGCGAGATGATTTCGGGGATGGTCCAGATCAACTCGCCGAGATCCGAATCCTGCACCACCTCGCCGTTGACCGACAGCCAGATGCGGCCCCGGTCGAGATGCCCGGTTTCGGAAGCCGGGCTCAGCGGCCCGACGGGGAACGAGCGGTCGAAGGCCTTGGCGATCTCCCACGGCTTGCCGTCCCGGCTCTGGATGTCGCGGCGCGTCAGGTCGAGGCCGACGCCGTAGCCCCAGACGTGATCGAGCGCGTCCGCCACCGCGATGTCGCTGCCGCCCTTGCCGATGGCCACCACCAGCTCGACCTCGTGATGCAGGTTCTCGGTCTGGGAAGGGTAGGGGATGGTCGCGCCCGATTCCACCACGGCGTCGGCCGGCTTCTGGAAGAAGATCGGCGGATCGCGGTCGGCGCTGCCGCCCATCTCGGCGACGTGGGCGGCGTAGTTGCGGCCGATGCAATAGACGCGCCGCACCGGGAACCGCGCGCTGGCGCCGGCTATGGCGATGCTCGCCTGCGCGGGCGGCGGGATGACGTAAGCGGGGTTGGCCGTGGTGCGGGCTGCGTCGGTCATGTCGGGTCCGTTTTCTGGGGGGCTGGATCTCATCCTGCAACGGTCCAGTGTTGCGCGCGGCCGCGCGGATCGCAACAGGCTGATGCGCCCATCCGTGCATGCCCGCACACGGCGCGGGTGCCTTTGCCAAAAAAACCGCCGGCCGCCGCGATGGCGGCGGCCGGCGATGAACGGCCCTTCCGGGCGGCTTGCGATCAGCGGTCGCGGAACGCGGGGGCGCGCTTTTCGACGAAGGCGGTCATGCCTTCCTTCTGGTCCTCGAGGGCGAAGAGCGAGTGGAACACGCGCCGCTCGAACCGCAGGCCCTCGTTGAGCGTCAGCTCGTCGGCGCGGTTGACCGCTTCCTTCGCCAGCAGCGTCACCGGCAGCGAGAAGGAGGCGATGGTCTGCGCCGTCTTGAGAGCGTCGTCGAGCAGGTCGGCGGCGGGCACCACGCGGGCCACGAGGCCGATGCGCTCGGCTTCCTCGGCGTCGATGAAGCGGCCGGTGAGCACGAGCTCCATCGCCTTGGCGCGGCCGACGAGCTTGGTGAGGCGCTGGCTGCCGCCCATGCCGGGGATGACGCCGAGCTTGATCTCGGGCTGGCCGAACTTCGCCGTGTCGGCGGCGAGGATGAAATCGGCCATCATGGCGAGCTCGCAGCCGCCGCCGAGCGCGAAGCCCGCCACCGCCGCGATCACCGGCTTGCGCGTGCGGGCGAACTGCTCCCACGCGCCGAACCAGTCGGCGAGATACATGTCGGTGTAGCTCTGCGGCTGCATTTCCTTGATGTCGGCGCCGGCGGCGAAAGCCTTTTCGGAGCCGGTGATGACGATGGCGCCGATCGCGGGGTCGGCGTCGAAGGCCGCCGCCGCCGCCAGCACGTCTTCGGTGAGCTGGCGGTTGATGGCGTTGAGCGCCTTGGGGCGGTTGAGCGTGATCAGGCCGACGCGGCCGCGTTCGCCCTCACCCTTCACTTCGGTGAGAATGGTTTCATAGCTCATCGGGCTTGTCCTTCTTCGATAGCGCTGTCGAGCCAGGCGCATGCCGGCTGGCGTCCAGAAGACGCCTTATTTCAGGAGATCGCCGCCCCGCAGGAACCGGATGATGGCGGAGAAATCCTCATTGCCATGGCCCAGTTTATCGAACAGGTCAAACAATTGTGTGGCATGCGCGCCGAGCGGCGTCGTTGCGCCGGTGGCGAGCGCCGCGTCCTGCGACAGCTTCATGTCCTTGAGCATCAGCGCCGCCGCGAAGCCGGGCTTGTAGTCGCGGTTCGCCGGCGATGTCGGCACGGGGCCGGGCACGGGGCAGTTCGTCGTCAGCGCCCAGCACTGGCCCGACGACGTGGAGGCCACGTTGAACAGCGCCTCGTGCGACAGGCCGAGCCGCTCGCCGAGCACGAAGGCTTCCGCCACGGCGATGGACGAGATGCCGAGTATCATGTTGTTGCAGATCTTGGCCGCCTGCCCGGAGCCCGCGTCGCCGCAATGGACGGCGCGCTTGCCCATGGCCGCCAGGATGGGCTCGCCGCGCGCGAAGGCTTCGGCGCTGCCGCCGGCCATGAAGGTCAGCGTCGCGGCCTGCGCGCCGACCGTGCCGCCGGACACCGGTGCGTCGAGGGTGTGGATGCCTCGGTCCGCGAACAGGGCATGCGCCTTGCGGGCGCTGTCGACGTCGATGGTCGAGCTGTCGACGATCAGCGCGCCGGGCTTGACGTGCGCCGCGATCTCCTGCCACACGCCCAGCACCAGCCGTCCGTTGGGCAGCATGGTGACGATGACGTCCGCGTTGGCCGCCGCGTCCGCGGCTGTGTCGACCACGGTGACGCCCGCCGCCTTCGCCGCCTCGAGCGCCGCCGGCACCAGGTCGAAGCCCGTGACCGTGTGGCCCGCCTTCACGAGATTGGCCGCCATCGGCCCGCCCATGTTACCGAGCCCGATGAAGCCGATTGAACTGCTCATCTGCGTTCCCTCTCTTTTTTCAGTTTTTTCGTCGCATGGAACAGACGGCCGGCGCGTGTGGCGCCGGCCGTCTGTTCCGAAGTGAATCACCGCATGGTCGGAATGACGAATTCCGCGCCGTCCTTGATGCCGGACGGCCAGCGCGAGGTCACGGTCTTGGTCTTGGTGTAGAAGCGGATCGAGTCCGGCCCGTGCTGGTTGAGGTCGCCGAAGCCCGAGCGCTTCCAGCCGCCGAAGGTGTGATAGGCGATCGGCACCGGGATCGGCACGTTGATGCCGACCATGCCGACGTTGACGCGCGCCGCGAAGTCGCGCGCCGCGTCGCCGTCGCGGGTGAAAATGGCGACGCCGTTGCCGTATTCGTGGTCGGACGGCAGCGCCAGCGCGTCCTCGTAGTTGTCGGCGCGCACGACGGTGAGAACGGGGCCGAAGATCTCTTCCTTGTAGATCTTCATGTCGGTCGTCACGTTGTCGAACAGCGAGCCGCCGATGTAGAAGCCGTTCTCGTAGCCCTGCAGCGAGAAGCCGCGCCCGTCGACGGCGAGCGTCGCGCCTTCCTCGACGCCCGAGGCGATGTAGCTCTCGACGCGCTTCAGCGCGTCGCGCGTCACCAGCGGGCCGTAGTCGGCGGCGGCGTCGGTGGAGGGGCCGATGCGCAGGCCCTCCACGCGCGGCACGAGCTTTTCGAGAAGGCGGTCGGCGGTTTCCTTGCCCACGGGCACCGCCACCGAGATCGCCATGCAGCGCTCGCCGGCCGAGCCGTAGCCAGCGCCGATCAGGGCGTCGACGGTCTGGTCGAGGTTGGCGTCGGGCATGATGACGGCGTGGTTCTTGGCGCCGCCGAAGCACTGCGCGCGCTTGCCGGTTTCGGCCGAGCGCGTGTAGATGTACTGCGCGATCGACGAGGAGCCGACGAAGCCCACCGCCTTGATGTCGTGATCGTCGAGGATGGCGTCGACCGCCTCCTTGTCGCCGTTGACGACGTTGAGCACTCCGGGCGGCAGGCCGGCCTCGAGGAAGAGCTCGGCGATGCGCAGCGGCACGGACGGGTCGCGCTCGGAGGGCTTCAGGATCATGGCGTTGCCGCAGGCGAGCGCCGGGGCGGTCTTCCACAGCGGGATCATGGCCGGGAAGTTGAACGGCGTGATGCCGGCCACGACACCGAGCGGCTGGCGCAGCGAATAGACGTCGATGCCGGTGCCGGCGGAATCCGTGAACTCGCCCTTGAGCAGGTGCGGGATGCCGATGGCGAACTCCACCACCTCGAGCCCGCGCTGGATGTCGCCCTTGGCGTCGGGCACGGTCTTGCCGTGCTCGCTGGCGAGCAGCTCCGCGAGAGAGTTGTATTCCTTGTTGGCGAGTTCGAGGAACTTGATGAGCACGCGCGCGCGCTTCTGCGGGTTCTGCGCCGCCCAGCCGATCTGCGCCTCGCGGGCATTCTCCACCGCCGCGCGCAGCTCCTCGCGCGAGGCGAGCGCCACGCGCGCCTGCACCTCGCCGGTGGAGGGGTTGAACACGTCGGCGAAGCGTCCGCTCCGGCCTGCCACGCGCTTGCCGCCGATGAAATGTCCGATTTCGCTCATGTCTCTCGCTCCCTGGGCGATGCCGGCCTCAGGCCCGATTTCGGGAGAGGCCCGCCGCATCCGCAATTATGATTTTTTCGCGCTTGTGCAGCCCCGTTTGTGTAGCGTGGAAATTTGCGGCATGGTACCGGCAAAATTCCTGTCTCGTTGTGCGCCGATTCACATACATTCGGCTTTTCCCGCATCCGGCTTTTTCGAGGGCCCGCCTTTGGTCCAGCCTTTCAACTGGGATCTGCTGCAATCCTTTCTCGCCGTGGCGCGCGCCGGGCGGCTGACGCTGGCGGCGAAGCGGCTGTCCATCGATCACTCGACGCTGAGCCGCCGCCTCGCCGCGCTGGAAGCCATGCTGGGGGCGACGCTGTTCGAGCGCGCCATGACCGGTTACACCCTCACCACCCAGGGCGAGCACCTGCTGCGCCACGCCGAGAACATCGAGAGCGCGGTGATCGCGCTGCA
>CALMIK010000009.1 GCA_937863995.1 uncultured Chelatococcus sp.
GACACGCTCGTCGGCGAGGCGCTCGCCAACCGTATCCACGAGCCGCAGCAGGACGAGCCCGTCTCGGCCGGCCCCTACGGCTTCGACCTTCATCTGTCACCGCATCTGGCGGACGGACGACTGCATCGCGTGCGGGTCGTGGACGAACGCGGCACGGAACTCGTCGGCAGCCCGCTTGTTGCGGGGTCGCTGGCGGGCTCGCCTGCCGGGTCACCGTCGAACGAGTTGGCCGACCCGGGCTACAGGCAGCGGCTGGAGTTCTTCGAACGGCTGTTCCCCTCCTCGTTGCCGTTCGACACCTATGAAGACTGGGCTGTCGCCTACCGGGAAGAGCCTCTGCCGCTCCTGCCCGACTCCCATCCCCGCTTTGCAATCATCGTCATCGGCGCAGCCGAGGCGCTGGACGACACCGTCGAGAGCATCGAGAACGAGGCTCTCGACAACTGGCTCATCGTCGCCATCGACGCGCCGGAATACGTCACCGCCGACGACTGGCAGGCCATCCGCCAAAGCATCCGTGACGCGGAGGCCGACCACATCATCGCGCTGGAGGCAGGCACCATTCTGCGGCCCGACGCTCTCGCGCATCTCGCCGGCGAGCTTGAGGCCGATCCCGCGACGGCGCTCATCTACGCCGACAGCGAAACCCGCTATGCCGACGGCGCCGTCGTGCCGTCGTTCAAGCCGGCGTTCGATCTCACGCGCCTGCAGACACAGGGCTACGCCGCCGACATCGCTGCGTTCCGCCCCGATCTGCTGCCGGAGTTCCTTCCGCAAGGCGGCTTCCTCGCTCCGGCGGTTGCGGCGGGCGCGTTCGCGGCGGCAATCGAGGGCGGGCGCAGGATCGCGCACCTACCCCGCGTGCTCGCCACCATGCCGGAAAGAACTGCTGAGCAGCGCGAGGCGGCACTTCTGGCGGCGGCGCATTTCTGGGCAGGGGAGACAAGCTCGGTCGAGATCGCGCACGCGGGCGGGCGTCCGTCGCTGCGGCTGCGGCCCCGCCTCGATACTGGCGAGCGGGTGTCCATCCTGATTCCAACCCGCGATCGGGTCGGCCTGCTGCGCGACTGCATTGCCTCGATCCGCGCCCGGACCGACTGGCCAAGCTACGACATCACCGTGATGGACAACGATTCCAGCGAGCCGGAGACGCTGGATTATCTCGCCGAAATCGCGCGCGAGGGCGTGAGCGTGCTGCGCTGCCCCGGTCCGTTCAACTACGCGCGCATCAACAATCTCGCCGCCGAGGCAGCCACCGGCTCGTGGCTGCTGCTGCTCAACAACGACACCGAATGCATCCACGACGACTGGCTCACCGCCATGCTGGAAGCAGGCCACGACCGCGACATCGGCGCGGTGGGCGCGAAGCTCGTGTGGCCGAGCGGCACAGTGCAGCACGGCGGCGTCGTGACGGGGCCTTATTTTGGCGCGCTTCATGCCTTCAACGATTGCGCGGCGGACGATCCCGGCTACGACGGCCTGCTCACCGCCGCCCATGAAGTCAGCGCGGTGACCGCCGCCTGCCTGCTGGTGCGGCGCGAGGATTACCTCGCTGTCGGCGGCCTCGACGAGCGCCTGTTCCCGGTCAACTTCAACGATGTCGATCTCTGCCTGAAGCTGCGCGCGGCCGGCAAGCGCAACGTCTGGACGCCGCACGCGAGCCTGTTGCACAGGGAATCGGCCAGCCGCGGCCGCGATCTCGGCACCGAGCGAACGGCGCGCGCGGCGCGTGAATTGCGAAACCTGCAATTGAAATGGGGCGAGGCGCTCCTCGGCGATCCGTATTACTCGCCATGCCTCAACCTCGATGCCTATCCCTATTCCGCCCTCGCCTGGCCGCCGCGCCCGCGCGGCCCGCGCGTCAACATTCCTCCGGAGCCGGCAATCGTGGATCGGCCCTGACAGCGCCTGGATCGCATCCATGCTTCAACGAAGCCGGGATACGATCTAACGGTAGGCGTTGGCGCGATAGATGATGTCGAGGCGCTGCCGATAGCGCGTTCCGACATCCGCCGGCCTGAACGCCGTCAGGTCGCCGGATATCTCCAGCGGCTCGTAGCGCGCGGCCCGCAGCGCCTCGACGGCTGCGCTTTGGCGCGGCTCCGCCCAGTGCTGGCCATCCGCCCAAGGGTATTGGCCGGCCGGAATGCCGACGAGGTCGGCCTCCACCAGAAGCTGGTGCCCGGCCAGCGCGAAATCGACATTGCCCGACCAGTAAGTCGCGACAACCTTGCGCCCGAGCAGCACCGCCTCCGCCAGCGAGCGCCCGAACCCCTCCGCCCGGTGCAGCGAAACGAGGCAGTCGGACGAAGCCAGCAATTGTAGCAGGTGCCGCCTGTCCAGCACGGCATCGATGACGATCAGGCGCGGATCGGCTTTCGCCGCAGCGTTGAGCTCGTCCATCCGCTCGCTGTCCGCCGCCCCGCGCATGACCTTCACGACGAGACACACCGAGTTGTCGCCGGGAAAAGCGTCGCGGAACGCCCTGATCGCCGCCATCGGATTCTTGCGGTGGAACGACGACAGTGCGTCGAAATAGGTCAGGAACACGAACCTGCCGTCAGCCACGCCGAAACGTTTGCGGTCGCCCTCGACAGCCGCCACCATCACCGCAGGCGGCATGTGGACGACAGGCACGGGCGATGCCAGCTCGTAGGCCCCGCGCACGTGGCTGCTGATGGCCCACACCTCGTCCACGAGCGAGAAGCAGAATTCGAGCTCCCTCGGCCATCGCGGCAGTTCCCACGGCCACAGGCCGATGGTGTAGCGGCCACGGAACAGCGCGGCGCCGCGCTCGCAGAACAGCCGCAACGTCTCCATGCCCGTCATGACGAGCAGGTTGAGCGGATAGACCGGCTCATCGACCGTCTCGGCCGGGAACGCATGTGGCATGGTCTCGACATCGGGACCGGCGGGGAAGTCGATGACGCAATGATTGACCCCGGCATCGGCCAGCGCGCGCGAGGCACAGCGCGCATCCTCGCCGATGCCGAGTTGCCCGAACAGGTGGCCGACGACGTTGACGCCATTATAGGCCCACGATGGGCTGCCAGGGCTGGCGGCGGGGGCGATTTCCGGCTGCTCGACCGCGATTCCGGCGGGACGGATAAGCTCCACGAGATCGACAAGCCAGCGCGGTTGCGGGAAAAACGCCTGCAACCCGTTGAAGATGTGCTTGAAATACCACGCCAGCAACTGCTGCCGGCCCTCGTTCCGGTCGAGCGGCGTCGCCTTGGCCAGATCCGCGCTGAAGCCGCGCACCGCGAGCGCCGCATACGGCAAGGGGATGTCGCCGCCCTCATACCGGGCCTCCAGCTCGGTCGGAGCCAGATAGAGCGCGCGAATTTGCGGCTGCTGCATGGCCTCGCGCAGCACGGCGTATTCACGCATGCCGCTCGACAGGCACCAGCCGAGAAAACCGAACCGCCCCTCCCGCGTGTCGAGCGGCCACAGGGCCTGCAGGTCCGGGCGCAGCATCCATATCGCCGCCATGACGGCGAGCAACGGCACCTCGCCCGCCTCGGCCAGTTCCTCGAAGGGCTCGAAAAACACCATATACCGTGCATGCGGGGTGCTTCCCGCCCGCGATACCTGCCGACTCAACGCCAGGCCGATGGCACTCGAACTCGTCATTGGACCTCGTCTTCCTCCGCCGGCGGCGCGATAGGACTGTGAAACAACGGTATGTCAGAGCATTGTGAGCGGAAGGAGGCGCGAGCCCGCCGGCGTCTCGTGCGACACCGTATTGAAAAGGCGCGGCAGGCTGTCATCCTGCCCGGGATAGAGCCCGATCGCGGCCGTGCCGGCGCCGAAGGCGTGCACGCAATTGTGCTTGCGTTGCGAGACGAGCAGATCGAGCTGACCGATCAGCGCCTTCAGCCGCGTGGGCGACATCTCCTCGATCCACCAGGATGGATCGAGCGTCTGCGGCAGCGCAATCTTCTGGCGCAGGCCCAGCCGGCTGACGAAGGAAGAGAACGCCGCCGCGTCGTCCTCGGACCTCTCGTACTGGTGGATCGTGCTCACCACCGGCACGAGAGTGAAGTCCTCATAGGGTTTGAGGAAATCCTGAATCAGCGGCAGGTTCTCGTCCACGGCGCGGGCCATGGTGGACTGGTTGGTGAGGGAGATGCCGATCTTGCGGCCCGCCGGCAACCCGAAGTCGACGCTCTCGTCCATGGGATAAAAGCGCTCGGGATATCGCGTCAGCCCCACTTCCACCGGCAGGTCGAGGTTCCAGCGGTTGACGATGCGCCGCGACGTGAAGTCCCGCACCGAAAACGAGGCAAGCGCCTGCGCCGCGCGCCGGATTTCCGGCGTTATCCACGACGTGTTCAGGTTGGCGACGCCGATGTTGTAGATGTGACATTGCGCGCCCCACGCCAGCGCGTCGTTCATGAAGCTCATGAACTTGGGCAGCATCGACTGCGTGCCGACCCCGCCGCCGCCCAGCACGATCCTGTCGGGGCGCAGCAACCGGGCGTCGTTATAATTCTCGACGAAGCTCGCCACCTCCACGAACCGCCCGGTGAAGGCGGGACGGTAGCTGAGTACGTGGACCTCGTCGGAGGGAAACGTCCTTATCGCATCCAGCAGGCATAGCTCATCGCCGAGATTGCCGAAGCCGTAGGAACCGAGAAAGAGGGTTTTCAAGCCGGACGATCTCCTGTCGTAAGCGTTGTCACTTGCGCGAAAGGAAGGATAGCAAGCCGACACATGGAAATATTATTCCCGATATCGACCTGCTCGATTGGTCAGACCGCGCGGGATACTAGATCGTTTTCCGCTTAAATGGAAACATTTGATCACCCGGAATTCGCTTCTATCAAGGAAACGCGGAGCAAGAGCCGGTCCGGTCGGATCGGCCCTTGCTCCGCTGTATCATCGGCGTCGACGTCCGCCGGCAACGCCCGGCGCGGAAAACTATGCCGCGCTCGGCACCGCGAAGCGCGTCCGCACGCCGGCCATCACCGTCATCGACGCAAGGCAAAGCACGACGCCACTCAGCAGGAACAGCATGCTCACGCCGGTGGTGTCGACGATGAGCCCGCCGACAGCGGCGCCGGTGGTGATCGCCAGATTGATCGCCGCGACTAGCAGGCCGCCGGCGGTCTCCGCCTCATCGGGAACCGCACGGGCGATCCACGTCGACCACGCAACCGGGACGGTGCCGAATGCAAGCCCCCAGAGCGCGACGACGACCGCATCCGCGCCGGCATGGCCGCCGTACTGCGCCAGCATGAACGCGAGCGACCCAATAAACAGCGGCGCCACGGCCAGCGTCAGGCGCAGCGAGCGTTGCAGCAGCCAGCCGCCGAGATAATTGCCGAGGAAGGTGGCGATGCCGAAGGCCAGCAGCATCATCGAGATGGCCGTCACACCGACCTGCGTCACCGATTCGAGATAGGGCCTGAGATAGGTGAACATCGCCATGTGGCCCGAAAACACGAGCAGCGCCGCCAGCAGGGCGATGGCGACGTGGCGGCGCGACAGCAGCTCGGCCAGCGTGCCGAATTGCGGCAGGCTGCGCGAGGGCATGCGCGGCAGCGTGGCCAATTGCAGGATCAGAGTAATGGCGCCGAGGCCCGCTCCCGCGAGAAACACCGGGCGCCATCCCCATATATCGCCGAGATAACTGCCGACGGGCGCGGCGAAGATCGTTGCGGCGGAAATGCCGGACACGACGATGGCCAAGGCACGCGATACATAGCGTTCGGGTACGAGCCGCATCACGGTTGCCGTCGACAAGGCCCAGAAGCCACCGAGCGCCACACCGAGAACGACACGCCCGGCAAGCAGGAACGGCACGCTCGGCGCCACCGCCACAAGCAGGTTCGACAGGATCAGCAGCAGTGAGAAAACCAGCAGCACGTTGCGACGGTCGCTCTTGCGCGTCACCACGGAGATGAGCAGGCTGCTGAAAACGGCCGTCACCGCGGTTGCCGTCACCGCCTGCCCGGCCATGCCCTCGCTGATGCCGAGATCCCGCGCCATCAGTGTCAACATGCTGGCGGGCAGGAATTCCGCCCCGACCAGGCCGAAGACGCCCATGCCCATCGAGGCCACGGCAGCCCATGCCGGCGCGGATTCGGCCGCGCCGGCATTGCTCGTTGTTGTCGCATTACCCATATCCGGGTCCTTTCGCTGGCGCGGCTTCCCGCCGGGAACCGTGCTCGGTGGAGCTTCCGGGCAGCGCCCGGGAGACTGGAACCTGGGCGATATGGGTAGCCACGGCAGACGATCCATGCCATTTTTGCCGGGTTATATGATCGATACTCCTGAAATCACGAAGGAGCCCAGCCATGGATCTTGTGAGCGAGCTGCTGTCGGGCATGCGTCTTCGCGGCGCAAGCTATAGCAAGCTGCGTCTTGCGCCGCCATTCGGCATCGGCTTCGGTGCTTCTCCCGACGCGCATTTCCATTTCGTCTCTGCCGGAGAGCTTTTCCTGTGGCCGGGCGGCGGCGGAGCGGCGAACAATGGAACGATCGCCCGAGAGGCCGCCGCCGCCGACATGACCGTGCTGCGCTGCGGCGACGCGGTGCTGCTGCCGCGCGGCGACGAGCACGCGCTCGTTTCCGCGCGCGGGGCGGCCGTCCGCTCGTATGAAAGCTACAAGACCGTGCCGCTCTGCAGCCAGGTGTGCATGCTGGAAGACGGCGCGCGCGACGCCCGCGACAGCGGCGACACCCTGATCTTCTCCGGCAGGCTGCAATTCGAGATGGACACGCTGCATCCGCTGGTCGGCCTGATGCCGCAGGTGCTGTCGGTCCGCGCGTTGCTGGGCGCGCAGCCGGAGCTGGCGCCGCTGCTGGCGGCGATGGAGCGCGAGATGGCGACGGAGCGTGCGGGCGCGGCGGGCATCCTCGCGCGGCTGGCCGATGTCGTCGCCGCCAGCATCGTGCGCGGATGGGTCGAATCCGGCTGCGGCGACGCCAACGGCTGGGTCGAGGCGCTGCGCGACCCGCGCCTTGGCCGCGTTATCGCCGCCCTGCACCGCGATCCCGGCCGCAACTGGACCATCGAGGAAATGGCCATGCAGATGGGCAGTTCGCGTTCGGTTTTCGCCGAGCGGTTCGCCGCGGTCACGGGCATGACGCCGTCGCGCTATCTGCTGTCGCTGCGGATGCGCCTTGCCGCGCGGTGGATTGGCTGCGACGGGCAATCCATCGATCAGGTCGCGCCGCGTCTGGGCTACGGCTCCCGCGCCGCGTTCAGCCGCGCCTACAAGCGTGCGACGGGAACGTCGCCGGGGCAACTGCGCCGCGCCGGCGCAACCGCATGAACCGCCCTGCCGCGGCAGCCGGCAGGAAGCATGAAGGAGAACGCCGATGAGCGTGATGACGGTTACCCTCAATCCTGCCATCGACGAAACCATAACGCTGCGCCGGCTGATACCGGGCGAAGTGCACCGCGCCCGCTCGGTGCGGTGGGATGTCGGCGGCAAGGGCGTCATCGTCGCGAGCTGCCTTGCGGATTGGGGCTTGCCGCCAGCAGTGTTCGGACTGCTTGGCGCGGATAACACCGCGCCGTTCGAGGCCGTGTTCGCCACTAAGGGCATCGAGGACCGCTTTCACCGCGTTCCGGGCGCGACACGGATCAACATCAAGATCGTGGACGAGGACAACACCACCGACATCAACCTCGACGGACCACCGGCCACGCCCGAACAGGTCGAGGCGGTCGCGGCTGGCGTGGAGGCGCGCGCGGCTGCCGGCGCGCCCGTCGTGCTGGCGGGCAGCCTGCCGCCCGGATGCGCGCCCGACACCTACCCGGGAATGGTTGCGCGACTGGCGGCGAAGGGCGCGCGGGTCATCCTCGACACCAGCGGCGCGCCACTGGCGCACGCGCTCGCAGCCCCCGTCCTGCCCTGGTGCATCAAGCCCAACCGGCATGAACTCGCCGAGTGGACAGGCGCAACGCTTGCCGGCGTCGAGGATCTGGTGCGGGCGGCAGCGGGGCTGCACGCGCGCGGCATCGCGCTGGTGGTGGTGTCGCTGGGGCCGCAGGGCGCGCTGTTCCTGTCGGACGAAGGAGCGCTCATCGCCCGGCGCACGGTCGACCGGCTCGCCAGCACCGTCGGCGCGGGCGACGCCATGGTCGCGGGCATCGTCGCGGCTGCTCTTGAGGGCGCGAACCTCGCGCGCACCGCCCGCCTGGCGACGGCCTTCGCGGTGGCAAAGCTCGGCGAGACCGGCGCCAACCTGCCGTCTCCCGCAGCCGTCAACGCGCTCGCCGCGTCCGTCGACATCATCGCGGCAGACACGCCGGAAAGCACCCCCGAATAGATACAGAGAAGAGATAATATATCGATATTTGACTATCCAATTTAATCTACTGTCATTCTCAGATGATAATTTAATGAAAGTTATTTTGCTGGCAGAACTTTTCCAGTCTCTCCAGGGCAAGGATTTTCGACATGTCTCAACTTGATTTCGCGGCGCAGGCTGATTCCACCGTGGAGAACGGCGGCGGAACGACTCCCGAGACCCGGATCTCCCAGATCCAGGGCACGGCGACCGCCAGCACCTACGTCGGCAGCTACGTGCTCGTTTCCGCCATCGTCACCTTCACGACGCCGGACGGCTTCTTCCTGCAGGAAGAGGATGCCGATGCCGACGGCAACGCGGCGACGTCCGAGGGCATTTTCGTCTACACCAAGACCAAGCCGACGGTGGTGGCGGGCGATCATGTCAACGTCTCGGGCACGGTCGACGAATATTTCAACCTGACGCAGATCAAGGATGTCACCGACATCGTCACCCTTTCCAGCGGCAACGGCCAGCCCACGCCGGCCACTATCGCGCTGTCGCCCGATTTCATCGCCGACCTGGAGCGCTACGAGGGCCAGCTCGTCACCCTGACGACCGGCACCGACCTGCCGCTGACGGTGATCGAGAACTTCAATTTCGACCGCTACGGCGAAATCGTCGTCTCCGCCGGCGGGCAGGTGACGCCGACGCAGATCTACAACCCCAACACGCAGCTCGACCTCATCCACGCGCTGCAGAAGGCCAACGCCAACAACCGCTTCAAGATCGACGACGGCAACCCGGCCCAGAACCCCACCGAATTTCCCTACGCCCCGGCTGCGGTCGGCGACAACGGCAACGGCTTCATCGATGCCGGCGACACGTTCTCCGCGCTGGGCTCCACGCTGCGCGTCGGCGCCGAGCTGACCGGTTCCGTGACCGGCGTGCTCACCTATAACTTCAACGAATACAAGCTTCTGCCGATCAGCCTCCTGCCCGTCGACGAGGCGACGAACGGTGGCGCTCGGCAGCAGGAGCCGACGGATGTCGGCGGCCGCCTGAAGGTGGCGAGCTTCAACCTGCTCAACTACTTCACCACCCTCAACGATGGTTCCGGCAACGGCTCCGGCCCCGAAAACCTCACCCCTCGCGGCGCGACGAGCGCGGTCGATCTCGAACGCCAGACGGACAAGATCGTCACGGCGCTGCTCAAGCTCGACGCCAGCGTCATCGGCCTGCAGGAGCTGGAGAACAACGGCTTCGGCGACGGCTCCGCCATCAAGGCGCTGGTCGATGCGCTGAACGCGCGTGCCCCTCAAGGCACCGTCTATGCCTTCGTCAATCCGACCAAAGCGGATGCCGGCGGCTTCATCGGCACCGACGCCATCACCACCGGCCTGATCTACAAGCAGAGCGATGTCGAACTGGTGGTGAGCGACACGTTCGTGTTCACCGAGCCCGGCCAGCAGAGCACCCGCCCCGCCGTCACCGCGACCTTCGCGGAAGCGGGCACGGGCGAGCGCTTCACCGTGTCGGTCAATCATTTCAAGTCGAAGAGCGGAACAGGGACCGGCGCCGACGCCGACAAGGGCGACGGCCAGGGCGCCTTCAACGCCACCCGCGTGGAAACCGCCCGCCAGCTCGCGGAATGGCTCAAGGCCGGTAATCCCGATGGCTACCTCGCAACGCACGGCATCGACGATCCGGATGTGCTCATCCTCGGCGACCTCAACTCCTACGCCAAGGAAGACCCGATCAGCGCCCTGCTCTCCGCCGGTTATGTCGATGTCGTGGATGCGCACATCGGCCAGGACAAGGCGTTCAGCTACCTGTTCAGCGGCCAGCGCGGCACGCTCGACCACGGCATCGCCAGCGGCTCGCTCGCGAAGCAGGTCACGGGTGTCGCCGAGTGGCACATCAACGCGCAGGAGCCGGACCTGCTGAGCTACTCCAGCCAGTTCACCGATCCCCGGTTCTTCAACAACGACGCGTTCGCCACCTCCGATCACGATCCGATGATCATCGGCCTCGACCTGTCGGCGAAGGCCGGCCCGTCCGCGCCGCAGATCATCGCCCACCGCGGCGCCAGCGCCTACCGCCCCGAGCACACGATCGAAGCCTATGCGCTCGCGATCGAGATGGGCGCGGCAGTGATCGAGCCGGACGTCGTGGTGACGAAGGACGGGCATCTCATCGCCCGCCACGAGAACCTGCTGAACGACACCACGGACGTGAAGGACCGCGCCGAGTTCGCGCACCTGCGCACCACCAAGAACATCGACGGCACGCAGGTCGAAGGCTGGTTCGCCGAGGACTTCACGCTGGCCGAGATCAAGACGCTGTGGGCGCGCGAGCGCATCCCGCAGATCCGCCCGGAGAGCGCCGCGTACGACGACCAGTTCCGCATCGCCACGCTCGACGAGATCATCGAACTGGTCAACACGGTCGAGGCCGAGACCGGCAAGAAGATCGCCATCGCCCCCGAGACGAAGCACCCGACGTTCTTCCAGTATGCCGGCCAGTATCAGGACGGGACCTTCATCCACGTCGATACCAGCAAGCTGCTGGTCGAAAAGCTGGTGGAGCTCGGCTTCACCGACCGCGACCGCGTCTACATCCAGTCGTTCGAGGTGGCGAACCTGATCGCGCTCGGCACCGAGATCATGCCGGCGGCGGGCGTCGATTTCAAACTGGTCCAGCTCATCGGCGGCGCCTTCGACATCTACTTCCATCTGTCGGGGCAGTTCACCGAGCTTGGCGCTAACCCGGACACCTACAAGGACTTCGACTTCCCGCTGACGGCCCAGAGTGCCATCAACACCGATCTCTACACGCCGGAAGCCGCGGCCGCGATCGCCAAGCTCTACGGCGACGCGCTGGCGCCAGCGAAGGACGCGGTCCTGCAGACCACGCCGCTGCTCAAGCCGGTCGACGCCAACGGCGACGGAATCCCGCAGGTCAGCCGCATCCTGACCAACATCCTCGACCTGCCGGCGATCGCCCATTCGGTCGGGCTCGAATCCATCCTGTGGACGCACCGCGCCGACGAGCCGTTCCTGTCACTCAACCCCGACGGCACCGTGCAACTGCCGGTCGAGGAGCTGGTGCGGCTGTTCGATCTCGGCATCGACTCGCTGTTCACCGATTTCCCCGACCTCGGGCGCGTGGTCGCGGACCAGTACAACGCCGGCGACGGCGCCATCGCGGCGCGCAACTTCTGGGGCGGCAACGACATCCTGGTACGCGACACGGCCGGCCTTATCGCCGCCAAGGGCACCGAGCTGCGCGACCTCGCCGTCTATTCCGGCGATGGCGAGATCGTGCTGCCGGACAACGTCGAAGGCGTGCGCCTCAACGGCTCGAGCAACGTCACCGTGGTTGGCAACAGCCTCGACAACGTGCTGCTCGGCAACGCCGGCGACAACCGCTTCATCGAGAGCGCCGGCCGCGACCGCGTGGATGGCGGCACGGGCCGCGACACGCTCGTGCTGTCCGGTGCGAAGGCCGACTACGCCGTCGAGATCAAGGACGGGCTGGTGCACATCGCCAACAGCGCCACCGGCGGCCTGCAACTGGTGAGCAACGTCGAAACGCTCGAATTCACTGACGCAACGAGCAACCTGCTCGCCGCCGGACAGAGCGACATCCAGGGCCTCTACCGGGCGTTCCTGGGTCGCGAGGCCGAGAGCGGCGGGTTCGATTTCTGGCTGGGCGAGAGCCTTGCCGGAGAGGACGTGTGGACCATCGCCGACCGCTTCGCCCATACGGAAGAGTTCAGCGCGCGCAGCGGCGGGCTCGATGCGGCGGGCTTCGTCGATGCGCTCTACCTCACGACCCTCAACCGCGCCGCCGACGCCGGCGGCCGCGAGTACTGGGTCGGCCAGCTCACGGAAGGCGGCGCCTCGCGCGCCGTTGTCGCGACCTCCTTCGCGCAGAGCGAGGAAGCCCAGAACCTGGTCAGCCTGCTGACGCCGCCCGCCAACCTGTGGACGGAACTGGCGTAAATCAACGCAACCAGCTCACGCGAGGCGAATACCGCCTTGCGTGAGCTGCCATTCGCGGCAACCCGCGCCCTTCAGAGTGCAGCAGCCACTTCGGGCCGCCGTTGCGCGCCGGTCTTGCCCGCCGAAACGCCAAGCAGCCCCAGCACCTCGTCGCGCAGCTCGACGAACTCGGGGCTGGAACGATCCTCGCGCGCCGCAACCGGCACATCCAGAACGGCGGCGATCCGCCCCGGACGGGGATGCAGCACCACGATCCTGTGCCCGAGATAGACCGCCTCGTCGACATCATGCGTCACGAGCACCGCTGTGCTGCCTTCGTGAGCGACGATGCGCTTCAGCTCGTCCTGCAGGCGCAAGCGCGTCAGGGCGTCGAGCGCCCCCAGCGGCTCGTCCAGCAGCAGGAAACGAGGCCGGTTCACCAGCGCCCGGGCAATGGAGACGCGCTGCGCCATGCCGCCCGACAACTGGGCCGGATAGGCCCCGGCGAAACTCGACAGGCCGACGAGTTCGAGATGCTCGCGGATCGCATCCTGCTTCTGCGCCCTGCTCAGCCCGCTATAGAGCAGCGCCGTGCCCACGTTGGCCTCGGCGGTGAGCCACGGCAGCAGGCGGTGCTCCTGAAACACGATGGCCCGGTCGCTCCCCGGCCCGGTAACGGTCTTGCCGTTGACGCGCACGTCGCCCTCGTAGTCGCGGTCGAGCCCGAGGATGAGCCGCAGCAGCGTGGACTTGCCGCAGCCAGACGCGCCGACAATGGTGATGAACTCCCCCGCATCCACGGTCAGGTTGATCGCCGAGAGCACGTGCACATCCTTGTCGCGGACATGAAACGTCTTGTCGAGATTGCGAATGTCGAGCGCATGAACGGCGCTGGCCGCAGGGAGGGAGGAAGCCGCTTGTGTCATCGTTTATTCCACCGCAGGAGGGCCGCCTCGGTCCGTTCCGCCAGCGTGTTGTAGAACAGGCCGACGAGACCGAACAGGATGATGGCCAGAAACAGGAGGTCGATCTCGAAAAGCTGGCTGCCCTCGGACAACCGGCCGCCGAGACCGGGCGCGATATTGAGGAACAGCTCGGAGCCGACCGTCGCGAGCCAGGCGTAAATGAGCGCGCCGTGCAGGCCGGTGAAGATCGCCGGCAGCGCGTTGGGAACGGCGACGAGCCAGACATAGTCCCAACGGGTGAACGACAGCGCCTCGGCGAGTTCGCGGTAGGTCTTGGGCACGAGCGCCAGCCCGCGCCAGGTGTTGACGACCACCGGCTGGAAGGCGGCGACGGCGATGAAGGCGATCTTGCCGACATCCGCGCCGCCAAACCACACCGACAGCAGCGGCACCCACGCGAACAGCGCCGTCTGCCGCTGGGCGAGCACGGTGGGGCCGACGATCCTGGCGACCCAGCGTGACGTGCCGAGCACCGCGCCGAGCGCCAGCCCGATGCCGGAGCCGATCGCAAGCCCGATGATGTTGCGCCGCAGCGTCTCGGCGAGGTCGTAAAGAATGGTGCCGGAGTTGATCTCGAACCAGAACCGGTTCACCACATCCACCGGGGACGGCAGGAACTTCGCCCGCACCCAGTTGAACTCATGGGCGGCGAACCAGATCGCGATGATGGCGGCGAAGGAAGCGACCGGCCGCCAGTCGAGCCCGCGCAGCCAACGGCCCAACGCCGCGAACGGTCGCGGCGCGGGAACGGCGCGCGGCGGGATGATGCTGTCAACGCTCATTGCCCGCCTCCGTTTTCCACGGCTGGCCGAGGTTCTCGATCCAGAGCAGCACGAGGTTGAGCACGAGGCCGATGACGCCGATGACGATCATCGACACGATCACCAGCTCGAGCTGAAACAGCTGCCTGCCCCACACCATCAGGTAGCCGAGCCCCTCGAACGAGGCGAACAGCTCGACCAGCACCAGCGTCTGCCAGGCGTTGGCCAGTCCCTCGCGCAGGCCCGTGAACACGGAAGGAAGCGCCGCCGGCAGCACGATGAGCCGCAGGTTGTCGCGGGTGTTGAAATTCAGCGCCGCTCCCAGCTCCTTGAGCGCCGGCGACACGTTCTCGATGCCGCGCGCCGTGCCGAGGATGATGGGAATGGACGTCGACCAGGCGATGATGACGTATTTCAGCGCCTCGTCGATGCCGACGAAAAGCGCCAGCAGCGGCATCCACGCCAGCACGTTGACGCGCGCCACCGCCTGCACGGGCGGATAGAAATAGGCCCTGAACGTCGCGGACAGGCCAGCGGCGGCGCCGAACACAAGCCCAAAAAGCGCGCCGAAGGCGAAGCCAATCGCCACCCGCTGCAGGCTCGCCCACGTGTGCGCCCACAGGGAGCCGTCGGCGAGGAGTTCGGCGAAGCTCTGCCAGATCACCGGCGGAGCGGGCAGGATCTGCTCCGGCAGCCATCCGGCCGCGGACGACACCCACCACAAAGCCAGCAGGCCGGCGGGAAACGACAGGCCCCACAGCACCGTCTTCAGGAACGCTAGCCTGTCCGGCGACAGCAGGACAGCGCCGCCGCCCCTCGCCGGCGCCGAACGGGCTGGCGCGGTCAAAGTCTGGGAAATGGTCATGACTTCCTCGGTCTCATCGCTGAAGGTCTCACTACTGAAAGAACCCGGCGCGTCGCCCGCCGTATCGGGAACCGGTCTGATCGAACCGGTTGCCGATACGCCGCCGGGAGCGCGCCACGGATGGTCGCGCGCTCCCGGCAGCAAGCGCCGTCAGTTGGTTTTTTCCGCGTCGATGGCGCCGCGCACGGCGATCTCGCCCTTGGCGCCCCGCTCCGACCAGAAGCCCTCGAGCTTCAGGTCCTTCAGCGCCTGCTGCAGGTAGCTGCGGTCGAACCAGCTGTCGATGGCGGGATCGCCCTTCAGCAGGTTGTACTTCTGCGCTGCCGCCGCCTGCTCCTTGTAGCGGGCGACCACGTAGTCATCGATGAGCGGATTGAGGATGTGCGACAGGCGCACGTCCTTGAAGTCCTCCTCGAAGGTCTCCTTCGGCAGGCCCGAGCGCGCCCAGCCGTCGAACGCCTCCTGCCGGTTCTCGTCGAGCGAGAGGAAATGCGCCGCCTTGATGAACGTGTTCACCACGCGCTGGGTCAGCGCCGGGTTTTCGGTCGCGAACTTCGTCGTGACGAGGTAGGACGAGTTGCGGCCCAGCGTCGGGTCGTCGCCCCTGGTGGTGTAGACGATCTTCACCACGCCCTTCTGCGCCAGCGGAATGTACTCCTGCCCGCCGAACACGGCATCGACGTTGCCGGAGGTCACCGCCGCGATGGCGGCATTGGCGTCGAGGCTGACGAAGCGCACGTCCTTTTCGCCGAGGCCGTGCAATTCGAGAATCCGGTCGGTGGCGTTCTGCAGGTTCGTGCCCTTGAACAGAGCGACCTTCTTGCCCTTCACGTCCTCGACGGACTTGATGTCGCTCTCCGGCGGCACTGCGAGGTAGATCGGGTTGTTGCGGCCCGTCGCGAAGATGAATTTGTGATCGAGGCCACGGGCGCGCCCGACGATCGCCGGCAGGTCGCCGAGCAGGAAGAAGTCGAGCTGCCCGGCGGCGACCGATTCATTCAGCGCCGGGCCGGCGCCGCGAAAATAGGTCCACTCGATCTTCACATCCTTGTCGTTGGCGAACTCTTTCTCGATCAGCTCGCGGGCGCGGGTGTAGGTCGTGGCGTCGCCAAAGGCATAGGGACGGTTCTCGGTGCCGACGCCCGGGTGGCCGAAACGGATCACCGTCTCCGCCGCCGCCGCTCCGCCGAACAGAATGACCGCCGCCAGCGCCGATACGAAATGCTTCAGTTTCATGGTCGTATCCTTTGCCGGGTCGCGTTACGCGGTCTTGCCGCCGTCGACAGCCTGAAGTTGGGGCTTGGCGAAGCGCGAGCGCGTGACGCTCTTGCGGCCGTCGACACCCACCGGCACGTCGCCGTCCACCGTGACGCGGCGCACGACGCGGTGCTTGTCGCCATAGTCGTTGACGGCGTAATGCTGGGTCGCCCTGTTGTCCCAGATGGCGACGTCGTTCGCCTTCCAGCGCCAGCGCACGATGTTCTCCGGCGCCGTGATGTGGCTCTGGAACAGCTCGTAGAGCCGCGCGCTGTCGGCCTTGTTCTGGCCCACGAAACGCTGCACGAAATTGCCCAGCAGCAGCGTGCGCTCCCCCGTCTCCGGGTGGACGCGCACCACGGGGTGCTCGGTCTCGTAGACGGTGCTGGTGAAGTAATTGTCGTACTGCTTCTGGTCGTCGTCGCTCGCGTGCGGGCGCACGGCGGCATAGTCGTAGACGTTGCTGTGGATGGCCCACAGGCTGTCCGCCAGCTCGCGCAGCTCCCGCGACAGGTGCTCGTAGGCGGTCACCGTGTTCGACCACACAGTGTCGCCGCCGAAGTCCGGGATCACCACGCCGCGCAGGATCGAGATCTTCGGATAGGCGTCGACGAAGGTCACGTCCGTGTGCCACTGGTCGGCGCGCCCTCCGCCCTGGCCGGAAGCGCGCTCGCCGGTGCGGTTGGCGTCGAGTTCGAGCACCGACGAAGTGCCGGCCACGGAACCCACCGTCGGGTGCGGCACCAGCGCGCCGAAGAGCTTGCCGAAGGCTTCCTGCGCCGCGTCGTCCAGCTCGCCCTGATCGCGGAAGAACAGCACCTTGTACTGCAGCAGCAGACGGTTGATGTCGGCGAAAACATCCGCCGGCAGGTCGCCGGACAGCTTGATGTTGGCGATCTGGGCGCCGATGCGGCCCGACAGCGGCAGGATGTCGGAATCCGGGATCACGGACCCGGCGACAGGCGAGGCGGGAATGGCTGATGCACTCATGGACTGACTCCGTTTTGCTTCGTGTCTCGCAGGAGACGGATGATGAACCACGCCTCGCCCGATGGCCGGCGGCCCCGGCAGCGTCGGCGCCATCGGCGCGCATGACCCGCAGTTTCAAGCGCAGGCCGCCAGCCTTCTGCCCCCTGCCCGCAAGAGACGAACAGATCCGGGCGACGGCGGCTTCCCGCGGGCGATTGCCGCTGAAATGCTGCGATCGGTAAGAAGCATAGGCTGGAAACAATCAAATTCATAGTTATTCTATAGAAATTATCATATAAAAAGGAATGCCCGAGCGATACCCTGGAGCTATCGGTTATGCTGGATCGGCGCCTGCGTTATTTCCTGTCCGTCGTGGAGCATGGCAGCCTGCGGAGCGCGTCGAAGGCCCTGCACCTGGCGCAGCCCACGCTGACGAAAGCCATCCACGACCTCGAGATCGAAGTCGGCAGCCCGCTGCTGCGCCGCCACGGCCGCGGCGTGTCGCTGACCAACGCCGGGCAGATCCTGCATCGGCGCGCCCTCAACATGGCGTTAGAAGACCGCTACGCGCGCACCGAGATCGACGCCTCGCGCAACGGCGTCGACGAGGTGCTGCGCATCGGCGCCGGGCCGGTATGGGCGTGCCGTTATCTGCCGAAGGCGCTGGCGGCCTTCACGCAGCAATTCCCGTCGTGGCGGATCACGCTGCAGGTGGGCGTGACACGGACGTTGCAGGATCGCGCTGTGTCCGGCGATCTCGACATCTGCTTCGGTTCGATCGACGATCTGCGCGGGGCGCAGGCGGCCGACTTCAATTACGAGCCACTCGCCACATTCGCGATGGCTGCGTTCGTCCGTAACGGCCACCCGCTGCTGGCGGAAGCACGACCGGTGACTCTGCAGGACGTGCTGGCCTATCAGTGGCTGATCTACCAGAACGATTTCGATGTGGTCGGGCGCATCAACAACACCTTCCGGGAAGAAAGTCTGCTACCGCCGCGCATCGCCATCGAAACCTCGTCGTTGCTCGCCGGCTTCAGCATCGCCAGCATGGGGGACGCCGTGTTCTGCCTGCCGGAGCCGATGGAGCCGGAGGCCACGATCCACGGACTCGTAAGGCTTCCCCTGCGTTTCTGGACATACAAGGCCGGCGTGTGGCTGCATCAGGCGGCCCGGCGCAAATTCCAGGTTCAGCGCCTGCTGGAACTCGTCCGCGACGGAACAAACGCCACGCACGAGCGCGCACCGGGCGGCAAAACCGCTTGACATGCCGGGCCAGCCTCGAAATAGTGGTCTGACCACCGGGCCATCAGATGTCCTAACCATGTCAACAAAGCGGCCAAAATGAGCGACCTCGGAATATCTCCCATCGAAAAGCGCACCGCATCTGAAGCAATCGTGCAGCAGATCCAGCGCCTGATCGCCGAGAAGCGCTTCAAGCCGGGCGACAGGCTGGGGTCGGAGCGCGAACTGGCGGCGTCGCTCGGCGTCAGCCGCTCCACGCTGCGCGAAGCCCTGAAGATGCTGCAAAGCACGGGGATCATCGAGGTGCGGCCCGGCACCGGAACTTTCGTATGCGAGGCGCAGATCCGGCCTTTCGCCAACATCGCGGAGCTAGGCGACGTCGAGAAGCGCCGGCTGCTCCAACAGGTTTCCGACGCCCGTAAACTCGTCGACGTCGAGGTGGCGGGCGTTGCAGCCCATGTCTGCAACAGAAAGCTGATCGCGGAGATCCGCCGCCACGTCGACAACAGCCGTATCGACGTCATCCGGGTCAAGAACGCGTTCTCCCTCGATCTCCAGTTCGAGGTCCTCATCGCGCGGGCAACCGGCAACCCCTATCTCATCGAGCTGCAGCGCGTCGCGCATGAAATGTTCGCGCGCGCCTGGACGCAGGGCGGCTTCATTCCGCGCCCGGCGTCGGTCCGCATGGCGCAGCACGAGGCCATCATCGAGGCGATCGAAAGCGGCAACGTCGACGACGCCAGAACCCTAATGGCCGCCCATCTCGATCTCGGCATCATGCCCGAAGTCGGATAGCGTCCCGGCGGCCTCCTGAAACAACGATATAAGCCGATAACGGCATTCTGGAGGGAACAATGGAAGTAACCGCGCCGAAATCGGCCGCGCCATACAGCGATTACCGATTGGCAAGCGCATTCAAGCTGGCGGCTCCACGTCTCTGGATCGCATTGCTTCTCGTCATCCTCGCGTTCCTCGTGCTCTACCCCGTGGCCATGCTGACGTATGGCGCGCTGACGAACGAGGATCCCATCACCGGCTCCGGCCAGGGCACCCTGTCGCTGTCCAATTTCCTGGCCGTTATCGGCGATCCGGCGGTCAGGAACGCAACCTGGAATTCTTTGGTCATCTGCACCGGCGGCACGGCGATCGCGGTCGTCGTCGGGCTTCTGTTCGCCTGGATCACGGTACGAACCAACACGCCGATGCGCCGTTTCATCGAAATCGCCGGCATGCTGCCGCTGTTCGTGCCGCCGCTGGTTGCGGCCTTCGCCTGGGGTCTGCTGGGTTCGCCGCGCACGGGCCTCATCAACGTGGCCTTCAGCTTCCTGGGGGTGCCGCTCAGCGTCAATTTCTACTCGACCGCCGGCATGATCTTCATTTTCGGCATCTACTACGCCCCTTACGTCTACATGTTCACAGCGTCGGCGCTGAAGAACATGGACCCTTCGCTGGAGGAAGCGGCTGAAATCTCCGGCGTGGGTCCATTCAGGACGCTGTTCACCATCGTCTTCCCCCTGATCACGCCCGCGATCCTGTCGGGAACGCTGCTGCCGTTCGTGGTGATGCTCGGCATCTACGGCATACCGGCGGCGCTGGGCACGCCCGCCCAGATCTCGGTTCTGACGACATACATCTACGGGCTGATCTCGTGGTCGCCGCCCAACTACAACGCGGCCGCGGCAACCTCCGTCATCCTCATCGCCGTGACGGCGCTATGCGTCGTCCTTCAGCAGCGGGTGATGAAGGGGCGCAGCTACGTGACGGTTTCCGGCAAGTCGTTTCGGCCCAAGCAGCTCGACCTCGGCAACTGGAAGTGGGCCACCCTCGCCTTCGCCCTCGCCTATCTCATGCTCGGCGTCATCCTGCCCACCATCGCGCTGCTCATCGCCTCGTTCAGGAAGTTCCTGTTCATTCCGGACGTGGGAGCGCTCTTCCAGTTATCCGCCTATTCCCTGGCGCATTACGAGCAGCTTTTCGCCAATCCTCTGACGTGGCGTTCGGTCGTCAACACATTCGAGATCGGTCTGGTCACGGCGATCATCGGCGGCGTGCTGGCTTTCGCCATCAGCTACACGGTCTACAGGACAAATCTCGCGGGGCGCAGGCTGCTCGACATCGTCTCGACGTTGCCGGTCGCCATTCCCGGCCTTGTCGTCGGTGTGGCCTACATCTGGGCCTGGATCGGCCTGCCGCTCAACCTTTACGGCACGATCTGGATCCTGGCGCTCGCCTTCGTCGCCCGCTTCCTGCCGGACTCGGTGAAGTCGTTGTCGACGTCATTGATGCAAATTCACAAGGATCTCGAGGAGGCATCGCAGGTCTGCGGCGTGGGTGTGCTGGGCACGATCCGCCAGATCATCGTGCCACTGGTGATGCCGGGCCTGATCTCGTCGATGAGCCTGCTGTTCATCCTCGCCATCCGCGAGCTCGGGTCGTCGCTGTTCCTTTACGTGAGCGACACCATACCGATGGCCGTCCTGCTCCTCGATTTCTACGAGGGTGGCAACGTCGGTGTCACCGCAGCGTTCAGCCTCGTCCAGACGCTGCTGCTTGTCGCGGTCATCGGTCTTTCCACCGTGGCTGCCCGGTCCTTCGCGACCTTCTCGAAATAGAGAATTTGCGGATCGACACTTCTGCAAATCAATACTTCCCGGGAAAAACATAAAACAAAACCGGGAGTTGCATACGAACACATGGGAGTGAAACAATGAAATCCTTTGCATCGTATAAAGCATCCATTACCGCATCGGTTCTTATACTTGCCATGGCGGGAACCGCCGCGGCGCAGGAAGAACTGGGCGGACAGACGCTGATCGACGCTGCCCGCAAGGAGGGCAAGCTCGTTCTCTACACCTCCAACCAGATCGAGGCGGAGCAGGAACTCGTCAAGGAATTCAACAAGCGCTTTCCGGACATTCGCGTCGAGATCGTGCGCGCGCCCGGAAGCCGACTGGCGACGCGCATCGCCACCGAGCTCTCTGCAAACCAGCTCAGCGCCGACGTGATCGACATGTCGGACCGCGGTCTCGTGGACGGCATCAAGGATGCGTTCGCCGACTACGCGCCCCCGAATGCCGCCGACTATCCCGAGGCCGTGAAGTCGATACCCAACCTGTGGCCCAAATCGACATGGGGCTTCGTGCTCGCCCACAATGCCGCCATCGTGCCCGAAGGCCCGTCGAACTGGGCGGATCTGCTGAAGCCCGAATACAAGGGAAAAGTCGGGCTGGTGGTCGCCAACTCCGGAGGATCGACCTGGACGACCGCCATGTTCCAGCGCAAGGAGCTGGGCGACGACTTCTGGCAGAAGCTCGCCGGCAACGGCGTCACCGTTTATCCGAGCGGCTCGCCGCTGGCCAGCGCCCTCGTTCGCGGAGAAGTGGCGGTGGGCGCCGCGCAATCCAACTCGGTGATCCCGCTGGCGCGTGACGGCGCGCCCATCAGCGTGTCCTTCCCGCAGGAGGGCATCCCCATCACGCCGTCCGCCGCCGGATTGACCAAGGCCGCCAGGAACCCCAACGCCGGAAAGCTCTACCTGAACTGGTCTCTTTCCGCCGAGGGGCAGGAAGCGTGGGTGAAGGGCCAGGGCGGATTTTCCACGCTGCCGCAAGCCGGCCTGCCGGACGGCGCGCAGGAGGGCAAGGTCAAGCTCTGGCTGCCAGACCCGGTTGAATATCAGTCCGTTCGGAACGCGTGGATCGCCGAATGGAACAAGATCTACAACGTCCAGTAAGGAGGGCTGTCGATGTCAGCGGAACTTCGCATTCGCAACCTCGAGAAGCGCTTCGGGCTAGCCAATCTGCGCCCGGCGGTGGATGACGTGAGCTTCACCATCACGCCCGGCGAGATCGTGGTCCTGCTCGGGCCTTCGGGATGCGGCAAGACCACGACGCTGCGCTCCGTGGCCGGGCTGGAGAAGCCCTCCGGCGGCACGATCGACATCGGCGGCGAGCGCGTCGCCGACCCGGTCAACAAGCGCTTCGTCCTTCCCCAACACCGCAATCTCGGCATGGTGTTCCAGTCCTATGCCGTGTGGCCGCACATGACGGTCGAGCAGAACGTCGCCTATCCGCTGCGCCACCGCCGCATCGGCAGGGAGGAGACCCGGCGCAAGGTGGACGAGGCCATCGAGATCGTCGGCCTCGGCGCCTATCGCGAGCGCCCGGTCGTCGCGCTCAGCGGCGGCCAGATGCAGCGCGTGGCGCTGGCGCGCAGCCTCGTGTACCGGCCGCGCATCCTGCTGCTCGACGAGCCGCTGTCCAACCTCGACGCCAAGCTGCGCCTGCGCCTGCGCGACGACCTGCGGACGATCATCAAGGACGCGGGCGTGACCGCGCTCTACGTCACACACGATCAGTCGGAAGCCGTGGTCATCGCGGACCGGATCGGGGTGATGAAGGACGGAAAGCTGCTCCAGCTCGCCGATGCGATCACGCTTTACAACTCGCCGGCGGATGTGTTCGTCGCGAACTTCACCGGCGCCGGCACCCTTCTTGCCGGGCGGGTGGAGCGCGTCGAGCGCGGCATGGCGCTGGTGCAGCTGGAAGGGGTTCCCTACTCCATCCGCACCCGTGTGCCGGACGACGCACGCGCCGGCGATCCGGTCCTCGTCTCAATCCGTCCGGAAAACGTGCATCTGGAAACGGCGCGCCAGGGCGACAGCGAGGTCGCCGGGGTTGTCAGGACGCTGCAATACGAGGGCACGCAGACCTCCTACCGCATCATCGTCGGCGACAAGGAACTGCATTGCACGGAACTCGGCACCCGGCCTCGCTTCGGCGTGGGAGACAATCTTTTCGTCAGGATTCCTCCCGAGGTGTGCTGGGCCTTCCACCCCACTTCGGAGGCGGCCACGGCGACGAGCCACTGAAGCGTCTTAACGCAAACCGCCCCAGACGACCGGCAGCCGCTCAACCAGAACAATGCCGTCGCCCGCGACAATTAACCGGCCGGAAGATGTCTTTCGGCCGGGTGCGAGATGTCTGTTTCCGGAGGAATGAGGAATGGTGACCATCACCAAGGTCGAGGCGTTGCACGTCGGCCAGTTCATGTATGCGAAGGTTTCGACCGACGCCGGCATCACCGGCGTTGGCGAAGCCGGAATATGGGGGCATCTCGGCGCGGCTGGCGCCGCGATCGAGCGCTTCGCCGAGTATCTGGTCGGCAAGCCGGCCTTCGCCATCGAGCATCACTGGAACGTGATGCACCGGTTCAGCTATTTCCAGGGACTGGCCATCAACGCCGCGATATCGGCCATCGACATCGCCCTGTGGGACATCAAGGGCAAGGCGCTCAATGTCCCGATCTACGAGCTTCTGGGCGGCGCCGCGCGCACGAAGGCGCGCATCTACGGCCACATCTACGAAAACTCCATCGACGGCATACTGGCGGAATGCGAGCGTAAGATGAACGCCGGGTTTACGGCGTTCGGCCATCTCAATCCCTTCCTCGATGAAGGCAACGACAAGGTCTATTTCAAGACGCACGTCGCCAAGATGCGCGACGCCATCGACAACGTCAGGCGCATGCGCGAAGTCGTCGGCGACAAGGTCGACCTGCTCATCGAACTGCATCGCCGCCTGACGCCCGCCGAGGCCATCACCTTCTCGCGCGCGATCGAGCCTTATCATCCCATGTTCGTCGAGGACCCCATCAGGCCGGAGGGACCGGACGGCATGGCGCGCGTGGCGGAACGCATCCCGGTTCCTGTCGCCACGGGCGAGCGTTTCGGCACGATCTACGAGTTTCAGGCCCTGCTCGCCCGCAACGCGGTCGAATACGCGCGCATCGACGTGTGCCTCTGCGGCGGCATCACCGGTGGCAAGAAGGCCGCGGCCATCGCCGAGGCGCATCACGTGCAGGTAGTGCCGCACAATCCGCTGTCGCCCATCGGGCTGGCGGCGTGCCTGCAACTGGCGGCGGCCATTCCCAACTTCGCCATCCAGGAATACGCCACCGGCTTCGAGGATGGCGTTTTCACCTCCACCATGACGCATCTCGGCAGCGACATCGTCGACAAGGTGCCGGCGCCCGTCAACGGCTTCGTCGATATCCCGGATGGACCGGGCCTCGGCATGTCGCTGCTCGACGACGCCGCGCGCATCAGGCCGCCCGTGACCAAGCCGATCTCGATGCGGCCGCACTTCGACGGATTCGTCGTGGATCAATGAACCAGGAGAAGCAAAAGTGAAGATCGAACATCTGGAGGTCATCCCCCTCGACCTTAAGCTGGAGCAGACCTACAGCGGGGGCACCTACAAGGTCGATTCCCGGCCGACGATCGTGACGCGCGTCCATCTCTCCAACGGCATCATTGGCGAGACCTACGGCGGCGACGAGTTCCACACGCAGATGGAGATCGTCTCGGTCATCCGGGATCATCTCGATCCGCTCCTGCGCGGCGAGGACGTGCGGGACCATCAGCGGCTGTGGTCGAAGCTCTTCAATATCAAGCTCGATCTGGGCAATCGGGGCCTGCATCAGCTCGACATGCACCCGCGCGGCATCCTGCTGCAGGCGATCAGCGCGGTCGACAACGCGATGTGGGACGCCCGCGGCAAGCTCTACGGCGTCCCCGTGTACAAGCTGCTCGGCGGCGCGCGGGACCGCGTTCCGGTCATATCTATCGGCGGGTATTACCCGGTCGACGGCACCGATCCGTGCGAAGCTATTGCGCGGGAGGTCGACCACGTCCGCGCGGCAGGCTGCATGGGCATCAAGATGAAGGTCGGCAGGATCGAGCTGGAGGCCGATCTCGAGCGCGTCCGCGCGGCGCGCAAGGCTGGCGGCAAGGACTTCATCCTTACCGTGGACTCGAACCAGGGCTGGGCTCCGCACGACGCCATCAAGTTCTGCGTCGCCCTCGAGAAGCTCGATCTTGACGTGCGCTGGATCGAGGAGCCGCTCAAGTGGTGGGACCAGACCGACGGCCTGCGTCTCCTCGCCACCAAGACCAATATCCCGATCAATGTCGGCCAGGGCGAGATTTCAGGCCGCGCATGCCGCGACCTCATCACCAAGGGCGACGTCAACATCCTCAACCTCGACTGCACGCTGTGCGGCGGCATCACCGAATGGCAGCGCGTGGCCGACATGGCGGGCCTGATGAACGTCGAGATGGCGCATCACGAGGAACCGCAGGTGGCGATCCACCTGATCGCGGGCAATCCGCACGGTCTGTTCGTCGAAATCTTCGCCGACCGCCGCCGCGATCCCCTGCTGTGGATGTTGCCGGAGAACTTCCCCGTCATCGAGAACGGCTATATGAAGGTGCCGGACGCCCCCGGGCTGGGCATCGCCCTGAACAACGACGTCATCGCGAAGTTCAGGGTCGCATAGCCCCACCCGCTCCGGCAGGCCGCCACGAACCTAGAGGCTGTTAGTGACCATGGACAGGGTCTGGACGTTGGCGATTTTGCTTGAGTGCCAGGAGGCTGGCGACGGCAAACCGTCCGGTTTGCCGAGCCGGCTGACGCCGCAATCGGGCAGTTTGACCTCATCCAGACCCTATCCATGGTCACTAACAGCCTCTGGGGGAAGGCGTTGACGAGATCGCCGGGCAATCCCCGCGTGCGCTCTTCGCGCCTCGCCCTGCCGATCACGCTGGCAGTGCAGGTGCTGACGTCGATGGCGAGCCTGACGGTGCCCGTTCTCGCGCCCGATATCGCCACCGCGACGGGCATGCCGGCGCAGCTTGCCGGCGTCTACATCGGGGTAGTCTACGCCGGAGCGATCCTGTCGTCGCTCATAAGCGGCGCGTTTATCGCGCGGTTCGGCGCGATCCGCGTCAGTCAGCTCTGCCTGATCTTATCCGGCGCGGGATTGGCGCTCGCCGGCACCGGCCAGATGCTCGCCCTCGGGACGAGCGCCATCCTTCTGGGGTTAGGCTATGGGGCAGTGACGCCGGCCAGTTCGCATATCCTCGCGCGCACCACGCCGCCGGACCGCATGGCGTTGATGTTCTCGCTCAAGCAGACCGGCGTTCCCCTTGGCGGCGCCATGGCGGGTCTGCTCGCCCCGCTCGCGGCCGGCATTTTCGACTGGCAGATAGCGCTGCGATGCACGGGCCTGCTCTGCCTGCTCATGGCAGCGCTCTGCCAGCCGCTGCGCCGGGAGATGGATGCGGACGCCGCCGCCTGCCGCTCCGACGCCCCTCACGCGGGCATCGCCGAGCTCCTGCGCGGCACGGCCGGACATCTTCTTTCACCGCTGCGGCTGATTTTCGCCAGCCCGCGCCTTCGCGACATGGCCTTTTGCTCGCTGTTCTTCGGGGCGGTACAGCTGTGCTTCACCACCTTCATGGTGGTCTGGCTCACCGAGGTTCACGCGATGAGCGTGGCGCGGGCCGGCGGAGTGCTGGCTCTGGCGCAGGCGGCGGGCGTGGCGGGCCGCCTGCTGTGGGGCTGGCTCGCAGACCGCTTCGTCGCCGCAAGGCGCATGCTGGCCATGCTCGGGCTGCTCATGGCGAGTGCGGCACTCCTTTTCGCGCTTTCCACGCCAGCTTGGCCGACTGCCGTCATAGCCGGCGCGGCGATGCTGGCGGGCGCGTCCGCCATCGGGTGGAACGGCGTCTATCTGGCCGAGGTCGCGCGCCTTGCTCCTCCGGGTGAGGCCGGACGCGTCACGGGCGGCACGCTCTCGTTCACATTTCTCGGCGTGGTCGTAGGCCCACCTGCATTCGCCGCCGTTGTCGGGGCAACCGGAAGCTTTGCCCCTGCCTTCGTCGCCATGGCGATCCTCGCGGGACTGGCTGTCGTCTTGATCGAACGCTCCCCCGCCGGATGATCTCGCCGCCTGGGCAGGATTGACCCACAAAAGAATGATGGCCGATCCCGCCGATCGGGTTTCGCGGGATGCGTGCGCGGCAATGTTCATGCTATGATCCCGCAGTCGCATCCATCGGGAGACAGGCATGAAGCGGACGTTGCCATGACCGGCGATACCGGGGCCGGCGCGCATGACGGCGTGCGGCGCATCGTCCACGTCGACATGGATGCATTCTTCGCTTCCGTCGAGCAGCGCGACAACCCGGACCTGCGCGGCAAGCCGGTGGCCGTGGGCGGCTCGCGGGAGCGCGGCGTCGTCGCCGCCGCCAGCTACGAGGCGCGCAAGTTCGGCGTGCGCTCGGCCATGCCGTCCGTCACCGCCAGGCGCAAATGCCCGGAGCTGATCTTCGTCCCGCCCCGCTTCGATACCTACCGCGCGGTGTCGATGCAGATACGCGCCATTTTCGCCCGCTACACGCCGCTGATCGAGCCCCTCTCGCTCGACGAGGCCTATCTCGACGTCACCGAAAATCTCCCGGGACTCGCCAGCGCCACGGAAATCGCCCGGCGCATCCGGGAAGAAATCAGGGCCGCGACCGGGCTCACGGCTTCCGCCGGCGTTTCCTACAACAAGTTCCTTGCCAAGCTCGCCTCCGACGCGAACAAGCCGGACGGGCTCTTCGTCATCACGCCGCGCATGGGGCCGGCCTTCGTCGAGACATTGCCGGTCGGCAGGTTTCACGGCATCGGGCCGCGGACGGCGGCCAAAATGAACCAGCTCGGAATCGCGACGGGCCTCGATCTGCGCGCCCGGCCCCTGCCGTTCCTGCGCGAGCACTTCGGCAAGGCCGGCAGTTTCTACTACTGGATCTCGCGCGGCATCGACCACCGCCCGGTGCAACCGGACAGGATACGCAAGTCCGTCGGCACCGAGGACACGTTCGATTCCGACCTGTTCACCCACGATCAGGCGCGCGGCGCCGTGCAGCCGCTGATCGACAAGCTATGGCGCCATTGCGAGGCAAGCGGCATCCGGGGGCGCACCGTGACGCTCAAGGTGAAATACATGAATTTTCAATTGATTACCCGCAGCCACACACTCGCCGCCGCTTATGACACGCGGGATGCCGTGGTGGCGGCAGTCGATGCGCTGCTCGGTCCGCTGTTTCCCACACCGCATGGGATCAGGCTGCTCGGCGTCACGCTCTCCTCGCTCGCGAGCGGGCGCGAGACGGAGCCGGACCGGCAGCAGCTCACCCTGCCGATCTGACCCGGATTGGCCATGCCAGCGCAGGCTAATGCCCCCCGCTGCCGGGAGGAGGCGCATGGCTCGGGCGACGCATCAGCGGCGCGGCGAGCACGAGCGCGAGGAACAGAAAAGTCAGCAACACGAAAACATCCGCGAACGCCATGACCAGCGCCTCGCGGCGTACGAGCGAGGCCATCTGCTTCAAGGCCGCCGTCTGGGCGTCGGAACCGAGCGCGGCGAAGGCCCCTGCCATGTTGGAAAGCTGCTCCAGCGCGGCGGCGCTCTTCCACTGCACCTGCTCGTGCAGACGGGCGAGGTGCAGATCCCAGCGGTTGTTCAGCACGGTGTTGATCAGCGCCAGACCAACGGCCCCGCCCAGGTTGCGCGTAAGGTTGAACAGGCCCGAGGCGTTCTTGAGCTGGGCCACGGGCAGCGTGCCGAGCGACAGGTTGTTGATCGGCACCATCGCCAGCATCATCGAGGTGCCGCGCAGGATCTGCGGCACGAGCAACTCCCAGAAATCCCAGTCCTTGGTGATATAGGTCACCTGCCAGGTGCCCAGGGCGAAGCCCGCGAAGCCGATGCCGATGAGAATGCGCGGATCGACCTTCGTCGTCAGGCGCCCGACGATGGGCGCGGCGAGAAACATCGAGACGCCGGTGACGAACATCGTCTCGCCGATCATGAGGGCGGAATAGCCCCGCACACGGCCGAGATAGAGCGGATAGAGATAGGTGAGACCATAGAGCCCGATGCCGAGCACGAAGCTCAGGGCTGAGCCGGCGGCGAAGTTGCGGTTGACGAAGGCGCGCAGATCCACCACCGGCTCGGACGCCATCAGCACCCGCGCGAAGAACGCAACGGACGAGACGGCGCAGACGATGGTGAAGATGACGATGAGGTGATCCTCGAACCAGTCGTTGGTCGGCCCTTCTTCCAGCACGAACTCGAGGCTGCCGAGGAAGCCGGCCATGAACAAAAGCCCCCACCAGTCGAAACGCCCGAGCAGGGAGAAGTCCGGCTCATCGAAATCGACCAGCGTCGCGGTGGCGATGACCACGAAGATGCCGGGCACGATGTTGACGAGAAACAGCCAGTGCCATGAAAAAAGATCCGTCAGATAGCCGCCGATGGTCGGCCCGATGGTGGGCGCGAGCGTGGCCACGAGGCCGATCATCGGGGCGATGATGGGCTGCTTCTCGCGCGGAAAGACGGAATAGGCGGCGGCGAACACGGTCGGAATCATGCCGCCGCCCAGAAAGCCCTGAAGCGCGCGGTAGACGATCATCTGCTCGATCGAGGTCGCCGTCGCGCACATGAAGCTCATGAAGGTGAAGCCCGCGGCGGAGCCGACGAACAGCCAGCGGGTCGAGAACGCCCGCGACAGGAAGCCGGACAGCGGGATCATCACCACTTCGGCGATGAGATAGGAGGTCTGCACCCACGAAATCTCGTCCGACGAGGCAGCGAGCCCGGCCTGGATTTCGGCAAGCGAGGCCGAGACGATCTGGATGTCCAGGATCGCCATGAACATGCCGACCACCATGCAGAGGAAGGCGAACATCCGCCTGCCATCGCTGGACGGCGCGGCCCGCGGCAAGGCCGGCGGTGAGACGGCGCCCGACATGACGCCTTCCTTTCCCGTCGTCACGAATGACGACCGGTGCGCGTGTCGATCTCGGCCGTGACCGACATCCCGGGGCGCAGCTCGTGCTTGCTCAGCGCTTCCTTGTCGAGCATCACCCGAACCGGAATGCGCTGCACGATCTTGGTGAAGTTGCCGGTGGCGTTCTCGGGCGGCAGAAGGCTGAACACGGAGCCCGACGCCGGAGAAATGCTCTGCACCGTGCCAGCGAAATCCTCATCCGGATAAGCGTCGACGGCGATGCGCACCCTCTGGCCCGGCTGGATGCGGCCGAGCTGGGTTTCCTTGAAATTCGCATCGACGTAAACAGCCTCCAGCGGCACCAGCGCCATCAGGCGGGTGCCGGGCTGCACGAGCTGGCCGACCTGCGCCGCCCGGTTGCCGACGACGCCGTCGAAAGGCGCGCGCAACACCGTGAAGTCGAGATCGCGTTGCGCACGGGCGTGCGCGGTCCGGTATTCCTCCAGCAGGCGGGCGGCCTCGTTGCGCTGCGCCGCCAGCACCCCGATCGCCGCCTGCGCCGAGGTGACGGCAGCGGCCGACGCATCGGCGTTGGCCTGCGCCTTGTCGCGCGCCGCGCGGGCGTTGTCGAGCGCCGACCGGCTGGCGAAGTCGGATCGGGCGAGCTGGTTCTGGCGGTTGAAATCGAGACCGGCGCGCGTCACCTCGGCCTGCGTCGCGGCGAGTTGCGCCTTCGCCTGGTCGACGGAGGCCTGCGCCGCCTTCACCTGCTCGTCGAAACGCGCCAACGCGGCTTCCTGCGTGGCGATCTTGTCCTGCGCGGCACGCACGGAGAGCTGGTAGTCGCCGTCGTCGATCCGCACGATGACGTCTCCCGCCTTCACCCACTGGTTCGGCGTCACCTCGACACCCACCACGTAGCCGCCGACCTTGGCCGCGAGCACGGACGTATCCGCGCCGACATAAGCATCGTCGGTCGAGATCATGAAACGCCCGACATGCCACCATTCGTTGCCGTACCATGCAGCGCCCGCCAGCAAGGTCAGGGCGATGGCGCCGAGGATCAGCCGCCCGCGCGAGCGGCGCTTGGGTGGGGAAGCCTGCGGCGAACCGGGGAGTGCATCTGGAGCGGCCTCAACCTTTGGCGTTTCGCGCAGGGCTTCCGTCCCGCGCCTGTCGATCCGCACCGCCTCGCCTGCCTGCGCCATTTTTAAAATCTCTTCTCAACAGGAGCTTGACTAAACCGTTTAGTTCTCCCAAGGTGGTGACAATATCAAACTAAACGGTTTAGTCAAATTTTCCGGTGAAAATTTTTCTGAACACGCATTCAAAGGGCGAATGGATAGCGATGAGCGAGGCCGGAAACAGCGTTGCGGACCCGGTTCCGGCAGCGGACACGAGCGAGGCGCTGAACTCGGGCAAGGGCCGCGAGATCATCGACGGGGCGCGCCGCGTCTTTTTCGACAAGGGCTTCGACGGCGCCAGCGTGGATGAGATCGCGCGCGCCGCCGGCGTGTCCAAGGCGACGATCTACGCTTATTTCGACGGCAAGGAGGATCTGTTCCGGGCCGTCGTCAAGGTCGATCGCAGCCGGTCGGCGGAGGTGATGTTCGAGCTCTGCGCCGATGCGCCGGATGTCGAGAGCCTGCTGCACCGCATCGGCACATCGTTCATGACGATGATGGTGCAGCCGGACCACATCCGGCTGATCCGCATGGTGATCGGCGCCGCCGAGAAATTTCCCCGCGCCGGCCAGGCGTTCTACGACAGCGGCCCATGCATGGGGCGCAGCCGCCTTGGCGCGCTTCTCGCCGATCAGGTCCGGCAGGGACGCCTCGCGATAGACGATTGCGACACCGCCGCCGCGCAGTTCTTCAACCTGTGCCAGGGCAACATCGTGAAGGAGCTTCTGTTCAGCGGCAACGGCGCACCCACGCCGGAGCTGATCGACGCCACGGTGACAAGCGCCATAAAGGTTTTCATGGCCGCCTACAGTCCCCGCGCCGCCGATTGACCCGCCTGATACGCGAGCGGAACTGCACCCTCAAGCCGCGCCGAAGCCCTCCAGCACGATCTTGCCGCGCGCCTTGCCGCTGTCGACCAGCGCGTGAGCGCGGGTCAGGTTGTCGGCCGTGATGGGACCGAGCTGTTCCGACAGCGTCGTGCGCAGCGTGCCCGCGTCCACCAGACGGGCGACCTCGTCGAGCAGTTCGCCCTGGCGCTCTATGTCGGCGGTCTGGAACATCGAGCGCGCGAACATGAATTCCCAATGCACGGACAGCGATTTGCTCTTGAGCGGGACGATGTCGAAGCTCTGCGGATTATCGATGAGAGCCAGACGCCCCTGAGGCGCGATCAGCGCGACGATCTCCGGCAGGTGATCCACTGTGTGCGTGGTGGACAGCACGAACCCCGGCGCCGCCAGCCCCAGCTTCGCCACTTCCTCGGACAGGGGCTGCGAGTGGTCGAGGACATGATGAGCGCCGAGATCCTCCACCCAGGCACGCGTTTCCGGCCGCGAAGCCGTGCCGATAACGGTCAGATCGGTCAGTTGCCGAGCAAGCTGGACGGCGATGGAACCCACGCCGCCGGCGGCGCCGATAATCAGGATGCCGGATGCCCCGGGAACAGCGCGCCTCACCTCCAGCCGGTCGAACAACGCCTCCCACGCGGTGATCGTGGTGAGCGGCAGCGCCGCCGCCTCGGCCCAGCCGAGCGATTTCGGCTTGTGGCCGACGATCCGCTCGTCGACGAGATGGAATTCGGAATTGGCGCCGGGCCGGGTGATGTCGCCGGCATAGAAAACCTCGTCGCCGGGCCTGAAGCGCTTAACCTCCGGACCGGTTCCGACCACGACGCCGGTTGCGTCCCAGCCGAGCACTTTCCACTCGCCTTGGGGCGGCTGAACGCTCTTGCGCACCTTGATGTCGACGGGATTGACGGAGATGGCCCGCACCTCGACCAGTATGTCGCGGCCGAAGGGAACCGGCTTCGGAAGCTCGATGTCGGTGAGGACCTGTGCCCCATCGCTTGAATCTGAGGCTTTATAGGCTACGGCGCGCATATCTGATCTCCCGCATATCTGATCTCTCTTGGCTCGCAGGAGACGATATGTCATCTATGTCGAAATATCTCAAGAATGCACATATATCGCCCATAGTGTCGAAAATGATACCGTGGAAAGAGAAGGGCAATGCCGCGCATCCGTCACAAGAACCTGGATTGCAGCCCCGGCTGCGTCGTCGAAGGCGCGCTGGCCCTGATCGGAGGCAAGTGGAAGGGCGTCGTCCTCTACCATCTCCTGAAAGAAGACGTGCTCCGTTTCAACGAGATCCGAAAGCGGCTGCCGAACGTGACCCAGCGCATGCTCACGACCCAGCTTCGCGAACTGGAGGCCGATGGGTTTGTCGAGCGCAAGGTCTATCCCGAGGTTCCGCCCAAGGTGGAATATCGCCTGACCGCGCACGGCCAGACCCTCGCGCCGATCATCGGCGCGCTGAAAGCCTGGGGCGACGAGCACATCGCGCCGGCGTCCGCCGTTTCCGATCTCGCAACAGCCGGCTGACCACTCCGTCGCGGTTCCCGGCGTGAGAGCGCGGCATGCGATCAGCGGTTATCGGCGAGGATCATGTCCGCCGCCCGCTCCGCGATCATGATCGTGGGCGAATTGGTGTTGCCGGAAGTGATCGTCGGCATGACGGACGCATCCGCAACCCGGAGGCGTTCGAGGCCACGGAACCGCAGCCGGGCATCGACGACGCTCTGCGGGTCCCCGCCCATGCGCAGCGTGCCGACCGGATGGAAGATCGTCGTGCCGATGTCGCCTGCCGCGCGGGCAAGGTCACGATCGCTGTCGCAATCCGGCCCCGGCTTGTGTTCCTGCGGCCGAAAGCGCGCAAAGGCGGGCTGCGCGGTAATCCGGCGCGTCAGGCGGATGGCGTTCACAGCCACCTGACGGTCTGCCTCGGTCGACAGGTAGTTTGGCCGGATCGCAGGCTGCACGGAGGCGTCCGGCGCCTTGACATGCACGGACCCCCGGCTTTCCGGCCGCAGGTTGCATACGCTGGCCGTGATCGCGGGAAACGTGTGAACCGGCTCCCCGAACCTGTCGAGCGAGACCGGCTGAACGTGATATTCGAGATCCGCGGTTGCCTTGTCCGGCGACGAGCGCGTGAAGATGCCGAGCTGGCTCGGCGCCATCGACATCGGCCCGGAGCGCTTGAGCGCGTATTCAAGCCCGATGCGCGCCTTGCCCATCAGGCTCGACGCCTGCTCGTTGAGGGTCGGGATGCCCGATACCTTGTACACGAGGCGCAGCTGCAGGTGATCCTGCAGGTTCTCGCCCACGCCCGGAATTTCCCGGCGGACATCGATACCCGCCGCCTTCAGCACATCGCCCCGTCCAACGCCTGACAGCTCGAGCAGATGCGGCGAGCCGATGGCCCCGGCCGCCAGCACCGTCTCCCGTCTGGCGCGCACGGTCTTCTCGACGCCACTGATCCGGAAGGTCGCGCCCGCAACCGCCCCCTCCTCGATGACGAGCCGCAGGACGTGCGCGTTGGTGAGCACGTCGAGATTGGCGCGGCCACGAACGGGCCGCAGGAACGCCTTGGCGGTGTTCCAGCGCCAGCCCGACCGCTGATTGACGTCGAAATAGCCTGAACCCTCGTTATCGCCGGTGTTGAAATCGTCGACAGCCGGGATGCCGGCTTCCCCGGCGGCCTGCTGGAAAGCGTCGAGCACGGCCCATCGCACCCGCGCCTTTTCCACCCGCCATTCGCCGCCCGCGCCGTGCAGCGGGCTCTCGCCGCGATAGAAATCCTCCGATTTGCGGAAGTAAGGCAGGACATCGTCCCACCCCCAGCCCTCGCAGCCCATCTGGCGCCAGGTGTCGTAATCGCGCGCCTGCCCGCGCATGTAGATCATGCCGTTGATGGAGGAACACCCGCCCAGCACCTTTCCGCGCGGATAATAGAGCGAGCGGCCGTTCAGGCCCTCCTCCTCCTCCGTGCGGAAGCACCAGTCGGTGCGCGGATTGTTGATACAGTAGAGGTAGCCGACAGGAATATGGATCCAGTGATAGTTGTCCTTGCCTCCGGCCTCCAGCAACAACACCCGGTTGCGGGGGTCGGCGGACAGCCGGTTCGCGAGCACGCAGCCGGCGCTGCCGGCACCGATGACGATGTAATCGTACTCCTCCATGCTCCCCTCGCCCGTTTCCCTTCCCGTCGACATGGTGTCGACGCGCCCTTCTCAGCTCCGACCGCCTTGCAAGTTGCGAGGGATTCGGATCGGATGGGCGATCCACGCTTTTCCCGCATCTTTGCCAAGTTTGGATGCCGACACAAGATCGGCGAGCGCAAGGTGGGGCTCAACAAAGAGCTTTCGGCGTAATGCTGAACCGCGATCCGTTGTCCGATCCGGCCGCACTGTTCGGCGGCGTCACGAAGAGCGGCCATGCGCTGACGTGTCTCCCGGCTGGACGCCGCCGCCGTATTCCAGCACCGCCATGGTGAACGAGACAGGCCCATCGCCTTCCGCGGCGTAGGAATGCGGCCGGTCAGTCACGAGCCGCCCTGCCTCGCCGGCGTGGAACAGCATCGCCTCGGAACCGACAGTCACCCGGAGACATCCTTGCGAAACCGACACAAGCTCGCGGGTGCCCCGGCTATGAGCGCCGGCGGTGTAGATGTCGCCCGGCGCGATGATCCACGACCAGATCTCGAACATCGTCTGCCCCGATGTCGAGGCATCGAGCCGCGCCTCGGTACCCCCTTCGCTCCGCCACAGAACGGTCGGACGCGTCCTCTCGATCGGTTCGTCGGGAGTAACCGGCGACGCGTCTTCCAGCAGGTCGGGCACCGACATGGAGAACGCAGCGGCCAGGCGGCACAGCACTCCGATGCTCGGATTGGCCTGTCCCCGCTCTATGGCGACAACCGTGCCTTTCGACAGTCCCGTACTGGCGGCAAGACCGTCGAGACTGAGCTTCCGCTCGTGGCGCAACGCCTTGACCCTGCCGGCCAGAGCCGCCCCTAGTTCGCGCTCGATTGCGCCGCCGATCCCGTCGGTCATTATATTGACTTTTCCCGCATTTGCCTTCTATGGTCATTATAATGACCGATCGGGATAATTCAACACGCGGCCCGAACGCCGCTCCCAGGAAGGAACCTCGCGATGCGACTTGAAACCAGGGCGATCCACGCCGGGCGCGGCATCGATCCGGCGACGGGGGCGGTCAGCGCTCCTCTGCACACCAGCACCACCTTCGAGCGTGGCGCGGATGGGAGCTTTCCCTCCGGATACGTATACACCAGAGACGCGAACCCGACCCGCGACGCATTCGAGATCGCGCTCGCGGCCCTTGAAAACGGCCATTCCGCGATTGCCTTTGCCTCGGGCATGGCTGCGATCGCGGCCGTCATCGAGTCATGCCCCGCAGACAGGAAGCGCATCATTCTGCCGCAGGACATGTACTTCGGCATCCGGTCGCTGATCGACGAGACCGACATCGGACATCGCTTCGATTTCGTGGCCATCGACATGCGCGATCTCGACGCGCTGCGCGACGGAGTGCGCGACGCCCCGACCGGGCTCGTCTGGATCGAGACGCCGTCGAATCCCCTTATCCGCGTGGTGGATATCGGAATGGCCTGCGCAATCACCCATGAATCCGGGGCGCTGGCCGTCGTCGACAACACATGGGCTACGCCGGTCCTGCAGCAGCCGTTCGCGCTCGGAGCCGATGTCATCGTCCATTCGGCGACGAAATATATCGGCGGCCATTCCGATCTCATGGCGGGTGCGGTGGTGCTTCCAGCGGGGTCGCCGCTCGAACACCCGATCCGTATGATCCAGCGCCACAAAGGCAGCGTCGCCGCTCCCTTCGACTGCTGGCTCGCCCTGCGCGGCCTCCAGAGCCTTCCCGTGCGCATGCGCGCGCATTGCAAGGCTGCGCTTGAGGTCGCCGAAGCCCTTGATGCGCATCCGCAGTCGAGACCGTTCTCTTTCCCGGGCTGGCATCGGACCCCGGCCATGCATTGGCGAAGCAGCAGATGCAGGGATATGGCGCCATGCTCTCCTTCGTGGTGAAGGGCGGCGCGGAGGCGGCAATGAAGGTGGCCGCAGGGCTGAAGCTCGTCGTCCGCGCCACGAGCCTTGGCGGCACGCACTCGCTGATCGAGCATCGCGCCTCAATCGAGGGTCCGAAATCCTTGGCGCCGGCAGGCCTGCTGCGGGTTTCCGTCGGCCTCGAACACCCCCAGGACATCATAGAGGACTTCAGCGAGGCTCTCTCGGCCCTCGCTGGCTGACGAAAAAGCGGGGCCGGCGCATGTGGCGCCGGCCCCTCCATTACGCAAACGCTATCGCACTTGATTGTCCCCGCAGGGGGCTGGCGACCCCTCGCGGTTCTCCGTCAGAACTTCCAGTTCAGGTTGGCCTTGAAGCCGTGGTCCTGCGCGTCGTCGCCGAGCTGTCCCGTGTAGGAAATGCCCACCGTCACGGCGTCGCTGACAGCAGCATCGAGCCCCGCTTCCAGCACAGCGACGTCACGGGCCACCGGCACGCTGGTCGTCGTGAACGCGCTGCCCTTGCTGAACCAGAAGGTCGACTCGGGCGTGATGTCGTCGAAGGCATGGCGCCAGCCGACGAGGCCGCGCACCGTGGCCTTGGTGCTGCCCAGATCGAACGCCGCCGAGAGCCGCAGGCCCAACGTGGAGTAGGTCACGTCGGTATCGTCGCTCTTGCTGTACAGCGCCGCGGCGCCCCCGCGCTCGAAGAAGCCATCCGTGTGCAGGTTGACGTAGGCAAGACCGGCGAAGGGCTCGAGCGCGACAGCGCCGACATCGAACCGGTAACCCACCTCGCCGAACACCTGCGCGGTGTAGGCGTCATGCGAACCGTTCAGGAAGTCGCTGAAACCCGCGAAGCTCGCGGTGCGGTCGGTCGAGATGTCGTGCCAGGTGTAAGCGCCGCCGAAGCGCAGCGAAAACGCGTTCCACTGCCCGCCGCCGTAGAGGCCGATGTGGAAGTTGTCGCTTTCCGCCGACGAGAGCCGCGCATCGACATCGACATCCGTCCGGCTGTAGCCGGCCAGGGCGCCCAGGCGCCAGTTATCGCTCACCACCGCGTCGGCGCCGATGAAGAAGCCGCCCGTGGTGCGGTCGACATCGCCGGCGTTGACGTTGCCGTCCGTTTCGCCCCACGATCCGAAGCCCTGGCCCCAGAAGGCGTAGGGTGCGTTCGCAGGCGTCGGCGTCGGGGTGGGCAGCGCGCCCTTCGTCACCGGCTTTGCGGCATCGTAGGTCACTGCGGTGCCCACACCGTCCTGCGCCGCGCGCAGGCGGCCCAGCGCGGCGTCGCGCACGAAGCGGCTGTCCTCGATGGCGGCAGTCTTGACCGCGCTGTGGACCTCGCCCGAAAGAGCGTCGAAGGCGACAATGGCCTCCGGCGTGCTGAGGCCGACGACGGCGTTGTAGATGCCGCTGTCCGCCCCGGCGCTCTGAACGCCGACTGCCGCGGCCGCCTGGTTGCCCGTCTGCGCGATGGTGGCGAACGAGATGTCGTTGCGCGTCAGCGTCAGGAAGGCATTCGTCGCGCCATAGGAGAGCGAGGGCGTCAGAAAGGCGAGATTCGACGTCACTCCGTCGAAACGCCCGGCAACGCCGCCGTTTGCCGTCAGCACGGTGTAGCGGGTGCGCGGATTGTAGCTGCCGGTTTCCGCCAGCACCTGCACGAGGCCGCCTTCGATGGTGGCCTTGCCGGTGACGGCAAGATGATCCGACAGTCCGGCCGCGTTCGCGTCCACGACATAATAGGAGCCAGCCGAGAAGGTGGCGTTGCCGGAAACGGTGAAGTTGCCGATGGAATGGCCGGGCGCGAACGCGCCGCCGCTCCTGACCACAAGTCCGGCCGCCGAGCCGGTGCCGTTGAGGGCTGCGCCCCGCTCGACGGTGACGGAAGAGTTCTTCAGCGCGCCGTCGATCGTGAGCAGGCCGCCGGTGACGTAGGTGGGGCCGCTATAGGTGTTCTGCCCGGTGAGCGCCAGCACGCCCGAGCCGTCCTTGGTCAGGCCGCCGGCGCCGCCGATGTCGTTGTTCCACGAATCCCGCGCGTGGAAGCCGCCCTTGGCGGCGTCCATCGTGACCGTCACGTTGCCGTTGAAGGCGCCATAGCCGTCGCCGGCCTTGAACAGGTCGAGACGCGCCCAACCCGAGCCATCGTCCAGCGGACCGCCGGAGGGCAGTTCCGTCGTCGCCAGCACGTCGCGGCGCTGGGCGGCGTTGAGGTAGGGGAAGCGCGTGGACAGCAGCACCTCGGCGCCCTCGGGCACCACGGGCGCGAGATCGGTGCGGCCGACGCTGCCGAGACCGTAGGTCAGGCGGTAGGTGTAGTCGGCCTTGTTCTGCGCCTTGGTGGAGAAGCGGTCGGGCTCGCCGCTCGCGGCGCAGGCGGCGATACTCGTGCCGCAACCGGTCTCGAGCAGCTTGCGCACGTCCGCCTGCGCGGTGGCGAACAATTCAGGCTGTTCCAGCATGACGCGCACGACGTTCTGCGTGGCGATGATGCGCCCGCCGATCACGTCGAGCGGGTAGTGCACGCCGAGCACGATGCGGCTGTTGCCGAATTCGGAACCGCGCGTCACGTTCTCCTGAAAACGCTCCGGCACGAGGACGGCGAACAGGAGAGAAGAGGAAAAGCCGGCAGCCGTGTGGCCGCTGGGGAACGCCGCGCTGCCCTTGAGCGAGGCGTTCAGGATGTCTTTGCCGCTGTCGACAGGGTTACCCACGAAGTCGATGCCGCTGAAGCGCTCGATGCTGCCGCTCCTGACCTGGAAGGGACGGGAGTTGCCGGCGGTATTCGCGGCTTCGGCCGGCGGATTGTAAGCTTCGTCATAGATGTTGAAGCGGCCGCCCGTCGGCAGGCTGACGCCCTGCGCCGGCGTGTTGTGAACGGTGCCGTCGGCGAAGAAGGTCTTCGCGGCCTCGGAGTCCGTCATCGCGGCGCCGGAAACGGCATTGCTGAAGATTGCAGCGGCTGCGGCAGAGACGTTCGTCGTGTTGTAGGGGACGCCGTAACCGGCATAAGGAGATTTCGGATCGGGGAAAATAGTGACCTTTTCCCGATAAACCTTGTTCAACGCCGTTCCCAGGCCGTCGGCGACGAACTGGCCGTTGGTGAACGACAGGAACAATGCCGCCAGCGTGTTGTCGCTGAGCGCCTGCGCGCGCTGGGCGCCAGTGGAGCCGTTGTTGATGCCGATGACCGTCGCGAGATTGCGGTCGAGCGCATCCTTGCCGGCCTGCGTGTTCAGCAGCGTGCTGAACGGAGAGAGCGTGTTGATCGCCTTGATACTGGTCGCAGTCTGCGCGGCTGCTGGCCCCATGCCTGCAATCAACAGCGAAATAGTGATGACAGAAGCGCTGTACATGTATCGCACGATGATCCTCCTTGACGGCGCGATTGCCTTCCAACGGCCGTAGGATCCAGCGATGACGCAGGTATGACGTTTCGAATTCAACTTTAACTTAACCATATACAAACTGACCAACCTGATGCTGTTTCAACATTAATAATGATTTCGGGCAACGCTCCACGGCTCGCAGGCTTCGCCCCTTCAGGAACTGACCCGACTCGTTCCCGACAAGAACCTGTCCGGAATGGCCACGCTTGTGGAGCGCCACGATATCGTGGAAAAAGGTCGTATCGTTTGGTCGGGAACGCCCACGGAACTGGCCGGTGCCCCAGATGTCGCGCGGCGCTATCTCAGTCTGTAGCGGACGCAAAGGGCACGGCAAAGGGCACGGCAAGTCATGGGGCACTGCATGTCATTGAATAATCTCCTTTATCGCGATCTTGACAAGGCAGCGCTCGAACGCGGGTACAACGCCCGCGAGAGCGTGCCTTCGTTCGACGCCGAATATGCCCGTTACGTGGCCGCAAGCGAGCGCGTGAAGCGCGAGATATCTCACCTCGCCGACATCGTCTACGATCCGCCAAGCGGCGAAACGCTCGATTTCTATCCCGCGCACCCCGGTGCTCCGGTGTTTTTGTGGATTCATGGCGGGTATTGGCGCGCCACCTCGAAGAACGACAACGCCTTCGTCGTGCCGGGTCCGCGCGCGCACGGCATGGCGGTCGCCGTCGTCAACTACACGCTCGCCCCGGCGGTCACGCTGGACGAGATCGTGCGGCAAGTGCGGCAGGCGATTGCCTTTCTCCACGCAAACCGCGAGCGCTTCGCCATAGCGCCAGATCCGTTAGCCGTGGGCGGCTCGTCCGCCGGCGGGCATCTCGTCGGCATGCTGCTCGCAGGCGGATGGCACGGGGATTTCAACGTGCCGGAGAACACCATCGGCGCGGCGCTGGCGCTCTCGGGGCTGCATGACATCGAGCCGCTGCGCCACACGCAGGTCAATGACTGGCTTGGGCTCGATGACGATTCCATAGCGCGCAACAGTCCCATCCGCCACATTCCGCAGCGGTCCAGCGCCCGGCTCCTGGCATCGGTGGGCGGGCTGGAAACCGCGGAGTTCAAACGCCAGACCGCCGATTACCACGCCGCCTGGATCGCCGCCGGCCACGCAGGCGCCCTGCTCGACATGCCACGGCACAATCATTTCGATATCGCCCTGAGCCTCGGCGACCCGGACGGGGTTCTCGCAAAGGCGATAGCGGAACTCGCCACCCTTACGGACAGAGACTGACATGCTATTCGATCTGGAAGCGCTGGCGAAGCGAGATCGCTACAAAATTCTGGCCGCCTGCATCGTGCCCCGGCCGATTGCGTGGATCACGACGGTGTCGGAAAACGGCACCGTCAACGCCGCCCCGTTCAGCTTCTTCAACGTGATGGGCGACGATCCGCCCACCGTCGCGATCGGGATCATGCCCGGCGCGGGGCGGCTGAAAGACACAGCCGCCAACATCCTGTCGACCGGCGAGTTCGTCATCAATCTGGTGGCGGAAGCGAATGCCGAAGCCATGAACCTCACATGCATCGATGCGCCGCCCGAAATCGACGAACTGGCGCTTGCCGGGCTGACGGCGGAGCCCTCTCACGCCGTCGCGCCGCCGCGCATCCTCGAGTCACCGGTTTCGCTTGAATGCCGCATGCTGACGTCGCTCGTCACGGGTCCGCGCCAGACCATCGTCATCGGCCGCGTCGTCTGCGTCCATGTGGAGGATCGCTTCGTACAGGACGAAAAGCGCTGCCACATCGACACAGCCGCCCTGCACCTCATCGCCCGCATGCACGGCAGCGGCTACCTTCGCTCGACGGACATGTTTCAGCTCGAGCGCCCGACCTGGGCCGAATGGAAGGGCCGATGAACCGGGCGACCGCGCGCAACGCACAGCGGTTTCCGGATACGCGGGACGAACATGTCGTCAGGGCGCGATTGCGCGGGTAAGATGGCGGTCGTCCGCCGTTATCGAGCGGACGCTGTCCAGACAAGGAATTCGGAATGCCGGATAAGCCCAGGGAAGGCCTCGCGCGTCGGGACTTCATGCTTGCGTCCATCGCCTCTGTCGGCATGCCTGTGGCGTTGGCCGCCAATGCCGGCGCAGCCAGCGCGCAGGACGCGGCCGCACCGGCATCGCGAGGAACGGTCTATGTCGGCGATGTCATCGACGGGAAGAAAGTCGTCAGCGCGCTCGACATCGACGACCTTGCCCCGGGACAGAAGCACTTCCTGTATTTCCAGGGCGTCGAGATGCCGACCGGGCAGCACTGGCATGTATCGGTGACGGTCGCCCGGGGCGCGAAGCCGGGCAAGCGCGGCGTGCTGGTCAGCGGCGTGCACGGCGACGAAATGAGTTCGATCCATACCGTCCAGACCGTCATGAACCAGCTCGACCCGGCGCAGATGTCGGGCACGGTGATGGCGGTCACGGACATATCGCGCCCGGCGCTGGAGAGCATGCAACGCCGGTGGCCCAATCAGGGCAGAGGCATCGACCTGATCGACATGAACCGCGTGTGGCCCGGCAACGAGAATGGCGACACCGCGCCCGGCCGCCACGCCGGCCTGCTGTTCAACCGGCTGCTGCGGCCGAACGCCGATTTCGCCATCGACTTCCACACCGGGACAACCGGCTTCGAGGTTACCGCATTCAACATCGGCGAGATGGATGTTCCCGAGGTCAGGGCGATGATCGAGCTCTACCCCGTTGGCCAGATCTTCGACAATCCCGTCTATAACGGCGTCCTGCATAACGCGTTCATGGAGGCGGGCATTCCGTCCTTCACGCCGGAGATCGGCGCGGCGCGCGTGCTGGATCTCGACATGATACCGCTGTTCGTCGAGGGCACGATGAACGTCCTGAAGCATCACGGCATCCTCGCCGGCCCGATGGGCCGCACCGGCAAGGACGTGAGCGTCTTCATCGGCAACAACGCGTTTCCGATTCTGGCCACGGCGGGCGGGATCGTCGAATATCTGGTCAAGCTCAACGACAAGGTCGTGCCGGGGCAGAAGGTCGCCATCCAGCGCGACAACTTCGGCAACGTCGTTGCGGAGTACAGCAGCGGCGTGACCGGCGAGATCACGGGCCTGCGCAGCGACGCAATGTCCGAACCCGGCAACCCGCTGGCCTTCATCCTGTTCCACGCGGGAGCGCCTGACGACGACGAGACCTATCCGGAGTGACGCATGGCGCGGCTGACCTTCAGCCCTGCCAGCAGCACATGCCGGCATGCTGGACATGCAAACATCCGCGACCTATCTAATCAACCGAAAGTGGCGTGACATTTGATAATCAAATCAAATGCGAGACGCCATTATCCGGAGCCGCGTCACCATGAAAAAGATCGGTTTTCTCTCTTTCGGCCACTGGACGCCGTCCCAGCAGTCGCAAACCCGCTCGGCGTCGGACACGCTGCTGCAATCGATCGATCTGGCCGTCGCGGCCGAGGAACTCGGGGCCGACGGCGCCTATTTCCGCGTGCATCACTTCGCCCGCCAGCTGGCCTCTCCGTTTCCGCTTCTCGCCGCCGTCGGGGCGAAGACCAGCCGCATCGAGATCGGCACGGCGGTCATCGACATGCGGTACGAAAACCCGCTCTACATGGCCGAGGACGCCGGCGCGGCGGATCTCATCGCGCAGGGACGCCTTCAGCTCGGCATCAGCCGCGGCTCGCCGGAGCAGGTCATCGACGGCTGGCGGTATTTCGGCTATCGGCCCGACGAAGGCAAGACGGACGCCGACATGGGCCGCCAGCATACGGAAGTGCTGCTCCAGATTCTGAAAGGACAAGGCTTCGCCGAGCCCAATCCTCAGCCGATGTTCCCGAACCCGCCGGGACTGCTGCGCCTCGAGCCCTATTCCGAGGGGCTGCGCGAGCGCATCTGGTGGGGCGCGGGATCGAACGCCACCGCCGCGTGGGCCGCGAAGCTCGGCATGAACCTGCAAAGCTCCACGCTGAAGGACGACGAAACCGGCGAGCCGTTCCACATCCAGCAGGCGAAGCAGATCCGCGCCTATCGCGAGGCCTGGAAAGAGGCCGGTCACGCGCGGGAACCGCGTGTCTCCGTCAGCCGCAGCATTTTCGCGCTGGTCGACGACCGTGACCGCGCCTACTTCGGCCAAGGCGGAAAAGAGCAGGATTCCATCGGCTTCATCGACGACAAGACGCGCGCCATCTTCGGGCGCAGCTACGCCGCGGAGCCCGACGCGCTCATCAAGCAGCTGAAGGCGGACGAGGCCATCGCCGAGGCCGACACGCTGCTGCTAACCGTTCCGAACCAGCTCGGTGTCGCGTACAACGCCCACGTCATCGAGGCGATCCTCAAGCACGTCGCGCCGGCTCTCGGGTGGCGCTGATCCGGGCAGGCCGTATCGACTGGAGATTCTGACATGCACAAGCTGTTCTACTCCCCCGGCGCCTGTTCGCTCGCCGTGCATATCGTGCTGGAGGAAATCGGCGCACCTTACGAAGCGGAGGTTCGGTCCGCGCGCAACAGCGAGGGCACGGCCACGCCGGATTACCTCGCGCTCAATCCAAAAGGCCGCGTGCCCGCCCTCACCGGCGTCGGCGGCGACGCCGGCGGCGCGAAGGGGCTGCTGACCGAGGTCGGCGCCATTCTCACCTTTCTGGCGCGCAGCCATCCCGAGGCCGAACTGCTCCCGCCTACCCCGGAGGGCGCGGCGCGCTGCGCCGAATGGATGAGCTGGTTGTCGGTGGATCTGCACGGCGTCGGCTTCGGCCAGCTCTGGCGTCCGCACCGTTTCGTCGACGACCCGGCGCTCCATGAGGCGGTGTCGGCCAAGGGCCGCTCCAACATCGAAGCCGCCTACGATCATATCGAACGCATCCTGTCGGATGGCCGAGACTGGGCCGTGCCGAGCGCCTATTCCGTGGTCGATCCGTATCTTCTGGTTTTCTGGCTTTGGGGTGCGCGGGCAGGCTTTGACATGCAGGCTCGTTGGCCCCACTGGGCGCGCCTCATGGAGAAGGTGAAGGCGAGACCGGCGGTGACGCGCGCCCTGCAAATCGAGGGTCTGGCGTAAGCATCACAGCCATGCCGTCTGCTCAGGCCGGAACCGGGTGAGCCGTCTGCGTGCCGGCGGCTTTCGGTCGCGGCTGCGCTGACAACTCGTCCATCAGCATGCCGCGAAGGATCATGCCGCCGAGGCCCAGCGGGCGCGCCTTGCGGTGCACCAGATAACAGGTGTTGGCGGTGCGGCTGCCCTCGATCTGCAACTCGCGGATGTCGCCTTTCTCCACCCAGTGGCGGGCGAAGGCGATCGGCACGATGCCAAGATAGCGCGACGAGAGCACGAGCAGCATGCGCGACAGGATCGTGGGCGCCCTCGCCTTGATCTTCAGGCCGCGCACGAATTCGGAATACCCTTCCTCCTGCGTGACCTCGGCGGCGACGAAGCCGTGCCGGCGCAGTTCTTCCGGGGTCAGCGCCGCGTCGTCGCAGCCGAAAAGCGGGTGGTCCTTGCCGCAGAAGATGCCCATCCGCTCCTCGCACACCGGGGTGGCGACGAGCGCGTCGCTGTGCCGGCCCAGCGCCGTGAACGCCAGATCGGCCGTTCCCTCGAGTACCGAGGCATAGATGTGATCGGGCGAGGTCATGCGAATGTTCAGCGTCAGGTCGGCATAGCGTTCGCCGACGCGGGCAATCGCGCGCGTCAACGGTTCGCCGAATTCGAACAGGAAGCTGTCGTCGGCATAGAACGTGATCTTGTCTTCCAGTTTGTGAATCGCGGCACCGACGAAGTCGTTGAAGCGCCCGATCTCGGCCAGAAGCTGCACCGCCGCCGAATGCACCAGTTGCCCCTGCTCGGTAAGCTGGAATCCCGATCTTCCCCGCTCGCACAGGCGCATGGCAAGGCGTTCCTCCAACCGGGTCAATCCTAGGCTGATGGCCGACTTTCCCTTGCCCAACCGGGCCTGGGCCGCGGTGATGCCCCCAGCCTCGACGATTTCGACGAACTCGCGCAAGCCGGCGATGTCGGTGTCGGAAAGATTGCCGCGAAAGGGTTTCAGACTCGGGTTCACGCCACACTCCGGAATTTGGCCGATAGTTCCTATTTTATCAAACTTTGGTCAAGCAAACAGGTATCGACGTGGCGGAACGCATCGGCTACCCCATAAGGGTGGAAGATTGTGGCGAAAGTGAACAAGCGTGGCACGAGCGGATATCGTCGTTATCGGTGCAGGTATCGTTGGGCTTGCAACCGCCTTCTTTTTGAAGCGCTCGCGCCCGGAACTGAGCGTCGCGATCGTCGAGAAGGAACTGGAGCCGGGCAAGCACCAGACCGGTCATAACTCGGGCGTGATCCATGCCGGGATCTATTATGCGCCGGGCAGCCTCAAGGCCAACCTGTGCAAGGCCGGCGCCGCGCAGACCAAGCTTTTCTGCGAGGAAAACCACATTCCGTTCGATGTCTGCGGCAAGCTGATCGTCGCCACCGACGAGAAGGAACTGCCCGCTCTCGACAACCTGCGCCAGCGCTCCGAACAGAATGGCCTCGACACCCGCATGGTGGACAAGGCGGAGCTCGCCGAAATCGAACCCAATGTGGCGGGCGTGCGCGCGATTCTCAGCCCCGCCAGCGGCATCGTCAACTATGGCCTGATCTGCCGGGTGCTGCGCGACCGGCTATCGGAACAGGGCGTCACGTTCCATTTCGGCGCCCCGGTCACGGGACTGCGCGAGACCTCGGGCGAAGTCACGGTCGAAACCGACAAGCTCAGCCTGACGGCCAGCCTGGTGGTGGCCTGCGCCGGCCTGCAGGCCGACCGCATCGCCGACATGTCGGGCCTTGCCGACGACTTCCGCATCATTCCGTTCCGGGGCGAGTATTTCCGCCTGTCGGAGAAGGCCGGCAATCTGGTCAAGCACCTCATCTATCCCGTGCCCGACCCGTCGCTGCCCTTCCTCGGCGTGCATCTGACCAAGATGATCGGCGGCTACACGACAGTGGGCCCGAACGCGGTTTTCTCTTTCGGACGCGAGACTTACGACGGCAACGGCATCGTGCTGGCCGACACCGCGCGCAGCCTCGCCTTCCCCGGCTTCTGGAAGCTGATGGCGCGCTCCGTCAAGCCCGGCATCCACGAGATGCGCGGCACGCTCTCGCGACGCGTCTATCTGGAGCGCTGCCAGCGTTACTGCCCGTCGCTGGCGATGGATGACCTTCAGGCCTATCCGCCTGGCATCCGCGCCCAGGCTGTCGGCCGCGACGGCAAGATGATCGACGACTTCCTCATCCGCCAGACCGCGCGCACCGTGCATGTGTGCAACGCGCCCTCGCCCGCGGCCACATCCGCATTCCCGATCGGCGCCGACATCGGCGGCCGGATTCTCGCGAAGCTCGCGAGCTGAATTTTCCCGCCATCCCGGCCTCCAGTCGGGACAGGCAGACCGCAATCCATGCGTGCCAGACGCATGCAATATAAAGGGAGCAACCGTCATGAGCGAACTGAAGAACTTCGATCGCCCCCCCGAGGCGCGTGATATCGCCCACCATTTCCATGGCTATACCGATGCGAAGCGCCACGAGGAAATCGGGCCGCTGGTGATCGAGAGCGGTCAGGGAATTTATGTCACGGACGCGTCCGGCAAACGCTACATCGAGGGGCTCTCGGGCCTGTGGAGCGTGGGCCTCGGCTTTCAGGAGCAACGGCTGATCGATGCCGCCACGGCCCAGCTGAAGCGGCTGCCCTTCTACCATAACTTCGGCCACAAGAGCCACAACCCGGCCATCGATCTGGCCGAGCAGCTCATCGGGCTGGCTCATGTGCCGATGTCGAAGGTTTTCTACACGAACTCGGGTTCGGAAGCGAACGACACCGTGCTCAAGATGGTGTGGTACCGCTCCAACGCGCTCGGCAAGCCCGAGAAGAAGAAGGTCATCGCCCGCAACCGCGGCTATCACGGCGTGACCATCGCTTCCGCCAGCCTCACCGGCCTGCCGAACAACCACCGTTCGTTCGACCTGCCCATCGACCGTGTGCTGCACACCCTCGCGCCGCACTACTGGAAGGAGGGCCGCGACGGCGAGACCGAAGAGCAGTTCGCCACCCGCTGCGCCGAAGAGCTGGACGCGCTGATCCAGCGTGAGGGGCCCGACACCATCGCCGCCTTCTGGGCCGAACCTGTCATGGGCGCCGGCGGCGTCGTGGTTCCGCCGAAGACCTATTTCGAGAAGATTCAGGCGGTACTGGCGAAGTACGACATCCTCTTCGTCGCCGACGAGGTCATCTGCGGCTTCGGCCGCACGGGCGAGATGTTCGGCTCGATCACCTACGGCATCAAGCCCGACGTCATCGTGCTGTCGAAGCAGATCACGTCGAGCTACGTGCCGTTCTCGGCCATCATGATGAACGACCGCTTCTACCAGCCCATCGCCGAGGAAAGCCACAAGATCAGCACCTTCGGCCACGGCTTCACCGCCGGCGGGCATCCGCTGGGCGCGGCTGTGGCGCTGGAGAACCTGGCGATCATCAAGGAACGCGACCTCGTGGCCAACGCCCGGGACGTGGGCGCGCATTTCCGCGGCCGCCTGCAAACCCTGGCGGAAAGCCCGCTGATCGGCGAAGTGCGCGGCGTCGGCCTGATCGCCGCCATCGAGCTGGTCAACGACAAGGCCACGAAAACGGTCAAGACGCCCGGAGCGCTGGGCGGCCTGATGAACGCGGTGATGCAGCGCAACGGCCTGATTTCGCGCAACATGGGCGACGCGGTGGCCTTCTGCCCGCCGCTGATCATCACGCGTGAGCAGGCCGATGAGCTGTTCGAGATCATCGCCCGGTCGCTGCGCGACGTCGAAGCCGAAGCCGGCGTGGCTTGAGACAGGATCACTTCAATGTCACACACTGAAAACCTGAATTACATCAACGGCGAATGGGTTTCCGGCTCCGAATTCATCGACAACCGCAACCCGTCCGATCTGGACGATGTGATCGGCCGCTACGCCCAGGCGAGCCGTGAGCAGACCGACGACGCCATCGCCGCCGCCAACGCCGCCCTGCCCGCATGGGCGGCGGCCACGCCGCAGTTCCGTGCCGAAATCCTTGAGCGGGTCGGCCTTGAGCTGATGGCGCGCCGCGAGGAGCTGGGCGAGCTGCTGTCGCGCGAAGAGGGCAAGATCCTCTCGGAGGGCATCGGCGAGGCCACGCGCGCGGCGCAGCTGTTCAAGTTCTATGCGCAGGAAGCCCTGCGCGTGGAAGGACTTGCGATCGCCTCGACCCGCCCCGGCGTGCGCATCGAAGTGCGCCATGAGCCTGTCGGCGTGGTCGGCATGATTACGCCGTGGAACTTCCCCATCGCCATTCCGGCATGGAAGATCGCCCCGGCTCTGGCGTTCGGCAACACCGTGGTGTTCAAGCCGGCCGAGCTGACGCCCGGCTGCGCATGGGCGCTGGCCGAGATCCTGTCGCGCGCCGGGGTGCCGGCTGGCGTGTTCAATCTGGTGATGGGCAGCGGCCGCATCGTCGGCGACGCCATCGCGCGCTCGCCGGGCGTGAACGCCGTGACCTTCACCGGCTCGGAGGCGACGGGTCGCGGCGTGCGCAGCATCGTCGCCGAGCGTGGCGGCAAGGTGCAGCAGGAAATGGGCGGCAAGAGCCCGCTCGTGGTGCTGGACGACGCCGATCTGCAGAACGCCATCGACTGCGCCATCGGCGGATCGGTCATCTCGACGGGGCAGCGCTGCACCTCGAACACCCGCATCATCGCGACGCCGGGCATTCACGACGCGCTCGTGGAAGGCATGGCGAAGCGGGCGCAGGGGCTGGTCGTGGGCAACGCGCTCGATCCCGCAAGCCAGATCGGCCCGGTGGTGGACCAGCGCCAGCTCGACACCAACCTGCGCTACATCGCCATCGCCGACGGCGAAGGCGCCGAGCGCCTGTGCGGCGGCGAGGTGCTGGAAAAGGCCCAGCGCGGCTTCTATCTGTCGCCGGCGGTCTACGCCAACTGCACCAACGAGATGGTCCACGTGCGCGAGGAAATCTTCGGGCCGGTGGTCAGCGTCCTCAAGGCGGCGGATTACGACGAGGCGCTTGCGATCGCCAACGACTCGAGCCTTGGCCTGTCGTCGGGCATCTGCACGAAATCGCTGAAATACGCCGAGGACTTCAAGACTCGCTCGACTTCGGGCATGGTGTTCGTCAACCTGGCGACGGCGGGCGTGGATTATCATGTGCCGTTCGGCGGCCGCAAGGGATCGAGCTACGGCCCACGCGAACAGGGACGCGCGTCGCGCGAGTTCTTCACGACTTCGAAGACGGCCTATACCAACCCGCTCTGACGGGCCTACACTGCGCGGCGGGGCTCCCTGAAGGAGCGCCCGCCGTCGGGCCGTTCGTGCCACGCCATAAAGATAATGCATGTCGCCGTCAGGCTGTTTCATGCGGGAACACGGAGGACTCAATGGTTGCACTTCTGGACAAGCGCAAGTTCTACATCAACGGGGAATGGGTCGATCCCGCCGTCGCGAACGACCTCGAAGTCATCGACCCGTCCACCGAGGAACCGATCGCCGTGATCAGCCTCGGCGCGCAGGCCGATACCGACCGCGCGGTCGCCGCCGCGAAGGCAGCCTTCCCGGCATGGTCGAAGACGCCGCCGGCCGAACGCCTCGCATACGTGGAAAAGATCCTCGAGATCTACAAGCGCCGCGCCGCCGAGATGGCGGAAGCCATGACCCTTGAGATGGGCGCGCCGCAGGACATGTCGCTGGCGTCGCAGACGGGCGCGGGCGCCTATCACATCGAAACCTTCATCACGGCATTCAAGGACTTCGAGTTCATCCGGCCCCTCGGCCCGCATGCGCCCACCACCATGATCGCCTGGGAGCCCATCGGCGTGGTCGGCCTCATCACGCCGTGGAACTGGCCGATGAACCAGGTCACGTTGAAGGTGATCCCGGCACTGCTGGGCGGCAACACCTCGGTGCTGAAGCCGTCCGAAATCGCGCCGCTCTCCTCGTTGCTGTTCGTCGAGATCGCGCATGAAGCCGGGCTGCCGGCGGGCGTGCTCAACCTCGTCAACGGCGATGGCCCGGGTGTCGGCACGCAGCTGTCGACCCATCCCGATGTCGACATGATCAGCTTCACGGGCTCGGCCCGCGCCGGCATCGCGATCTCGAAGGCTGCCGCCGACACGCTGAAAAAGGTGGCACTGGAACTGGGCGGCAAGGGCGGCAACCTCGTCTTCGCCGACGCCGACGCCGATGCGGTCGCGCGCAGCACGCGCCACTGCTTCAACAACTCGGGCCAGTCGTGCAACGCGCCCACCCGCATGCTCGTCCAGCGCGACATCTACGAGCAGGCCGTCGAAACCGCGGCCCGCGTCGCCAACGAGACCGTCGTCGCGAGCGCCCATCTGCCGGGCAAGCACATCGGCCCCGTGGTCAGCAAGCAGCAGTGGGACAAGATCCAGGGTCTCATCCAGAAGGGCATCGAGGAAGGCGCGCGCCTGGTCGCGGGCGGCCCCGGCCTGCCCGAAGGCGTGAACCGCGGCTATTTCGTGCGCCCCACCGTGTTCGCCGATGTCGACAACCAGATGACCGTCGCCCGGGAAGAGATCTTCGGCCCCGTCCTGTCGATCATTCCCTTCGACACGGAAGAGGAAGCCGTCGAGATCGCCAACGATACGGACTACGGCCTGACCAACTACGTCCAGACGGCGGACGGCGCCCGCCGCAATCGTCTCGCCCGCCAGTTGCGCGCGGGCATGATCGAGATGAACGGCGAGGCACGCGGCGCGGGCGCAGCCTTCGGCGGCGTCAAGGCTTCCGGCAGGGCGCGCGAAGGCGGCGTCATGGGCCTCGAGGAGTTCATGGATTCGAAGTCCATCTCGGGCTGGAGCCTCAAGGACTGATCCTGCGGCGGAAAAAGTCGCGGCAGAACAAGTCGTATCATGCAAAGCCCCTGCCCCGCGCAAAGCCGCGGGGCAGGGAAAGTAACGGACGTGTGCGGCCATACAGCAGGCGCCGCATCATTTCACGAACTGCAATTTTGCAAGAAAAGCCCGCTCATCGCCGCACCGCCACAGGGTTGGCGGCTGTTTTCGCTTGTCGAAATTCGAGCGAATTCGCGCATGAACAATGATGCATCAAAAATTTCGTCAAAATTTGTGCACTGCGAGAATTATTGTGTCTTTTCTTTTTTATTCAAAGAATTAACAATTTCACCTGACTGCTATTAAATTATTGACAGTCATTTAAGATGCATCTTAATGTAATGCTCAATGAGCGGCGATGCATAACACCATACGGGACGTCGCTTACAAGGGAGAGATATCAATGCGGAAAGTCGTCACCCGGCTGGTAACAGCCGCCTTTTTGGGATGCGCGTTCGTCACTGGCGCCGCCGTGGCGCAGGACAGCGCCACCCCCGCCGCGATCACCAAGGGCGGCACGCTGAACCTGATCGTGCAGCCCGAGCCGCCGATGCTTATCGTCGGCCTCAACACCCAGGGCCCCACGCTTTACGTGGCCGGACAGATCTATCAGAGCCTCCTGACCTACGACAAGGATCTGAAGCCGCTGCCGCAGCTCGCCAAGAGCTGGGAAGTCTCCCCCGATGGCCTCACCTACACCTTCAAGCTGCAGGACGGCGTCAAGTGGCACGACGGCAAGCCCTTCACGGCCAATGACGTGGTGTTCGCCGCCACCGAATTTCTCGTCAACGCTCATCCGCGCTGGCGCCTGATCCGCGAAGCCTATGTCGAGAGCGTGACCGCGCCCGACGATCTGACCGTGGTGTTCAAGCTGAAGAAGCCTTTCTCGGCCTTCCTTTACGGCTTCGAGCTCAGCTCGTTCCCCATCATGCCGGCGCACATCTACAAGGGCACCGACTACCGCACCAATCCGGCCAATGCCACGCCCGTCGGCACCGGCCCCTACAAGCTCAAGGAATGGCGGCGCGGCAGCTTCGTTCATCTCGTGCGCAACGAGGATTACTGGAAAAAAGATCAGCCTTATATCGATGATCTGTACTTCCGCGTGATTCCGGATGCGGCCTCGCGCGCCATCGCCTTCGAGCAGGGCACGGTCGACATGCTGCGCGGCGGCGATGTCGAGGGCTTCACCATCAACAGCCTGTCCTCGCAGCCGGGTATCCAGACCACCACCGCCGGCTGGGAATACTTCTCGCCGCAGATGTTCCTGCAGCCGAACCTGCGTCTTGAGGTCTTCAAGAACAAGAACGTCCGCAAGGCGATGTATCACGCGCTCGACCGCGACTTCATCGTGAACGCGATCTTCTTCGGCCAGGGCAAGCCGTCCACCGGTCCCTTCGCGGAAAGCATGCTGTTCCACGATCCCAACATCCAGCAGTATCCGTTCGATATGGACCTGGCGAAGAAGCTGATTGCCGAATCGGGCGTCGATCTCTCCAAGCATCCGATCCGTCTGCTGGGCCTGCCCTATGGTTCGAGCTGGGACCGCCTCACCGAATACGTGAAGCAGCAGCTTGAGGAACTTGGCTTCGTCGTCAGCATCCAGGCTGTGGACGCGGGCGGCTGGCTGCAGAGCATCGGCAAGTTCGATTTCGACCTCGCCTTCAGCTTCCTGTACCAGTTCGGCCACCCGGCGCAGGGCGTGTCGCGCATCTACTACAGCGACAACCAGGTGCAGGGCACCCACGCGGGCAACAACGGCGGCTTCGAGAACGCGGAAGTCGACGCGCTGTTCCGCAAGGCCGCCGATGCGCTGACCGACGCCGAAGCCGCGGCTGCCTACACCAAGGTGCAGCAGGTTCTGGCCGAGGAAGTGCCGATCCTGTGGATCTTCGACATGAAGAACACCACCATCTACCGCGACAAGGTGAAGAACCCGGTTCGGACCGCCATCGGCTTGAACGAACCGATGGACGACGTCTGGCTGTCCAAGAAGTAATCCGGCTGGCGACAACCCCGGAAGCTCTGCTTCCGGGGCCTTCTTCCCGATTTCGAATCAAGACTATCCCATTCAAGTCCAAGCGTAGTATGGAGCCGAGATCCTATGCTGAACTTCACCTTGCAACGGATCGGCAAGGCGTTCGTGGTGATCGTAGGTGTGATCATCCTGAACTTCCTTCTGATCAAGCTTGCACCGGGCGATCCGGCGGCAATTCTTGCCGGCGAGGCAGGTTCCGGCGACCCTCAGTTCGTTGAAAACCTCCGGCGTCAGTTCGGTCTGGACCAGCCGGTGCCCGTGCAGCTCTGGAACTATCTCTCCGGCGTGCTGACGGGGGACCTGGGCTTTTCCTATCGCAACCAGGTTCCTGTTCTCGACCTCATCCTGCAACGCCTGCCCGCGACCTTGCTGCTGACGGGCGCCGCCTTCGTCTTTTCGCTGGCCACGGGCATGCTGTTCGGCGTGCTGGCTGCCCGCCATCGCGGCACCGTTCTGGACAGCATGATCACCACTCTCGCGCTGATCTTCTACGCGACACCGCTGTTCTGGATCGCGCTGATGTCGGTGCTGCTGTTCTCGATCAACCTCGGCTGGCTTCCGCCCTTCGACATGGAGACCATCGGCGCGGGCTACACCGGCTGGCGGCGCGTGCTCGACATCGCCCACCACCTGATACTGCCCACCGTGACGCTGGGGCTGTTCTACACCGCCATCTACACCCGCCTGACCCGCGCCTCGATGCTCGAAGTCATGGGTCTCGATTTCGTCAAGACAGCGCGCGCCAAGGGCGTGCCGGGCCAGCGCATCATCCGCCGCCACGTGCTGCGCAACGCTGTCCTGCCGGTCTTCACCTTCGCCAGCATGCAAGCCGGCCAACTCGTGGGCGGCGCGATCCTCACCGAAACCGTCTTCGCCTGGCCCGGCATCGGCCGGCTGATGTTCGATGCCCTGATGCAGCGCGACTATCCGGTGCTTCTGGGGGTGTTTCTGATTACCGCCATCGTCGTGGTCGTGGTCAATTTCATCACCGATCTGCTTTATCGCGTCGTCGACCCGCGCATCGGCATCTCCTGAGGTCAGAGCATGCAGTTCATCAAACGCTTCTCACAAAACTACGGTGCCGTTCTCGGGCTGATCATTCTGGCAGCCATCGTGTTCCTCGCCGTCGCCGCGCCGCTGCTCTATCCCGGCAATCCGTGGAAGACCGTGGGCATGCCGCTGCTGCGCCCGCTGCAGGACGCCAAGTTCCTGCTCGGCACCGACATGCTGGGCCGCGACATCGCCGCCGGCATCGCCCACGGCGCCAAGGTCTCGCTCCTGATCGGCGTGGTCTCGACGCTGGTCGCGGTGCTGATCGGGGTGACGATCGGCGCGGTCGCCGGCTTCTATGGCGGGCGCGTCGACGACATCCTGATGCGCTTCACCGAGTTCTTCCAGATCATCCCGACCTTCGCCATGGCGGTGGTGCTGGTGGCGATCTTCAGCCCGAACTTCATCTCGATCACGCTCGCTATCGCGGTCGTCTCGTGGCCCAGCGTGGCGCGCCTCGTGCGGGCTGAGTTCCTGTCGCTGCGCCAGCGCGAATTCGTGCAGGCCGCCGTGGTTATCGGCCAGAGCGGGCCGCGCATCATCCTCACCCAGATCCTGCCGAACGCGGTTTCCCCGATCATCGTCACCGCCTCGCTGATGGTGGCGACGGCGATCCTGACCGAAAGCGCCCTGTCGTTCCTGGGCCTCGGCGACCGCAACATGATGAGCTGGGGCTTCATGATCGGCGCGGCGCGCACCATGCTGCGCGAAGCGTGGTGGATGAGCTTCTTCCCCGGCTTTGCAATCCTGCTCGCGGTGCTGGCGATCAACCTGATCGGCGAAGGCATCAACGACGTGATGAACCCCCACCTGCGCGGGAGGAAGCAATGAGCGACACGAAGGCTCCCCTTCTCAGCGTCAAGAACCTGACCATCGCGCTGCCCGAGGGCTTCGACCGCGCCCACGCCATTCAGGACATCAGCTACGATCTGAACCCCGGCGAGGTGCTGTGCGTGGTGGGCGAATCCGGCTCGGGCAAATCCATGACCGCGAACGCGATCATGGGCCTCCTGCCCGACTATCTGAAACCCACCCGCGGCAGCATCGACTATCACGGCCGCGACCTGCTCTCCCTGCCCGAGGAAGAGAAGCGCGCGCTGCGCGGGCGCGACATCGCCATGGTGTTCCAGGAGCCGCTCTCGGCGCTGAACCCGTTGATGACCGTGGGCGAGCAGATCGACGAGGTCATGCTGGTGCACGGCAACACCAACGCCGCCGCCCGCGCCGCCCGCGTGCTGGAGCTGATGGAATATGTCGGCCTGCCCGATCCCGCGACCTTGCGCAACGCCTATCCGTTCCGCCTGTCGGGTGGGCAGCGTCAGCGCATCGTCATCGCCATGGCGCTGGCGCTGGAGCCCTCGATCCTGATCGCGGACGAACCCACCACGGCCCTCGACGTGACCACGCAGGCCCAGATCCTGGCGCTGATCAAGCGCATCCAGCGCGCCAAGGGCATGGGTGTCATCTTCGTCACCCACGATTTCGGCGTCGTCGCGGATATCGCCGACAGGGCGATCGTGATGGAAAAGGGCCTGATCGTGGAACAGGGCACCGCCGATCAGGTGCTGAACCATCCCAAACACCCCTATACGCAGCGCCTGATCGCCGCCGTTCCGCACCGCGAGACCGAGCGCAAGGAAAGCAACGGCGTCGAGGCCGCCGACGAGGTGCCGCTGCTCGAACTGCGCAATCTCAACAAGACCTATCGCAGCAGCGAAGGGCTGTTCTCCAAGCCGCGTGTCGTGCCAGCGGTGCAGGACATCAACCTCGTGCTGCATCGCGGGCAGACGCTGGGCGTTGTGGGCGAATCCGGCTCGGGCAAATCGACGCTCGGGCGGGTCATCATGAAACTGCTGGATTCCGACAGCGGCCAGATCCTGTATCACGGCATGGACATCGCGCCACTGTCGCAAGCGAGCTTCCGCCCGATGCGCAAGAAGATCCAGATGATCTTCCAGGATCCCTTCGCGTCGCTGAATCCGCGCCAGACCATCGGCCGCATCCTGACCGACGGCCCGCTGGCCAATGGTGTTGACAAAACCACCGCCCGCAAGCGCGCCGAGGAGCTGCTCGCCCGCGTGGGGCTGGATGCCTCGGCCTATGTCCGTTATCCGCACGAGTTCTCGGGCGGCCAGCGCCAGCGCATCGGCATCGCCCGCGCGCTGATGCTGGACCCGGATATCCTGATCGCCGACGAAAGCGTCTCGGCGCTGGACGTGTCGGTGCAGGAGCAGGTCCTGCGCCTGCTGCGCGACATTCAGGACCAGCTCAAGCTCGGCATGATCTTCATCACCCACGATCTGCGCATCGCTGCCCAGATCTGCGACCAGATCGTGGTGATGCGCCGGGGCGAGGTGGTCGAGATGGGGCCGCCGTCGCAAATCTTCGATGCGCCGCAGAACGAATACACGCAGCGCCTCATCGAGGCCATTCCGGGCAAGGAATGGCACCCCGAACAAGTCATCAGAGATCTCCACAAGGAAAGCATCTAATGTCCGCAACCGATATTGCTCCGACGGAAGACCATGGCGGAGAAATCCTTGTAAGGCAGCTTGCACTGCACGGGGTCGATACCGTCTTCATGGTTCCGGGCGAGAGCTTCCTGCCCTGCATCGACGCGCTCGGCGAGCGCCGGGACACGATCCGCACGGTCCCCTTCCGTCAGGAAGGCGGCGCCGCCTATGCCGCCGAGGCATATGGCAAGCTCACCGGCAAGCCCGGCGTGTGTTTCGTGACGCGCGGGCCGGGCGCTACCAACGCTTCCATCGGCCTGCATGTCGCCCATCAGGACGGCACGCCGCTGATCCTGTTCGTCGGCCAGATCGGCTCGGATACCACGGAGCGCGCCTGCTTCCAGGAAATCGACTACCGCCAGATGTTCGGCCCGGTGACGAAATGGGTCGCGCAGATCGACCGGACCGACCGCATCCCGGAATTCGTCGCCCGCGCCTTCGCCATCAGCCGCAGCGGCCGCCCCGGCCCGGTCGTTCTGGCGCTTCCTGAAGACACGCTCTGGGGCCGCGCCGCGGTGGCGGACGTGCAGCCGTTCGAACGCCCGCATCCCCGCCCCGCCGCAAGCGACATGGCGGCGCTGGCCGCCCTGCTGCAGAAGGCGCAGCGTCCCTTCGTCATCGCGGGCGGAACCGGCTGGACCGACGAGGCGCGCGCGAACCTCGCGGCCTTCGCTGAACGCTTCGACCTGCCGGTCGGCGTGTCGTGGCGCCGGCAGGAGGTTTTCGACAACCGCCACCCGCACTTTGCCGGCCACATCGGCTATGGCGTCGACCGGGCGCTGGCGCAGCGCATCACGGATTCGGATCTGCTGATCTCGGTCTGCTCGCGTCTCGACGAGCCGACGACCGAGGGCTACAAGCTGGTTGAGAGCCCGCTGCCGCGCCAGACGCTGGTGCACATCCATCCCGACAGCAACGAGCTCGGCCATGTCTATCGTCCGGCGCTGGCGATCAACGCCGATCCGGTGGGCGCGGCGGCCGCGCTTGCCGAGTTGCAGCCCGCCGGCGCGCTAAACTGGTCCGGCCTGGCGAAATCGGCCAACGACGACTACCGGCAATCGCGCCAGCCTCATCCGACCACCTCGGCCTTCGATCTGGCGCAAGCCTGCCTGCACATGGCCGAGGTGCTGCCCGAGGATGTGTTCGTGTCGGTGGGCGCGGGCAACTTCGCGCTGTTCCCGCACCAGTTCCTGCAGTTCTCGCACCTGGGCACGCAGGCGTCTCCCATCTGCGGCTCGATGGGCTATGGCCTGCCGGCCGCCATCGCCGCGAAGCTCGCCTTCCCCGCGCGCGAGGCCATCGCCTTCGCCGGCGACGGCTGCTACCAGATGACGATGCAGGAGTTCGGCACCGCCAGCCAGCACCGTCTGGGGATCGTGGTTCTGGTGTGCAACAACCGCGCCTGGGGCACGATCAAGGCGCATCAGGAGCGCGAATACCCCGCGCGCGCCTTCGCGCTGGAGCTTGAAAACCCCGATTTCGCGGCCATCGCCCGAGCCTATGGCTCCCACGGCGAGGTGGTCGAGAAGACGGAGGACTTCGCCGCCGCCTTCGCCCGCGCCCGCGCCTTCGCCCGCGAGCAGCAGCGCCCGGCCCTGCTCGAGCTGCGCTACGACGTGGAATACATCACGCCCGACACCCGCCTGAGCCAGATCACCGAAAGATCGCTGGCCAAGGCTGCAAAGTAACCGCTTGTAAGGAGCCCGCACCATGCGCGCCTTTTATCATCCCGATCAGGCAATCCATAATCCGCTGCAGTTCATGCGGTACGGACGCATCTGCGACGCGACCGACGTGCCCGCGCGCACCGAAGAGCTGCTGAAGGCGTTGGCGCGGCTTGGCGTAACGCCCGAGGAGCCCGAGGACTACGGCCGCGCGCCGGCCGAGGCCGTGCACGCCACGCATTATCTCGACTATCTGGAAACCGCCTATCAGCGCTGGATTCAGCTGCCGGAGCACGGCCCCGAGGTTCTGCCGAACACCTTCCCCTACTGGAACGGCGATCCCTCGCGCGACTCGCGCCCGCCCTGCCCCACCGATCAGCTTCTCGCTCAGACAGGCTACTATCTGGGCGATCTGGCGGTGCCGATCGGCGAGCACACGTGGCTCTCGGTGCTGCGCTCCAGCCACACCGCCAGCGCCGGCGCGGATGCGCTGCTGGCGGGTGAGCGCCTCGCCTACGCGCTGTGCCGCCCCTCGGGCCACCACTGCCGCGTCGACCGCGCGACGGGCTTTTGCTACATGAACAATTCCGCCATCGCCGCGCAGCGCCTGCGCGGCAAGTACGGCAAGGTCGCGGTCCTCGACATCGACGCCCACCACGGCGACGGCACGCAGCAGATCTTCTATCGCCGGAACGATGTCCTGACGGTCTCGGTGCATGTCGACCCCGACCACTACAACCCGTTCTTCACCGGGCGCGTCGATGAAACCGGACACGGCGACGGCGTGGGCTTCAACCTGAACATCCCGCTTGCGCCGCACACCGGCAACGACGCTTTCCTCGCGGGCGTGCGCAGCGGCGTCGAGGCGGTTCGGGCCTATGGCGCCGAAGCCCTCGTGCTGGCGCTCGGCTACGACACCCACATCGAAGACCCGCTCAGCATCGTCGAAGTCACGACCGAAGCCTTCAGCCAGGCCGGCACACTGGTCGGCAGTCTTGATCTTCCCGTACTTGTTGTGCAGGAAGGCGGCTATCAGGTATCGGTTATTGGCGATTGTCTTGAGGGTTTTCTTCGGAGCCTGCAAACTCGTGCTTGAAACATTGAGAAGGATGGGGGCCTCCGGATTGAAAGAAAGCATGGGCGACAAGACCAGCCTTGCCGAGGAGGTCTATGACCGGCTTGCCTACGATCTGATGACGGGGGCGCTTCCTCCGGGCACCCGGCTGAAGATCCGGGATCTCGCGGACAAGATGGGGGTCAGCGTGACCCCCATCCGGGACGCGGTTCTGCGGCTGGTCAACAACGGCGGCCTGCTGTTCCAGAGCCCCCGCGACATCCGCGTGCCCTTGCTGGAGCGCTCGCGTTACCTCGAGATCCGCACGATCCGCATCGAGCTGGAGGGCCTCGCCGCCGAACGCGCGGCGCAGTTCGCCGACTCGGACGACATCGCTTATCTGGAAAGCATCCTCGCCGAAAACGAAGAAGCGATGGCGGCGAGGGATCATCTGCGCGCGCTGCGGACGAACCAGAAGTTCCATCTCGCGCTGCCGGAAATCGCCGACATGGCCACGTTGCGCAGCCTGCTCGAAAACCTGTGGCTGCAGATGGGGCCGCTGATCTCGTCGGGCTACGACGCAGGCGGACGCGTGATGATCGACCATCACTACACCATTCTGGAGGCGATCCGCATGGCCGACGGCGCGGCCGCGCGCGCGGCGATCCGCAACGACATCATGATCGGCGGCGAGGTGCTTCTGCTGCGCGGCGCGCTCGCCGGCGAACTGGGGCGGGGAACCGGCCTCGCGGCGGCAAAGCGCCCCTCTCCGTTGCTGGCCAAATAGCTGGCCAAATAGCCCGCCTGCCGCTGACGAAGCCGGCGTCAGCCGTTCCCGGTTGCTTCGGCGATCTCCAGCGAGCGCTGGACGAGGGCGCGCAGTTCGCCGCCGATCCCGCTCGCGCAACCGAGCACCGGGCCACCGGCGAGAAGCTCCGCGCCTGTTGACGGGAACGGAGCCGTCCATCCGCCCGCCTCGCGGATCATGAGCAGCCCGGCCACGCAATCCCACGCATTCATGTGCGCCTCGTAGTAGCCGGCAAGCCGGCCGCTCGCGACTTCCGCCAGCATGAGCGCGCCGGAACCATTGCGCACGAACATTCCGCCGGCTTCGAGCAGCAGCCGGACAAAGGCCGCGATGCGCTCCGCCGGCACGCGGAAGTTGGCGCCAACACCGATGAGGCCGGTGTCGATGCCGGCAGTAGCGTCGACACGCATCGGCTCGCCGTTCAGGAAGGCGCCGCCGTTGCGGCGCGCCACGAAGAGATCGCCCGTCGTCGGCCTGTGGATCAGGCCCAGAACCGTCTCGTCGCCGTCCATCACCCCGATGGAAATGCACCACTGGTCCAGCCCGTGCACGAAGCAGCTCGTGCCGTCGATGGGATCGACCACCCACAGGAAGCCCGACGAGCCGGCGGCAAGCCCCTGTTCCTCGCCGAGAATGCCGTCGCCCGGAAACGCCGCGCCGACACGCGCGCGGATCAGTTCCTCCACCGTCCTGTCGGCCTCGCTGACGATGTCCTGCCCGCTCAGCTTGGCCTCGGTTTGCAGCGACGAACGGTCGGCATAGTAGGCAAGCGCCTTCCGGCCGGCTTCGAGAACGATGTCCCTCGAGAGGACAAATCGCGGATCGTCGGCAAATTCGTTGCTCATGATTTCCTTTGAGACAGTTGGGAGCGGCATCAGGCGGGCGTGAAGCTGCGGCGCACGATGAAATCCGGAATGACGCGCTCGAAAGCAGGCGGCATGTCGGGATCGGCGAGCCGGCGGCCGATCAGCTCGACCGCGCGCCCGGCCATGATGGCGGGGTCCTGACGGAAGGTCGTCAGCATGTAGCTGAGCCACGCGGCCTCCGGCACATCGTCGAAGCCGATGATGGCGACGTCGCGGGGCACGCTGAGCCCGAGCTCGGCACGCACGACATCCATCACGCCGAAGGCAATCTGGTCGTTGGCGCAGAACACGCCCTCGGGCCGCTCGCCACCGGCGAACAGCGCGCGCGCCGCGACGAGCCCGCCGCCATAATCGGAATCGGCGCCGCGTCCGATCGTGACGCTTGCGCCGAGATGTTCAGCCTCCGCCTGGAAGGCCGCCTCGCGCTCGCGGATGCTGGGCGTCGCCGACTCCGATCCCGCGACCGCGAGCCGCAGGCGGCCGCCGCGCACGAATGCCGCCGCCGCCTTGCGCGACGCCTCCGAATTGCCGACGCGCACGTGGTCGGCCCCCGGTTCCGAACGGCCGATAACGACGAGCGGCTGGCCGTTGCGGCGGGCGAGATCGAAAAAACTCTCGGGCGGCGAACCTGAAAGGATGATCGTCGCGGCGGCGCGGTGGCCGATGAGCGTGCGCTGGGCCGCCAGCAGTTCCTGTTCCGTCTGGCCGGTGTTGATGAGCACCGGAACATTGCCCCGGGCGATGAGCGCCTTGGAGAGCGCCGCCGCCAGATGAGCGCGAAAGCCGACTTCCGGCTTCGTCGCCACGATACCGACCAGCCGGCTCTGGTTCGCGAGCACGCCGCGCGCCAGATCGTTCACGTGGTAGCCCAACTCGTGCGCCACCTCCAGCACCCGCTCGCGGGTCGCGGGCGAAACGCTTGCGCCGGGGGTGAAGGTGCGCGAGACGGCGGACCGGGAAACGCCGGCCCGCTGCGCCACCTGCTCGGCGCTGACGAAACGCATGCGCTGCTGCGGCTTGCCGTCTTCATCGCCCATGACCGTCTCCTCAGCGCCCGACGCGCGACAGGACGTCCGCCTTCAGGAATCGCTCCACGACGAGCATAAAGAGCACGGAGGGGATGAGCAAAAGCAGCGCCGTGATCGACGCGACCTGATAATTGCCGCCGGCGCCGGCCGTGTAGAGAAGCAGCGGCAGCATGGGCACGTCCGGGGCGCCGACGAAGTAGCTGCCGGTAAACTCGTCGAGGCTTTCGAGGAAAACGAAAATGGCGCTCGCCATCAGCCCCGGCGCGGCGAGCGGCAGCGTCACGTCGGCGAAGGCGCGCAGCCGCCCCGCGCCCGCGCAGCGCGCCGCCTGCTCCAGCTCGCTCTCGACGGCCGCGAAAGCCGCGGTCGCGATCCACACCGCATAAACCAGCCCGTGCGAGACATGCACCAGCACCACGCCGGGTATCGTGCCGTTGAGGCGGATCTCGTAGAAGATGCGCGCGATGTTGACGTAGACCGTGAGGCTCGGAAAAGCCTGCGGGATCAGGAAGGCGAGCAGGATCAGGCCGCGCATCGGCAGGTTCAACCGCGCCAGCGCGTAGCCCGCCGGGATCGCCAGCGCGAGCGACACGACGACCGTGAGAACCGCCACCAGCAGCGAGTTATGCAGCGATTCCAGCGCCCCGCCCCGCGGCGCGAACACGTTTTCCCAATGGCTCAGCCCATATTGCAGCGGCAGCGCGTGGGGAAAATACCACTTCTCCGCCACCGTCCACAGCAGCATGTTCATCAGCGGGCCGAAGATGAAGAAGGCCAGCACGCCGAGGATCAGGCCGCGCAGCACCCATTTGAGCGCCGGCGCCAGCCGGCCCCAGAGAGGAAGCCGCCAAAATCTCGCGGCAGGGAGTTGCGCCGGCATGCTCATGCGCGTTCCTTCAGGCTCTGACGCAGGTAGATCCAGCCCACGCAGGCGGCGAACGCCAGCGATATGAGGCCCAGCGCGTTGGCCACGCCGTAATCGCCATAGGCGTTGACGCGGAAGGCAATGTCAGCGGTCAGCATGGTCGGCGACTGGGCGTTGATCATCAGCGGCACCGACAGCACCGACAGCATCGTCACGAACGACAGGATGAGCCCGACGGTGACCGTCATCATCACCTGCGGAACCAGGATCTCGAACAGGATGCGCAGCCGCGAGGCGCCGAGATTGCGCGCCGCCTCGATGGTTTCCCGGTTCACCGACGCCATGGCCCCGGCGACGAGCAGCGCGACGAAAGGCGTCTGCTTCCACACGAAGGCGATAACGATGCCGCGCCAGTCGAGAAAGCTCTGGGCGTCCAGCGGCGCGATCAGGCCGAGGCCCACGGCCACGTTGTTCATGATGCCGTTCTTGGCCAGGAACGTGCGCAGGATCTGCCCGACGACGATGAACGGAATGAACAGCGGCCAGCGATAGAGCCAGCGCAGAATGGCCACCGCCGTCCTGTTCTCGCCAAGGGTGAGGTAGCCACCGATGGCGATCGCGGCAAGGCCGGTGAGAACCGTCGACAGCGCGACGATCACCACCGTGAACACGATGTCCGGCGCATAGAGGTCGACGCTCTTGACGAAATTGTCCAGGCCGAAGCCGCCGCCCTCAACCCTGAACGCGCCAACAGCCGACAGCACCAGCGGCACGATGAAGAAGAGCACGATCACCACGAGAGCAGGCGCCACGAGGGCGAGACCGAGAAAACGTCTGGACATGGCAAGTTCCTGCTGCGCCGCACAGGCCTGGAGCAACTCCCCGGCTGGCCGGGGAGTTGCGGGGCCGTTTTACTTCACCGAACGCTCGTAAGCTTCGAGGATAGCGGTGTTGTAAGGGGCGATCGGGAACGGCCGGCCCTTGGTGGCGAGGTCTTCAGGCGTGATGTCGACGAACAGCCGGTTCCAGGTGGCGTCGTCGAGCTTGGCCTTCACGTGCTCGGCGTCGATGCCCGGATACCAGTTGAAGCGCTTGACGATGCCTTCGGCCTGCACCTCGGGGCTGGTCGCGAGCTCGATGAACTTGCGCGCCAGATCCTTGTTCGCGGCCTTCTCGGGAACCACGTAGTGCATCGGCTGGCCGGGCATGCCGGGCGCGGGCAGGAAGAGCTTCAGGTCAGGCGAGAGCTGGCCGTTGGCCTGCCAGGAGTAGAACATGTCCACCCAAACCGGGCCCATGGCGATCTCGCCGCGGCTCAGCTGGTCGAGCGTGCCGGCGTTGCCGGGCGTCAGCGTCGCGTTCTTGGTGAAGTCGGCGAGGCTCTTGAAGGCGCCGTCCCACTTCTTGGTTTCTTCTTCCTTGAAGGGACCCGCTTCCAGGATCTTGGCGTCGCCGTCGCCGAAGGCGTAGACCCAGCCCATCACGAAGCTCACGCCGGAAGCGCCGCCCTTGATGCCGTTGTAGCCGAACTGCTTGGGATGCGCCTTGGCCCAATCCGCGATTTCCGCGTAGCTCTTGGGCGGGTTGGGCACCAGCGCCGGATTGTAGGCCACGGCCGTCTGGCTGTTGAACATCGGCATCACGTAGCCGTCGACATTGGCGCCGAGCGCGTTCTTCGCGTTCTCGCGGGTGACGAGCTTGCCGGTCGAGATCGCGTCGCGGTACTTGTCGAGGTAGCCCTTGGCGACCATCGGACCCACGAACTTCTCATGCACCACGGCGACGTCCACGTCCCACGCGGGCACGTTGGCGGCGGCCTGCGCGTCGAAGCGCTCCAGCAGCTTCTGCGAACCGGCATCGCCGGGGCCGGTGCCGATGGCGCGCACGGTGTTACCCGGATTGGCCTTCTCGAACAGCGGCCCGAGGTACTGGTTGATGTAGTCGACCATGTTCTGGTCGCCGGCGGTGGCGACCGTCAGTTCCGCGGCCCTGACGGGAAAGGCGGCGACTATGAGGGCAAGCGCCGCGCAGGACATTCTCTTCATGGGATAGGCTCCAGCGTTGACTGAGGGTTAGGCAGGGACCTTCCCGGCGGGGATCGGGGAATTTTGCCGGGAAACTTGAGCGACCGGAGGCCGGATGTCCGGCCGGTCGAAGAGAAAAAGGGCGTCCGGCGCGACATGCACCGCAACGCGCGCTCCGGGCGGAAAGGCGCGCCCGGCGTCGGCCAGGATCTCCGTCTCGCCGACACGGATGGTGTGGCGCCAGTGGCCGCCGGGATAGCTGACGGCAACGACCTCGCCGTGGAAGGCGAAGCCGCCATCGTCCGCAGGCTCGCCTGCCTCGTCGATGCGCGCGGCTTCCGGCCGGAAGCGCGCCTCGACCGCCCCCGCGCCGAGCCGGCGGCCGGCGAGCGGCACGCTGCCCTCCCCGTTGGCGGGACCGGCGGCGATGGCGAACCGTCCGCCCACGGGCGCGCCCGCGAGCTGGACGACGTTCTCCGCGCCCATGAAGGCCGCGACGAATGCGGAAGCGGGGCGGTTGTAGACTTCCTCGGGCGAGCCCTGCTGGACGATCCGGCCGGCGTTCAGGATGACGACGCGGTCCGCCATCACCATGGCCTCCTCGCGGTCGTGCGTGACGTGGACGGCGGTGATGCCCAGACGGCGCTGCAACGCGCGCAGCTCATGACGCACCGAGAGCCGGATGCGGACATCGAGATTGGACAGCGGCTCGTCGAGCAGCAGGATTTCCGGATCGACGGCGAGCGCGCGGCCAAGCGCGACGCGCTGGCGCTGGCCGCCCGAAAGCGCCGACGGCTTGCGCTCGCCAAGGCCGTCGAGGCCGAGCATCGACTGGATCGCGTCGACGCGCGCCGCCCGCTCGGCTTTCGTCACGCCCCTCAGGCGCAGGCCGTAGCCGATGTTCTGCGCCACCGTCATGTGCGGCCACAGCGCATAGGACTGGAACACCATCGACACGCCGCGCCGGTCGGGCGGCATGTCCGTCACGTCCTCGCCGCGCAGCATGACCTTGCCGGCGGACGGCGACACCAGCCCCGCCAGCACGCGCAGCAGCGTCGTCTTCCCGCAGCCCGACGAACCCAGCAGGGCCACGAACTCGCCCCGGCCCACGGCAAGGTCGATGTCGTCCAGGACCCGGGTCTTGCCGTAGCCGCAGGCGATGCCGTCGAGTTCGAGAAAGGTATCCGGCTGCATGTCCACCTCGATTGCACAGGTGTGCAATTGCGTTCGCGACTGGATAGAGCCTTTCGTTGACACAGGCATGACAGCCGGCGGTCATCTCCATCGCAGGCGGTGCATCCAGGGGCGGTGCATCCAGGGGCGGCGCACCGTCGTGGATTTGTAACAAGACGTGTCTAGCCTGAGGCGACCGATCAAACGCAAGGATGTTCCTGCAATGACAACGATCCACAGACGCGCCATTCTCAAGGGCGCGGCCGCTCTCGCGAGCGCTTCCGCCGTTGGCCCCTTCATCTCGCGCGGCGCGTTCGCGCAGGCTTCGTCCGGCACGGTCAACATCTTCGGGTGGGCGGGCTACGTCACCGACCCGCTCCTCGCCGCCTTCGAGAAGGCGACCGGCATCAAGGCCAAGTTCACGCCCTACGGCACCAACGACGAGCTGCTGAACCAGCTGCGCGCCAACCAGGGCAAGGGTTTCGACATCGTCTGGCCGACCGTGGACCGCGTGCCTAACTACGTCGAATTCGGCCTCATCCAGCCGATCGACGAATCGAAGGTCGAGGTGTCGCGCGTCCTGCCCGCCATCTGGAAGAACTCGGAAAAATTCGGCGCCGTCGTGAACGGCAAGCGTTACCAGGTTCCCGCCGACTGGGGCACCGAGGCGCTGGCGTTCGACCGCAACAAGTCGCCGCTGGAATACGGCAAGGCCTCCTACGGCGACATCTGGAAGCCCGAGAGCGCCGGCAAGGCGACGGTGCGCGGCCACTCCAGCCTCGTCGGCCTCGGCCTGTGGCTGGAGAAGGAAGGCAAGCTGCCGCGCCCGCTGCTCGACGCGTTCAAGACCCCCGAAGCGCAGGTCGAGATCTTCGACGTGATCCTCGCCGAGGCCATCGCGCGCAAGGGCAACATCGTGCAGTTCTGGTCGAACGAGAACGAAGCCCAGGGCGCGTTCCGCGTCAACGGCGCGACCATCGGCCAGACGTGGGATTCGACCGGCGCGGCACTTGCCAAGGAAGGCCTGCCCGTCGGCTTCATCGCCCCCACCGAGGGTGCGCTCGCGTGGCTCGAGGGCTTCGCCATTCCGGTCGGCGCCGAGAACGTCGAACAGGCCTATGCCTTCATCAACTGGTTCCTGACGCCGGAAGCCGGCGCGCTGTACTCCAACGCCACCTCGATCAACTCGACCGCTGTCGGCGCCGCCGACCTGCTCGACGACAAGGCCAAGACGTTCTTCGCGAACGCCTATCCGGGCGACGCGCTCGAGCGCCTGTGGTGGTGGCCGGTGCAGGAAAACTGGTACGTGTCGAAGCGCAACGAGTATCAGGACCGCTTCCTCTCGGCCTGAAGTGACAAATCCGGAGGCGGCGCCCAAGCCGCCTCCCTTACGGGGAGCGCCCCGGCGGAAGCGGTGCCCGCTTCTGCCGGCGTTGCTGCTTCCGCCGGCAATACCCTTGCGGAGTTTGCATGCATTCGGTTGAGCTTGACAGGGTCGGCATGGCCTTCGGCGCCACGCGCGCCGTCGACAACGTGTCGCTGACGGTGGCCGGGGGAGAGTTCTTCTCCATTCTCGGCCCCTCCGGCTGCGGCAAGACGACCGTGCTGCGGATGATCGCCGGTTTTCTCGAACCCACCTCCGGCACCATCGCCATCGCCGGACGCGCCATGAAGGGGCTGGGGCCGAACCAGCGCCCCACGGCGATGATCTTTCAGTCGCTGGCGCTGTTTCCGCTGATGCCGGTGTGGGAGAACATCGCATTCGGTCTGGAGGCGCGCGGTGTCGCGCGGGCGAAGCGGCGGGCGAGAGCCGAGGAACTGCTGGAGTTGATCGCGCTGAAAGGCTACGGCGACCGGCTGCCGGGCGAGCTTTCGGGCGGCCAGCGCCAGCGTGTCGCCATCGCGCGGGCGCTCGCCATCGAGCCGCAGGTGCTGCTGCTCGACGAGCCGCTTTCGGCGCTCGACCTCAAGCTGCGCCAGCACATGCGGGCGGAGCTTCGCGCCCTGCAGAAGCGCACCGGCATCACCTTCATCTACATCACCCACGACCAGTCCGAGGCGCTGGCGATGTCGGACCGCATCGCGGTCATGAACGGCGGAGCGGTGGAGCAGGTCGGCACGCCACACGACCTCTACGACAACCCGGCGACGCCGTTCATCGCCACTTTCGTGGGCGAGAACAACGCCATCGCGGGCCGGGTGAGCGCCATCGCGGACGGGATCGCGACGGTGGACACCGGCGCGGAAGCCCTGCGCGGCCGGGCGGGCCCGGGCCTCGCCGTGGGCTCGGCGGCGCGGCTCTACGTGCGCCCCGAGGCGCTGGCCGCGGATGGCGCGGCCGAGAACGGCGTGAGCGCGCGGATCGATCGCATCGATTTCGAAGGCGCCTTCGCCCTTGCCTACGGAACGCGGCCCAACGGCGCGCCGCTCATCGCCTCCATCGCCAGCACCGCGCTCGCGAGCGCCCCCGCGGTTGGGGTGGCGGCGGCGTTCTCCTTCCGCACCGGCCACGCAACGGTGCTTCCCGATGCCTGAGGTCCTGCGGCGCTTCGGCCATGGTTCCGGCACGATCATCCTCGCACTGGTGTTCCTGTGGCTCGCGGGCATGGTGCTCGCCCCCAACCTGACGATGATCGACTACGCCCTGCGGCCCAACCTGCCGCCCGCGCGCATCGGCGGGCCGGACGACGTCTACTCGCTCGACAACATCCTGTATCTGTTCAACGAGCCGGTGCACCGCGCGATCTTCGTGAAAACTATCTGGGCGAGCGCGCTCGTCGCCTTCGCCACGTTCGCGGTGTGTTACCCGCTGGCTTTCTGGCTGGCGCAGCGCGCCACGCGCAACCAGACGGCGCTGGCGCTGCTGGCGCTGACGATTCCCTTCTGGATCAACGAGGTGTTGCGCACGCTGGCGTGGTACATCCTGCTCGCCTATCGCGGACCGTTGAACGAGGCGCTGCTCGGCCTCGGCCTCATCGACGAGCCGGTGCGCTGGCAAGGCAACGCCGGCGTGCTCGCCGGCATGGTTTATGCTTACATCCTCTTCATGCTGTTTCCGATCTACAACGCCATCGAGAGCCTCGACAAGGCGCAGGTCGAGGCCGCCCGCGACCTCGGCGCGCCGACGTGGCGCATTCACTGGCGCGTGGTGATGCCCCACGCCAAGGCCGGCATCGCCACGGGCTGCGTCTTCACCTTCATGCTCGCGGCCGGTTCCTACGTGGCGCCGGCGCTGCTGGGCGCGCCGGGAAGCCGCTGGTTCACCGAGATCATCTACAACTGGTTCTTCGAGGGCGGCGACTGGAACAGGGGCGCGGCCTACGCGCTGGTCCTGCTGGTGCTGTGCCTCGTCGTCGTGCTGGCGGCCCTCAGGCTCGCCCGCGTCAGCCTGGCCGAGGTGACGAAATGAGCAGCGGAAGCTGGATCGCCAAGGCGCTGTTCCGCTTCTATTTGGCGGCGTTCTTCCTGTATCTTTTCCTGCCGCTCGCGTTGATGAGCGCCGCCACCTTCAACACCAGCCGCTTTCCCACCGTCACCCCCTGGCAGGGCACCACGTTGCAGTGGTTCCAGGCCCTGTGGACCGATCAGGCCATGTGGAACGCGGTCTGGACCTCGGCGGCCATCGCCCTGCTTGTGGTGGCGATAGCGCTGCCGGTGGGCACTGCGGCAGCACTCCTGCTCACCAGTCTGCACGGGCGCGCCCGCAACGTGCTCTACGCGGTCATGGTGTCGCCGCTGCTCACGCCCGGCGTGGTCGTCGGCATCGCGACACTGGTTCTGTGGCGGCAGCTTGGTGTCGGCGGCGGCCTGTTCCTGATCGTGATGGCGCAGGCGAGCTTCATCATCTGCTACGTGATGCTGATGGTTTCCGCCCGCCTCCAGCGCTTCGACCGCACCCAGGAAGACGCCGCGCTCGGCCTCGGCGCGTCGAAGTTCATGGTGTTCCGCCGCGTGCTGCTGCCGTTCCTGAAGCCCGCGCTGGTCGCATCGGGGTTCCTCGCGCTGCTGCAATCGGTCGAGAACTACAACACCACGCTTTTCGTGCGCGGTTTCGAGACGCCGCTGACGGTTTTCATCGCCACGAAGGTGCGAACGGGCCTTACCCCCGCCGTGAACGCGCTCGCGCTCGTCATGATCGCAGCCGCCATCGTCGGCGCCACCGCTTACGAGCTTTACCGCCGCAGGCCGCCGCGCGCATCTTGATGCCCGGTCAGTTCGCGGCCGCACGCCGCCAGCGTTCGGCGTTCATCTCCCATGGCCGGATCAGCAGATGCTCCACCGCCAGCATCACAACCACGAAGGCAAGCGCGTAAGCGATCACGTGGGCGATCTGAAACAGCTGGAAATACATGTGGATGCGAAAGCCGATGCCGCTCGATCGGCCGAGGAACTCGACCACGAGCACGATTTTCCAGATCACCGCGATACCGTTGCGCGCGGCGACGATGAAAAACGGCGCCAGCTGCGGCACGACGATGTGACGCAAGCGCCGCCCGGCCGGCAGCCGCGCCACCTGGGCCAGTTCGTCGAGCGCGGGGTCGAGGGCGCGCGCGCCCTGACGCATCGTGACCAGCACCATCGCCGTCTTGTTGAGCGTCACGGCGGTGATCGCCGCCACCTCGTTGAGGCCGATCCACAGGTAGCATAACACGATCAGCACCAGCGCCGGCAGGTTCAGGAACACCGTCACCCACGGATCGGCCCAGCGGTCCAGCCACGGACAGCGCCCCAGCAGAACGCCGAGCACCGACCCCGCCGCCATCGCCAGACCGAACGCGACGGCCACGCGCACGAGCGTCGCCAGAAGGTCGCGCGGCAGCCGCCCCGCAGCGACCTCGTCCGCGAACACCCGCGCGACGGTCCAAGGCCCGGGCAGCACGGACGGGTCGGCCTTCGCCGCCGCCAGCGCCGCCCAGAGCGCGATCAGGGCGAGGATCGACAGGACGAAAATCCCCAGCGAGGTATCGTTGGCCGAGGTTGTTGCCCCGCCGCCGGCCGATTTTCCGATCATCGTTTTTCTCCCCCTCCACTATAGCCTCGGCGCGGCGTGGCCTGCCTCGCGACCTTGGTCGTATGTCGCTCGGCGCGCCGCCAGCCTATCTTTTCGTCGGGGAATGCCGGCGAAAAAGAACCGGCTCCGGAAAGTACGGCCCCTGGAGGAAACAGCCGATGGGGAGGAGACTGGCGCTCCGGCTGGCCGCAGCGCTGTTCGCGTTGTGCGCCGCCGCCTTGTGCGCGGTGGCGGCTCCGCTGCCGCGCGAGGCGCTGGCGCCGATGATCGTGCCGCCCTACGCGCTGGGGGAGCCGGTCAACGACAAAGGCGTGTGGACGCTGCTCAACTCCGGCGGCGCCGAGGCCGGCTACGTGTTCGAGACCGGCCCGCTCGCGCCCCTGCCGGGCTTTTCCGGCGCGCCGATCGACATGCTGGTCATGCTCGATCTCGGCGGGCGCTTTCTCGACGTGCGGCTCATCGCGCACAACGAACCCATCTTCGTGTCCGGCCTGGGGGAAGCGCCGTTCCGCGCCTTTCTGGAGCAGTATCGGGGCCGTTCGATCCGCGAGCCGCTCGTCGTCGGCACCCCTTACGGCACGGGCGGGAGCGGGTCCGAACAGGTGCATCTCGACGGCGTGACCAAGGCCACGGCGTCGGTGCGGATCGCGCACGATTCGATCATGGCCGCCGCCTTCACCGTCGCCCGCGAGAAGATGGCCGGCATCGGCAACGCAGCGCCCGTGCGTCCCGCTCCTTCAGTAGACGAAGCGCTCGACTGGCAGGCGCTGGTGGACCAGGGCCTTGCCCGCAACCTGCGCGTGACCAACCGCGAAGTCGACGCGGCCTTCGCCGGCACGATCTGGGCCGACGACGATCCCGAGGCGGCGTCCGACCCCGACGTGCTCTACCTCGATCTGTGGGCCGTGGACCTCGGCCCGCCCTCCGTCGCCCGCGCGGTGCTGGACGACGCCAGCCTCAAGGATCTGCGGCGCTTCCTCGATGTCGCGGGCGACGACGAGCCGCTGCTGCTCATCGAGGCCGGCCGCCATGGCCTCGTGTCCGACGAATTCGTGCGCAACACCGCGCCCGACCGCTTGCTGGCGGAACAGGGCGGACTGCCGCTCCCGCTGCGCGACGCCGATATGTCGGTCTCGACGCGCCCCGGCGTTCCCGAAGGCAAGGCGATGGTCCTGCGCATCGACAGGCGGCTTGGCTTCGATCCCACGCACGACTGGACGCTGTTCGCCCTCGCCACCCGCGCCCATGGCATGCTGCAGCCCGAAAACGGCTCGAAGCGCTTTCCGCTCGTGCTGCGCGCCGACCCGCGCTTCTATACGCGCGTCGAGGTTGCCGAGGCGCTCCCGCCCTGGCGGGAGGCCATGCTGCACCGCAAGTACGATCTCGCCGCGCTCGCCCTCTTCCTGCTGCCGCTGCTCGCGGCGCTCGGTCCCGGCATGCGCCCTCTGGCGGGAAGCAAACATTTCACCCCTGCCCGGCTGGCGATCCTGGCTGTCATGATCGGCCTTGTCGGCTGGTGGGGACAGGGTCAGCTCTCCATCGTCACTGTTCTTGCGACGCTGCGCGCGGCGGCGGGCAACGGCTCGCTCACCGTCCTGCTCTACGATCCGTTCTCGCTGGTGGTGTGGGCTGCGGCCCTCACCGGCTTCGTGCTGTGGGGCCGGGGCCTGTTCTGCGGCTGGCTGTGCCCCTTCGGCGCGATGCAGGAATTCGCCCACCACGCCGGGCGTCTGCTGCGGCTGCCGGAATACAACCCCTCGCCGCGTTGGGACGCGCGGCTGAAAGCGGGCAAATACGTCGCGCTCGCGGGGCTGGTCGCCGTCGCCTTTCTGCTGCCCGACGAAGCGGAGCGGGTCGCCGAGATCGAGCCGTTCAAGACCGCCGTCACCACGGGCTTTCAGCGCGAATGGTATTATGTCGCTTACGCGGCGGGGTGGCTGGTGCTGGGCATGGTCACCTTCAAGGGGTTCTGCCGCTACGTCTGCCCGCTCGGCGCCCTGATGGCGATAGGCGGCCTGCTGCGGCTGCGCAACTGGATACCGCGCCGGGCCGAATGCGGCTCGCCCTGCCAGCTATGCAAGGTGCGCTGCCGCTACGGCGCGATCGAGAAAACCGGAAAGATCGCCTATTCCGAATGTTTTCAATGCCTTGACTGCGTCACGATCCACGACGACACGGCGCAATGCGTTCCGCTGGTGCTGGCCGCGAAAAGGCGGCAAACGGGCGAGCGAGCAAGACGCGCGCCGCGGGAGGCCACGATATGAACCGCCGCCGTTTCATGACCATCTGCGCCGCCGTCGCGGCCTCGCCGGCGCTGGCGCAGACCCACAGCTGGCAGGCGCAGGCACTCGGCGGCACCGTCAGCATAGACCTGCGCGGCCCCCGCCCCCTCGCAGCAGAAACCGGGCGGGCGATCGCCGACGCCATCGAGGCGGTGGAGGCGGCTGCAAGCCTCTTCCGGTCGGATTCCGCCCTGTCGCGGCTCAACCGCGCCGGCCGCCTCGACCACCCGCCGCCCATGCTGCGCGATCTGCTGGCGCTGGCAAGCCGGATGCACGCGGCAACGGGCGGCGTGTTCGATGCCAGCGTCCAGCCGCTGTGGCAGGCGCTGGCGGAAGGAGCGGACCCCGCCGCGGCCCGCGCCCGCATCGGCTGGGAGCATGTCCGCGTCGGGACATCCGTCGTTCTGGGCAACGGACAGGCGCTGACGCTGAACGGCATCGCGCAGGGCTATGCCGCCGACAAGATCCGCGCGATGCTGCAAGGGGCGGGATACGAACAGGTGCTCGTGGACATGGGCGAGTACGCGGCGCTCTCCGGCCCGTTCCGCATCGGCGTCGAGGACCCTGAGCTTGGCCTGATCGCTATCCATGCGTTGCGCGGCGACGCCATAGCCACCTCCAGCCCCGGCGCGATGCGGCTTGGCGCGGGCGGCCACATTCTGGGCCCGGCAGGTCAGCAGCCTGTGTGGTCCACGGTGTCGGTGCAAGCCGCCAGCGCCGGCGTGGCCGATGGCCTCTCCACCGCGTTTTGCCTGATGGGCACAGCGGCGATCCGCACGGCGATGCGTATGCTGCCGGAAGTGTCGGCCGTCACGGCGGTGGATCTGAAAGGAGACGTGACGACGTTTTGACCCGGGTCATCGGATTTCATCGCCGAAGAAGTTCAGCGGCTGGGCGCCTCGAAATCCAGCCCGTGTTCCTTGAATATCGCGGCGATGCGCCCGTCCGCCAGCGCAGCTTCGATCGCCGCATCGACGGCATACGCGAGGTCGCGGTGCTGGAAGTTGACGCCGACGCCGATCGTCCACCGCCCCCGGGCAAAGCCCGTGAACGGCGGCTCGTGCACCTTGATACCGGCTTCCGGGTGCAGGGCGGCGCCCGCCTGCAACTCGCCGCGCGGTCCCATCGCGGCTTTCGTCTCGCCTCCGGCCAGTGCGCCCACGGCGAGCAGCGTGCTGCGAAAGCGATGAATGTTGTCCACCGGGCCGATGAGCGATGTCAGGTAGAAATCCGAGATGGAATCGTTCTCCACCGCCACCGTGTCGAACCGGAAATAAGGCGCGGTCGGCCCCTTCTCGGGAAAATCCTTGGCCTTGTAGGCAATCGCGATGGCCTCGGTGGCGTACTGGCCGGTGAACACCACCTGCTCTATGCGGCAGGTCAGCAGGCTGTCGTAGGGCACGTGCAGCATCACGTCGCTGACGCGCCCGCCGATCACCGCGCCTTTCCAGACGTAATTGAACAGGTCGGCGTCGAGGTTGTCGCCCGCCTGCACCAGACGGAAGCGCGGCTCCACGCCGAGCTCGGCCGCGATGAGACGGCCGATGTCGATGTCGATCCCGCGCGCCTTGCCGCGCTCTTCCCACGACCACGGACGGAAATCCGCGTAGACGGCGAATTCGATCCATCCGTCCTGCACGATACGGTCGAACGTGCGTCCCACATCCTGCGCGAACGTGTTCTGGGGTTTGGGCTGCGGCGGGAAATCCTCGCAGCGCGCCAGCGCGCCGTGAGGAAAGACAGCGCCGAGCCCCAGCGCCAGAACGGCGGCCGTGAGTGCGCGGGTGAGCCGAGACATGCCTTACTCCGTTGCCGAAAGGCCGACCGTCAGGATTTCGCCCGCCCTCTTCCAGCTTTCAGGGGCGTCGCCCAGCGTGCGTGCGGCCTCGTAGGCCACGCTGTCCGCCACCGGCGCGCCGGAAGCCGTCTTCACCTGGCTTGCAATGCCCTCGAGCTCCTTCTTCAGCGCCGCCGGGTCCGCCACCTTGCCGGAAGCCAGCTCGTTGCGGATCGCATGCAGGCGGGCGGCGTGGTCGTCGAGAGCGCCGTCCTCGGGGCGGCTTTCGATGTAGGTTCGGATGGCCCATGCCGCCTTCTGGCCGAGAATGTCGCCGAAGGCCGGCATCTTCGTCACTCCGTCCTGCGTATAGCCGTGGCGGAAGCGGTCCACGTACCATTCGTCGCCATGCTCCTCCGCCTCGACGAAGCGCAGGTCGGGAGCGAGGCCGCCGGAGACAACGCCCAGTCCGTGGCAGCGGGCGCAGTTCTGGGTGTAGCCCGACGCGCCGATCTCGACCGCCTTGAGCCAGACATCGTGCCCGGCCTTGGCCTCGCGGTACGGGTTCTCGGTCAGCCATTCCTCGCCCACTTCGGGCAGGCCGTCTGTGTTCATCGGCTGCGGGGCCACGTCACCGTGAGCAACGGCCAGACTGACCGTCGCCACGAGCGCCAGCGCGGCAAGGCCGCCGCGAATGCGGGTCCTGGACATCTCTCCTCCTGCGTAATTTCTGGCTTACTTCGACGTTTTTCTACTTGTTCAAATGTGTAATGCCGCGCGGCTGGCGCGCGATATGCGACCTTGGTCGCGGTCCGCATGGGACCTTGGTCGTATTTTCGCCAGCCGCGGTTCACGCCTACTCTTTCAGCAAGGGGAGGAAACAATCATGCGTAAAGCGTGTGCGCGGCAGGGGGCGAGAGCTTCCCTGCTCATGATGGCGCGGGCCATGGCGATCGCCACGGCGACTGTCGGGCCGGGAGCCGCCACACTGGCGACCGCTGCCGAAATCGCCGTTCCCCTGACGTATCTCAGGCAGGAAGTCGAGGCGCCCCCCGTCCTCTCCAACCTCGACCCCATCCCGGAAGACCTGGGCGTCGCCGGCGCGGAGGTCGCGCTCGCGGACACGAAGACCACCGGCCGCTTCCTCGGCCATGCCTACAGCCTGGAGGTGGTTTCGGTGGAACCGGGCGGCGACCTCGCCGGCGCGGCGAAAGCGGCGCTCGCGGCCTCGCCCGCGTTGTTCGTCGATGCGCCGGCCGACGACATCCTCGCCATCGCCGACCTGCCCGAGGCCGCAGGCAAGCTCATCTTCAACGTGGCGTCGGGCGACCGCAAGCTGCGCGACGGCGACTGCCGCGCGAACGTGCTGCACACAATCCCCGAGGACGCCATGCGCGCCGACGCGTTGATGCAGGTGCTGAAAGCCCGCCGCTGGACACGCACCGCGCTCATCGTGGGGCCGAAGCCGCAGGACGCGGCTTTCGCGGCGACATTGCGCGCCTCGGCGGCGAAGTTCGGCGTCACGATCGCGGCCGAGAAGGCGTGGACGTTCGACACCGACCTGCGCCGGGCGGCCGGTCAGGAAATTCCGCTGTTCACACAAGGTTTTCCGGATCACGACATCCTGCTCGTGGCGGACGAGGCCGACGATTTCGCCCGCTACGTGGAGCACAACACCTGGCTTCCCCGCCCGGTCGCGGGCTCGGACGGGTTGCGCGGCGAGGGCTGGGCGCCGGTGCTGGAACAATGGGCCGCCGTGCAGCTCCAGAACCGTTTCGAGAAAGCGGCGAAGCGCGAGATGCGCAGCCGCGACTACGCCGCCTGGACCGCGCTGCGCACCGTCGGCGAAGCGGTGACGCGCACGAACTCCGCCGATCCCGCGACATTGCGCGGCTTCATCCTGTCGGATGCCTTCGCGCTCGACGGCTTCAAGGGCCGCACGCTGACCTACCGCCGGTGGAACGGGCAGTTACGCCAGCCGATGGCGGTGGTGAATGCCCGGGCGCTGGTCGAGCTCGCGCCGCTCGAGGGCTACCTGCACCAGATCAACGAGATGGACACGCTCGGCCTCGACAAGCCGGAAAGTGCCTGCAAAGCCTTTGGAGGATGAGATGAAAACCCGCACCGGCCTCGCCGCGTTCCTCATGATGACCGCATTGCCGCTGGCGGCTGGCGCGGGCGAAATCTGGGTCACCAACGAAAAAGACGACACGATATCGGTCATCGATATCGACAAGCTGGAAGTCGTGCGCACGATCAAGACGGGCGAGCGCCCGCGCGGCATCACCTTCAGCTCGGACCACAGCCGCGTATACATCTGCGCCTCCGATAGCGACACCGTGCAGGTGATGGATCCCGCCACCGGCCAGGTTCTCCACGACCTCCCCTCGGGCGAGGACCCGGAGCAGTTCGTGCTCTCGCCCGACGACCGGCACCTGTGGATCGCCAACGAGGACAACGCCGTGACCACGGTCGTCGATGTCGAAACCCGGCAGGTGGTGGCGCAGATCGATGTCGGCATCGAGCCGGAGGGCATGGCGATCTCGCCCGATGGCAAGATCGCGATCACCACCTCCGAAACCACGAACATGGCCCACTGGATCGACACCGCCACCCACAAGGTTTTCGCCAACACCCTCGTCGACAGCCGCCCCCGCCACGCGGAATTCACCAAGGGAGGCAGCGAACTCTGGGTGTCGTCGGAAATCGGCGGCACGGTGACCGTGTTCAACACGGCGGACCAAAGCGAAAAGGGCAAAATCCGCTTTGCGATCAAGGGCGTTAACCCGGACCTCATCCAGCCGGTGGGTTTCGAGTTCACCCCCGACGAAAAAACCGCCTTCGTGGCGCTCGGCCCGTCCAACCACGTCGCCGTGGTCAACGCCGAGACGCTGGAGGTCGAGAGCTACATCCTCGTCGGCCGCCGGGTGTGGCACCTCGCCTTTTCGCCCGACCACAGCAAGCTGTTCACGACGAACGGCGTTTCCGGCGATGTCACGGTAATCGACGTCGCGACGCGCGAACCCGTGAAATCGATCAAGGTCGGCCGCTTCCCGTGGGGCGCGGCGACACGGCCCTGACGCAAGCGTTCCATAAACAACGGCATCCCGTGCATGCCGGAATCACATAAACGGAGGACTGAATGAAGCGCATGACCGTGATCGCGGCCCTGATGGCAGCAACCCTGCCTTTCGGCGCATCGGCGAACGACGACGACGACAAGGGCAAGCTGGGCCTCGCGGGCCTCTTGTCGTCGCAGAACCGCGAGGTGCTGCCGAAGCTCACGCTTTCCGCCGGAGCGCCTCTGGCCGCGGCCCCGCTGAAGCTGAAATCCGGCAAGTACTACAAGCTGCAGATCCAGGCCGACGGCAGCCAGGAACTCGCGCTGGAAGGGCCGGGCTTCTTCCGCTCCATCTGGGTCAACGAAGTTGTCATCGAGGGCATCGAGATCCGGCCGCTGGGCATCGATTCGCTGGAGTTCGACGAGGCGGGTGAGGCCGAGATCAGCTTCATCGCCATCAAGCCCGGCAGCTACCACCTGAAGGTACCCGGCACGACGGGCGATTTGCAGACCGTCGCCATCACCATCGAGTAAGCGGCCGTATGCGGACGGACAGCAGAGCAGAAGGCCTCGTCGCCGAAGGGCTGACGCACGACTGGGGCGGAAAGCGCGCCCTGGACGATGTTGGTTTTTCGATTGCGGCAGGCCGGTTTTGCGCTCTGCTCGGGCCGAACGGCGCGGGGAAATCCACGCTGTTCGGCCTGCTGACGCGTCTCTTTGTGCCACGCACCGGCCGCATCGCCATCGCCGGACACGACCTTGCCCGCGAGCCGCTCGCCGCGTTGTCGCGCATCGGCGTCGTGTTCCAGCAATCGACGCTCGATCTCGACCTGACGGTGCGGCGCAACCTGTTTTACTTCGCCGCACTGCACGGCCTTTCCGGGCGCGAGGCGGAGGCGCGCGTCATGGCGGCGCTGGAGCGGCTCGGCATGGCGGAAAGAGCGCACGAGCGCGCCGGCGCGCTCAACGGCGGCCATCGCCGGCGCATGGAAATCGCGCGCGCATTGATCCACCGCCCGTCCGTGCTGCTGCTCGACGAGCCGACGGTCGGCCTCGACGCCGCCTCGCGCCGCGCGATTACCGACCACGTCCATGCCCTCGCCCGCGACGAAGGCCTCACCGTGCTGTGGGCCACGCATCTCGTGGACGAGATCGCTTCGGACGACCGGCTGGTGATCCTGCACCGGGGCCGCGTGCTTGCCGATGGCGAGGCGGGAGACATCGGCGGCGCGGACCTGACCACCCGCTTCATCGCCCTCACCGATGGAGCGCCGGCATGACGGCTCCGCCGCGCGGCAACGCCGTTCGCGCAACCGCGCGTCACGCGCTGGTGGCGCTGGCCGCCATACTCCACCGCGAGGCGCTGCGCTTTCTGGGCCAACGGGGCAGGCTCGTCGCGGCGCTGGTGCGGCCGCTGGTCTGGCTCATCGTGTTCGCTTCCGGCTTCCGCGCGGCGTTGGGGCTGTCGATCACGCCGCCCTACCAGACCTACATCACCTACGAAATCTACATCGTGCCCGGCCTCGCCGGCATGATCCTGCTGTTCAACGGCATGCAGTCTTCGCTGAGCCTCGTCTACGACCGCGAGATGGGCTCCATGCGCCTGCTGCTGACCGCGCCGCTGCCGCGCTGGTGGCTGCTGCTGTGCAAGCTCATCGCGGGCGCGCTCATCTCCACGCTGCAAGCCTATGCCTTTCTCGCCATCGCCGCGGCCTGGGGAGTGCGCTTTCCGTGGTGGGGCTATCTCAATGCCCTGCCGGCGATCTTCCTGGCGGCACTCATGCTGGGATCGCTCGGCATGCTGCTGTCCTCCCTGATCCGGCAGCTGGAAAACTTCGCCGGGGTGATGAACTTCGTCATCTTCCCGATGTTCTTCATGTCCTCGGCGCTTTATCCGCTGTGGAAGATGGCGGAAGCGTCGGCGCTCCTGCACGACATATGCGCCGCCAATCCCTTCACGCACGCCGTGGAGCTGATCCGCTTCGCGCTCTACGGACAGGCGAACTGGCTGGCGGCGGCGGTCACGCTCGGGGCGCTCATCGTGTTCGGAGCGGGTGCGATATGGGGCTACGACCCCGCACGCGGCCTCGCGGCCCGCAAGGCGTGAGGCTGACATCGGAACAAGGCACGGCGGCTACTCGGCGTCCTCAAGTCGCGCCGGACGGCCGGCGAGCCGCAGTTGCCGGGATGCCAGCCGCCGCGCCTCGGCGGCGACATGGGTGACGAGGATCGTGGCCACCGGCGTCGTCTGCCGCAGCCGCTCGAACAGCGCCATCATGGCTTCCGCCAGCTCCGGGTCGAGACTGACGAACGGTTCGTCCATCAACAGCAACTCCGGGCGCGACGCGAAGGCACGGGCCAGCGCCAGCCGGCGCTGCTGGCCGAGCGATAGCTGGGCGGGAAAACGCGCTTCGCAGCCCGCAAGCCCCACGTCGCCCAGCCAACGCCGCGCCTCGGGCGCGGATATGCCAGCGATGATCGACAGATTCTGCGCCGCGTCGCGCCAAGGCAGCAGCGCCGGTTCCTGAAACACCATGGCGATGCGCGCCGGGGCTTGGAGACGCCCGTGAAAGCGCCGTTCCAGCCCGGCGATAATCCGCAGCAGTGTGGTCTTGCCGACGCCCGATGGGCCCGTCAGCGCCAAGGTCTCGCCGGGCGCAAGCGTCAGGGAGAGAGGGCCGAGCACATCACCCGGCCCGCCGCGCTCCAGGTCGAGGCGCAGGCAGGGCTCAGATGCCGGAATCGACGAAAACGCCATCGGGCAGTTCCTTGAGGTCACCTGCGAGATCCGCGCCGCCGAGTTCGACCATCAGCCCCAGCAGCCGCTGCGCCGCCGCCCTGTCGACGGGCCCGGGCTTGGGTATCCCGTCCAGAAAGCCCGCCTTCAGGGCCGCGAACTCCGCGTCGGACGCCGCGTTCATCAGCGGCCGGATGCGGTCCCACGCCGCCGGATCGGAGGCGAGCTTGTCCTTGGCGGCGCGAGAGGCCGCAGCAAGCCCGGCGGCGAGGCCGGGATGCGCGCGCAATACCTCGCCGCGCACCACGTAGCCGAGAAGCGGCGTGTCGGGATCGAGGCCAAGCGCCGTCGCCGCCGCGGAAACGGTGATGAGCGGGCGCATGCCCGCCGCCTGCATCCTGGCGCCGAAATGCCAAAAATTGACGGCGGCGGCGAATTCGCCGCCGAGCGCCGCCTTGAAGATGAGCGGCGGCGCGCCGAAGACCTGCTCCGTCTGGCCGGCCAGATCGAAGCCCTCTGCCTGCCTGGCGTAGGCGCGCAGGATCAGCCAGCTCTTGTCCACCGGGCCGCCGGCGACCCCGATCCGTTGTCCGCGCAGATCGGCAAGCGCTTTCGCGCCGCTCCCGCCCGGCACCAACAGCGCGCCGACGGCGCGGGAATATGGGATGAACACGACATCGCGGCCGGCGGCGCGCTCACGCGCGACCCAGAGCCAGTCGGAGACGATCACGTCCACCTCCCCGGCCATCAGCGCGATCTGCGCGGCCGGCGTTCCCGCCATGTCCGTGACGGCGAGCGAAAAGCCGTTGGCCTTGTCGAAGCCGTTGTGGCGGATGGTGTCGACTTCCCAGTTGACGGTGCCCGTAAGCTGAAGCGCCGCCCGCAGGCGCGGATGCTCCGCCAGCGCCGCCGAACAGGATAACGCGACCGCGACCGCCGCCCCGACAAGCGCCCGGATGTTCATGCCAATTCCTCCTTTTTTCCTGTATCCTATTGGCAATACGGCAGCGGGATATACGACCAAGGTCCCGTATCGGATGCCGGCCCGCGGGCAATGTTACGACCAAGGTGCAATATACCGCCCCGTTGCACGCACCAATAATGACGGAAATGGCTGGACGACCTGCGGCAAAGCTCCGTGATCCGCGCCATGATCCGAGGGAGGATATAATGAAACGGTTCTTGCTGGCCGCTGTCACGGCCATGGCCTGCGTCGGAATGGCCCAGGCACAGGTGACTGAAGAAGATCTGGCGAACGACGCCGAAACCGTCAACAACGTGCTCACGAACGGCCTCGGCCGGGGGTTGCAGCGCTACTCGCCCCTGCAGACGCTCAACAAGGCCAACGTGAAGGGCCTCGTCCCGGCATGGGCCTTCAGCCTCGGCGGCGAAAAGCAGCGCGGGCAGGAAAGCCAGGCGATCGTCTACGACGGCGTGATGTATATCACCGGTTCCTACAGCCGCATCTTCGCCATCGACGTCGCCACCGGGCGCAAGCTGTGGCAGTACGACGCTCGCCTGCCCGAGGGCATCCTGCCCTGCTGCGACGTCGTCAACCGCGGCGCGGCGATCTTCGGCGACAACGTCTATTTCGGCACGCTCGACGCGCGTCTCATCGCGCTCAACCGCAAGACCGGCCGCGTGGTCTGGAACAAGAAGCTCGCCGAGTACAAGGAAGGCTATTCGTACACCGCCGCGCCGCTCATCGTGAAGGGCCTCGTCATCACCGGCAATTCCGGCGGCGAGTTCGGCGTGGTCGGCGAGGTGCAGGCTCGCGATGCGGCCACGGGCGAGCTGGTGTGGTCGCGCCCCACCATCGAAGGCCACAAGGGCACCTTCAAGGGTAAGGAATCGAGCACCACCGGAACCCTCAACGCCACCTGGCCGGGCGATGCGTGGAAGACCGGCGGCGGCGCGACGTGGCTCGGCGGCTCCTATGACGCCGACACCGACACGCTCGTCTTCGGCGCCGGCAACCCCTCGCCGTGGAACAGCCATCTGCGCGGCGCCGGCAAGCCCATGGAAGGCAACAAGGGCGACAACCTCTACGCCGCCAGCCGTCTCGGCATCGACCCCGCGACCGGCGAGATCAAGTGGCACTTCCAGACCACCCCGCGCGAGGGCTGGGATTTCGACGGCGTGAACGAGGTCGTGCCCTTCGTCGCGGCGGACGGGACGAAGCGCTACGCCACGGCCGACCGCAACGGCTTTTTCTACATCCTGAACCGCGAGGACGGAAAATACGTCAATGCCTGGCCGTTCGTGAAGAACATCAACTGGGCCAAGGGCATCGACAAGGACGGCCGCCCGATCTTCAACGAAGAGAACCGCCCCGGCGATCCCGCCGCCGCGGCAGACGGCGCCAAGGGCCAGCAGATCTTCTCCGTGCCGTCCTTCCTCGGCGGCAAGAACTGGATGCCCATGGCCTATAGCCAGAAGACCGGGCTGTTCTACGTGCCTTCCAACGAATGGGGCATGGACATCTGGAACGAGCCGATCAACTTCAAGAAGGGCGCTGCCTTCCTCGGCGCGGGCTTCACCATCAAGCCCCTGTTCGAGGACTACATCGGCAGCCTGAAGGCGATCGACCCGAACACCGGCGACATCAAGTGGGAATACAAGAACGGCGCGCCGCTGTGGGCGGGCGTGATGACCACCGCCGGCGGACTGGTCTTCACCGGCAATCCGGAAGGCGAGTTCCTCGCGCTCGATGACGAAACCGGCGAAGTGCTGTGGAAATTCCAGACCGGGTCGGGCATCGTGGGCCAGCCGGTGACGTGGGAACAGGACGGCGAGCAGTACGTCTCCGTCATCTCCGGCTGGGGCGGCGCGGTGCCGCTGTGGGGCGGCGAAGTGGCGAAGAAGGTCAACTACCTCAACCAGGGAGGCATGGTCTGGACCTTCCGCCTGCCGAAGGAACTGGCCAAGGCCAACTGATGCCTGACGAAGGAGGCGGGCCGTCCTGCCCCGCCTCCTTCGTTCCGATTTCGGGCCAGGATCGAGCGGAGTATCGACATGTCCGGCTCTTTCGATTTCTTCCGGGATTCCCGCATTCCCCTCGCGGCCGAGCCGGCGCCGGGCGCCGTCGACATGCGCTCGATGCTGATCGTCGACGATCACCCGCTGTTTTGCGACGCGCTCGCCATGACACTGACACGCCTCGTCGGCATCGAGACGGTGGAAGCCGTCGGCACGCTCGAGATGGCGCTCATGCGGCTTGAAGCCGGCCCGACGCCCGACGTCGTGGTGCTCGATCTCAACCTGCCCGACGTGAGCGGCCTCGACGGCGTGGTGCGCCTGCGCAAGGCGATCCCCTCGACGCCGATCGTCGTGGTGTCGTCGCTCGACGAACTGCGCGTGACGCGGGCGGCGCTGCGGGCGGGCGTCAACGCCTTCGTGCCCAAGCATGCCGAGCGCGAGGAATTCCGCGCCGCCTTCGCGGCCATCAGCCGGGGCGAGGTGTATGCCGGACGCATGGCGCTGGAGGTCACGGCGCCCTCCCCCTCCGAGCACGTCATCGCGCGGCTGGCGCTGCTCACGCGGCAGCAGGCCAAGATACTGGAGATGGTCTGCGAGGGACTGATGAACAAGCAGATCGCCTACGAGCTCTCCATCGCCGAAACCACGGTGAAAGCGCATCTGACGGCAATCATGCGCAAGCTCGGCGTCCAGACGCGCATGCAGGCCGTGCTGTTCGTGAAAGAGGCCAGTTTTTCCGCCCTCACGCCGGAAGGCTAAGCCTTCCGCCGGGCGCAGCCTGCGCCGACATCGCCGACAACCGGCTGAACGCAACCTATTGGCATTCCTCGCCGCCCGTGCGACGTTCGGGCAATGCCCACCGGCGACCGGCCAAAGAACCGGCGTATCGTGACGACCGGCGGCTTTGCAGGGAAAACGCTCGATGAAACAGGCCGGACGGCCTACGGATGCTCACGCATCGATTATCCGCAGGGCCTGCGTGCCGGCGGCAAACCTGCGCGCCGCCGAGGACCTTGCCGGGATGCTCGGGCCGGGGCCTTTCGCGCTCGTCATCGTGTTCACCTCTCCCGACGCCGATCTGGCGCGGCTGTCGGCGCAGGCGGCGCAAGTCTTCGCCGGGGCGAGGCTCATCGGCTGCACCACGGCGGGAGAGATTTCCGACGCCGGCTACGACGACAACACGATCGTCGCGGTGGCGCTGCCCGCATCGCATTTCGGCGCGGAAACCCTCACCATTCCCGACCTGTCGCGGCTTGAGCCGCGCGACCTCACGACGGCCGTGGCGCGGGCGCGCGAGGCGCTGGCACGCGATTATCCCACTCTCCCGCACGCGTTCGCCATGCTGCTCGTCGATGGGCTTTCGGTGAAGGAGGACGAGCTCGCATCGGCGCTCTCGGCAGGCCTCGGGTCAATGCCGCTGCTGGGCGGCTCCGCCGGCGACGGCACACGCTTCCAGCAGACGTTCGTCATCGACGGCGACCGGCTGCTGCGGAACGCGGCGGTGCTGGCTTTCGTGCGCAGCGCGTGCCCGATGCGGATATTCAACCTCGACCACCTGATACCGACCAAGAAGCGCATGGTGGTGACGCTGGCGGAGCCGCGCCGGCGCATCGTGCGCCGGATCAACGACGAACCGGCGGCGCAGGAATATGCGCGCCTGCTGGGCAAGGACCCGCTACAACTCACGCCCTTCAACTTCGCCGCGCATCCGCTGGCCGTGCGCATGGGCGAGCGCCACCACGTGCGCGCGGTGCAGCAGGTGACGCCGGATGGCGATCTGGTGTTCTTCTCCGCCATCGACGAGGGCGTCGTGCTGACGCTCGCCGAGCCGCAAGACATCGCCCAGCATCTCGAACACGAGCTCGACCGGCTGAGTGAACCGGCGCAACCCGTTGCGGTCGTCGCCTTCGATTGCATCCTGCGCCGGCTCGAGGCGCAGGAAAGGCAGGTCACGGGCCGCGTGTCGGACATCCTGCGCAGGCATGGCGTGACGGGTTTCTCGACCTACGGCGAGCAGTTCGGCGCGCTGCACGTCAACCACACGATGACCGGGATCGCGTTCTACGCACCCGGCACCGCGCTGCCCGAGGACGGCTGATGGCGCGCATTTCCGAATGGCTGATCGACCCCGACGACACGCCCGAGCGCACGATCGAAAAGCTCCTGACCATCACCGAGGTGCTGATGCGCCAGGTCGAGCAGGCTTCGGGCGAGCGCGGCGCGGCCTATGAACAGTTTCGCCGCGCGGCGTTGCTGGAAGACCGCGTGCGCCAGCGAACGCTCGACCTGGAATACGCCCTGCGCCTGCTGGGCGAGACCAATTCCCGCCTCACCACCGCGAAGCGCACGGCGGAACGGGCGCAGCGCGATCTCGCCAACGCCATCGAGGCCGTGCAGGAAGGCTTCGCGCTGTTCGACGAGACGGACACGCTGGTGCTGCACAACTCCCGCTTCTGCCGTGACTTGCCGGATGTCCGCCGTGGCCTGCGCGCGGGCATGGCGCTGTCCGAATACGTGGATCTCGTCGGCTATTCCGCCTCGCTCTCCCTGCCCGCCGACCAGACACGCGAGGAGTGGGTGAAGGAGCGGATGCAGCGCCACCACGACCGGCAGGTGTTCAACGTGGCCCTCACCGGCGACCGCTGGCTGCAGGTCAGCTCCCAGCGCATCAACGGCGGCGGCACGGTGATGCTCCAGACCGACGTCACGGACATCATCCGGCTGGAACGGATCGAACGCGGCAAGATGCTCGACAATCAGGCGCGGATCATCCGCGCCACGCTCGAACACATCAGCCAGGGCGTCTGCATCGTCGATGTCAACCTGCGTCTCGTGGGCTGGAACAAGCGGCTCGCCCAGCTTCTGGACATGCCCCCCGCCTCGCTGCGCCAGGGCGCGGGGTTCGACAGCCTTCTGCGCCACTTCGGCAACGACAGCATCTACCAGGAACATGTGTCGTTCGAGGCGCTCGCCATCTGGGCGCGTCAGGCAAGGCCGCGTCCGCCGCAGTCGTTCGAGATACGCCGCGCGTCGGGCGTGATACTCGACGGATACGCGCGGGAAACGCCCGAGGGCGGATTCGTGATTTCCTTCAGCGACGTCACGCGCGAGCGGCTGGCGGTGCAGGCCATGCTGCGCGCCAACGCCTCGCTGGAGGCGCGGGTGGCCGCGCGGACGCTCGACCTGGAGGCGGCGCTGGAAGACGCTGAACGGGCCAATGCCTCGCGCGTGCGCTTCGTGGCGGCGGCGAGCCACGATCTGCTGCAGCCGCTCTCGGCAGCCAAGCTTTTCATCGCCTCCGCTCGCGACGACGACCCCAGCCCGCTGGTGCGCTCGACGCTGGGAAAGGCGCTCAACGCGTTGGTCAGCGTGGAGGGAATCCTGCACGCGCTGCTCGACATCTCCCGGCTGGAGGTAGGCGAATCCGCCGTCGAGATCGTGCCGGTGCGGCTCGTGCCCCTGCTCGCCCAGCTCACGGACGAGTTCGCGCCTGTCGCCGCCGGAAAGGGACTGCGGCTGACGATCGTGCCAAGCCGGCTCACCGTGGCGAGCGACCCGGCCTACCTGCGGCGCATCCTGCAAAACCTGATCGGCAACGCCATCCGCTACACGCGCACGGGGCGGGTGCTGGTCGGCGCGCGGCGCTCGGGCGGGAAAATCCGCATCGAAGTGCATGACACCGGCCCCGGCATCGCCCCCGAGGACCAGCAGCTCATCTTCCGCGAGTTCCACCGGCTCAACGGCTCGGCGTCCGCGTCGGAGGGCATGGGCCTCGGCCTCGCCATCGTGCAGCGGGCGTGCGCGCTGCTCAACCACAGGCTGTCGCTAACGTCGGAACCGGGGCGCGGCACGTCGTTCTCGGTCGAGATGGCGTTGTCGGCGCCCGATTCCATGCTGTCGTGCCCGGGCCTGATCGTCACCGGCGCCGATGAACCGCGCGACGGCAGCAACCGGATCGCGCTGCTTGTCGGCAGCGCTCCCGACCTGCGGCGGGAGCTGGGCATGCAGCTTGAGCGGCGCAACATCACCGCGTGGGAGGTCGGCAACGGCGATGAGGCGCTGGCGCTGCTGGAGGAAATCGGCATCGTGCCCGACTTCTACCTCGTGGATCAAGACCTTGACGCAGGCGCGGGCTGCATCGAGACGGTGCGCGCGCTCCACGAAGGCTGGGGCGAGCGGCCGACACGCATCCTGACCGTGGAGCCGGCCTGCGGATCGTTGGCGGAGAGCGGAATCGAGTGCCTGCGCAAGCCCGTGGAGGACGCGGCGCTGGATGCCTTCATCGCCGGCGCGGCCTCGTTCTCTCCACCGCTTTCCCCCGCGCGCTGACTACGACCAAATCGCGACCAAGGTCGCATTGTTCGCCGGCCCGTTTCCATGTCCTCTGTAACCAACGAATAATCACGGAGGAACGGATGCGCGCAAGTTTGGCAATCGCCATCAACGCCGGGCTCGTAACGGCATGGCTGGCGACCGGAGCAGCGCTGGCGGCCGAGCACGAAGTCAAGATGCTCAACCAGGGCCCGAACGGGACCATGGAATTCCAGCCTGCCGCGATCAAGGCCGCACCGGGCGATACCGTCCGCTTCATTCCCACCGACAAGAGCCATAACGTCGAGGGAATCAAGGGGATGCTGCCGGAGGGCGTCGCGCCTTTCAAAAGCAAGATCAACGAGGAATTCGTGCTGACGCTGACCGAGCCCGGCATCTACGGTGTGAAATGCACGCCGCATTTCGCCATGGGAATGGTCGCGGTCATCCAGGCCGGAGACGCGCCGGCCAATCTCGAGGCGGCAAAGGCTGTGAAGCTGCCGAAAAAGGCCGCGGAACGGATAGAGGCGGCATTCGCGGAACTGCCGTGAGCAGCGGAAATCAGCAATCCGCCAGCGGGCACCATGCGTAAACACAGTTTAGTTACATCGCAATCGATCACTTTACAATAGATAGCCATCAATATATACTATCGTAATGGCTGATTACGTATCATCCATTAGGGTAACCCATCAATATAAAGGAGGGAAGAATGGCCTGGAATACACCTTTTATTGTCGAAATCTGCGTCGGCCTTGAGGTCAACGCCTATTTTCCGGCTGACATCGAAAACTGACGCAAGCCGGGAACGAAGCGGGCCATGACGATGTCTGACCCGTCCTCCCGCCTGCGGCTCGTGGTACTCGGCTCAGCGGCCGGCGGGGGTTTCCCCCAGTGGAATTGCCGCTGCCCCGTCTGCTCGCTGGCATGGAGCGGAGACCCACGTGTCCGCAGGCGGACCCAGACATCCATCGCGGTCAGCGTGGATGGCGAGCGGTGGGCGCTGGTGAACGCCGCACCGGAGATCCTGTCCCAGATTCAGGCTGTGCCCGTGCTGCATCCACGGGTGCCGGGCCGGTGCACGCCGGTGGTTTCCGTGCTGCTCACCAACGCCGACATCGATCACGTCGCGGGGCTGCTAAGCCTGAGGGAGGCGCAATCGTTTTCCCTATACGCGACGCATGCAGTCCATGACGTGATCGCCGCCAACAGCGTGTTCGACGTTCTCGCGGCCGGCGTGGTCGAAAGGCCACGCGTGGCCCTGAACACGCCTTTTCCGCTGCTCGACGGTCTCACCGCCGAGATATTCCCGGTGCCAGGCAAGGTCGCGCTCTATCTGGAACGCGGCGAGGTCGACACCGCGGCGGAGGGCGAGCAGACCGTGGGGGTGGAGTTCAACCACGGCACGCGCCGCATCCTGTTCATTCCGGGCTGCGCCCTCATGACGGATGCCTTGCGCGCGCGCATCGACGGAGCGAACGTGGTGCTGTTCGACGGCACCGTATGGCGCGACGACGAGATGATCGTCGCCGGTGTCGGCAGCAAGACCGGCAAGCGCATGGGCCATATGGCGATATCGGGCGCGGACGGCTCCATGGCGGCCTTTGAGGGACTGCGCGTCAGCCGCAAGGTTTATGTGCATCTCAACAACACCAACCCGGTGCTCGTCGAGGGATCGCCCGAACGGCGCGCGGTGGAACGCGCGGGCTGGGAAGTGGCGGAAGACGGAATGGAGCTTGCAGGATGACAGGATTGCTCTCCCCTCAGGAGCTGGAGGCGGCGCTGCGCGATGTCGGGACGCGGCGCTATCACAACCTGCATCCGTTCCACAGGCTGTTGCATGGCGGCCGGCTCGATGTCGGGCAGGTGCGGGCATGGGCGCTCAACCGCTATTATTATCAGGCGATGATTCCGGTGAAGGATTCCTCGATCCTCGCCCGCATGGAAGAGCCCGAGCTGCGGCGCAGCTGGCGCCAGCGCATCATCGATCACGACGGCGAACACGAAGGCGAAGGCGGCATCGCGCGCTGGCTCAGGCTCACCGACGGCCTCGGGCTCGACCGCGAATACGTCACGTCGCTGCGCGGCCTGCTGCCCGCCTCCCGCTTCGCGGTCGAGGCCTATGTGCATTTCGTGCGCGAAAAAACGCTTCTCGAAGCCATCGCCTCCTCTCTCACCGAGATGTTCTCGCCGAACATCATCGAGGAGCGCGTCGCCGGCATGCTGAAGAATTACGATTTCATCTCGCCGGAAACGCTGGCCTACTTCAACAACCGCCTCACGCAGGCCCCGCGCGACGCCGATTTCGCGCTGGACTACGTCAAGAGCCACGCCCGCACGCCCGAGCAGCAACAGGCGGCGATCCGCGCCCTCGAATTCAAGTGCGACGTGCTCTGGGTGCAGCTCGACGCCCTCTACTTCGCCTACGTGGACCCGAAGGCAGGTTATCCGGGCGCGTTCGTCCCCGCTGCCGGCGACAGCCCGGAGGAAAGGCCGTGAGCGCCCCCCTGCCCGCCGACTGCGTGCCGAAGCTGGCGCGCGGCGTGCGCCTGCGCCGCGACGAGGCGCGCGAACAATGGGTGCTGCTCGCGCCCGAGCGTGTGCTGCAGCCCGATCCCGTCGGCGTCGAAATTCTCAGGAAGGTCGATGGCGTGCGCACGTTCACGGTCATCGTCGACGAGCTCGCGGCCGCCTTCACCGCCGACCGCACGCGCATCGCCACCGATGTCGGCGCCTTTCTCGCCGGTCTGGTGGAAAAGGGAATGGTCGAGATCGTCACGCCGTCATCGGAACAGGCAGCGCCATGAGCGCCGTCGCCGACAGCGGCGCGCCGGCAAAGGCGCCAGCCCCGCTGCCCGTGCCCTACGGCATGCTGGCGGAACTCACGCATCGCTGTCCGCTGCAATGCCCCTATTGCTCCAACCCGGTGGAGCTGGAACGCCGCACCGGCGAGCTCGACACCGAAACATGGCTGCGCGTGTTCACTGAGGCGGCGAAGCTCGGCGTGCTCCAGGTTCACCTGTCCGGCGGCGAGCCGACAGCGCGGCGCGATCTCGAGCAGATGATCGCGCATTGCGTCGAGGTGGGGCTTTACACCAACCTCATCACGGCCGGAGTGGGCGTCACGCCGGAACGCCTGCGGGCGATATCGGACGCGGGCGTCGACCACGTCCAGCTCTCCTTCCAGGGAGCGGATGCGCCAACCACCGATCATGTGTCGAATTTCTCAGGCGCGCACGAACGCAAGCTCGCCGTCGCCCGTGAAGTACGCCGGCTCGGCTTGCCCCTCACCGTCAACGCGGTTGTGCACCGGGCGAACATCCACCAGATCCCGGCCTTCATCGACCTGGCGCTCGCGCTGGACGCGCGGCGCATCGAGATCGCCCACGCGCAGTATTACGGCTGGGCGCTGCGCAACCGCGGCGCGCTCATGCCGACGCGCGACCAGGTTTTCGAAGCTCTCGCCACGGTCGAGGAAGCGCGGGAGCGGCTGAAGGGCAGGCTCACCATCGATGCTGTGGTTCCGGACTATTACGCGAAATATCCAAAGCCGTGCATGAACGGCTGGGGCCGGCAGTCCCTCAACGTCACGCCTTCCGGCAAGGTGTTGCCGTGCCACGCGGCGGAAACCATCCCGAACCTCGACTTCTGGAACGTGCGCGACCACGGCCTGGCGGAAATATGGACCGGCTCGCCGGCCTTCCACGCCTATCGCGGCACGCACTGGATGCCGCACCTGTGCCAGACCTGCGAGCGCCGCGAGATCGACTGGGGCGGCTGCCGCTGCCAGGCGATGGCCATCGCGGGCGATGCGGCGGCCACCGATCCGGCCTGCCATAAATCGCCGCTCCACGCGCGCATGCTCGCTCTCGCCGAGACGGACGCCTCTACGGCAAGCGCCTACGACTACCGGCGCTATAGCTGAGGCGTCCCGCTTCTTGTCGTTGAAAACACCGCACGGGGCCGCGCCATGCGAGCGCCCGTTGAGCGAACAATCCGGCAGGGAGTGACGGCCGGACGGATGCCGGCCGCCACCGATGCGGATCGTCAGAATTTCAGCCCGAGCTTGACGCCGCCGCCATACTCGACGTTGTCCTTGCCGACGCGCGTGAAGCCGTTGACCCCGAAGCTGAAGCTTTCCTGAGAAACGAGATCGACACCGGCCTTGAAGTCGAAGCTGGTGCGGTCGATCTCGCTCGTCGTCTTGAACGAGACGCCGGGAGCCGTCGCGAAAGCGGACGATACGGTTCCCTTCGGGTCGGTCAGGTACTGCGTCAGGCCAACGCTGAAATGCGGGCTGACACGGAAACCGTTGCCTGCGTCGAACCAGCCGCCGAACTCGATGGCGGGCTGAAGCGAGACGAACGTCTCGTTGCTGCCGTGGACGATGAGGTTCGTCTGCAGGCCGTTGCGCTCGTGCACGGCGCGCGCGCTGACGTAGGTCAGGTTCAGATCCGTCTGCGGACGCACGTACCAGTTTCCGAAGCCGAACGTGTGCCCGACCCGCAGCTGGCCGCCGGCGAACCAGACGTCCTGATCGCCGCGCGCCTGCCGGTAGGGCAGCGTGTTGCGCTTCGTCTCGACATCCGCGTGGCCGCCGCTGATCGAGGCCGCGACGAACGTGTCGCCGAATTGGCGCTTGAGCGAGAGGCCGGCCTGGAACTGGTCGGCCTTGCTGCTCCAGATGTCGCGGTCGGCCTCGGCCGTCCAGCGCTCGTAGGAGACGCCGAAACCGGCGGCCCAGCCGTCTCCGAAGGCCTTCTCGCCGGAGACGGAGAACTGCCCGGTGGTGACCTCGTAACCCTGGCCGCTGACGTTGTTCTGCATGCGCCGCGCCTGGGCGCCGACGCGCAGGCAACCACCGTCGCCGACGATGCTGACATCGCCCGCGCCAGCGATGCGGCAATCGAGCAGGCTGTCGTTGAACCGGTCGCTCGACCGGGCGACGACGGTCTGCGTCATCGCGTAGGGAACCGGCGTCAGGCGTTCCAGCAGGCGGCTGTAGTCGTGGAGGCTGGCGACCTGCAGCAGCGGCAGGAAGTCCGCGTCGATCGTGCGCCCGGCATAAACCTGCCTGAGCGCCCCGGCCACCGCGCCCTGGTTGGCCGGCAGCCCCGCGAGCACCTCGGCGCGGGCGAAGTCGATGTCGTAGTTCAGGCTGAGCTTGTTGCCGAACCGGTGCAGCAGGGCAAACCGGGACACGGGTCCGTTGAGACCGTTGCTGAGCCGGGCCGTGGAGGCGGGATCGAGGCCGCCGCCGGCCGCGACGATGTCGACGTCGCCGGCACCGACCGTCTGGTTGGCAAGGTCGACGTCGATCTCGCCGTGAACCTCGGCGGTGCCGCTGACCGACAGCAGCGGCGCGTCATACGTCTTGCCCGCCTCGACGGCGACCGACAGGACGCCGGTTTCGGTCTGCAGCAGGTTGCCGGTGAGGCTGACCGGACCTTCCGCGAGCGCTTCCCGCGCGATATTGATGGTGCCGCTGTTGGTGACGGTGCCGCCCGCGCCGACGCTCGACGCGCCGCCAAGGTCCATGACGCCGCCGAACAGGTTGACGACCTGCGAGGGACCGCTCGCGACAGCCGCTTCCTCGCCGCCAGCTTCAGCCACGCTCAGGACGCTGCTGACCTGGTTGATCTGCTTGCCGTCGTCTCCCAGATTCCAGAAGCCGCGCAGCGTGCCTGAGTTGATCAGCGTCGTCTGCCCTCCGTTGCGCACGTCGATGATCATGCCGTTCTGGCCCTTCGTCGACTCGATCGTGCCGGCGTTGGTGATCACGTTCTGCTTGCCGCCGTCGATGACGATGGCCGGTGCGACGCGCCCGTAGGTCGGCGGCGTTTCCGTCTCGCTGCTGCGGATATAGGCGCCCTTGGCGATGTCGATGGTGATGTTGCCGGTGTTGCCGCCACTCGAGTAACTCTGGGTATAGATGGCATACGTGTCATATGTTTTCGGAACGACCTGTCCATCGACGGAGACGCTGACGTTGCCGGAACCGGTGGTGCCGACGCTCTGCGCGAAAATACCGTGCGCGCCCGCCCCATAGGTGTAGAGCTTGCCGCTCAGGGCCACGGAAACGTCGCCGCCCTTGCCGCTGCCGCCGGCGCTGCCGATAAGCGTGTAGGCATCGTCCTTGTGATGGATTCCCGCGTCGCCCGACACGCCGCCGCCGCCGCCGACACTCTGCGCGAAGATGCCGATACTGTTGGCGCCCCGTGTCGTGACGTCGCCATTGGCGATGACCTTGACCGCGCCGCCATCGCCGGAGTTCTTGTTGTTGGCCGTCACGCCGCGCCCGACGCCGATCAGCAGCCCGTTGTTCTTCGTCAGGTCCGCTGTCGCGCCGAGGCCGAAGAAGGTCGCGTTGCCGGCCAGGCCGCCGCCGCCGCCGACACTTTGCGCGAAGATGCCATAAGAATTGTCGATGCCGGTTTCAGGATCGCCGAGATCGGCGATCTCGCCGTTGCCGGTGGTGACGATGGAACCGCCGCTGAAATTGACCGTGACGTTGCCGCCCTTGCCCGCGGCTCCGTCGATGCCGCCCACGGCGATATCGCGCTTGGACTGAATGGCGTCGGCATTCTTGACCTTGGACTTGACGCTGTACACGCCGCGCCCGGCCACGCCGCCGCCGCCGCCCACGCTCTGCGCCACGATGGCGGCCGAGCCCGCGCCCTCCGTGAGGACATCGCCACGGGTGTGATTGATGACTACGTCGCCGCCATCGCCGCCCGCGCCGCCACTGCCGCCGACCGTAACCTTCACCTCGTTCTTGCGCTTGACCGCGTCCGACTTCACGCCCTTGAGCGCATAGGCGTCACCACCGCCGCCGCCGCCGCCGCCAACGCTCTGGCCATAGATGGCGAAGGACCCGCTGTTGTCGACGTGGATCGCGCCGGAACTGTTGATGGTCACCTTGTCGCCGTGGTTGCCGCTGCCGCCCGTGCCGCCGATGGCGATGCTCAGATTGCGCGAGTCCTCGTGCGCCGCCTTGCCGTCCGACGTGTTGATGAAGGCATAGCCCATCACGTCGCTGTTGCCGCCCTCGCCACCGCTGCCGCCCACGCTCTGGCCGAAAAGACCGTGGGAAGCGATGCCGCGGGTGAGAATGGCTCCCGAGTTGTTGATGACGACGGCCCCGCCCTTGTTGCCTTTTCCTCCATTGCCGCCGATGGCGAAGCCAAGCGTGAGCAGCGGAATTTTCTTCTCGGGCTGAAGCTGGATCGCAACGCCATAGCTGTTGCCGGCCGCGCCGCCGCCGCCGCCGACGCTCTGCGCGAAAACGGCGTGGGAGATGTCCGACAGCGTCGTGATCGCGCCGCTGTTGTTCACCGTCACTTGCTCGCCCTTGCCGGCAGAGCCGCCCGCGCCGCCGAGCGCGACCGCCATGGCCATCGGCTTGCCTTCGGCTTTCAGCGTGCCCGAAAACGCGCCGGTGAAAGCGCCGAAGCCGCCGCCGCCGCCGATGCTCTGGGCGAAGATGCCGAACGAGTTGGCGTTCGACTGGTTGACATCGGCCTGCGGAATGTACGTGCCGGCCGTGATGGTCTTCTCGTTCTTGACGCTGACCATGCCGCCGTCGCCGCCACCGCCGCCGTTGCCGCCGAGCGCGAGGCTCAGCGCTATCGCGTCCTTGCCCGCCGAAAGGCTGCCGGCCACAGTGGTGTTGGCGTTGCCGCCGCCGCCGCCGATGCTCTGCGCCATGATCGCGGGCGAATCCGGCCCCGTGACGATGAGGCCCGCGGTGTTGACGACCTCGACGCTGCCGCCCGCGCCGCCCTTGCCGCCGTCGCCGCCGACAGCCGTGGAGATGGCGACGGTTTCCTTGGTGATGCTGGCGGAACCCGCAATCGTGAGGCCCGCGTTGCCGCCGCCGCCGCCGACGCTTTGCGCCAGAATGAGGGGCGAACCCTTGCCGGATGTCGTGATGCCGGAATAATTGCGCACATAGACCGAAGCACCCCTGCCGCCGTCGCCGCCCGAGCTGCCCAGCGCCAGCGCGATCGCGGGCGACTTCGAATCGCCGATGTTCAACGCGCCGGCAATGGTGAAGCCGCCGTTGCCCCCACCGCCGCCGATGCTCTGCGCCTGGATCGCGGGCGCGTCGTCGCCACGGGTCGTGATGTGCGCGTCGCTCATGACCCGCACATCGCCGCCCTGGCCGCCCGAGCCGCCCGTGCCGCCCATGGCGAACGAGACCGCGCCGATCTGAACGCTGGCGGCGGCGCTGACCGCGAACCCGCCCGTGCCGCCGCCGCCGCCGGCGCTGAGCGCGAGAATGCCGGCCGATCCCTTGCCGGACGTCTGGATCTCGTCGACGGGGCCGGAATAATTGCTGGCGACCGTGTTGACCTCGACCGCGCCGCCCTTACCGCCGCCGCCGCCGCTGCCGCCAATGGCGAACGCCGCGGCCGCCTTGTTGGCTGCAACCGACACGGCGTAACCGCCGGTGCCGCCGCCGCCGCCGGCGCTCAGCGCGAAGATACCATGCGATTCATCGCCCAGTGTCGTCAGCTTGGCGCCGTTGGTCACGTTCACGGTGGACTTGCCGCCGTCGCCGCCCGAGCTGCCTTTGCCGCCCACGGCGACCGCCACACCGGGGCTGATGCTGATCGCGCCGCCGCCGTTACCGCCGCCGCCGCCAACGCTCTGCGCCGCCACGGCGTGGCTCGATGCCTGCGCGGTGCTGATATTGCCGGTGTTGCGCACCTCGACCGCGCCGCCCTTGCCGCCGCCGCCCGCCCCGCCGCCGACGTTCGCGATCACGCCGCCCGAAATGCCGCCGTTGCCGCCGCCGCCGCCGATGCTCTGCGCCATGATGCCGGAGGAGCAGCCGTCACCGCAAACCGGATCGGCACTGGCGCGGACGGGAGTGCTGGTCTTGGCTCCGGTCGCGATCGCGCCCGAGTTGTCGACGAACACCGCGCCGCCGTCGGATGCATATTTGCCGCGCCCGCCAAGCGACGAAATCAGGCTGCCGCCGCCGCCGCCGTTGCCGCCCGTGCCGCCGATGCTCTGCGCGTGAATGCCGAAGGAATCGCCGCCCGAGGTCGTCAGGCTGCCCGCGTTCCTGATGGTGACGTTGCCGCCCGCGCCACCCGGGCTGCCATCGCCGCCCCTGCTGTAGAACAGCGCGAAATCGGAGCCGCCGTTGCCGCCGCCGCCGCCGACGCTCTGCGCCGCGATGGCCGTCGAGCTGCCGCCCGAGGTCACGATGCGGGCGCTGTTGTCGATATCGATGACGCCGCCATTTCCGGCGCTGCCGCCGGAGGCCGCAAACGACACCAGACCGCCGCTCATCCCGCCGGAGCCGCCACGGCCCGCGACGGTATGGGCGGAAATGCCGGATGAATCCGCGCCACGGGTCGTGATCGCGCCACGCGTTTTCAACGTGATGTCGCCGCCGTCGCCCGAGACGCCGCCCTTGCCCGACGATTCCCAGATGGCCCCGGTTCCGCCCGTGCCGCCCTTGCCGCCGATGCTCTGGGCGACGATGCCGGGCGATTTGTCGAGCGTGGTGTTCAACGTCCAGTTGACGGGGTCGAGCACGATGTCGCCGCCGAAGCCGCCGCCATTGCCCGAGCCGCCGCTCGACAGGCCGCTGTCGGCGCCGTCACCGCCGTCGCCGGCCTTGCTGACCATCAGGACGGCGGGCGCGCCGTCGCCGCTCGCGTAGGTGTTGGACCCGGTCGTCAGCTCCACATTGGGAACGACGCCGTCATGGCCGACGATGGTGACGAGGCCGCCGCTGCCGCCGAAGCCACCGCGTCCAGCGCCCGCATAGCTGGCGGAACCGCCTTTGCCGCCGTTGGCGCCTTGGCTGTAGAGATAGAATCCCGACGCGTTATACGGCGAGTAGACAAAGATTTCCTTGTCGAGTTCGAGCCGCGTCTCGTTGCCGGTGCCGCCCTTGCCGCCTGTGCCGCCGGCGTAGAAGGTGCCCGAGCTGCCGTTGCCCCCGGCGCCGGCCTGGTTGCCGATCTCGATCGCGTTGCCCTGGCCGCCCTGAACCCGCGTCTGGACGCCCTCGCCCCGGTTCATCACGGTGACATAGACGCGATCGCCCTGATGGCCGTCCTTGCCACGCGAACCGTCGCCGCTGCCGTTGTCTCCCTTCTGCGAAACGGACGTCACGGAGATGGCCCCGTTTATTCCGTAGACATCGGAGAAAGCCGTCACGCCCATGGTGCGCGCACCGCCGGACCCCTGCCCGGATGACCGTATCGCAACACCCTTGGGATCGCCCAGAAGGCCGTAGACGTAGCCAATATGATGGATCGTTACCTTCGGCCCCTGCGCGTTGTTGTTCTTGTCGACGTTCACTTCGAGAAACGTGTCCGAAGGTATGTCCTTCAGGATGAGAGTCTCCAGGGTCTTCGCGTCGAAATCCGTGCCGCTCTTGATGCTAGAGCTGTGGTCCCCGGTGCAGACCACCTCGGCGAACTTGGTCTTGGGATCAACCGTCGTCTGGCACAGGCCGGGCTTCGCATGCGCGACCGGCAAGGTCATGACCGTCACGACACCGGATGTGATCGCCGTGGCGACCAGCAGCTGAACGCGCCGGTTCGGACGCGCGCTTCCATACTTCAGAACCATCTCTTCCTCCAGATTCCAGCAACGCATCCGGCGACGACATGCACTTTCCGCGCACGCAACCGCAGCGACAGACGACATAATGTATAAAAATGACACTATATTAAATATTATGCAGTATATTGAAGTAAATTTTCGTGAAAATCGCAAATAAAACCGACACAGGCATTATTAATGCCAGCGCATTACTTCTATTCTCGATGTTGTTATGTATTTCACCTCTCCCCTCGACGAGGAGAAGGCGAACGTCTTGGCATAGCCGCGCACGGCCGCACGCAGCCTGCAAATGGAGGCCCGGCTAGGTAGCCGGTCGTGAACGGCTTGCTTACTTCCTGGCTTGCTTATTTGCCGACCCGCTTACTTGCCGGCCTGCTTCTGGATTTTCTGCAGGGCCTGCGCGCAACCCACGGTCATCTCTTTCTGGTGAGACTTCAGGCAGCCGATAAGCTTGCCATCGCCCGGCTTCACGCCCTTGCACAGGCGATCGATATCGGACTTGCAATACTTGACGAGATCGTTGCTCTGGGCGGCCGCATAGGCACCGGACATCGAAAAAATAATTGCGGCGGCAGCCAATAGACGACAAGACATGCTGTTATCCCCCTTCAGGCACTGCTTGCTTTCAGGCTGATGAGTACAGTTGTCGGCCGACAGCGTATACCCCATGGATATGGTGTATGGCGGCGATCGGCGCCCATCGCGCAACGCAGCCGCCGGGCGGGAATCAGGAGGAAATGCGGCTCTCGCCACCGCCCGCCGTTCCAAGATCGGCCGGCAACGCCAGACTCACCCGCGTACCCGCGGCGTCCGAGGCAAACGTCAGTTGACCGCCGCACAACTCGGCGCGCTTGCGCATGTTGGCGAGCCCGCGCCGCGCGACAGGCCCGCGCGCGATCTCGCGCGAACCGGCGTCCCGAATGTATTGTCCGACGTCAAACCCCTTGCCATCGTCCGCGATGGTGATGCGCCCGCCAGCACTGCCCTTGGCGTCGACGACGGTCTCGATCAGAACCTGCAGCGTACCGGCGCCGGAATGCTTGATGGCGTTGGTCACGGCTTCATCCAGCAGGCGCACGATCTGGATGACGACCCAGGGGCGCAAGCCCGGAAACACCGGCAGGCCGCCTGGCGTCAGCACCTGCCACGAAAGCTGGATGCCGTGAGCGCGCAACTGGGTGGATATCCGTTCGCGCCAGGAGCCCAGAACCAGCATGAGATCGCCGTCGACCTCCTCCATGGCGTCGATGACAAGCCGCAAATCCCTGAGGGCGGCGCGGGCGGCGTCACCGATCTGGGCGGCGATGCCTCCCATCTGCTCCGCAAGAGCGACGATGCTGACCAGTTGCCCGCCGAGCCCGTCATGCAGATCCCGCATCAGCCGCGTGCGTTCCGCAGCCCTCGCCTCGTCGCGCGCGCGTTCCTCCTCCCGCGTGAAACTCGCACGCAGCTTGTCCTCCGCCTCCCGCACGCGCAGCACGAGCTGTCCGGCGAACTTGTCCGCCTCGTTCAGCGCCTGCACGAAACGCCACGTCAGGCCGATGCCGATGGCGATCAGCACCAGCGAATACGACAGCCGGCCCAGGAAGATGCGCTCAGCGCCGAAGAAGTTGAGCAGGCTCGCGATGTCATGCGCCCAGAAAACCACCACCACCGTCAGCGTGCAGCCGAGGAAGACGCTGCTTCGCGCGCCCTTCACCACAGCCGACCAGCCGAGTATGCACGCCATCGTCGTCATGAAGAGCCCGGTAAAGGCCGGCCCCAGCGCGATATACGCGATCCGCAAGTCTTCCGGCCGCCCGAAGAGGCCCGCAGCCAGAATGACGAGGCCCGGAATAAACGCCAACCGCCAGCGAGCGACATGCTTCAGCCCGACGAAATGAACGACGAACTGCAGCATCAGCGCCGCCTCCAACGCCCCCGCCGCCCCCAGAAAGCCATGCACCCACTGGCTCGCCGGCATCGACATGAAATACTGCGTCATGCCCACGGCCATCGCCGCCGTGAGCCAGCCGTAGACGGCTTCCCGCCGCCTGTTCAGCCAGATGAGGCCAAGGATCGCGCCGAGCAACCCCTGCCACGCCGCCAGCAGCAGCGGAACTGTGGAGAAAAGAAAGAAACGCGTGTCGTAAGCCGGCCGCAACTCTGCGTCCGGCCCGACATACAGGCGGTCGAGATAACCCGAAATCGGCCCCCACACGAACAGCCGCACCCGCACCTCGTTCGCGCCCTCGCGCAGCAGCGAAGGCGGAATGAAGGCGATTGCCGGCGTGTTCCGGTCCACCCTGCCGGCGCCGGGATGGAGACGCGTATCCAGCACGACAGCGCCGTTGACGGCGACCTCGATGCCGCTGGTATAACCGGGCAGGAACACGGACCACCGCGCCTCGTCACCAGAGGGCCGATAGTCGAAGTTCATCAGATAAGTGAAGGGCAGTTGCATCGCATTCGCGTGCTCGTGGCGGTACGGCAGCGCCACGGACCGCGCGACACCGGCCGCGTCAACGAGTTGCGCCTGCGCCAAGCGGTATCGCGCGGGGGGATCGGGCGGACGCAGATGAAAAATGCAGATGCAGACGGCAGCGATCACCGCCAGCAGCAAAAGATAGGCCGGGAGCCGGTAACGGCCCGGTGCCGCGGCATCGGGGCGATCGATCATGACACGATACGCTTCACAATTTTATCAGCCCCTGCTGAATAGCCTCGAATACAGCCTCACCCCTCGTGTTGACTTCAAGCTTGCGATAGATATTCTTTATATAACCCGGAACGGTATGCTTCGAAATGCCGAGCCTTTCGGCGATATCGGCATAGCTGAACCCTTTCGCGATGCCCCACAGAATGTCGATTTCCCGATGGGTGAGTTTCGCCGTGTTCAGATCCGACGCCGACGCCTGGCCAGTCTGCCCCTGCGTGCGGCGAACGATGAACCGGGCGATCGACGCCGAAATCGGCGAATGTCCGCGCACCAGATCCCGCACCGTATCGGCGATATCGGTGGGAAACGCATCCTTGAGCAGATAACCGTTCGCGCCGAGCAGAATGGCCGATATCACGCTTTTCTCGTCGCCGAGAATTGAAATGACCATGATTTCAGTCTTGTCGCTGCGCAACCTCAGATCCCGGATCAGCTCCATGCCGCTCCCGTCCGGCAGTTGGAGGTCCGTTAGCAGCACGTCCGGAATGGCCGCGCCGATGGCCTGACGCGCGTCGGCGAGGTTGGCAACGTCGCTCACGCCGAAGCCGCCTGCCTGCACGAGAGCATCGCTGATGCGCCAGCGCGTCGGCGCATCGTCCTCAACAACCAGAACCGAAATCAGCTCCCCGGCATTCTGGACCGGCCGCCCGACTGTCATGGCCCACCCCCACACGTTCATCGGCGCCTTTTTTGCACTCAAGCGATTTCAAGCAAAGTGGATACCGCTTTGCGTGAAGAAAACACATCTAATCAGAAAGATTAGGCATTTTCTCGTTTCAACGAAACATCGAAATTCTTTATCATTCAAACTGGTCACCTGCGATAGCGATGTTCGTGGTGCCCCACTCCGCCACCGGCACAACGCGAGACACACCGGCGCCTCGGGCAGAGAGAAGAACGCACCCCGGTGATGCCGCTGCCCGCGAGCCCACACGGAGTTCCTTCCGCTGCACCATGCTCAAGACCCCGCTGTCGCGACACACCACGTTCATGGGGTAGCTCGCGAAATTCACAGCCGATACTGAGTATGGAAAACGCGAAACGAGCGGCAAGCCGATGCGTCGGCACGGTCGCTTCCATCTGCCTTCGGCAGCATGACAGGAGACGTGCGATTCCGTCCTTCCGATTTATTCTTCCTGCGGCCGGCATCGCAGCGACACTTGTCGCGACACTTGCCGCAACGATCTGCGCGCAGGCACAGGGAAGTGCTTTCGCGGCAGCCGACAAGAACGGCGACGGCAGCCTCGACAAGACCGAATTCCACACCTTCATCGACCTGCTCGCGGCGGAAGGCGTGCCGAATGCGGTCAAGGTCAAGTCATCGGGTCGCTATGACTTCGCTTTCGCCCGCATCGACAAGAACGGCGACGGGCGCATCACGCCAGACGAACTGTCGTCGATGAAGTAGCGCCGCCGCCCCCGGCATTCGGCCAGATGCGCCAAGAACCAGCCGCTCGAAGCAAGAACTGCCTGCTTGTAAGGATGTGAAGACAAATGAATCGGAAGGCGATGCATCATTCCGGCACACTCCTCGCCGCGCTGCTCTTCGCTGCCAGCGTTGGCGCCGTTTCAGGCCAGGAAAGCCCACGGCAGGACAACCTGCGCAAGGTCGCGGTCGCGACGCCCTCGCGCGAGCAGGTGACGCAGTATCTGTATTCGACCGGCACGTTGCAGGCCGTCAACAGCGTCGATCTCGTCGCCCGCGTCTCAGGCACGCTGGAGCAGGTGAAGGTCGAGGACGGCGCCACCGCCCGCAAGAACGACATCGTCTTCGTCATCGAGCCCGAACCCTACCGGATCAGCCTCGCGTCGGCACAGGCCGATCTTGCCCAATCGCAGGCCAATCTGGACGAAGCGAACGCCAACCTCGCCCGCCAGCAGGCGCTCGTCGGCAAGCAGGTGGTTTCGGAAAGCACCCTCGATTCCGCAGTCGCCCAGCAGAAAACCGCAGCCGCGCAGGTCGCTGCCTCGCAGGCCAAGGTGCGCAACGCCGAGCTCAACCTCGGCTACACGGAAGTCCGCGCGCCCTTCGACGGCACCCTCGCGGCGCGCACCGCGGATGTGGGCGCCTACATCAACGCGGCATCGGCGCCCAAACTCGCCTCCCTCGTGCAGCCCGATCCGCTCTATGTCCTCTTCTCCGCCAACGAGCAGCAGGTAATCGCGGTGCGCAAGGCGCTCGCCGATCGGCACATGACGATCCGCGACGCCGGCAACGTCAAGGTTGAGATCCGCCTGCAGACGGACAACGACTATCTCCATGCCGGCCAGTTGAACTACGTCGCGCCCGAGCTCGACGCAAACAGCGGCACCATCACCGTGCGCGGCATCATCGGCAATTCCGGCGGCCTCTTCGTGCCGGGCATGTTCGTGCAGGTACGCGTTCCGCTCAATCCCCATTCCGCGCTCGTGATCCCCGAAACCGCCATCGGCAATTCGCAGCTCGGACAGACGGTCCTCGTCGTCAACCCGCAGAACCGCGTCGAGATGCGCAAGGTCGTCACCGGCGACACCGCCGGCCAGGGCCGGCGCGAGATCGTCGAGGGGCTGACGGAAACCGACCGCGTCATCGTCCAGGGCGCCGGCGGCGTGCGGCCGGGCGAGACAGTCACCGTCGTCGACAAACTCTGACCGCAGGCCCGCCATGATCGCGAAGTTCTTCATCGACAGGCCGGTGCTGGCCAATGTCATCGCCGTGCTGACGGTGATCCTGGGCCTCGTGGCGCTGGCGCGGCTGCCGGTGTCGCAATATCCGGATATCGTTCCGCCTTCGGTGCAGGTGACGGCCCGCTACCCCGGCGCGAACGCGGAAACCGTGGTCCGCGACGTGGCTCTGCCCATCGAGCAGAAGGTCAACGGCGTCGAAGGCATGCTCTACATGCAATCGACCGCCGCCAGCGACGGCACCTATACGCTGACCGTCACCTTCGCCATCGGCACCGACCCCGATATGGCGCAGATCCTCGTACAGAACCGCGTGGCGAGCGCCCTGGCATCCCTGCCCGACGCCGTGCAGACGCAGGGCGTGCAGACGGCCAAGCGCTCGACCGCGATCCTCGCCATCGTCGCGCTGACGTCCTCCGATGCGGCGCACGACAGCCTGTTCATGGCCAATTACGCGACGATCAACGTCGTAGACCAGATCGCGCGTATTCCCGGCATCGGCAACGTCACGGTGTTCGGCTCGGGGCAGTATGCCGTGCGCATCTGGATGGACCCGGAGCTGCTCGCCGCGCGCGGCCTGATCCCTTCCGACGTCATCAACGCCATCGGCAAGCAGAGCCGTTCCAGTTCCGCCGGCCAGCTCGGCCTGCCGCCGGCGCCGTCCGGGCAGGATTTCCAGTACACGCTGAAGCTCGACTCCCGCCTCACCGACGTGCCGTCCTTCGCGGACATCATCGTGCGCGTGTCGGACAGCGGCCAGGTCACCCGGCTCAGCGACGTAGCCCGCGTGGAGCTGGGCGCGCAGCAGTATAATCAGGATTTCGCCATCGACGGCCGCCCGGCCGCCGGCCTCGCGCTGTTCCTGCTGCCCGACGCCAACGCGCTCGATGTCATCGGCCGCGTCAAGGCGAAGATGGCGGAGCTGTCGGAAAGCTTTCCCGATGGCATGACCCATTCCATCCCCTTCGACACCACCCGCTTCGTGGCCGCCGCCGTCGACGACGTTTACCACACGCTGGTGGAGGCCGCCGTGCTGGTGCTGCTCGTCATCCTCGTCTTCCTGCAGGACTGGCGCGCGACGCTGGTGCCGGCGACAACGGTGCCGGTGACCATCATCGGCGCCTTCGCGGCGCTCGCGGTGTTCGGCTTCACCATCAACCTGTCGACCCTCTTCGCCATCATTCTCGCCATCGGCATCGTGGTGGACGACGCCATCGTCGTTGTGGAGGCGGCGGCGAAGCACCTCGAGCAAGGCAAATCGCCGCGCGACGCGGCTGCGCTGGCCATGGCGCAGCTGACGGGGCCGATCATCGGCATCACGCTGGTGCTGCTCGCGGTCTTCCTGCCCGCGGCCTTCCTGCCGGGGTTGAGCGGGGAGATGTACCGGCAATTCTCGCTGGTCATCGCGGCAACGGCGCTCATCAGCGCCGTCAACGCCATGACGCTGAAGCCGACCCAATGCGCGCTCTGGCTGCGGGCCAGACCGGCGGATGCGCGCAAGAACCTTTTTGCCCGCGCCTTCAACCGGGTGTACGACACTTGCGAGCATACCTACGCCGCAATGGTGGCGCGGATGGCGCGGCTCAGCCTCGTCTTCACGCTGGTCGCGGCTTTGCTGGCTGGCTTTTCCGTCTATCTGCTGTCGCGGGTGCCGACCGACTTCCTGCCCGTCGAGGATCAGGGCTACTTCCTCATCTCGGTGCAGTTGCCGGAAGGCGCGTCACTGGAACGCACCCGGACGGCGCTGGAAGACGCCCGCCGCCGCGTGGAAAATCTCGGTGCGGTGCAGACCGTCATCGCCATCAGCGGGATCTCGGCCGTCAACAACAATGCCGGCCTCGCGAATGCCGGGGTGCTCTACGTCGTTCTCACCGACTGGAGCGAACGACGGGAGGGCGAGGACCTGCGCTCTCTCTATGCCCGGCTCGGCGAGCTGACGGCCAGCCTGCCTGACGGCGAGGCGATCGTGCTGCCGCCGCCACCCATTCAGGGCATCGGCAACGCCGCCGGCTTCTCCATGCAGGTCGAGGCGCGCGACGGCAGTTTCGATTACGCCGCCTTACAGAATGCTGCCGCTTCCATCGTCGCGGCGACGCAGACAGACCCCACATTCCGGCAGGCCTTCAGCCCGTTCCGCGCCGACGCGCCGCAATTCTCGCTTCACTTCGACCGCACCAAGACGGAGACCTTCGGCGTCGATACCGGCAGCGCCTTCGATACGGTGAGCCAGTTCATCGGCTCGTCCTATGCCGGCCAGATCAACCTCTTCGGCCGTGTGTTCCAGATCTACGTGCAGGCGGCGCCTGAGAAACGCGTCGATCTCGTCGATCTCGCCCAGCTCAGGCTGCGCGGCGGCGCCGGGCAGATGGTGCCGCTCGGCGCGCTGGCCGAAGTCGCGCCCGACACCGGCCCGAGCCTCATCAGCCTTTACAACCTCTATCCCAGCGCTCAGATCATCGGCACGCAGGGGCCGGGCTTCAGCACCGGCCAGGCGCTCGACGCGCTGGAAAAGATCACGAAAGAGCTGCTGCCCCAAGGCTACGCCGCCGAGTGGACCGCCGTTTCCTATCAGGAACGGGAGGTCGGCGGCCAGATCTACCTCGTCTACGCGCTCAGCCTGATCCTGGTCTATTTCGTGCTGGCCGGACAATATGAGAGCTGGTTCGCGCCCGTGTCGATCATCGCGACCGTGCCGCTGGCGCTGCTCGGCACCGCCACGACGCTGCTTCTCGCCGGCGCGGCCGTCAATCTCTATACGCAGATCGGCCTTGTGCTGCTCATTGCGCTTTCGGCCAAGAATGCGATCCTGATCGTGGAAACCGCCCGCCACCTTCGTGTGCACGATGGCGCCAGCGTAATCGACGCGGCGGTGGAAGCCGCGCGCAGCCGCTTCCGCCCGATCCTGATGACATCGATCGCCTTCATCCTCGGCGTCCTGCCGCTGGCGTTGCAGACAGGCGCGGGCGCGAGCGCGCAGAAATCGATCGGCATCGCCGTGCTGACCGGCATGCTGGGATCGACATGCCTGACGGTCGTCTTCACGCCGTCGCTCTTCATCGTCATGCAGCGGCTGGAGGAGCGGCTGCGGGCGCGGCGCTGACGGCCAGCTCGCCCGGCTAAATCATTTTCTTCAGACAAAGATGCATATCTTTGTTTTATAATATTTTATTTCACCGAAAGCCATGCACTTCCAGTGCCGTCAGAGCCGGTCGCAGGCTTGAAATCCGTGCCTGCGACCGGCCTTGTTCATCAGAAATGGATCGACCGCGTGGTGCCCGGCTTTTCCAGCGGCGGGGCGAACTTGGTCAGGTCGATGCCTTCCACCGCGGCCTTGTACTCTTCCGCGCTGGGCGTGCGCCCGAGGATCGCGGACAGGACGACGACCGGGGTCGAGGCCAGCAGGGACTCGCCCTTCTTCTCGGCGGTATCCTCGACGACGCGACCCTGGAACAGGCGCGTGGACGTGGCGAGGACGGTGTCGCCCTTTTCGGCCTTTTCCTGGTTGCCCATGCAGAGGTTGCAACCCGGACGCTCGAGGTAGAGAACGTTCTCGTACTCGGTGCGGGCCTTGTTCTTGGGAAGCAGGTCATCGAACTCGAAGCCCGAATACCGCTGCAGGATTTCCCAGTCGCCCTCTTCCTTGAGCTCGTCGATGATGTTGTAGGTGGGAGCGGCCACGACGAGCGGCGCCTTGAACTCGACCTTGCCCTGCGCTTTTTCGAGGTTCTTGAGCATCTGGGCGACGATCTTCATGTCGCCCTTGTGCACCATGCAGGACCCGACGAAGCCGAGATCGACCTTCTTCTCGCCGCTGTAGTAGGACACAGGGCGGATCGTGTCATGGGTGTAGCGCTTCGAGACGTCGGCGTTGTTCACGTCGGGGTCCGCGATCATGGGCTCGTCGATCAGGTCGAGATCGACGACGACTTCGGCGAAATACTTCGCGTTGGCATCGGGCGCCAACGCGGACTTCTCGCCCGAGCGGATTTCAGCGATGCGCTTGTCGGCCTTGTCGATCAGGCCTTGCAGGGTGCGCGCCGTGTTCTCCATGCCCTTGTCGATCATGATCTGAATGCGGCTCTTGGCGATTTCGAGCGATTCGATCAGGGTCTCGTCCTGCGAGATGCAGATCGAGGCCTTGGCCTTCATCTCGGCGGACCAATCGGTGAAGGTGAAGGCCTGGTCGGCCAGCAGAGTGCCGATATGGACCTCGATCACGCGGCCCTGGAACACGTTGTCGCCGCACTGCTTGAGCATCTGCGCCTGCGTCGCGTGAACGACGTCGCGGAAGTCGATGTGCGGCTGCATCGTGCCCTTGAAGGTGACCTTCACGGATTCCGGGATCGGCATGGTGGCCTCGCCCGTGGCCAGCGCCAGCGCCACGGTGCCGGAGTCCGCGCCGAAGGCCACGCCCT
>CALMIK010000010.1 GCA_937863995.1 uncultured Chelatococcus sp.
ACGCCGCCGAGGAAGTCCCCGATGGCCGAATCGAGCGTGTTGGCGTCGTCGGTGAGATCCTTGGCGTGGCGGGCGACGCTGTCGGAGATCGACCGCGCCCGGCCTGCCGCTGCCTCCACCTGGCCCATGGCCTCGCTGCTCGCCTGCGATTCGTTGGATGAATGCGCCACGCTGGCGGCGATGGACTGCACCGCGCCGGCTTGCTCCTCCACCGCCGTTGCGACCGCGAGCGCGATCGAGGACATGTCGCCGATCGTGGCGTTGATGTGCTCGATGGCCGTCACGGCCTGGGCGGAGGCCGCCTGGATGGCGGTGATCTGGTCGGAGATGTCCTGCGTCGCGCGCGCGGTGCGGTTGGCGAGCCCCTTGACCTCGTTGGCGACGACCGAGAAGCCGCGTCCCGCCTCGCCCGCGCGCGCCGCCTCGATGGTGGCGTTGAGGGCGAGCAGGTTGGTCTGCTCGGAGATGGTCTGGATCAGGTTCACCACCTCGCCGATGTGGGCGGCGGCGCTGGCGAGGCTCTCCATGGTGGCGAAGGTCTGGTTGGCTTCCTGCACCGCCCGTCCCGCCACGGCGTGGGAGCGGTTGGCCTGGGATGCGACCTCCTGGATGGAGGCGGCGAGCTGCTCCGCCGCGCCGGCGGCGATGACGACGCTCTGCGATGCGCTGTCGGTGGAGGCGGAGGCGCGCCTTGCCTCTTCCGCCACCTGCTGGGAGGTGTTCGACAGCTGCGAGGACGCGCCGTCGAGCTCCGTCGCGGCCTCATGAACCTGCTTGATGGCCGTGTTGGCGCGGCTTTCGAAGGAGGCGATGAGCGCTTCAATCTGCTCGGCGCGGTCCTTGTCGAGCTGGGTCGCGTGCTCCTGCTGTTCGGTCAGCTTGTGCCGCTCCACCGCGTTGTCGCGGAAAACGAGCACGGAGCGCGCCATCTGCCCGACCTCGTCGCGCAGTTCGACGCCCGGGATGTCGATATTGATGTTGTTGCGGGCCAGTTCGTCCATGGCCTTGACGAGCTTGCCGACGGGGCGCGCGATGGAGCGGCCGATCAGCAGCGCGATGACAATGCCGATCAGCGTCGCGGCGAGTTGCGACAGCAGCGTCACGATCTTGAAGCTGCTGGCGGAATCCTGCACCACCGTCTGCACGTCCTGGTTGAGCGCGTCCTGGTGATTGATGAAACGGTTGATGGCGGAAAGCCATTCGACGAAGTCGGGCGCTGCCTGGTTGGCCAGCAGGCGCCGGGCCTCGAAATCGCTGCGCGGATCCTCCGCGTCCTCGCGCAAGGCTATAATCCGGTCGACGACCGGCAGCGTCTTGGCCTGAACGGCTTCGATTTCGGCCAGCATCTGCCGCTCGGCCGGCGAGGCGGCGTCGGCGGGGGCGACCATCTGGTTGAGGCTGGCCTCGTTGCGGGCGTAGTCTTCCGCCAGCTTCTTGATCTGCGCTAGGGCGGCGGCGCGCTGGCCGGCGTCCGTCAGCAGCACCACGTCCCGGATGGCAATGGCGCGGTCATGAACGCTGCCGCGGAAGCTGATCGCATATCGTTGCTTGACGCCGTTCACGTCGTTTATGACGTGTATCCCTCGATTGAGCTCATCCACTTTCGTAATGGACAGAACAGTGAGGAAAATAGCTATCAGCATATTGAACGCAAACAAAAAGTATATGCGATGGTTTATGCTGTAACTATCAAACCTGAAAAGACTCATTGTCATACCTGCATGCGAAAGTTGAACCAGGTCCCACCAAGCTATCGCATGGATGTACTAAGCAAAAACTTGATTCATATTAAAAATATGCAAAATATATTTTATGGTAAATTGATTGACGTAAGTTAATTTGCAAAAAACTTTTCTAATTATACATGCAAGTAATGAAAATCGCATTCGATTTCTAAAAATATAGATTTTATTTTTCACTTTAATATATTTATTTACACTTCAATGACTGCATATTTATTATTTTTTAACCATGAATTGCTTTTTATAAAAATAAACATTTGATATGTATGGATTTTCTAAATTTCCATAAAATATATAATTTATATAGCCTATTTTGCCGGCGAGTGCGAAGCTGCCAGAGGGCGCTCCGGCCGCCCCTTGAAAACGCGACTGGATTCCGCTTCTCCGGCAGAGCCCGGCGCGCGGATGTCCGTCAATGACAAACCTCGATCAGCGCAGGAAATTTATAATGTCAGACCAGTCCGTTCCCGAAGATTCCGCTCCGCTGCATCCGCAAACCCTCGTGCTCCATGGCGGCAGCTATCGCGCCGATCCGGTCACGGGCGCGGTGGCGGTGCCGATCTATCAGACGACGTCATACCAGTTTCAGGACACAGGCCACGCCGAACGGCTGTTCGCGCTCGAGGAGCTGGGTTTCATCTACTCGCGCGTCGCGAACCCGACGCATGATGCATTCGAGACGCGCATCGCCGCCGTCGAGGGCGGCGCGGCGGCGCTGCTCCTCGCCTCGGGGCAGGCGGCCTCGGCTTATTCGGTGCTGAACGTCGCGGGCGCCGGTGACAACATCGTCAGCTCGACCGATCTCTATGGCGGCACGTGGGCGCTGTTCGCAGCCACGCTCAAGCATGTCGGCATCGAGGTGCGCTTCGTCGATCCCGCCGATCCGGAGAATTTCCGCCGCGCGACGGACGAGCGCACGCGCGCCTATTATGCCGAATCGCTGCCCAACCCCAAGCTGCAGGTGTTTCCCATCGGCGAGGTGGCGGCCATCGGGCGTGAGCTTGGCGTGCCGCTCATCGTCGACAACACGGCTGCGCCCCTCACCATCCGACCCTTCCAGCACGGCGCGGCGGTGGTGGTCTATTCCACGACGAAGTACATCGGCGGCCATGGCACCTCGATCGGCGGCCTCATCATCGACGGCGGCAATTTCCCGTGGGAACGGCACGCGGACCGCTTCCCGACGCTGACGCAGCCGGACCCCAGCTATCACGGCGCGACGTGGCTGGAAAAGGCGGCACCGCTTGGCCCCGTGGCTTACGTGCTGCGCGCCCGCGCGGTGCTGCTGCGCGACATCGGCGCGGCTGCTTCGCCGCTCAACGCGTTCCAGTTCATCCAGGGGCTGGAGACGCTGCCGCTGCGCGTGCGCCAGCATAACGACAACGCCATCGCCGTGGCGAATTTCCTCAAGGAGCGGCCCGAGGTCGAGCGCGTGATCTTCCCCGGCCTGCAGACCGGTGAGGACGCGCGGCGCGCGGCGGCCTACCTCAACGGCGGCTACGGGGCGCTCGTCGGCTTCGAGCTGAAGGGCGGGAAGGAAGCGGGGCGCAAGTTCATCGACGCGCTCAAGCTGTTCTATCACGTGGCCAATATCGGCGATGCCCGCTCGCTCGCCATCCACCCGGCCACGACGACCCACTCGCAGCTTTCCGAAGCGGAGCAGCTGCAGACCGGTGTCACCCCCGGCTACGTGCGGCTTGCCGTCGGCATCGAACATCCCGACGACATCATCAACGACCTGAAGCAGGCGCTGCAAGCTGCCGCTGCCTGATCGCGGCAAAAGAAAACCCCCGGCGACGGATCGCCGGGGGTGCTTTTTGTTGTTGAAGCGCGAAAGGCTCAGCGCCTCGGCAGCAGGTGCAACGCGTGGATGAAGGCGTCGACGTCCTCGCGCGTGTTGTAGAACGCGAGCGAGGCGCGCACCGTGGTTTCCACACCGAAGCGGCGCAGGGCCGGCTGGGCGCAGTGGTGCCCGGAGCGCGTGGCGATGCCGTGCTTGTCGAGATGGCGCGAAACCTGCTCGGGCTCGAACCCCTTGACCACGAACGACAGCACGGAAGCCTTCAGCGGCGAGGTGCCGATGATGCGCAGGCCCGGCACGGTGGCGAGGCCCTCGTTGGCGTATTCCAGCAGCGCGTGCTCGAAAGCCGCGATATCGGCGATGCCGATGCTGTTGATGTAGTCGACAGCGGCGCCAAGGCCCACCGCGCCGGCGATGTCCGGCGTTCCGGCCTCGAATTTTTCAGGCAGCCCCTGAAAAACCGTGTGCTCGAACGTGACGTCCTTGATCATGTGCCCGCCGCCCTGCCACGGGGGCAGCGCCTCGAGCCAGTGCTCCTTGCCGTACAGGATGCCGATGCCGGTCGGGCCGAAGATCTTGTGGCCGGACAGGACGAGGAAGTCGGCATCGAGCGCGCGCACGTCGATGGGCAGATGCGGCGAGGATTGCGCCGCATCGACCAGCACCGGAACGCCGCGCGCGTGCGACAGCGCGATGATCTCCGCCACCGGGTTGATGGTGCCGAGCGCGTTCGCGACATGGGTCACGGACACGAATTTGGTCCGTGGTCCCAGCAAGGCCGCGAACTTGTCGAGCTGCAGCGTGCCGTTGTCGTCGACGGGGGCCACCTTGAGCACCGCGCCCGTGCGCTGGGCGAGAAGCTGCCACGGCACGATGTTGGCGTGATGCTCGATGTGGGTGATCAGGATCTCGTCGCCGGCGCTGATGAACTTCTGCCCATAGCTGTTGGCGACGAGGTTGATCGCCTCCGTCGTGCCGCGCACGAACACGATCTCGCGCGAACTTGCCGCCCCGATGAAATCGCGCAGCTTGTCGCGTGCGCCCTCGAACAGGTCGGTGGAGCGGGCGGCGAGCGTGTGCGCGGCGCGGTGGATGTTCGAATTATGCCGGGAGTAGAACTCCGACGTAATGTCGATCACGCTTTGCGGTTTCTGGGTCGTTGCGGCGTTGTCCAGCCAGATCAGCGGCTTGCCGTTGACCGTCTGGTGCAGGATCGGGAAGTCCTTGCGCACGCCACGCGACTCGAAGGCCGTGAGCACGCTGTCGCGCGGCGCGTTCGCCGCCGTCTCAAAGGCGGGCTGGCGGGCGTCGGCGGGGGCGGTCCTGGGCGGCCCGCCCGGCCCGACGCTCGCGGGCACGCTTTCGGCGCGCGGCGATGCGTCACGCTGCTCCAGGAAGTAGTAGTTCGATGTCGAGTCGTGGCGCGCATGATGCTGCGCGATGACCGTGTCACCGTTCTGCCGGTCCTGATAGCCGTTCGTGAAGCGCGGCTCGCCGAAAGCGAACGCGTCGCCGGGGTTCAGCGCGCGGTCGAGCGCGGATGCGCCGCCGCCCGCGGGACCCGGGTTGGCCCCGGCCGGAGCATAGCTGCTGACCGGCGCGTAACCGCTGGCCGTGCCGTAGTCCGCTCCGGGCAGTGAGAACGGGCCCGGCGCGGTCGCGAAATCGCCGGGGAAGAAGCCGTTGTCAGGCAGGGAGGCCTGGCCCGGCGTGGCGATGTGGCCGGAATGATCCGGTACGTAGCCACGCGCGAGCGAGGCTTCCGGAACCTGCGTCACCGAGTCCGCCTGCGCGATTGCGTAGGGCGCGATGGCGGGGGAGGGCGCGGACGGCAGCGACGAGGTCGCTATCGACACCGAGTCCACCCGCGCGGGCTGCGCGGCCGTGGCTGGCGCGACGGCCCGCGGGGCGGCGCCGGCAAACCCCTCGGGAGAGGGGAAGCCGGAAGAGCCCGAGAACGCCTCGCGCACCAGCTGCGAGAGAAGGGATGTTTGCGGTGATTGGTCCGGACCCGACGGCAATACCGCGCGGGGCTCAGACTGCGTAGTCATGGTAGCGGCCGATCAGCACGTTATCGAGACGGGCGATGGCGTCGTCCACCAGCACCGCCGCCGAGAAGTAGCGGGTGACGAGGTGCGAGGCGATGGAGTGCTCGTCCGTGCCGCTGTAGCGGACGGAAAGGCCGGGCTCCACTTCGCCGGTGACGCCGGTCTTCTGCAGGCCGACGACGCCCTGATCCGCCTCGCCGACGCGCACCAGCAGGATGCTGGTCGTTTCCGGCTCGCCGTTGTAACCGCCCTCGATCGGCAGCTTGTTGGACGGCACCAGCGGCACGCCGCGCCACGTCAGGAAGGGGGCGCCGAAGAGGTGCACGACGACCGGGGGCACGCCGCGGCGGGTGGCCTCGCGGCCGAAGGCGGCGATGGCGCGCGGATGGGCGATGAAGAAGCCCGGCTTCTTCCACACGCGCGACAGCAGCTCGTCGAAATCGTCCGGGGTGGGCGGGCCGGAGCGCGTCGGGATGCGGTTGGCGGGCGCGACCTCATGCAGCAGGCCGAACTCGGCGTTGTTGATGAGCTCCCACTCCTCGCGCTCCTTGACGGCGTCGACGGTCAGGCGCACCTGCTCGCGCAGCTGGTCGATCTCGTTGCTGTAGAGATCGGTCACGCGGGTGTGCGTCTGCAGCACGGTCTGGATGGTGCTGAGGTGGTATTCGCGCGGGTGCTCGGCGTAATCCACGAACGTGGTGGGCAGGCGCGGCTCGCCGCTGTGGCCGGACAGCACATCGATGGCGGCCTCGCCCCACTCGTTGGTGCGGGCGGCGAGAGCGTGCTGCTCGTCGCTCGAGCGGGCGATGGCCTGGCGCAGGCCGGACTGCTCGTCGATCTTGGAGATGTCGAGCTTGAGGACGGTGGCGGGCGTCAGGGCGGTGGCGCTGGTGGCGTTGGGGCCGTCGGACAGCAGCGTGCGGTGGCCGAAGTAGTCGCCGGCGCCGATCAGCTTCTGGCGCAGCTTGCCGCCGAAGGGGTTGAGGCCGGTCTGCTCGACCGTGCCCTCGGCGACGATGAACAGCTTGCGCGAGCCGTTGCCGGCTTCGGCGAGCTTCTCTCCCGCCTCGACGTGCTTGACGGCGAAGAGGCCGGCGACCTTCTTCAGCTCGTCGGCCTTGAGGCCGGCGAACGCCGGAATCGCGGTCAGCGACTCGGGCGCGACCGTGAGCTTGTTGCCCTCGCCGGTGATGACGACGGCCCCCTCGCGGGCGCTCAGCACCTTGCGGCGGTTGACGCGGTACACGCCGCCGGCGACGTCGACCCACGGCAGCAGCTTGTGCAGCCAGCGGGGCGTGCGCTCGGTGTTCTGGACGACGGTGACGGTAGCCGTTGCAAGATTGCGTGCCGCGGGAGCGCTCACGCTACGCTGGGCGCCGATCGAAGAAGACGTCATTATTAACCCCTTGGTAAATACGGGTGAATGTTAAACAAAAATCTGCTGCGGGCCGGCATCGGCCCATGATGCGCTTGTTGCCGGCCCCAATGCGCGCTGTCGCTGCCCGGCCTGCCGGCGGCCCGGGTTGATTGGCCGTAGCTTCGCGCCGGCCATCGAGCCGGAGCGCACCAGACCTGAAGGCGCGGGCGCGCCAATGCAGAGTTCCTGACCGCATGTCTGGTGAATTTTTGCATCTCCGTCAAGTAGAAATTCTTCATCTTTGCCGTAATTGACCCGTTCGGCATTGTTCATCATTGCTATGATATTTGTTGCCTTGGGTGGGTTGATTCGCTATCTTCTGAAAAGATCGCGTGGTTGAGCGTATTTTACATTTCATTGTGCTGATTATTACTAATGCACATCCGAAAATGTGCCTATTCTATATTTCACGCGCCGCTCTCTGTGTATTGAGGCGCTGCCCCGGCTTCCTACGGAATTGGGCTTTTATCCCGCGGCACGGCTTCGATGAGGAGCGCCGTGCCGGCGGCAATTGTGCGTCGTGAGAAATCGTCATGCGGTAGCCCCAGGTTGTGCGGTTCGGCACGCGCCGCGCCGGCGATCCCCATGCGCCCGGCTGGCGAAACCGCGCCCGCGGCCCCACCTCGACCTGACCGTGACAGGCTCGCCGCCCGCCGTTTCCGGCCGGGATCAACAGCCAAGCCTGTCCATGAGCAAAGGTTTCCGTTAATATGCTATAATGTCAATAGACAATATCTAATTATAGGCGGGGCGAGGCTTCTCGGGCAAGGTGGCGCTCGCGTCCGCACCCCGCCGTATGACGATGCAAACGGCAATGCAAGAGGATCAGATGGCAGCGAAACGGCAGTTGAAACTCGGCGCTTTCATGCGCCCCGTCAGCATTCACACCGGCGCGTGGCGCTATCCCGGCGCGCAGAAGGACGCCAACTTCAACCTCGCGGCGCTGACGGCCTATATCCGCAGGCTGGAGGAGGCGAAGTTCGACGCCTTCTTCATGGCCGATCATCTGGCGGTGCTGAACATGCCGTTCGAGGCGCTGCGGCGCAGCCACACGGTGACGTCGTTCGAGCCGTTCACGTTGCTCTCGGCGCTCGCCGCCACCACGAGCCGCATCGGCCTCGTCGCCACCGCCTCGACCACGTTCGAGCAGCCGTTCAATCTGGCGCGCCGCTTCGCCTCGCTCGATCACATCAGCAACGGCCGGGCGGGTTGGAACATCGTCACCACCTCCAACCCCGATGCGGCGCTGAACTTCGGTCTCGACGAACAGGTCGCCCACGCCGACCGCTACGCGCGGGCGCGCGAATTCTACGATGTCGTTACCGGGCTGTGGGACAGCTTTGCCGACGACGCGTTCATCCGCGACGCCGACAGCGGCATCTACTTCGACCCCAACCGGCTGCATGTTCTGAACCACAAGGGGCCGAACTTCTCGGTGCGCGGGCCGCTCCACATCGCCCGTCCCGTCCAGGGCTGGCCGGTGATCGTGCAGGCGGGCGCGTCGCCTGCGGGCCGCCAGCTCGCGGCCGAGACCGCCGAGGTCGTGTTCGTCGCCCCCTCGAACCTCGACGACGGCCGGCAGTTCTACGCGGATGTGAAGGGGCGCCTCGCGGCGGCCGGGCGCGAGCGCGACCATCTCAAGATCCTGCCCGGCGCCTTCGTGGTGGTGGGCGAGACGGTGGAGGAGGCGCGCGCCATCCGCGCGCATCTCGATTCCCTCGTGCATGCGGAAAGCGCCATTGCCTCGCTGTCGATCGCGCTCGGCCACGACGTGTCCCGCTACGACCCCGACGGCTACCTGCCCGACATTCCCGAAACCGAGGCCACGAAGAGCGCGCGCGAGCGTGTGCTGGCGCTGGCGGAGCGCGAAAAGCTCACCATCCGCGCGCTGGCGCAAAGGCTTGGCGGCTATTCGGGGCTTTCCTTCGTTGGCACGGCGCAGACCATCGCCGACGGCATGCAGGAATGGCTCGAAACCGATGGTTCGGACGGCTTCAACGTGATGTTCCCCTACCTTCCGGGCGGGCTCGACGCCTTCGTCGACAAGGTCGTGCCGGAGTTGCAGCGCCGTGGCATCTTCCGCACCGAATACGAGGGCGAGACGCTGCGCGAAAACCTCGGCCTGCCGCGCCCCGCCAACCGCTTCTTCCCCGCCTGAGCGCGGGGGCGAGGGAGAGGACCGGGGTGAGTCTTCCACGGCGTTACTAATTGTCTATAGATTTAATTGACAATTAGTAGAGCTGCGTTTTAGATAGTCTCAACATTAGGCAATCCCGGCGTTCCGCGCCGCATGACGAGACAAGCCGCGATGGCGGGCGTCATGTCGCAACGCGAACGTGGTATCAGGATCATCGCGCCGGGACGATGGGGTATGGAGTCGACCAAGTGTCTGATAGAGTGAACGTCGTCCCCTTTCCGGCCGAACGCCGCACCTATGCCGGAGAGAATACGGATGGTGGAGGTTCAGTGGATTCGGCCCTTTTCAAGCAGGGGATGCGTCGCCTGGCATCGGGCGTGTCCATTGTCTCCACCGAGTTCGAAGGCAAGCGTCACGGCCTCGTCGCGACGGCGGTCAGTTCCGTTTCGGCCGATCCGCCGACGCTTCTGATCAGCATTGCCCAGTCGGCATCTGCGCATAACTTCATCGTCCGGTCGGGGCGCTTCGGCGTCAGCGTGCTGAGCGGCGAGGATCGCGGCATCGCCGAGAAGTTTTCCGTGCCCGCCCTGCGCGCGCGCCGCTTCGAGTTCGGCGAGTGGACGACGCTGCACACCGGCGCGCCGCTGCTCGCCACGTCGCTCGTCGGCTTCGACTGCCTCGTCGCCGGCGAGACGCAGGTCGCGAGCCACACCGTGTTCTTCGGCCGCGTGGTCGGCGTACGCGTGAGCGACGGCGAGATCGACCCGCTGCTGTTCTGGAACGGCGCCTACCAGACCGGGCATTCCGACGGGTCGTGATCGACCGGTTTTATCATTTTCCATCAATATCTTGATCGATGAAGGGGCCATCCGATGGGGTTCATTGACGCTGTTAGGTCGCCGGGCGCGAAAGCGTATCTCGGCCGTGTTCTCGCCGCCTCGCTCGTTGCGGGCGGCCTGCTGTCCGGCGTGGCCCATGCCGGCCCGACCCTCGACAAGATCACCCAGCGCGGGTCGATCAAGGCGGGCGTGGGCACGACGCCGGGCTTCTTCTCGCCCGACAGCCAGGGCCGCTGGCAGGGCTTCTTCATCGATATCGGCCGCGCGATCTCGATCACCACCCTCGGCGACCCGGAGAAGATCGAATTCACCGTGTCCTCGCCCCAGCAGCGCCTCCCGGCCCTGCAGGCGGGCGAGTTCGACATCCTGCTGTCGGGCGTCACCGTCACCATCACGCGCGCGTTCCAGCTCGGCTTCCACTTCGGGCCGACCGTGTTCTACGACGGCCAGGGACTGCTGGTGCGCAAGGATCTCGGCGTGACCAAGGCCGCCGATCTCGACGGCGCCACCATCGGCGTGCAGAGCGGCACCACGGGCGAGTTGAACATCGCCGACTTCTTCCGCAAGACCGGCCATTCCTTCAAGGCGCTGACCATTGAGGACACGCGCCAGTTCATCGGCGCCCTCGAAGAGGGCCGCGTGGACGCGATCACGCAGGATTCGTCCGACCTCGTCGGCAAGCTGCGCCAGATCAAGAATCCGGAAAACTACATCGTCCTGCCCGAGCGCCTCTCCAAGGAGCCGCTCGCGCCCGCCATCGCCGGCGGCGACGACCGCTGGCTCGAGATCGTCAACTGGTCTGTCTACGCCCTCATCCAGGCCGAGGAATGGGGCATCAACTCCCAGAACGTCGATACCTTCCTCGACTCGCAGGACCCGGCCATCCGCCGCTTCCTCGGCGCCGATCCCTCGCTGGCGCAGGCCATCGGCCTCGATCCCAAGTGGGCCTACAACATCGTCAAGAAGGTCGGCAACTACGGCGAGCTCTTCGATCGCCACCTGAAGCCGCTGGGCTGGGAGCGCGGGCTCAACAACCTGTGGTCGAACGGCGGACTGCTCTACTCGCCGCCCTTCCGCTGATCGTCCGCAAGCGCCACGGCCGCCGATGACGACCTTCCACGACACCGCGCCGACCGGGGCCGCGCGCCCCGGTTTCCTTGCCCGCGCGCAGCTCTGGTGGGGGCCGCGCATCGGCACCCAGATCATCGTCATCACCGCGGTGGTGGCGCTTTTCTACGTTTTCGGCGCCAATACCGTCGCCACGATGGACCGGATCGGCATCAATCCCGGCTTCGACTTTCTCGGCCGCGCGGCCAATTTCGAGATCGGCGAGACGATGATCCCGTTTCAGGCGGGCGATACTTACGTCCGCGCGATGCTGGCGGGGCTTCTCAACACGCTCAAGGTGGCGTTCCTCGGCTGCATCCTCACCACGATACTGGGCGTTTCGGTCGGCATCGCCGGCCTGTCGGGCAACATGCTGCTGGCGGCGCTGGTGCGCTGGTACATCGAGATCGTGCGCAACACGCCCACGCT
>CALMIK010000011.1 GCA_937863995.1 uncultured Chelatococcus sp.
ATCGAGCCCGTGCTCTACTTCAAGGGCTTTCACGCCCTCGTCACCCACAGGCTGGCGCACTGGCTGTGGAAGGCCGGGCGCAAGGACTTCGCGCTGCATCTGCAGAGCCGGTCCTCGGAGATTTTCCAGACCGACATCAACCCCGCCGCGCGGTTCGGGCAAGGCATCTTCCTCGATCACGCCACCGGCTTCGTGGTTGGCGCCACCGCCGTGATCGGCGACGACGTGTCCATTCTCCAGGAAGTCACCCTCGGCGGCACGGGCAAGGAGAGCGGCGACCGCCATCCGAAGATCCGCAGCGGCGTGCTCATCGGCGCGGGCGCCAAGATCCTGGGCAATATCGAGGTGGGAGCGAGCGCGCGAATCGCGGCCGGATCCGTGGTGCTGCACCCCGTTCCCCCCAACACCACGGTGGCCGGCGTGCCCGCGAAGGTCATCGCGACGGCGGAGTGCATCGCCCCCGCGCGCACGATGGATCAGATTCTGCGCGATTTTCCAGACGCGTAATGCAACCGTGAATTGTTTTCCGGCATGATCCCGATGACGGCGGAATTGTTCGCGAAGACGGGTTGCGGCGAGGCTTCGCCCGCACTATCAAGCTTGGACTCATCCGTCGGCAGCGGTTGGACGATGGATGCCTCCAGAGTCCTGGTGTCCGATTTCCAACGCGCATTACCAGAATAGAGATTTCTTGCATCATGGATAAGAAAGAACTTAGCAAAGTCGAGCAGTTCCTGCGCCGCACTTTTGCAAATCATGCCATTCGTGTCGTGGGTCGTCCAAGAAAGACCGATTCAGCCGAGGTCTACATTGGCGACGAATTCATTGGCGTATTGTTCGTCGACGATGAAGATGGCGACAAATCATATAGCTTCCAGATGGCAATTCTTGATACCGATCTCGAAGAATTGGCTTAATTCTGAGTTACCGCTTCTTAATTGATGTAAATTTTCTGCCATAGGGTGACAAAAGCCGTTATTATTTTGGCATCTATTCTTTCACCCTATGGTTGTGATGCATTTTGAACACGCATATACGGCAATTGCTTTATTCGATGCGTTTCTATTGATGGCGATCAATAGTAGCGCTATTGATGGCGTCGATTCAACTGATGTGGCGCGACATGACAAATTTTACACTTCAAGCTCTCGTCTTGGGATTTTCGTTCGCCGGGTTGATTTGTAACTGTTTCGAGTTTCTGACCGGCCGCCCGGCCAACTTCGGCCTCATGTTCGCGCGCGGCGTAGCGCTGATCGTCTGTTTGCCGCTGCTGGTGTTCTGCGCGCCCTACATTCTCGCGCGTAACGCCTACCGCGCCGTCGGCATCTACGGTCTCGGCTACAGCTCTCCTCTCGCCGTATTTGTCGCGGCGATCATCTGGAGCATCATGTGCGGTCGCGTCGTCCTGTTCGTCCTGACGACATCGGCGTGAAGCAACTGGCACCCTTCACGGAAAAATTTATTGCCGATCGAGTACTTCAATAGAATTCTCGCCGACGAATTTTAGCGGCAGGCAATATTCGACAAAATTACTTCCTAATGTCAGATGTGTCGCGCAGCCTCACGCCCGGTTCCACTCCGAGCGGTTCGCAATCATGGCGCGTGCACTCTTCCCGCGACATTTGTTATTCTGCCCCGGTGCCGCGCTGTCGGTGAAATGCGCTGACCCGCCTTTCCGCACGCCGCGCCAACCGCAGGAGGGGAAAAATGCCGATATATCAACTGGGAGACGCCGTTCCGACGCTGCCGCCCGATGAGCACTTCTGGGTAGCGCCCAATGCTTGCGTCATCGGCCGGGTGACGCTCGGCCACAATGTCGGCATCTGGTTCGGCGCGGTGCTGCGCGGCGACAACGAGCCCATGCTGATCGGCGCCGGCACCAATATTCAGGACAATGCCGTGCTGCACTCGGACCACGGCCTGCCGCTGACCATCGGCGAGGGCTGCACCATCGGCCACGGCGCGATCGTGCACGGCTGCAACATCGGCGATAATTGCCTGATCGGCATGGGCGCGACGGTGCTCAACGGCGCGCGCATCGGCGCCAACTCCATCGTCGGCGCCAATGCGCTGGTGACGGAGGGCAAGGAGTTTCCCGACAATTCGCTGATCGTCGGGGCCCCGGCGCGCGTGGTCAGGAGCCTCGACGCCGAGGCCACTGAAGCCATGCGCCGAAGCTCCCGCCACTACATCGAGAACTGGCGGCGCTTTGCCGCCAGCCTGGTGCCTGTGAGCTGATTCAGGCCGCCACCGCCCGGGCTGCGTTGCCGGAACGGCGCAGCGTCAGCACCCCGAGCGCCGCGACGATGCACATGATGCCGGCGATCTGCAGCGCCGGCATGTAGGTGGAGAGATCGCCGCGGATGGCGCCCGCTCCCCACGCCGCCATCGCCGCGCCAATCTGGTGGCCGGTGAAGATCCAGCCGAAGAACAGGTTGGCGCGCTGCGGCCCGAAGCGCTCGGCGGCGAGGCGCACCGTGGGCGGCACCGTGGCGATCCAGTCGAGACCATAGAAAATCGCGAATATCGACAGCTCGAAGAAGCTGAAGCCAGAATACGACAGATAGATCAGCGACAGCCCACGCAGGCCGTAAAACCAGAACAACAGCCACCTGTTGTCATACCGGTCCGCCAGCCAGCCGGCGCCCACCGTGCCGATGAAGTCGAACACGCCGATCACCGCAAGCGTCGAGGCCGCCGCGACCGGCGCCATGCCGAAATCGCCGCAGATGGCGATCCAGTGCGTCTGGATGAGGCCGTTGGTACTGAGGCCGCAGACGAAGAACGTGCCGAACAGCACCCAGAACGTGCCGTTGCCCGCCGCATCGCGCAGCGCGACAAGCGGCGCGAGCAGCGTCGCGCCGATGCCAACCTTGACCGCCGGCGGCGGCGTGACGGCGCTCTCGCCGTGAACCGGCAGACCGAGGTCGGCGGGATAGTCGCGCATCAGCAAAAGCACGAGCAGCTTGGCGCCGATGATGACGACGATAATGAAGGTGAGCGCCGAGCGCCAGCCCCACGCCTCCGTCAGCGCCGCCATGAGCGGCAGGAACACGAGCTGGCCGGTGGCGTTGGCGGCCGTCATCATGCCGACGACGAGGCCCCTGCGATGGGAGAACCAGCGCGTCGCGACCGTCGCGCCAAGCACCAGCGCCGTCATGCCGGTGCCGACGCCCACGATCACGCCCCACCACAGCACGAGCTGCCACAGCTCGGTGATGAAGCACGAGCCGATGAGGCCGACGATGATGAGAAGCAGCGCGGCCGACACCACCTTGCGCACGCCGAAGCTGTTCATGAACGCGGCGGCGAACGGTCCCAAAAGGCCGTAGAACAACAGCCGCACGGCGAAGGCGAAGGAGATGTCGGCCGTGTCCCAGCCGAATTCCTGCTGCAGGGGCTCGATCATGACGCCGGCCGAGCCCATGGCGCCCGCCGTGGCGAGACCGGTGAGAAACGTGGTCGCGACCACGACCCAACCGTAGTAGATGTTCCGGCCCGCGAGCCAGGTGGAGAGTCGATCGGAAATCATGCCTGTGCCGCACCTGTCGTTCTCCAATCCGGTCGGGGACGGCTGGAGTGCGCCGGAATGTCCTGTCCAGGCAGTGGCGCCGGCGCGCCTCTTCCGGAGGTTTCGCGGTCGCCGCGAAACCGGAACGAAATCTGCAAGTCCTCGCCGCAGGCGCTCGCTGCAAGTTTTTCGCTACAAGCCCTCGATCAGCTCCCGCAGCGGCCCGGCGGCTGCCGCGAACCGCACGCCGATGCGCGCCTGCGCTTCCTTCCACAGCGGCGCGCCGGCATCGAGCACCGCCTCGCCCGCCGGCGTCAGCGACAGCACGGCCTCGCGCTGATCGCGCCCGCGCGCGCTCGCAACCCAGCCGTGCCGCTCCAGCACCTTCACGTTGCGCCCCACCGTGGAGCGATCGAGCTCGAGCAGCGCCGCGAGGTCCGTCAACGACACGGGCGCACGCGCCGCGACACGACGCATGAGGCTGAACTGCGCCACGTTGATGCCGAGCGGCGCCAGGGCCTCGTCATACATCGACGACACCTTGCGCGACGCCTTGCGGAGAAGGATGCAGTAGCAACTGTCTTCCATGATGCGGGTATATACCTATATTGCCGCGCCTGCAAGGGGCATTCCGGGCTGGTGTCCCCGGTCCCTATTTCAGCGAGCGCCTGAAGCGGCCGAGCGAAAAGACGAACAGCACCGTGCCGATGGCGGCGAGCGCCAAAAGCTGCGGCCAGACGATGGACAGCCCCGCGCCACGGAACAGGATGCCCTGCGCCAGCGCCACGAAATGCGTGGTGGGGGCTGCGAGCATCACCGTTTGCACGAACTCCGGCATGCTCTCGCGCGGGGTCGAGCCGCCGGAGAGAATATTGAGGGGCAAAAGCGCCATCATCATCAGCAGGCCGAACTGCGGCATGGAGCCCGACAGCGTGGCAAGGAAAATGCCGAGCGACGTCGCAGCGAAAAGATGCAGCCCCACCCCGATGAAGAACAGCGGCAGCGAGCCCTGCAGCGGCACCTGCATGATGCCCTGCACCAACACCAGCAGCGAGAAGGCGGTGGCGGCCAGCACCACGAACCCCATGGACCACACCTTGCTCAGCATGATTTCGAGCGGCGTGACCGGCATGACGAGCAGGTGCTCCACCGTGCCGTGCTCGCGCTCGCGGATGAGCGCCGTGCCGGTGAGGATGACCGCCAGCATGGTGACGTTGTTGATGATCTGCACCACCGCCCCGAACCACTGCTTGTTGAGCTCGGGGTTGAAGCGCGCGCGCAGCACGAGATCGACGGGCGCAACGGCATTGGCGCGGTAGCGGGCGAGGAACTCGTTGATCTCGGCCGTGACGATGGTCTGCACGTAGCCGCTGCCGGAAAACGCCTGCGACATGCGCGTGGCGTCGACGTTGAGCTGGATGACGGGCTGGCGCCCGGCCAGCAGGTCGCGTTGGAAACTGGGCGGGATATCGAGCGCGAACGTGTCGACGCCGGCGTCCATGCGCTGGTCCATCTCGCCGCGGGTGATCATCTCCGGGGGCATGAACAGCGGCGGATAGAACGCGCTGGCGATGCGGTCGGACAACGGCGAGCGGTCCTCGTCGACGATGGCGATGGGGGCCTTGTTCAGCGTTTCCGGGATGGCGGTCGCGGCGCTGTAGATCGACACCGTGAAAGCATAGACGATCAGCACCAGCAGCACCGCGTCGCGGGTGAGGCCGCGCAGTTCCTTGACGCCGAGCTGGAAGACGTTGGTCAGCCTCATCACGCCGCCTGCTTCTTGAGGAGCGCCGCCCCGAGCCCGACGAGCACGGGGCCGGCGATCAGCAGCGGCACGAAGGCCGCGGACATGTCGCCGAGATCGAGCCCCTTCGAAAAGGCGCCGCGGGCGATGGTGATGAAATGCGTCGTCGGATAGATGTTGCCGATGATCCTGCCAGTGCCCTCAAGCGACGACACCGGCTCGGTGAGGCCGGAGAACTGGATGGCCGGAATGAGCGTCAGGATCGCGGTGCCGAAGATGGCCGCGATCTGGCTGCCGACGAAGGAGGAAATCAGCAGCCCGAGCCCGGTGGAGGAGATGACGTAAAGCAGCGCCCCCAGCGTCAGGGCGAACAGCGAGCCCGTCACCGGCACGCCGAACACCGAGACGGCGAGCAGCAGCATGAGGAAGAAGTTCGCCATCGCCAGCACGACGTATGGCAATTGCTTGCCGAGCAGGAACTCGAGCCGGGTCGCGGGCGTGACGTAGAGATTGACGATGGAGCCCAGCTCCTTCTCGCGCACCACCGAGAGCGCGGTCAGGATGGCGGGAATGAGCATCAGCAGCATCGGAATGACGCCCGGCACCATCGCCGGCAGGCTTCGCACGTCCGGGTTATAGCGATAGCGGATCTCGATGTCGAACTTGCCGGCCGCCGCCGCCTCGCCGAGGCGGCGGGCGGTCTGTTCCGCCAGCCAGTGCTGGTGCATACCCTGGATGTAGCCTCGGACGGTTTCGGCCCGCGTCGGCATGGCGCCGTCGAACCATGCGCCGACGGCAACCCGGCTGCCACGCATCACGTCGCGGCCGAAGCCCGGCGGAATCTCGATGGCGAGCGTGATCTCGCCCGCCCGCATGCGCCGGTCGAGGTCGGCGTAATCGGTCAGCGGCGGCTTCTCGATGAAGTAGCGCGAACCGGCGATGTCGAGCGTGTAATTGCTGCTGATCGTTGTCTGGTCGTGGTCGAGCACGGCGAACGTCAGGTCCTCGACATCCATGCTGATGCCGTAGCCCATGATGCACATCAGGAACACGGTGCCGACGAAGGCGAGCGTGGCGCGCACGGGGTCGCGCCACAGCTCCAGCGCCTCGAGGCGGGCGAAGCTGAGCATGCGCCGCGCATCGAAAAGGCCGCCTGCGGGAGAAGACTGGCGCCCCGCCGCGCGCGAGGCGGTGTCGGACGCAGCAGTCGCCTCGCTGACGGGCTTCGCCTCGGCCTCCACGGGCGCATCGCCCGCGCCGGCTTCCTCCAGATAGGCGATGAACGCGTCCTCCAGCGTCGCCGTCCCGCGCAGCTTCACGATGTTGGCGGGCGTGTCGCTGACGAGCACCTTGCCTGCGTGCATCAGGGAGATGCGGTCGCAGCGCTCCGCCTCGTTCATGAAGTGGGTCGAGACGAAGATCGTCACCTCGTCCTCGCGGGCAAGGGTGATCAGCTCCACCCAGAGCGCGTCGCGCGCCACCGGGTCGACGCCGGATGTCGGCTCGTCGAGGATCAGGATCTCCGGCGCATGCACCAGCGCCACCGCCAGCGACAGCCGCTGCCGGATGCCGAGCGGCAGCGCGTCGGGCAGCACATCCATGACGCCGGTCAGGTCGAAGCGCCGCGCCATCTCGTCGATGCGCGCCGGGATCGTCTCGCGCGGCAGGTCGAACAGGCGCGCGTGCAGGTCGAGGTTCTGCCGCACCGTCAGCTCGGCGTAGAGCGAGAACGACTGCGACATGTAGCCCACGCGGCGGCGCACCGACAGATCGCGCGGATCGACCTCGCGGCCGAAGAGGCGCGCCGTGCCCTCGCTCGCCGGCAGCAGGCCGGTGAGCATCTTCATGGTGGTGGTCTTGCCGCAGCCGTTGGAGCCGAGGAAGCCGAAAATTTCACCCTTCGCGATGCGAAAACTGACGTTGTCGACGGCGACGAAATCGCCGAAACGCATGGTCAGCCCCTCGGCCTCGATGGCCGGTTCACCGTCGCCGTCACGGCGGGGCACGATCTCGACCGCCTTGTGCCCCCGGCGTTTTTCCTCCGGCAGCAGCGCGATGAAGGCGTCGTCGAGGTTCTGCGTGCCGGTGCGTTCCAGAAGCTGCGCCGGCGTGCCGGTGGCCAGCACCCGGCCCGCGTCCATGGCCACGAGCCAGTCGAACCGCGCAGCCTCCTCCATGTAGGCGGTCGCGACGACGACGCTCATGCGCGGACGTTCAGCGCGGATGTCGTCGATCAGATCCCAGAACTGGCGGCGCGACAGCGGATCGACGCCGGTGGTCGGCTCGTCGAGGATCAGCAGGTCGGGATCGTGGATGAGCGCGCAGCACAGGCCGAGCTTCTGCTTCATGCCGCCGGAAAGCTTGCCCGCCGGGCGGTCGGCGAAGGGGGTAAGGCGCGTGCGCGCCAACAGATCGGCGATGCGCGCCTGGCGCTCGGCCCGGTCGTGGCCGAAGAGGCGGCCGAAGAAATCGACGTTCTCGAAGATCGACAGGTTGAAGTAGAGGTTCTTGCCAAGCCCCTGCGGCATGTAGGCGATGCGCGGGCACACGCGGTTGCGGTGGCGGGCGTCGGCGATATCGCCGCCCAGCACCTCGATCCGCCCCTCCTGCATCACGCGCGCGCCGGCGATCAGCGATAGCAGGCTGGATTTGCCGACGCCATCGGGGCCGATCAGCCCCACCGTGCCGCCGGGCGGGATGTCGAGGTCGACACCGTCCAGCGCCAGGGTCTTGCCGTAGCGCAGGCTCACGCCCTTCGCCGAGACGACGGGCGCGGGCGTGAGCGCGGGCTTGGGCTGCCCCGGTTCCGTCATTGCCGGCCCACGGTCGGGTTGAGGCTCTCCGGCCACTGCGCCGCGGAATCGATCCGGACATAGGCGACGCCCGGCAGGCCGGTCTTGACGTAGTCGATGTAGCGGCGCAGCAGCTCGGGCGGGATCTGCGCGCGGATGCGGAACATTAGCTTTTCGCGCTCCACCGCCGTTTCCACGGTCTTGGGCGTGAACTGCGCCACATCGGACACGAAGGAAATCGTCGCGGGAATGACCGCCTGCGGCGCGGCGTCGAGCACGATGCGCGCCTCCGCCCCCACCGCGAGCCGCCCAGCCTGCTCGGTGGGCAGGAAGAACGTCATGTAGACGTCCGTGAGATCGACGAGATTGAGCACGCGCCCACCAGCCGCCAGCACCTCGCCGGGCTGGGCCACACGAAACTGCACCCGTCCGTCGCGCGGCGAGGTCAGCTTGCTGTCGGCGATGTCGGCGTCGATGCGCTCGATGGTGGCGCGTGCCGCGTCCACTGCCGCCCGCGCGCCGACAACCTGCGAACGGGCTGCGCCGATGGCGGCGTCGGCCGCCGCGAGCTGCGCCTTCGCCGCCTCCCCGGCCGCGGCCGCGCCCAGCGACTCGGCCCGGTTGTCGTCGACCACCTGCTGCGAGACGTTGTCGCGCAGGATGAGCTGCAACGAGCGCGCGAGGCGCTTGTCGGCCGCGTCCTGCTGCGCCGCGCGCTGGGCAACGACGGCGGCAGCGGCCCTTTGCTCCGCCTCGCGCTGCGTCACCTGATTCTGCGCAGTCTCGACGGCGATGAGCGCCTGCTGGAGTTGCGCGTCGGCCTGACGGCGCTGGGCCTCGAGCTGGTCGGTGTCCATCAGCGCCAGCGTCGCGCCGGCGCTGACGAACTCGCCCTCGCGCACCAGCACGTCGCGCACCCGGCCAGCGGCCTTGGTGGCGACGTCGATCTCGGTCGCCTCGATGCGGCCATTGCCGCTGGCGATGCCGTCCGGCAGCGTCTCGCGCCGCAGTTCCTTCCAGGCGTAGTAGGCCGCGAACGCCACCACCACGGCGGCGCCCAGCACCACCCATCGTCTCGATCCGCTCATGCCAGCGTCATCCCGTCACATCCCGCGCGATTTCGGTCGAACCGTATCATGCGGACAGAGCTGCGAAAATGATTCCGGACAAGACACCGCCCGCCCGCGTGCATCGGCACACGTCTGGCGTGCGCGCGGGGCGGCGGCCTCGCCCTCACAAGGCGAGGGCCGCCCGGCTGCTGCCGGACGGCCCTCGTTTTCTTCCTGTCAGTCGGCTGTCAGGTCGTGGTTCAGAACGAACCGGTCAGCGAGAGGTAGTAAGCACGTCCCGGCTCGTTGAACGTGTTCGCGCCGGCGGCGTTGCCCGTGCCCTCACGCTTGATGGTCTTGTCGAAGATGTTGGTGACACCGGCGAGCAGGCGCAAATTCTCGTTGAATTCGTAGCGCGCACCGACATTCACCAGCGTGTAGGGGTCGCGCTCACTGGTGTTGGTAAGTTCGCGCTGCGTCGAGTAGGAGATCGTCGGCGCCTCGATCTTGCCGTAGTGGGTAATGCCGAGGTTGAGCTGCAGCTCCTTGGTCGCCTGCCACTCGATGTTCGAGTTGATGGTGTATTCCGGCACGAGCGAGAGCGGCTCGCCGGTGGTCTTGTCCTCGGACTGGATCATGTACGTGGCGTTGGTGCTCCACGTGACGGTCTCCAGAACCGGCACGCGCAGGTTACCTTCGAGACCGGAGATGACGGCCTTGGGCACGTTCTCCCACTGGTACACGGTCTGGTTGTTGAAGCGCCCGAGGGGGTTCGTGCCCGCCTGAATGCGGTCCTTGTAGTCATTGTGGAAGTAGGTGATACCCGCGTTCCAGCCCGTGGCATTGGTGTAGTTGATGCCGATTTCCTTGTTGATGCTGGTCTCTGCCTTCAGCTGCGCGTTACCGGCAACGTAGCAGGG
>CALMIK010000012.1 GCA_937863995.1 uncultured Chelatococcus sp.
CGGCTGACGGTGCCCTTGTCCTTGAGCTGGGCGATCACGTTCTTGACGGTCGAAGCCGGGATCGAGAACGCGATGCCGACGCTGCCGCCGGACGGCGAGTAGATCGCGGTGTTGACGCCCATCACCTCGCCATTGGTGTCGAACGCCGGACCGCCGGAGTTGCCCTTGTTCACGGGCGCGTCGATCTGGATGAAGTCGTCATACGGGCCGTTGCCGATGTCGCGGCCGGAAGCCGAGACGATGCCGGCGGTCACGGTGCCGCCGAGGCCGAACGGGTTACCGACGGCCAGCACCCAATCACCGATGCGCGGCTTGGCGTCGGACAGCTTGGCGAACGGGAAATCCTTGCGTCCCTCGACCTTGATCAGCGCGAGATCGGTGCGCGGATCGGTGCCGATCACCTTCGCGGTGAAGGTCTTGCCGTCGTCCATGGTGACTTCGACCTTGTCGGCGCTGTCGACCACGTGGTTGTTGGTCACGGCATAGCCGTCGGCCGAGATGAAGAAGCCGGAACCCTGACCCGTCACCGGGCCACGGCCGCCACGCGGACCGCCGCGCAGGCCGGGCGGCAAGCCATCCGGACCGCCGAAGCGGCGGAAGAAGCGCTCCATCGGCGAACCCGGCTGGAACGGCGAGTCGTCGTCCTTGTTGGCGCTGTCGTCCTTGCTGCCCTTGTCGGCAATGTTGATCTTGACCGAGATCACCGACGGCTTCACGCGCTCGACAATGTCGGCGAAGCCGATCGGACGTTCGACCTTGCGGACCTCGGTGTTGACCTGGGCATGCGCCGGGGTGAAGACATCGATCGGGCCCTGCTGCGGGCCAAAGCCATAGACGGCGGCGCCGAGACCGGCGACGACAGACGCCATCAGCGCGAACTTGCGCGCGGAGAACAGCGAACGGCGCGGTGCGCCGCGGGACGATAGCGAGGAAAGATCGACGGGACGTTCGGTCATGTTCTTGATTTCTCCAGAGCCTGAATTCTTCATTGTTTTGGGGTGCGGGGGCTGGGCAGTTAACAGGACCTGAACATGGTGGTTGCCGCCTTACCGCGCGCTGGCGAGGGAGTTAAACTTTTGTAATGCGACAGCTTGTGGGTGCGGCAGAATAGCACAGGCAATCAATGGCTTCCGAAGCCCGCCGCGCCCGCGGCGCGCCACACGTTCAAGCGCATTGCTGACGAGATTGGGATGCCGGAGAAAATGAACGACGCCATAACAGGGCGCACGCAAGCTGCCGAGGGCCGGAAATACGGCGCGCCCGCCGTGGAGGCTTGCGTGTTATTTGGCGGGCTTCCCGGCAAATAAATGGGCCGGCATTGCTGCCGGCCCGTGGAGATGAGGAAAACAGGCTGGGTTCAGTAGGTCCCGGGTGCGCCCCAGTTGAAGCGGTAGTTCACTCCCGCCTTGACCAGATCGATTGTGCTGGAGGAACTTACAACGTTCGTGGTGCCTCGGCTGGTAAAGACCGTGACGTCCGTGGACCCAAAGTCGATATGGTTGTATTCGATCTTGGTAGACCAATTGGGAGCGAAGCCCCATTCGACACCGGCGCCGACAACCCACCCGCTGCGATTGGTGCTGGAGGACGTCGTTTGAAAGAATGTCCCGTTTGCGAGGAAACCATCGCCGTCTGAACTGCCGCGACCCCAGGCGCCGCCGCCCTTGACGAAGAAGAGCCAATTGTTTGCCGCATAACCCAAACGGCCGGTGAAGAGCCCCAACTCCTTCGTGTGGGCTGTCGTGTTGGAAACGAACCCGTTCACGCCGACCGTTCTCGCGGAGCCGTTTATATCGGCCCAGGAATATTCGCCTTCGACGCCGAGAACAAAGTTCGGGCTGACCTGCCAATTGAAGCCGCCCTGCACGCCTCCCAGGAAGCCGTCCAGATTGTTCTTGGCGAAGGCGGTGCCGGTCGGAAAAGCGGCGCTGCCGGGAGCAAGCTGTATTGATTCGACTTCGGTCCAGCCCCAGCCGACATGTCCACCGATATAGAAGCCGGTCCAGTTGTAAACAGCTACCGGCGCGACCATGGGCGGCGCCTTCATCGGAAGATCGGCCGCAAAGGCAGGAGCCGAGACGAGAGCCAGTGCGGTTCCCAGCAGAAGCAATTTCCTCATGATACAATCCCCAAAATACCTGCGGCTTTGTTTAGAGCCGCTCCAATGTCTATATCCGGGGAACACGGAACTTGCTGTACCCTACACGCAACAGTTACAGGAATTCGGATTCCTGCAACCGTTCGTTGGTGCAGAAGCCGGCGCTTGGGCGCGTTGGGGCAGACTCCGTGGGCTGCGAGCCCCGTTTAGTGCTGGCCGAAAAGCGGCATCCGGAGAGCGGAAATGCCCTCCTCCCGCGTCCAGGAAAAGCATGGCCGGCAGCCCGCCGCAGGGGGCCGACCAAAGCGAGGCCCACGGGCACGGCCATGCGCCTCTTCGCTACGTCTTCGAAGCCTCTCAGCTCTTCATCTTCATCCGGCCCATGAAATCCCGCTTGCCAAGCGGCACGCCGTTGGTGCGCAGGATGTCGTAGGCGGTGGTGGCGTGGAAGTAGAAGTTCGGCAGCGAGAACGACATCAGGAAGCCCTCCGCCGTGAATGGCAGCTTGTGCTCGCCGAGATGGAAGACGACGTCGCGACCGCCGAGCGCGTTGACGGCTTCGGGCGTCCACGCCGACAACGCTTCGCGCGTCTGCGCGATCAGCCCCTGCAATCCCGCGTAGTCATAGGGCGTCTTGAACGAGGGTGGCCGGAATTCGCCGCTCTGCACACCCTCGATGGCGCCGCGGGAATGCTGGGCAACGGAGATGATCTGGAAACGCAGCGGCAGCATGTCGGCTGCGAGACGGGTCTCGACCATCGTTTCCGGATCGATGTTGTTGTCCTGGAAATGCTTGAGACCGCGCTCGAGAAAGCCGCCGACGGCGCCCAGCGTCTGCAGGTAGTTCGCCACGGTGGCGTCGTAGAGTGTGAGAGCCATGTCCGGTTTCCTCCTGCCCTGGTTATTTTGACAGGAAAATTAGCGAAAACCGGCCACCGTGCAATGGCGCCGGTTCAAGCCTTTTTCTCGGCCGCATCGGCCGCGAGCAGGCGCTCCAGCCTCTCCTTTTCCTCGTCCGTCAGGTCGCGCAGCGACGGATCGGCCGCGCCGCCCGCGTTCGGACGGCGGCGGCTGTAGAACCAGAGCGCCAGTCCGCCGCCGGCCAGAGCGAGCGGCGGCAGCAGCCACAGCAGCAGCGTGTGGGGCGAGAAGCGCGGCTTGAGCAGCACGAACTCGCCGTAACGCGCGACCAGGAAATCGATCACCTGCCGGTCGCTGTCGCCGCCCGCGATCCGCTCGCGCACCAGAAGCCGCAGGTCGCGCGCCAGCGGCGCGTCGGAATCGTCGATCGACTGGTTCTGGCACACCATGCAGCGCAGCTCGCGCGACAGCTCGCGCGCGCGCGCCTCCTTCGCAGGGTCGGCCATGATCTCGTCGGGCTGCACGGCGTAGGCCGCCGGCCCCCCCGACAGCGCGGCCGCAACGAGCAGGCTGGCGAGCAGCTTCTTCAACTTCTCACTCCGCGGGCTGCAGCGCACGGGCCGCCCTTGCCGGCTTCGGCGCGCCGACGCGCAGGCGGCGGTCGGAGAGCGACAGGAGGCCGCCGAACGCCATGATGACGGGGCCCCACCAGATCAAGAGCACCAGCGGTTTGTGATAGATGCGCACGGCAATGGCGCCCTCGGCGTTGGTATCGCCCAGCGAAACATAGAGCTGGCTGGCGCCCCGCGTCAGCAGCGCGGCCTCGGTGGTCGAGGCGCCGCGGGTGGTGAAATTGCGCTTCGAGGGCGTCATCACCTGAACCGTCGCGCCGTCCCTGACCACGGTGAACTGCGCAATCATCTCGCGGAAATTGGGGCCCTGGCGCTGCGTGATGTCGCCGAGCTTCAACTGGTAGCCGGCGACGGTCGCAACGTCGTTCGGCTTCATCGTGCCGATATATTCGCTGTTCCAGGTGGTTTCGCAGACGATGCCGATCAGCGCTATGCCCAGGCCGGCATGCGCGAAGGCCGTGCCCCAGGTCGCGCGCGGCAATCCGCGGGCACGGGCCAGCGCGGTCGCGAAGGGCACGCGGAGCAGCCCGATGCGCTCGACCAGATCAGTGATCGCTCCAGCAACGACGAAAACCGCGAGTCCGATCGCAAGTGGTGCGAGCGTGGCGCCGCCATGAAGCCATGCCCACAGCACCGCCATGGCGATCAGCGCCGCGATGCCGGCCACCGTCAGCCGCTGCGCCGCGCCGAGGAGATCGCCGCGTTTCCATGCCAGCAGCGGACCGAACGGCACCGCGAGCAGGAGCGGCACGAACAGGGGGCCAAAGGTCAGGTTGAAGAACGGCGCGCCGACCGAAATCTTGTCGCCGGTCAACACCTCCAGCGCCAGCGGATACAGCGTCCCGATGAACACGGTGGCGCAGGCCGAGGTGAGAAAGAGATTGTTGAGCACCAGGGCGCCTTCGCGCGAGATCGGCGCAAACAGCCCGCCCTGCTTCAGCGTCGATGCGCGAAACGCGTAAAGCGACAGGCTACCGCCGATGAACAGGCACAGGATCAGCAGGATGAACACGCCCCGCGCCGGGTCGGTCGCGAACGCATGCACTGACGTCAACACGCCCGAGCGCACCAGGAAAGTGCCGAGCAGCGAGAGCGAGAAGGTCAGGATCGACAACAGGATGGTCCAGACCTTCAGCGCGTTGCGCTTTTCCATCACGACCGCGGAATGCAACAGCGCGGTGCCGGCGAGCCAGGGCATCAGCGAGGCGTTTTCCACGGGGTCCCAGAACCACCAGCCGCCCCAGCCGAGCTC
>CALMIK010000013.1 GCA_937863995.1 uncultured Chelatococcus sp.
AGCCCCCTTGCCGTCAAAACCTGAAACACCAAGGAATCAGTCAATATCGGCAAGAGTTTGATCAGGTCCTCATCCTAACGTTCTGCGGGCCTGAGGTCGCTCAGTTGGCGCTGGCGGAGGACCTGGCCGAACAGCAGCATAATGATGAATGCCGACGCGATCAGAAATGTCGAGACGGCGGCAATCGTTGGATCGGCGTTGTGCTGGATATGCTGCATCAGGCGCAGCGGCAGGGTGTCGCCCGCCGCCGTGAACAGCGAGAGCGAAACGTTGTCGAGCGACATCAGGAACGCGAAGACGCCACCCGCGACGACCCCGGACCTGATGAGTGGAAACGTGACCTTCACGAAGGTGCGCGTGCACGAGGCGCCCAGGTTTCGCGACGCCTGTTCGAGCGTCAGATCGTAGTTGGCCAATGTCGCAAGCACGAGATAAGCGACGTAAGGAATGCCCAGCACGCAATGCCCCAGCGCCGTCGCCAGCACCCCCTGCGACATGCCGTAGGAGGGCAGCACGAACATGATGCCAAGTCCCTTGACCACGGCGGGCAGCGCGAGCGGCAACATCAGGATCAACTGGGCGGCACTGCGCCCGACGAAACGGTAGTGGTTCAACGCGATTGCCGCCGCGGTGCCCGCGACCGTGGATAGCAGCGCGCAGATGGACGCGATGATGAGGCTGTTCCAGAGGCCGCGTCGGAAATGCTCGTTGGCGAAAGCCGCCTCGTACCATTGCAGGCTGAAGCCCGGTGGCGGAAACTCGATGCGCGCGCTGCTGGAGAACGAAATCACCGACGGCAGCAGGATGGGCGTCATCAGGAACACGCTCACACCCGCCACATAGATGGCAAGCATACGGCGCATGAAGCGGCTTTCCGCCTGTCGGTGATCCGTCATTTCAGAGTGTCCTTGCCCACGGTGCCAGGCGCCGGAATGTCCAGTTCGAAAGAAGCAGCATCAGCGTCACCAGCACGAGCATCACCATGGCCAGCGCCGCCGCCGTCGCCCACGCCACCTGCACCGCCGCCTCCTCGTAGATCACCGGCGCCAGCAAGCGAAAACGCGTCGAGCCGAGCAGGTTAGGGATGACAAAGTCGCTCAGGACATTCGCGAAAACCAGCTGGCTTCCCGCCACGATACCCGGGGCGGTCAGGGGAAGTATCACCTTCCGGAACGTCCGCGCGTGACTGGCGCCGAGATTGGCCGAGGCGGAATAGAGGCTGTCGTCGATCTTGCCGATGGCGTTGATGAGCGGCAGCACCATGAGGGGCAGATACCGATGGATCATCGCCGGCACCATGCTCTCAAGCTCGAACAACATGATGAGCGGCTGCTTCAGGATGCCGGTCGCCATCAGCACGGAGTTGATCAGCCCCGTATCTGCGGTGATCACGATCCAGCCGAAGGCGCGCACGATGACGCTGACCATCAGCGGCAGATAAACCACCCACAGCAGGAACCCGCGGGACGCTTTCGCATGCCGCACGAGATAATACGCGAACGGGTAACCCAGCAGCAGCGTGCCGACGGTAACGCCGAGCGATACCAGGATGCTGTTCGAGAAGACCGTTAAATAGTACGAGTCCGTCAGGATATTGGCGTAGTTTTCCAACGTCAGGTCGCTGACCATCAGCGCCAGCGGGTCGTCCCGGTTGAAGCTGTTGCGCAGCACCACCGCCATGGGAATGATGAAGAAGGGCAGGAACAGCGCGATTCCGGGCGCGAGCCATAGCCAGGGCGCGGCCCGCGCCATGCGGCGGCGCCACGCTGCGCTCAACGTCGTCTCGCGCCGGGGGGCGATGGTGTCGATTGCCTGTGCCGTCATCGCTCAGCATCCACGGTCATGACGCGCACGTGGGCGCGTTCGGCGTCGATGTAGACCTTGTCACCGACGGCAAGCGCCCTGAAGTCGGCGGGATAGTCCGCGACGACCTGCAGCCCTCCCACATCGACGACGAAGCGCGACACCGATCCGAGGAAAGTGACGAGCGTGATGACGCCGGACTGGCCGGGATGCAACTCCGTCGGCTGCTTCGAAAGCCTGGTGTCCTCGCTGCGGACGAAGATGCCGACATCGTCTCCCGGCTGGCCGGCTGCCGGCTCGGCGACGCGCACGCCGCACCGCGCCACCGCCACGGGGCGACCGTCAGCCGCTTTTTCCACGACGGCGGGCAGTTCGTTGGCGGAACCGAGAAACCGCAGGACAAAGCTCGATACCGGATTGCGATAGACCTCCTCCGGCGTGCCGACCTGCACGATGCGCCCCCGTTCCATGATGGCGATGCGATCGCTGATCGCGAACGATTCCGCCTGATCGTGGGTCACGAGGATGGTCGTGATCTGCAGCCGCCGCAGCAGCAGCGACAGCTCGATCTGCATTTCCTCGCGCAGGTTCTTGTCGAGCGCGCTCAAGGCCTCGTCCAGCAGCAACACCTTGGGCTGGGGTGCGAGAGCGCGGGCCACCGCCACGCGCTGGCGCTGACCGCCGCTCAGCTCGGCCGGATAACGCCCGCCGAACTCGTCGAGCTTCAGCAGCGACAGCATGGTGGCGACCCGCTCCCGGATGAGAGCGGCCGGCTGGCGGCGCGCCTCCAGCCCGTAAGCGATGTTGTCCTTCACTGTCATATGCGGGAACAGGGCGTAGTGCTGGAAGACCATGCCGGTTTCGCGCCGGTTGGGCGGCAGGTCGATCAGGGAGCGGCCCGCGAGCCGAATGTCGCCGGCATCGGGCGTGATGAAGCCGGCGATCATGTTCAGCAGGGTGGATTTGCCGCAGCCGCTTGGCCCGAGAAAGGAAATGATCTCGCCCTTGCGTATCGCCAGACTGCTGTTGTCGACAGCCTTGAGGGCCCCGTAGCGCTTGCTCACACCACGGATGTCGAGATCGAATTCGGCTGCGGCGGGCGCCGGAATATCGCGCGCGCCGGCCGGTTGGCTGCCCAGCTCTAACACCGTCATGATTATCGAAACCCGTTTTCGGTTGCACACATAGGCGAGGATGGACGGCGCGAACGGCGGACGTCACCATGGCAACGCCGCTGCCGCCATACCGCTCTCACCCGGCCTGCACGGTTCTTTCCCAACGGGTGCGCCATTCCCGCTCGACACCAGCCATGTAAGTGTCGTCCCAGAATATCAGCTTGCTGAAATCGGTCACGACCTTGTCCCGCAGATCCTCGGGAACGACAGCCTCGCGGTTGACGACCGTCGCCTGCAGCGTCCGGATCAGGTTTTCCTGCGCTTCCCGGCCGATGACAAAGTTGATGTAGCGATAAGCGAGTTCCCGCGCCGGCGATTGCGCCGGTATGGCGAGATCGTAGGGGCGCGCCGCCGCGCCTTCTTCGGGAAGGGAGCGGGCCACGTCGGGATTGTTCTTGATGACGCTGCCGATGCGCACGCCGAACTGCGGCGACGCCGCGATCTCGCCCCGCTCCATCAGGGCCGAAGCCTGTTCCGGATTGGTGGTGAACGTTCGGACGTGGCTTTTCAGCTCGATGATCTTCTTGAAAGCCTCGTCGATGGCTTTCGGGTCCTTTTCGCTGCCACCCAGCGATCTCGCGATCAGCGCCACGAAGTCGGGGGCAAACACCACGCTGGTCGAGGGCAAGGCGATCTTTCCCTTGAGCTCCGGCCGCCAGAGATCGAGCCAGGAGCGGATGGGCTCGCTGACCAGCTTCTTGTTGTACATGATCTCTATGGTATCGAGCACGAAGGGGATTCCGAACCCGTCCGGACTCAGCGAGCTGGTTTCGAGCTGCGGGAGGTTCGGCAATTGCGCGGTATCGATCTTCTCGACCAGTCCCGCGCGCCCGGCCCGCACGCCCGCCGGCCGCGACACCATGACGACATCGAAGGGCGGGTTGGCGCGGTTGGCCTGCAACTGCCCCATGGTAGCCGGTGTCAGGCTGGCGATGAACTCGACCCGGCCGAGCCCCGCCGCCTCGAACGGCTTGCCCACGGCCTGGTCGAGAGCCTGATAGGGACCGCCGAAGTGCGTCACACGCACCGTGGGTGCCTGCGCGTGAGCGGCGCTCGACACAAGCCCCAGGCCGGAAGCGGCCATCGTGGAAGCGGCCATGGCGGAGGCCGCCATGGTGGATGAACGTACAAGAAATTCCCGTCTGGTTGTTTTGTTTTTCATCTTTCGCCCTCCCTGGCTGAAGATGTGATGCCTGCACATCAACGACGGGCATCGGCGTCGTGCCGCAAGCAAAGGTATCCTAATCGACTACATGGGCGTTGATCACCACGCTCGTTCCGGCGCGGACGAGCGCCAACCCTTCCTCGATCGCTTTCCGCGCCTCCTCGGGGGCAGAGACCGTCATGCCGACGCCCCCCGCGGCCTCGACGATGCGGGCGAGGTCGGACGGGGCGTCGAAACGGCCTTCGGGAAAGCCTGCCCGCGCCGCGTGCCCGTCAGGATGCATCAGCGCGGTAGAGCGCGCCACCGCCCGCCAGCCTCCGTTGTTCAGGACAATGGTGAGGAAGGGCGCATTGTAAGCCCTTGCGCCCCAATGCACCGCGGAGGGCGAACCGAAGATGTAGCAGCCGTCGCCCTGCAGGCAGACGACGTCCGCATCGGGGCGCGCCAGCTTCGCCCCGAAGGCCGCCGAAAGGCCAAGACCGAGGCCGCTGCCGGCCTCGCCCATCAGGGCTCCCGGCTTGCTCTTGCGCAACTGCCGCAGAACGCGCGTGTCGTTGGTCACGGTTTCGTTGATGACGAGCGCGTCGTCCCCGCACACCTGCGCAACCAGCCGAGCCAGATGCGCGACGGTCAGCTCGTCGGTCGCGGCGTCCCGGTCCCACGCCTCCCGCTGCGCCGCATGGGAAGCGGCGAGCCTGTCCAGCCGCGCCCGCAACGCGGCCTCATCCGGCGCGGGCACCGTGCCGCCCAGCCGCGTCAGCGCGTTCAGCACCTCGCGCGTGTTGCCCTGAATGAACAGGTCGCCGTGCAGGCTGCGCATCGGCAGCCGCCCCTCCACCGGATCGATGCCGATCCAGACGATTTCCGCGTCGTCGCGCGGCGCCTGGATGACGGGCACCCACGGTATCGGGCAGTCGAGTGAAATCACCAGATCGGCCTGCTCCAGCAGATCAATCTTCGCATCCGTGAAGTAGCCCTGATGCAGGACGTGGTCGGCAGGCATGTTGGTGTGGAACGGGCGGATTTCCACGACCGGCACGACGAAGGTCTCGGCGAACTTCACCAGCGCCTCGACAGCGCCGGCCTCCGCTCCCGCCGAAGTGGTGAGCAGCAGCGGGGCCTTCGCCTGCCGCAGACGGGCGGCCAGTTCCCTCAGCACATGGTCCGGCGGCACGGAAGGCACGGGAGCCGGCATGGACGGGTATCGATAGTCCGCGATCGGCTCCTCCAGCGGCTCGCGGGCGGCAGTCATGTAGACGGCGCCGGGCGGGTTGGAGTGAGCCACCTGCAGCGCCCGCGCCACTGCGGGCGGGAACGCCGCTCCGCTGCGCACTTCATATTCCCATTTCACGTATTGGCGGACGCTGCCGCGCTGGTCGTAGACATCCTGCATCCAGTGGACATAGTGGTCGCGGCCACCGAACCGCTCACCCGCTTCCGTCCAAGGCGAGATGCCGGCGAACACGAGCACCGGCAGCCGGTTGCGCAGGGAATTGTGCAGGCCCGCGCCCAGATTGAGCGTGCCGACGTCGACGTGCGCGATGACCGCCTGGGCGCGGCCGGAGAAATGGGCGAAGCCCAGCGCGCCGTTCATGGCCACCGCCTCGTGCTGGCAAATCACGAGCTTCGGCACGGCCGGCATGTTGTCGGAAGCCTGATGCTTGGCCCAGCTTTCGATCAGACCGGCATGATCGGTGCCGAAAACCGAGAACGCGACCTCCACGCCACCCAGGCTGAGTGACTCAAGAAAAACATCGCTGGCAGTCTGCGTGAATGAAGTCGACATGAACCGTTCCCCATTATCTTGCTTGTATGTCCATGCGGCTGTCGCCGGTCCCGGAAGCGCCGGCCCCATGACGCCACGCGGTTTTGTCGGGCATTGCCGACAGTCTCTCTGACAGTTTCTCTCCTGTGCGACCGAACGCGGCCGCCTCAGCTGTAGCGATCGCCGCCGCCGTACCAGTCGGGAAAATCGGGCGCGAGGCGCACGACGACATTCTGCTCTTTCGAATACTCGTGCAGCGCGTTCCAGCCGTTTTCCTTGCCGTACCCGCTGGAGCCGAAGCCACCCCAGATGGAGGCGGGGTCGTTCTTGTGGTGGTCGTTGATCCACACGATGCCGGCATTCAGGTCGCGCACGACACGGTGGGCGCGGGTCACGTCACGCGTCCAGACGGAGGCCCCGAGGCCGAACTCGTGATCGTTCGCCAGATGCAGCGCATGCTTTTCATCGGTAAACGGCATGATGCCGATGACGGGACCGAAGATTTCCTCCCTGACGATGCGCTGATCGGGGCGGACATCGGCGAAAATGGTCGGCTGGATGAAGTATCCGGCATCGAGCGGCGCGGGCAGTTGCGCCCGCTCGCCGCCGGTGACGAGCCGCGCGCCCTCGCTCTTGCCGGATTCGATGTACTGCAGCGTCAGTTCCATCTGCCGGCGCGAGATCACCGGCCCCATATCCGTGGTCCGCTCCATCGGGTCGCCGAGCCGGAAGGCGGAAACCTTGGCCGCGAGCCTGTCCACGAACGTGTCGTAAATCGACTGCTGCACGATGAAACGCGTGCCCGCCACGCATGTCTGGCCGGAGGCGATGAAGGCGGCGAAAGCCGCGCCGTTGATCGCCTCGTCGAGGGGCGTGTCGTCGAAGATCAGCACCGGGGCCTTGCCGCCCAGCTCCATCGTCGCGGGAATGAGCCGCTGCGCCGCCATGCCGGCGACCCTGCGTCCCGTGTCCGTGCCCCCCGTCAGGTCGAGCTTCGCCATGCGCGGCGCGGCGCACATGGCAGGCCCCAACACCGCGCCCTCGCCCGTGACCACGTTGAGGACACCCGGCGGCAGGCCGGCCTCGGTCGCGAGGTTGGCGAACAGAAGCTGCGACAGGGGCGCGATTTCCGGCGGCTTGACGACGACGGTGTTGCCGGCCGCGAGCGCGGGGGCGAGCTTCTTCAGAAAGATCAGCAGCGGATGATTCCACGACGTGATCAGCCCGACGACACCAAGGGGGCTGAACTGGGTATAGTTGAGAAAGTCCCCCTTGAAAGGCTTCACGTGCCCCTCGAGCCCGCGCGCGATGCCGGCGAAGTAGTAGAACCACTCCGGCAGCCGCGCGAGCTGCGCCGCCATCTCCCGGATGGGCCGGCCCGTCACCCGCGTTTCGAGCTCGGCGAACTCGGGCAGCCGCTCCTGCAGGGCGTCGCCGATGGCGCGCAGCACGTGGCCGCGATCGAGCGCATCGCGCCGCGACCAAATCCCGCTGTCGAACGCGGCCGCCGCGGCGTCGACGGCGTCAACCATGTCGTCGGGCGTTCCTTTCGCGGCGCTGCCGATCGGAGCGCCGGTGGCGGGATTACGGATCTCCGTGCGCTCGGGCGACGATGCCCGGCGGAACGAGCCGCCGATGAAGAGATCGAGATGGACCCCGTCGGCGTGCCTCCCGGTCAGAGATTGTGCGTCCGTCATCGCTTTTCCTTTATGGCGCATTGGCGAGTTGCCACAGGGCATCCGTCAGGACTTGCGTCCCCTTGAACAGATCCGCAGGCTCCGCCCATTCCTTGGGATTGTGGCTAATTCCGTCCCGGCAGGGCACGAAAAGCATGCCGGTGGCGCACACGTAGTGAAGCTGGCGCGCATCGTGCCCCGCCGCCGAATAGATATCCGTTGCCGGAATGCCGAGGGTTTGCGCGGCGTCGCGCAGGATGTCCCTCACTTCGGCGCGGAAGACGATCGACGCGGCGTGCGCTATCTGCTCCAGGCTTGCCGTGCACGGGCTCTGCTCCCGCTCCACCGCGGCGCGGATGACGGCATCGAGGCGTTCCACCTCGGCATCGTCCGGGTGCCTGACATCAATCGAGAACAGCACCTCCTCCGGCACCACCGACGGGGCATTCGGCGTGACCGAGAACAGACCGAACGTCACCTTCAGATCGTCGGGTTGGCGCGCCTCGGCATCGATAGCGGATATCATGCGGACGGCGGCGAGAAGGGCGTCCTTGCGCTCGCTGCGGTTCGACGTGCCGGCATGCGCCGCCTCTCCCCTGACATGAACGCGGTAGCGCCGCGTGCCCTGTATTCCGGACACGATGCCGACGGGAATGCCTTGCCGCTCCAGCAGCGGCCCCTGCTCTATATGGGCCTCGATGAACGCCGCGACCGGCCGCCCCAGAGGGCGCAGGGGAACATCATGATCGCGCGAGAGCAGTTGATCGATCGCCTCGCCGGCCGTCACGCCGTCGGCGTCCGTCGCGGCGCGGACGGCGTCGACCGTCCTGCCGCCCGTGTAGGCTTGAGAACCCGCCATGCCGGGCGAGAACCGCGACCCTTCCTCATTCATCCAGGCCACGACTTCGATTGCACGCCGCGGCGTCCGGCCGCTCGCCACGATGGCCTCGACCGCCTCCAGCGCGGCGAGCACGCCGAAGACACCGTCGAATTTGCCGCCAGTCGGCTGGGAGTCGATGTGCGATCCCGACAGCACGGGAGCCGCGTCGCGGTCGCTCCCATCCAGGCGCAGGAACAGGTTGGCCGCCTCGTCCGTATAGGCGCGAAGGCCGATCTGTCGCGCCCAGGCTATCAGCTGCGCCCGCGCCTCGCTTTCTTGCGGCGAGAGGGCCGGACGATCGACACCGCCGTCGTCACGAGCACCGAATTGCGCGAGCGTCAAATGACGATTCCAGAGCCTGTCGGCATCGACAAGACTGGAAGGCCGGAGAAAGTCCCGTTCCATGAGACAACCCGTTCCTGCGTTTGCCGGCGCCCAGCTGCTCGCAAGCGCCCGGCACACAGCCTGTTCCCCTTGTTTTTTGAATTATAGGCATCATTAATGTATGCATGCAAGATAATTTTGTATATCTATAATCCATTCTGGCGTACTTTATGGTCTATAATTAATCATGAAGCCAACACACGATGCAACAGCGCCCTGCCCCGCACCCGAGACGGATGCGGCGCACGGCCCCTCCCCGAACGGCTCGCTTTCCAGCTATGTCGTCAGTCGCCTCGAGAACGAGATTCTTCTCGGGATACGGCAGCCGGGCGAACGGCTGGACGAGAATCAGCTCGCCCGGGTTTTCGGCGTTTCGCGCACGCCGGTGCGCGAGTCCCTGCAACGGCTCGTCGCCAGCGGCCTCGTCGTCGCGCGCCGGCGGCAAGGGCTGGAGGTGGCCCGCCTGTCCGTGGTCGACGTCCTCGATTCCTTCAGCATCGTGGCGAGGCTGGAGGCGCTGGCGGCGCATCAGGCGGCACGGCGGGCGCGTAGCGAGCATTTCGACCGCCTGCGGGATACCCATCAGGCATGCGCGATGGCCATGAAAGCCAATGACGAGGCCGCGTTCTACCGCGCCAACCTGGCGTTCCACGAGGCCGTCGCCGTCGCGAGCCAGAACAACATCCTGCAGGACGAGATCCGGCGGCTGACGCTCAAGGTGGCGCCCTACCGGCGCACGATCACCGCCCAGATCGGCCGCATGCAGGTCTCCGTCGAGCAGCACAACAGGATCATGACCGCGATCATCGGGCGCGACGGCGACCGGGCCGCAGCGGCCATGAGCGAGCATATCAATGTCCTCGGCGAGGAGCTCGCGGACTTCCTGCATGTCCTGCGGGCAACGGACGACGCCTTTCCATCCGAGGCGCAGCTATCCGGATAGCGACGCAACCGGTGGCCCGCGCTTCCACAAGATCCAGACGGGGGTGACTAGATGAAAGCTCATACGATCAGTGACCTGCGCGACAAGGCGCGCAGGCGCATCCCACGCGTGATCTTCGATTTCCTCGATGGCGGCGCGGGGCACGAATTCGGCCTGCAACACAACACCCGGGCGCTCGATACGCTGCGCCTGCGGCCCCATGCGCTGGTGAACACCGAGGAAATCGATCTCTCGACGACATTTCTCGGCAAGCGGTGGCAAATGCCGTTCGGCATCGCGCCCGTGGGCCTGACGAACCTGATCTGGCCGGGCGGCGACGAGATCCTGGCCACGACCGCAGCCGAGCACGGCATACCATATACATTGTCGACGGCCGGAACGACCTCCGTCGAGCGCATCGGCGCGGTTGCGCCCGGCAGCTGGTTCCAGCTCTACGTCGCCAAGTCCGAGGATATCGTCGACGATCTGGTTCGCCGCGCCGACGCGGCCGGTTTCGACGCCCTGGTGGTGACCGTCGACGTCCCGCGTCCGTCCCGCAGGCTGCGCGACCTTCGCAACGGCTTCCAGTTGCCGCTGAAGCCGACGCTGCCGCTGATCGCGGATATCGCCTCGCGCCCGCGATGGGCCATCGAGACGCTGCGCAACGGCGTTCCCCGCTTCGCAACCATCGCGCAATACGCCCCGCCCCGCAGCGGCGTGCAGTCGCTGGCCTCCTACATGTCGTCGCAGTCGTCGGGACGGCTCGACTGGGAGGTGGTCGCGCGCCTGCGCCGGCAATGGCCCCGGCAGCTCATCCTCAAGGGCATCCAGGCGCCGGAAGACGCCGCGCGCGCGGCTGACACGGGAGCGGACGCCATCATCATCTCCAACCACGGCGGGCGCCAGCTGGAGGGGGCGATGGCCACCATCGAAAGCCTGCCCGGCATCCGGCAGGCGGTGGGTCGGGACTACCCGGTCGTGCTCGACAGCGGCATCCGTTCCGGCGAGCACGTCGCCAAGGCCCTGGCCGGGGGAGCGAACTTCGTCCTGCTCGGGCGCGCCGCGATGTACGGGCTGGGCGCCGGCGGAAAGGCGGGCGTCGCGCATGCCATCGCGCTCGTGCGCGACGAGCTCGTCGTGACCATGGCGCACCTGGGGACAACGGCCATCGATCAGCTATCGGAAAAGCACCTGTTTACGCCGTGCAGCCAATTTATGCATGCATGATAATTGACGTTTGTATACCAAATAGAATAATCTGAATAAATAACCACAGACCCCAAAGGGGCATGGAGAGGGAAAATGAGAAACACATTGCTCAGGAGGACGGTCGCGGCCGCCGCCTTCGGCGTTTTCTTCGGCCAAGTCCTTGCCGGCCCCGCAGCCGCGCAGACATTCCGTTGGGCTTTCCAGGGTGAGAACATCACCATGGACCCCCACAGCACCACCGAATACACGACCGTCGGCTTCCTCTCGAACATCTACGAGGGGCTGGTCCGGCGCGACCGCAACATGAAGATCGAGCCCGCCCTCGCGCAGGAGTGGCAACTCGTCAGCCCGACCGTATGGCGGTTCAAGTTGCGGGAGGGAGTCAAGTTCCACGACGGCTCTCCGTTCACGGCGGACGACGTCATCTTCAGCTACGAGCGCTCGCTGAAGGACGGCTCGGATGTGAAGCCCCGCATCCAGAGCATCAAGGAAATCCGCAAGATCGGCGATCATGAAATCGAGTTGGAAACGCATGCCCCCAACCCGATCCTGCTGAGCGAGCTGGCGGACTGGTTCATCCTGAGCCGCGCGTGGAGCGAGGCCAACAACGCCCAGGCTCCCGCGGATGTCCGCAAGGGAGGCGAGAACGCCGCGACCCAGCGCGCCAACGGCACCGGCCCCTTCAAGCTGACGCAGCGCCAGCGCGATGAAAAGACGGTGCTTTCCGCAAACGAGGGCTGGTGGGACAAGCCCGAGTTCAACATCAAGGAAGCGGTTTTCCTGCCGGTCTCCAACAACGCCACCCGCGTCGCCGCCCTCCTTTCCGGCAACGTGGACATGATCTACCCCGTGCCGTCGCAGGACATTCCACGGCTGGAACAGGCAACGGATTTCGAGCTGCTCCGGGGGCCGGAGAGCCGCGTCGTCTTCCTCAGCTTCGATGTGGCGCGCGACGAGCTGCTGCATAGCAGCGTGAAGGGCAAGAACCCCTTCAAGGATCACCGTGTGCGGCAGGCCTTCTATCACGCCGTCGACGTCGAGGCGATCAAGAGCAGGATCATGCGTGGCGCTTCGTTCCCGACAGGAACGCTGATCGCGCCGAGCGTGACGGGCTACGACGAGCGGCTCGGCGCCCGCCTGCCCTTCGATCTCGACAAGGCCAAGGCGTTGATGGCGGAAGCGGGCTATGGCGAAGGTTTCACCCTGACCATGGACTGCCCCAACGACCGCTACGTGAACGACGAGGCGATCTGCCAGGCGGTGGCGGCGATGCTGGCGCGGATCAACGTCAAGGTGGAGCTGCTGGCACAGACGCGCTCCCTGTTCTTCAAGAAAGTGCTTTCCCGCGATACCAGCTTCTACCTGCACGCCTGGGCCACCTCCACCAACGATGGCCACAACATCCTGTACGATCTCCTCAACACGCCGACGCCCAAGACGGGGACGTGGAATCTCGGCGGTTACTCCAACCCCAAGGTCGACGAGCTGACAACGCTGATCAGCGCCGAAATGGACATCCCCAAGCGCAACGAGCTCCTGTTCCAGGCATTCGACACCGTGCGCAACGACTACGCCCACGTTCCCCTTCACCAGCAGATGCTGGTCTGGGCCAAGCGCAAGAACGTCGATGTCCACCAGCGCCCCGACGACCGCCTGGAACTGCGCTTCACGCGCGTGAAGTAACGACCGCCATCGGCCCCGGCGCGATGGTTCCGCCGGGGCAGCCGCCTCGCGGCCGGATGGCTATGCCCACATGATCCCGCACGGCATGCGCCGAATGGCGCAGCCTAAAGCATTTCGACGTTTCGTTGAAACGAAAAAATGCTTTAACTTTTTGATTTAACGCGTTTTCTTCACGCAAAGCGGTATCCACTTTGCTTGAAAACGCTTTATCAAGGCATGACAGGAGGGGTCGATTGATTCACTTTCTCTTGAAGCGTGTCGGACACTCGATCTTCGTCCTTCTCGCGGTGGCGTTTCTTTCTTTCCTCATCTTCCAGTTCGTCGGCGATCCCGTCGCCAGCATGGTCGGACAAGACACGACGACGGTGGAGCGCGAGAGATTGCGCTCGGAGCTGGGGCTCGACCGTCCGATCCTCATCCAGTTCGCCGATTTCGTCGCCCGGACGGTGTCCGGCGACCTGGGCGTTTCCTACCGCGACGGGCATCGCGTTTCCGAGCTGATAGCGCAGCGCCTTCCGGCGACGCTGGAACTGGCGGCGGTTGCGGCGATGTTCGCGCTGGGCATCGGGATACCGATGGGCATCTATTGCGGCATCCACCCGGACAGTTCGCTCAGCCGCGCGTTTCAGGCCATCTCTCTGCTCGGGGTATCGCTCCCGCCCTTTGTCATCGGCATCATGCTCATCTTCCTCTTCGGCGTCACGTGGCGGCTGTTGCCGACATTCGGACGCGGGGAAGTCGTCGATCTCGGCTTCTGGCAGACCGGCCTGCTGACCTCCTCCGGCCTGAAGTCGCTCATCATGCCGGCGCTGACGCTCGGCCTGTTCCAGATGACGCTGATCATGCGGCTGGTCCGCGCCGGCATGATCGAGGTCCTCGGCACCGACTTCATCAAATTTGCGCGTGCGCGGGGGCTCGGCAACCTGCAGATCTATTTCCGCCACGGCCTCAAGAACACGCTCGTTCCCGTCATCACCGTGGTCGGCCTTCAGCTGGGCTCATTGATTGCGTTCTCCATCATCGTTGAGACAGTATTTCAATGGCCTGGACTTGGACTTCTCTTCATAAGATCCGTCCAGTTCTCGGACATACCGGTCATGTCCGCCTATCTGCTCTTCGTTGGAGTCGTGTTCGTTACAATAAACCTCGTCGTCGACATGCTCTATCTTGCGGTGGATCCCCGTCTGCGGACGATGTCGTAACAGGATAAATGCCATGAACGCGTATCTGCTACGCATGCGGGTATTTCTCGCCAGCGATCTTGTTTACAGCTTCAAGAAATCGAAGCTGACGATCGTCGCGACAGTATTGACCCTGATTTTCATCGTGGGCGCCTTCGGCGCGCCGATCCTCGCGCCCCATGATCCGTATGACCTGAACGCGGTCAACCTGATGGACGCGCTCCTGCCGCCGGCATGGATCGAGGGAGGCAGCTGGAGCCATCCGCTGGGAACCGACAACCAGGGGCGCGACGTGCTGTCCACGATCATGTACGGCACGCGGCTCTCGCTGATCGTCGGGCTGAGCTCCGTACTGCTCGCCATGGTCATCGGCATCGTGCTGGGCCTCGTCAGCGGCTACTTCGGCGGCTTCGCGGACAGCGTCATCATGCGCGTCGCCGATATCCAGCTCACCTTCCCGGCAATTCTGGTCGCCCTGCTCGTCGACGGCGTGATACGCGCGGCCGCGCAGGGCACCAGCGAAAACCTGGCGCTGGCTTCGGTCGTCTTCGCCATCGGACTGTCGTTCTGGGTGCAATACGCCCGCACCGTCCGCGGCTCGACGCTGATCGAGAAGGGCAAGGAATACGTCATGGCGGCACGTGTGCTGGGCCTTGGCGCCTCCACGATCATGTGGCGTCACCTGCTGCGCAACATCATGACGCCGGTTCTCGTCATCGGAACGATCAACCTTGCCCTGGCGATCGTCGCGGAGGCGACCCTCAGCTTCCTCGGCGTCGGCATTCCCAGTACGCAACCGTCCCTCGGCACGCTCATCCGCATCGGCAACGACTACATCTTCTCGGGTGAATGGTGGATCACGCTGTTTCCCGCCTCGGTGCTGGGCCTGCTCGTCCTGTCCGTCAATCTTCTCGGAGACTGGTTACGTGATGCTCTCAATCCTCGGATCAAATAGAAAGGGCACGGGAAACCACCGGGTATCGGCCGCCGACACACTCCTAGAGGTGCGCGACCTGCGTGTTTCCTTCGCCACGCGGCATGGCCCGCTGCCTGCCATCGACGGCGTTTCCATGTCGATCGGGGCCGGCGAAATCATCGGCGTCGTGGGTGAATCCGGCGCGGGCAAGTCGCTCACCGGATCGGCCATCATCGGCCTGCTCGACCCGCCCGGCTACATCGCGGGCGGCGAAATTCTGCTGGACGGCAAGCGCATCGATCATCTGACGCCAAAGCAGATGCGCCATGTCCGCGGGCGGCATATCAGCATGGTATTCCAGGACCCGCTGACGAGCCTCGATCCGCTGTTCAGCGTCGGAGACCAGATCAGCGAGACCATCCGCGCGCATTTGCCCCTGTCGAAGCAGCAGGCGCGCGACCGCGCCGTCGCGCTGCTCGATGCGGTTGGCGTGCCGGCGGCGGGGGAGCGCATCGATCACTATCCGCACCAGTTCTCCGGCGGCATGCGCCAGCGCGTCGTCATCGCCCTCGCCCTGTGCACGGAGCCGAGGCTCATCATCGCCGACGAGCCGACCACGGCGCTCGACGTATCGGTACAGGCCCAGATCATCACCCTGCTGAAGAACATGCGCGAAGAGCGCGGCACCGCCGTCATGCTCGTCACCCACGACATGGGCGTGATCGCGGAAGCTGCCGACCGGGTTGTCGTGATGTACGCCGGCCGCATCGTCGAGACGGGGCCCGTGGCGCAGGTCGTCCACGACGCGCATCACCCCTACACCCGCGGCCTGATGGGGGCGATCCCGACCATCGGCGATGACGTCGATCGCCTGACGCAGATCGACGGCTCGATGCCGCGGCTGTCGGAGCGCACCGGCGCCTGTGCATTCTGTCCGCGATGCCCGAAGGCAATGGACGTCTGCAGGCAATTCCAGCCGCCCCTCGTGCAGGTCGGCGACACGCAGGTCGCCTGTTTTCTTTTCGGCGGAGAGCCGGAGGCAAGCCAATGAGCACTCAATCCGTTCCACAGGGCGACGTCCTGCTGAGCGCCCGCAACCTGAAGCGCTATTTCGGCATGAACCCCGGCATCCTCGGCCGCGTGCTCGGCAAGAAAGCCGTCAACGTGCATGCGGTCGAGAACGTCAGCTTCGATGTCCGGCGCGGCGAGACATTCAGCCTGGTCGGGGAATCGGGCTGCGGCAAATCGACGGTCGCGCGCCTCATCGTCGGTCTCTATCCGCTGTCGCAAGGCCGGCTCACGGTGCAGGGCAGCGACCTGAGCACGCCTCACGCGCGCAAGAAGCACGCGCGGGAGCAGGCGCAGCTGCAGATGATCTTTCAGGACCCCTACGCGTCGCTCAATCCGCGCATGCATGTGCGCAACATCATCGCGGAGCCCATTCGATTCTTGCAACTGGAGCGCGACACGCGCGCCATCGATCGCCGCGTCGACGAATTGCTGCGGCAGGTCGGCCTCAATCCGTCCGACGGCCAGCGTTTTCCGCACGAGTTCTCCGGCGGCCAGCGCCAGCGCATATCCATCGCGCGGGCACTGGCGGGCAAGCCGAGCTTTCTGATCTGCGACGAACCGACATCCGCCCTCGACGTCTCCGTGCAGGCGCAGATCCTGAACCTCATGAAGGACCTGCAGGCGGAGATCGGCCTCACCTACCTGCTCATCAGCCACAACCTGGCCGTCGTCTATCATATGTCGGCGCGCGTCGGGGTCATGTATCTCGGCCGCATCGTCGAGCAGGCGAGCACCGGCGAGATATTCAACGCTCCGCGCCACCCCTACACGCGCATGCTTCTGGACGCTGTGCCCGACCTCGCCATGACGCAGCGGGAGCGCATCCCGATTGCCGGCGACGTGCCGAGCCCCCTCAACCCGCCGACAGGTTGTGCATTCCATCCACGTTGCCCGTTCGCCAATATCCGGTGCACCTTGGAAGTGCCCGAACCGCTTCCCTATGGCGATGCCACCGTGTCCTGCCATGGCGTTGAAGAAGGCAGGCTCTGACGCAGACGAAAAAGCCGACCCAACCGGGCCGGCTTTTCCTCAATCGACTGGAACGGCCGCCGCCATCCGGCCCCGCCCCCCGAGCGCGTCGGTTCAATCCGTGCGCATGATCTGCGCCGGATTGGCCCGCGGGTCGCGCGGATTCCAACGGTCGAATTCCACCTTCGTCAGGAACTCGCTGACCGTGCTGTTGAAAAGCGCCGGCTCCTCGAGGTTGAGCGTGTGGCCGGTCTTGGGAAACACCGACAGGCCGCAGCGTGGAATCGTGCGCTTCAGGAAAATGCCCGGCTGCAGGCAATGGTCGTCCTCGTCGCCCACGATCACGAGCGTGGGAACTTGCAGCGCCGCCAGCTGGTCTTCGAGATCATAGAGCGACGGGCGTTTCGCCTGCACGCCCCTCATGGTGTTGGCCGCGCCGATTGACGAGTGCTGAGAAAGGCGCTCGGCAAACAGCGCCCACCCACGCGGGTCCTTCTCCTGAAACTGCACCCGCGACGCGCCCTCGGCGTAGACGGGCGCAAACTCCTTCGCTCCCCGCTCGGAAAAGTTCCGGGCGACCTCCTCGGACACACCCTTGAAATATGCCTCGTGCAGCTTCTCGGCACCGTATCCCGCGCCAGCTGCAACGACGGAGCGGATTTTCGCCGGGTGCCGGAGCGCCGCATGAAGGCATGAGAATCCGCCCATGGACAGGCCGACGATATGGGCGCGATCCAGGCCAAGCGCATCGATGACGTCGACGATGTCATCGGCTGCGCGCGCCTGCGAATAGTGCCCGATGTCATCGGGAATGTCGGAAGGCGCGTAGCCGCGCGCCGCGAACGTGATGCAGCGATAGAACCTGGAGAAATAGGAAAGCTGCGGCTCCCAGCTCCAGTAATTTCCTCCAAATTCATGCACGAATACTACGGCATCCCCGGCGCCGGCTTCCTCATAGTAAAGCCGGACGCCGTCACCAGTCGTGATGTATCCCATGTTTCCCCCCGAACTCCGGCATCGATGCGGTCTCTCTTCACTGGCCGGTCGTCAGATAACCGAGCGGCGCGAGGCGATGCCGCCATCGACGGTGAAAATCGCGCCCGACGTGTAGCCGGAGCGGTAGGAGGCGAGGAACAAGAACAGGTCCGTTATTTCATGGACATGCGCCGGCCGCTTGAGGGGATAGCGCTGCTGCAGTTCCTCATAGCGGCTCTCGTCGCCATGCCACTCCTTCGCCCGCTTCCGGAGCATGTTGTAGATCCGGTCGGTATCGACAGGCCCCGGGTTGACGCCGACGACACGAATGTTGTCATCGAGGCTGTGCCCGCCGAGCGCCCGCGTGAAGGCCATCAGGCTGGCGTTTCCGGTCGATCCGGCGATGTAATTCGGGTCGAATACCTCGCCGCCGTTGCCGATATTGTTGATGATGACGCCGCCACCCTGCTCTTTCATCAGAGGATAGATGGCGCGCGTGAGATTGATATAGCCGAAAACCTTCAGCTCCCACCCGTCGCGCCATTTCTTTTCGTCGATGTCCCAGAGATTGCCGCTCGGGATCACGCCGGCGTTATTGATCAGGATATCGACGTTGCCGGCGCTCTCCAGAACCTTCTCGACGGCGCCTTCCGATGTCAGGTCGAGATCCTGGATGGTCACGTTGACGTCCCGGCTCTTGCGAATCTCGTCCCGGATCGCCTCCAGCTTGTCCTTCGAGCGGGCGATCAGATGAATGTCGCAGCCCTCTTCCGCAAAGGCATAGCTCAAGCCTTCGCCTATGCCCTGCGATGCGCCGGTAATCAGCACCCTCTTGCCGTTCAGAGCCAGATCCATTTCCGATTCCTCCTCAGATAACTGTTATCGACTGCAGGTTCGCCACTCGCTGCTCAGAACAGCTTCGCCGTTTCATTGCGACCGCGAGCGCGCTCCAGCAACGTCGGCAGCAGATCGACGAATTCCTGCACCCATTCTTCCGGAACGCTGACGCTGACCTTCACGAACCTGTCGCCGAAAGTCGGCGTGTGGTAGGCGCCCTGCCGGATCATGATGTTGTGCGCCTGATATTCGGCCACCAGCGCCTCGGGCGTGACGCCGGAACCGGCCGTTTCGATCACGACGAAGTTTCCGTTCGACGGATAGACCGGCATGCGCAGCCCCTCGATGCGGTCCACCGCCTCCTTGACAAGACGCTGGTTGTTGCGCTGCTGCGCGAGAACTGCCGGAAACCACTCCGATTTCACCCGCAAGCCAGCCGCTGCCGCCCGCTGCGCAAATATGCTGGAGCCAAGGTTGTTGGGAGGAGCGCTCGCCAGCCGCTCGACCACGTCCCCATGCGCCACGATGGCGCCGACGCGCAGCCCCGCAAGGCCGAGCCACTTCGAGAAGCTGTAGACGGTGATGGTCTTTTCCGGATAGCGCGTGGCCGCAAGCGTGTGGTCGTAGGCGAAGTGGCGGTACGTGCAATCGTGGATCAGCATGGCGCCCGCATCGCGCACGATGGCGGTGATGGCGTCGATCTCGTCGGGCGTGCAAGCGGTGCCCAGCGGATTGTTGGGATCGACGAGATAGACCATGCGGGTGCGCGGCGTGATCGCCTCCGCAAGGCGTTGCGGCGCGAGACGGTACCCGTACTCGTCGCCGTAGATCGGCACCTGCTTCACGGTCGCCCCGACGGCGCGGGCAAAGGCCATCGGCCAGTTCCAGGTCGGGTCGGTGGTGATGAACTCGTCGCCGGGCTGCAGGAAAGTGTGGCAGACGTGGTAGAGCGACGCCACGGCGCCGTCCGACACGAGCGCGGACAAATCCTGCAGGCCGAGGTCTGCCGTAATGCCGTTGCGCAACTCCTCGAGCCCCGCGGGAGGCGCGTAAATGTGGAATTCCTCATCCCGAATGCAGCGCTCCATCGCCTCGATGACAGCCGGATGCAGCTTCGCATGGTTGGTATTCTGCCCGAGCCATTTCAGACCCCGGGTGTTCACCAACTTGTCAAAATGGGCGTTCCTGACCTCAAAGCCCCTCATATCCTTATTCCCTCTGATTGCCCTCTTGTCGTTATCGATCGGCACCGCCAAACGAACTGACTATGTGATATGCATGCATATAAGTCAATTATGTATGCCAAAATTTGCCGATTGGCATGTTTCACCCCCGCGTTTTCAATTCGCCACGTGATGATCGAAGCGCCGTTCGGAACGGAGACACGGGGCCGGATGGGGTAAACGTGGGCCGGATTCCGCGCGCCTTCGGCGGCAACATCGCCCAATATTCATGCATGCCAGAAACACGCTACGTGAACCGCAGCGTCGCCGATTGTCTTAATCTCGTTGACGTTTGCATTCTCATGAGGCAGGAAACTGGAGAGTTCGCCACCGCATGTCCGGGGCGGCGAATGCCTCTTTTTAATGCGCTCAAAAATATCGGGAAAACGGCATGTCTTCATCAGAAAGCATTTCTCTTTCAGCGGAAGTGGCAACACGCCTGGAAGAGGAAATTCTGCATGGACAAAAGAAGCCGGGGGATCGACTGGACGAGCGCCAGCTTGCCGAACAATACGGCGTGTCGCGCACCCCCGTTCGCGAAGCGCTGCAACGTCTGGCGGCAAGTGGCCTTGTGGTATCGCGCGGCAAGCAGGGCTTGCAGGTCGCCAAGCTCGCGGTTGCCGATCTGCTCGATGCCTTCAGCGTCGTCGCCGAGCTCGAAGCGCTGGCCGCCGCGCAGGCGGCGCGCAGAATAACGCCCGCGCAGAGGGAGGACATGCTCAAGGCCCACGCCGCTTGTGAAGACGCGGTCGCCAGAAACAATGCGGAAGATTTCTTTGCCGCCAACATCGCGTTTCACAACGTGATTGCAGCCGCAAGCCATAACCGGGTCCTGCAGGAGCAATTGCGCAGGCTGACCGTCAAGACATCGCCTTACCGGCGGATCATCACTTTCCACGCGGACCGAATGGCGAAATCCATCCCCGAGCACAGCGCCGTCATGGATGCCATTTTCACGGGCAACAGCGCCGCCGCCAGCGAGTCTTTGCGCTCCCACGTGACCCTTCTCGGCGAAGGCCTATCCGACCTCATCCATTTTCTGAGCATCGACTCGGATCTCTCCCAGCCGTAACGCCGGCTCTCGGACATGCGGCAGTCTGCGGCTTCGCGCATATGATAGCGAGCCCCGTAAAAGTGCGGGGCGTTCCGGCACGCGGGCCCTGATTGACCTCGCACCGGAAAAGGTACCGTCCCGACATTCAGGTCCATTCAGTGGCGCGCTTGCGCATATATGTTTGTGGACTGCAGCCCATTTCCGTTCGGAAGGCGTATACGAACGCCGATGTCGAGCCATAGCCCAGTTCCATGGCCACCTGGGTTACGCCAAGGCCGCCGCCGAGCAATTCAATCGATCGGAAGAGACGCAAGCGCCGCCGCCATGAACGCAAGCTCATGCCGAGATCGGCTTCAAAACGGCGCGCCAGGGTTCGGGGCGAGATATGCAGGCTCCGGCCCAACTCTTCCGGGCCGCGCTCATCTGCCGGATCGAGATAGAGCGCCTCGCACACGCTGATCAGGAGTTTGTCGCGAGGCCACGGCAGAGCGTTGGGCAGAGGCGCGGCGCGTCTGAGCTGGTCGAGCAGCAGCGCCGTGACGCGGCCCGAGTAGCCGTCTGGATCTTCCTTCCCCTCGATGGCAGCGGCCTCGACGATCAACGCCTGCAGCAAGGGAGCCACCCTGAAGACGGTCGAGGTTTTGGGCAGCCCCTTCCCGGCATCCGCCGCGATCCATAGGCTGCGAAATTCCGCGCCAAGCAGCGAGCCGACACGGTGCACGACGCCGGTCGGCAGCCAGACGGCCTGATCGGGCGTGATCACGAAAGATTCCGCTTCCGTGTTGACCGTCAGCACGCCGGAAATCGCATAAACTAGCTGATTCCAATAGTGAAAATGATCCGGGAAGTAGTGACGCGGCGGAATGGTTTGCGCGCGCACCGTTATCGGTTCCGGCGGAAGGACACCCGGCGGCGGGCGGATCACTGTCCACGTCATGCTGTGTCCCTGCCTAGCAGATATTCGACATAGAATGTCCGTTCATCGAGATACCGCCAAAAGATAAACCGATACGCTTCATCAGTAACGAACTTTTCCCGCCCTGGCGGGAGCGTCGATCGCACTGCCGCGGGACGTATGTTGCAATAATAGACGAATCGGTCTATTAAATAGCGACAGACGCCACCGACGTCGGATTGCGGGAGGGAGAGCGCCAATGTTCGAAGCGATTCTGATAGAAAAAAATGAAAGCGGTCAGAGCGTCCGCCTAGCGCAGATCGACGACGACGCGCTTCCCGAGGGCGACGTCACGGTCCGGGTTTGCTGGTCGACGCTGAACTACAAGGACGCGCTGGCGATCACCGGCAAAGGCCCGGTGGTCCGCCGCTTTCCGATGGTGCCGGGTGTCGATCTGGCCGGGGTGGTCGAAGCATCGGACAATCCGGCGTGGCAACCCGGCGACAGAGTGGTGCTGAACGGCTGGGGCGTCGGCGAGACGCATTGGGGCGGTCTCGCGCACAAGGCGCGCCTCAAGGGCGAATGGCTGGTGCCGCTGGAATCCGCTTTCTCCATGTCTCAGGCCATGGCCATCGGCACCGCCGGCTACACGGCCATGCTCTGCGTCATAGCGCTGGAAGCGCACGGCGTGACGCCCGGTGACGGCCCGGTGCTGGTTACGGGGGCGGCCGGCGGCGTCGGCAGCGTGGCGGTCGCGCTCCTGTCGAAACTCGGCCATGAGGTCGTTGCGGTCACGGGCCGCCCGGAAGAGAGCGACTACCTCAAGCAGCTGGGCGCTGCCGAAATCCTTCCGCGTTCCGACTTCTCCGAGCCCGGCCGCCCGCTCGCCAAGGAACGCTGGGCCGGTGCGGTGGATGTCGCCGGCGGTCATGTTTTGGCGAATGTCTGCGCCTCGATGCGCTATCGCGGCACGGTCGCGGCCTGCGGGCTGGCGGCGGGAATGTCGCTGCCGGTCACCGTCGCGCCCTTCATCCTGCGCGGGGTGACGCTGGCCGGTGTCGACAGCGTGATGTGCCCCCAGCCCGAGCGGCGCGAGGCGTGGCGGCGTCTGGGCCAGGACCTCGATCCGGCGATCCTTGACGGCATGTCCGAAACCGTGGCGCTCGGCGAGTGCATTCCAACCGCCGCCCGTTTGCTTGAGGGGCGCGTGCGGGGCCGCGTGATCGTCCCCCTCGACGGCGGTGAATGAGCGGGCGCAGCCAACATCGCCGTGCTCATGTCTGTTCAGAATACCCAACAAAACCTCGCGCGCCCGGGCACGAAGCCAGCCGCGGATCTTCCAAGGAGAACGCAAATGTCAGAAGAACTTCCCGTCAGCCGTTTCCCGGTCCCGAGCCTTGCGGATATGCCGGCCGACATCCGCGAGCGCATCGAGACGGTTCAGGAGAAGTCCGGCTTCATCCCGAACGTGTTCCTTGTGCTGGCCCATCGCCCGGACGAGTTCCGCGCATTCTTCGCTTATCATGACGCGTTGATGGAAAAGCCGGGCAACCTGACGAAGGCCGAGCGCGAGATGATCGTCGTGGCGACATCGAACGTGAACCAGTGCCAGTATTGCGTGATCGCGCACGGGGCGATCCTGCGCATCCGCGCCAAGGACCCGCTGATCGCCGATCAGGTCGCGATCAACTACCGCAAGGCCGACATCACCGACCGGCAGAAGGCGATGCTCGACTTCGCGATGAAGGTCAGCCAGTCCGCGCAACTGGTGGGAGACGCCGACATCGACGTGCTCAAGGCCCATGGCTTCGACGAGGAGGACGTCTGGGATATCGCGGCGATCGCAGCCTTCTTCGGCTTGTCGAACCGGCTGGCGAATGTCACAAGCATGCGCCCGAATGCCGAGTTCTACAGCTTGGGGCGCGGCTGAGCATCGCATCTGAAGAGGACCAGCGGAACCGATGAGCCCCCCGGCCGTCCCTGCCATACCGGATCGTCCTCGTCGTCGCGGCCGCCCGCCGCGCGACGCGGCCCTGATGGCTGGCGCACGCGAGCGGCTGCTGCGCGAAGGCGTGGCAATGCTGACCGAGCGGGGGTTCAACGCCGTCGGTGTCGATGAAATCCTCACGGCGACTGGCGTTCCGAAGGGTTCATTCTATCACTACTTCGGCGGCAAGGCGGAGTTCGGCCTGGCGCTGATCGATGCCTATGCCGCCTATTTCGCGCGCAAGCTCGACCGCTGGTTCCTTGACGAAAGCATGCCGCCCCTTACGCGCCTGCGCGCCTTCATCGACGACGCCCAGGCCGGCATGGCGCGCTTCGACTTTCATCGAGGCTGCCTTGTCGGCAATCTCGGGCAGGAGATCGCCACCCTTCCGGACCCGTTCCGCGACCGCCTGGCTGCCGTATTCGCCGATTGGGAGGCACGCACCGCGCGTTGCCTCGAGGCAGCGAAGACCGCCGGCGAGATAGATCCGCATGCCGATTGCGCGCGCCTCGCCACCTTCTTCTGGATCGGCTGGGAGGGCGCGGTCCTGCGCGCCAAGCTGGAGCGCGGTCCCGAACCACTGAACCAGTTTGCAGACGGGTTCTTCGCCCTCATCAAAACCCGGGACTAAGAGCGCCTAACAAAACCTCGCGGGGTGAGAAGCGGGCGCGGCACGCTCGAGTTCGTCCTTCGACGCATGGATCAACGCTGTCAGAAACTCGCTGACCACCCTCACCCTGCGCGACTGCGCCAGATCGGTGTGGATCGCCAGCCAGATTTCCTGATCGACGCCGAGATCGGGTTGCAGGCACACGAGCCCGTGCTGGCGCCCGAGAAAATGCGGCAGAACCGCCAGGCCCAGCCCGGCGATGACCGCCGACAGCTGGGCCGAAAGCGTCGTGGCAATGAGCACGGGTGCGCGGCCGCGCAGCGCACGCTCCGTCCATTGGGCGGCGGCCAGATGGCCATGGGTTTCGCACCATGTAATGAAGCGGTCGGTGTCGAAGCGCGTATCGTCGCGCCTCCCCTCCCGCCGCGCCGCATAGTCGCGCGAGGCGTAGAGACCGAAGCCGAGCGCGCCCAGACGCCGGATCGTGACGTTACCCCGCTCGGGCTTCACCATCCTGATGGCGAGATCGGCGTCGCGACGGTGCAGGTTGACCGTCTGCACGTCCGTCACGATCTCAAGCGTGAGGTCGGGATATTGAGCGGTCAGTTTCGGCAGGGCTGGAATGATCACGTTGTTCGCCAGCATTTCGGCCGTGGCGAGCCGCACTTTTCCGGCGACATCGGCTTGGGCCGCTGAGCCTTCCGCGAAGGCTTCCGCCGCCTGCTCCAGCGCTTCCGCGCGTTCCAGCAACGCCGCGCCGTCGTCCGTCAGGCGATAGCCGTTCTGGTGGCGGCTGAACAGCATCAGGCCCAGCGCCGCCTCCAGCCGCTCGATCTGGCGCGAGACCGTGGCAAGTCCGGTGCCGAGGCTCGCCGCCGCACCGCTCAGCGAACCGCCGCGCGCGATGGCGAGGAACACCCGCGCATCGTCCCATCGCAGGCGGCTGAGATCGCGATTTCCATTTTCGGAAATCGATTTACGATTCATGGCGGTTTTCTTCATCGAAAAAGAGAAGCATGTTTGATTGTCTCAAACAAGGAGCACGGCAATGCAGTTGCGAATGCTTGGCCCGGATCTTTCGGTTTCCGCGATTGGTCTCGGATGCATGGGAATGAGCGAATTCTATGGACCGCGAGACGACGCGGAGTCGCTGGCGGTCCTGCGGCATGCGGTCGAGCTGGGCATCGACTTTCTCGATACCGCCGATATGTACGGCCCGCATCACAACGAGGAACTGATCGGCCGCTTCCTCGCTGAAAGCAACGCGAAGGTAAAGATCGCCACCAAGTTCGGCATCGTGCGCAAGCCCGGCGAATACGCGCGCACCATCGACAACAGTCCCGACTACATGCGGCGCGCCTGCGAGGGCTCGCTCAAGCGGCTCGGTATCGAGAAGATCGACCTTTACTATGTCCACCGCGTCAACCGCGAGCAGCCCATCGAGGAAACGATGGAGGGACTGGCGGCGCTGAAACGCGAGGGCAAGATCGACCATGTCGGCCTTTGCGAAGTCAGCGCCGAGACGCTGCGCCGCGCCCACGCCGTTCATCCGGTAACCGCCGTTCAGACCGAATACTCGCTCTGGACCCGCGACGTCGAGGCCGAGATCCTGCCCGCCTGCCGTGAACTCGGTATCGGCTTCGTGGCCTATTCGCCGCTCGGGCGCGGGTTCCTGACTGGCCGGTTCCAGGCCGGAGCGGAGTTCGAGGACGGCGATTTCCGCGCCGGCCTGCCGCGCTTCGCGCCCGGCAACGCGGCGGCGAATGGCGCGCTGGTCGATGTCGTGCGCGCCGTCGCGCATGCGAAAGGGTGCACGCCGGCCCAGGTGGCGCTCGCGTGGCTTTTGTCCAAGGGCGACGACATCGTGCCGATCCCAGGCACCAAGCGGCTGAAATATCTTGAGGAAAATGCCGCCGCCGCATCGATCGCGCTCAGCGCGGAAGAGCACGCCACCCTCGAACAGGCGCTTTCCCGCCTTCCCGTAGCGGGCGAACGTTACACCGCCGAGGGCATGAAGGGCGTCAACGCGTAAGCGGAGCCTAGAACGTCAACGCCGCTGCGCGCATGGTTAGCGCAGGCCACCATGCGCGCGCCGGGACGCCTCAGGCGCCGTTGCCCGGCATGGGGTAGTCTGCGGCGTTGATGACCCACCCGTCCTTCAACGAAAAATCGTGACGGGGCGGGCAGAAGATATCGACCAGATCGTTATCGCCGATGCCCGTCGCCTGCGATGTGTGGATGACCGGCGGGGGAATGACGAGCGCCGACGGCGCGCCGACATCGAGGTGCAGATCATCCCGCCAGTCGGCCAGATCCGTGGTCCAGGGCCAGCGCAGATGATGGACGAAATGGCCTCCCACGACCAATGAGCATTGCTCGAAGTCATCATGGCTGTGCGGCGACATCTTTGCCGGATCCCGCGGTCCCGCCATCGGCTCGAAGACGTTCAGCATGAAGGTGGTGCAGCGGAATATCCGGCCGAAGCGCCCGGGCTCCGGGGCCACATCCAGCGCATAGGCGCGGATCTTCCAGCCGCCGACGGGATCGGGCCACGCGGCAAAGGGCGGTATGTGCGGACGCGCCTTCTCATATGCGCCGGCGTTCGGGCAGCGCGAGACGAGATCGGCGCTCTTCACCGTGAAAAGGCGCGTGACGCGCCCGCCATCGGGCAGGACGACCCGGCTGGCTCCGCCAGGAACGAAAACGATCTGCGGACCGGAGACCTCAACTTCCTCCCCCTCCCACGCGACGCGCGCGCGGCTCGCCGCATCGGTGAGCAGGATGACGTATTCATCGGGTTGATCCGCCCGCGCCAGTTCAGCCCCCGGCGAACACTCCGACCACGCCAGAACGAAGTTTTGTCCGCGCAGGAGCCACGTCTTTTCCGCGCCGGACGCGATCTGCGGCGGCGTCAGGTAGAAGCGGCCGAGCTGCTCGTCGGCGATGAGCCCCGTCTGCGGCGCCCCGGCGGAAGCGGTGGTGTTCAACGCCGCGCGCGGGTCCGATGCCACAAAAGCCATGCTCATTCCTTTCCTTGTTTTCTCGCCTGCAGGACAGGGGCGAACCGGGCGCGCGCCGCCGTTGCACCGGCGCGCAGAAAGCCCTGGTCCGATCCGGTGACGAAGGCGGTTGCTCCGGCGAGGGCGAGCACAGCCGCCTCTTCGGGATCAGCCGGCAGGATGCTGATGGCGACCCCGGCGGCGCGGGCCGCGGCCATGACCCGTGCCGTGGCGTCGGCCACATCGTCGGGTCCGGCGTCGGCACCGAGAGAGACGGCGAGATCTCCCCGGCCGATGAAAATGGCGTCCAGCCCCTCGACCGCGACGATTTCGTCGATACGCTCGATCGCCTCCGCATCCTCGATCATGGCGATGACCGCGACGCGCCGGTCCTCGGCCGCCAGATGCGCGGCGGTCGCCGTCCCGCCGAAGCAGCCGGCGCGGGTCGTCGGCGAGAAACCGCGCTTGCCGCCCGCATAGCGGCACAGCGCCACGGCCTCGCGCGCCGTTTCAGCGGAGGTGACGTGCGGCAGCAGAACCCCGTCCGCGCCGCAGTCCAGCACGCGCAGGATGTCCCCCGGCGCCCTCACCCGCACGACGCATCCCATTCCCTGCGCCCTGCAGGCCAGCAGGATGAGATCGGTCGTCTCCGGGTTGAGGGGCGCGTGCTCCTCGTCGATCACCGCGAAATCGAAGCCCAGCAGGGCGATGATTTCCGCCGGCTGGGTGGTGGGCAGCTTCAGGAACGTGCCGAGCAGCGGCTCGCGATCGACGAGCCTGTCCCTGAAGGGCGGGCGGTGGAATGTGTAGGTCATGTTTTGCTCCCGTCAGAATCCGACGTGGTCCGCGCCCTTGGTGCCCAGCATCGCGCGCGCCTCGTCCGGCGTCGCGGCCTCGAGGCCCAGTTCGTCAAGGATGCGGCGGATCTTCGCCACCTGCTCGGCATTGCTGGTCGCGAGCCGGCCCTTGCCGATGTAGAGGTTGTCCTCCAGCCCCACGCGAACATTGCCGCCGAGGATCGCGCCCATCGTGACGAGAGGGAACTGCGCCCTGCCCGCCCCGAGCACCGACAGGAGATAGTCCCTGCCGAACAGGCGGTCGGCCGTGGCTTTCATGTGCATGAGGTTCTCGGGGTCGGCGCCGATCGCGCCCGTGATGCCGAAGATGCATTGCACGAAGAACGGCGGCCGGATCAGGCCGCTGTCGGCGAAATGCGCGAGGTTGTAGAGATGCCCGACGTCGTAGCATTCGAACTCGAACCGCGTGCCGGTTGCGCCCAGCCGCTCGACCACGCTTTCGATCTGCGTGAACGTGTTCGACATGATGAGATCGCGCGTGCCGGCAAGATAGGTTTTCTCCCAATCCTGCGAGGGCTCTTTCAGCGCGCGGGCGGCGCCGGAGATGTTGAAGTTGAACGACCCCATGTTCAGCGACGCCAGCTCCGGCTGCGCGGCGAGCGCGGGCGCGATGCGGTCGTCGATGCTCATGCCGAGACCGCCGCCGGTGGTGATGTTGATGATGGCGCTGCAAGCGGCCTTGATGCGCGGCAGAAACTGCATGTACAGCGCCGGGTCCTGGCTCGGCTTGCCGGTCTGCGGGTCGCGCGCGTGCAGGTGCACGACGGCGGCGCCGGCTTCCGCTGCGCCGATAGCCGCCTGCGCGATCTGGTCGGGCGTCACCGGCAGATGGGGCGACATCGACGGCGTATGAATGCTGCCCGTGATCGCGCATGAAATAATGACTTTTCGGGCCATGGCGTTTTCCCTTGTGCGGTGAGCTTCCTGGGGCCGATTGCGGACCGGCGCGCGGCGGCTGACCGGTCCGGCTACGTTCAGAACACCTTCAGCAGACGGACCTGCGCCACGGTGTCGTATTTGAACCCGCCATCGGCATGGAGGTCCCGCCCGATCATTCCCTGGATCTGGAAATCCTTGGTGACAAACGTCGACGCATAGAAGCGGATCTGGTCGCGGCGCGTCCGCTGCCCGGTTTTCACGCCGTCGAGGTGCAGGTCGCCGCCCCATTGGCCCGAGTAGCCGATGGCGATGTTCGTCGCGGGCGAGAATTGCTTGCGCAGCATGGCCTGCACCTGCAGGGACGGATCGCGCGAGACTCGCGTCCAGCCCTCGTTGTGGGAGACGGTGAAGGCGACGTCGGCGGCGGCGTCGAAGAAAAAGCCGTTGCCGAGCCCCTGGATCAGACCCATCTGCGGGGTGAACGTCCACGTTCCCTCGCCTATTCCCACCGAGCCGAACTTGTACTTGCCCGTGGGGGCCGTCACGAAGGCGGAAACGCCGAGCGTCGTGCCGGTTTCCTCGTTCGAGGGCTTGATGGGCCAGAACGTCAGGCCGAGCGTGAGATCGCCCGTGCCCTCGGAAACGCGCTGACGGGCGCCGCCGACGGTGGCCGTGGGCAGGTGCGAGAACGGCATGACGAACTGCCACACCACCGGCTCGCTGGCGATGGTCGTGTAGTACAGGCCGCGCATCAGCCCGACATTGCCCACGAACTTCGAACCGGGCACCTTATCGCCCTGCATCTGAAAATCGCGCGACCGCAGATGCTGGAAGTACAGCAGGCCGAGCGTGGTTCCGGCGGGCGCGATGGCGTAGTCGCCCGGTCCCACGTCGATGGCCAATGCCGGCGCGGCGGCAAGACAGCCGAGCATGAGGGCCGCAAATCTCGTCTTCGCAAGCCTTGTTTTTGCAAGTCTTGTGTTCATGTATTCCTCCCTTTTTTGAATTTCTTTTGGCCCGATTCAGCGCGGTGGATGGGCGGGATGCGCGCGGGACAAGGAGTAATTGCCCCGGTGGTAAAGCAGCGGCGCGTGGTCAGCCGTCTCGAAGCCGCAGACACGGCCGATCAGGATCCAGTGATCGCCGCCGTCGAGGATGTCCTGCCGCGCGCACTCGATGACAGCGCAGACATCTGGCAGGATCAGGCAGCCACCCGCCCCGATCTTCGGATCGATGCCGGCGAACTTGTCGGCGGCGGATTTGGCGAACTGCTGCGACAGCGGGATCTGGTCGTGCGCCAGGATGTTGACGGCGAAGTGGCTCGCCGCCGCGAACACCGGAAAGCTGGTCGACGTCTTCACGATGCTCCACAGGACCAGCGGCGGATCGAGCGACAGCGACGAAAAGCTGTTCGCCGTCACCCCCGCGCGGACGCCGTCGGCGCTCGCTGTCATCACTGTGACGCCGGTCGCGAAATGCCCGACGGCATTGCGGAAGGCGCGCGTATCGAACCCGGCGGCTTCCGGGGAAGCGGGTAAGGGTGCGGTCATGGTGGCCCCGTTTCGGTTGGTATGAACGGACCCTGCGCCGGGCGCGTTGAGCGCCGGACGCGGGCAGTCCTCAGAACAGTGAGGGATCGGGCTCCAGCCCCATCAGGGCGCGGCCGAGGATCTGGGCGCAGATGTCGTAATCGGTATAGGCGTGCGCGCCTGTCATGTGGGCGTCGCGGAAAAGCCGCTGCGCCTCGCTGCTGTCGAACCAGGCCGTGCCGCCCGACGCGGCGAACAGCCGGTCCACGGCCTCAATGAACATCTTGACGGCGTAAGCCTGATTGGTGCGCCAGTAGGCCATCTTCTCGGCGGTTGGGTATTCGCGGTTCCAGGCGTGGACGCGCATGTCCTCCCAGGTCTTCTCGAGGAAGGCCCGGCCTGCCGCCACCTGATGGGCGGATTCCGCCAGCCGCATCGCGGCCGGAATCGTCGCGCCGACCTTCGCCCCGGTGTAGGCCCGCACGCGCGCCTGCGTCTTCTCGCGGTAAATCTCGATCATCCGCTCGGCCAGACCGAGGCTGACGGCGGCGAAACAGCTGGCGAAGACATAGATGAAGGGCGTGAAATACGTGCGGCTGTCGGGGTAGAGATGCGCTCCGGCCGACTTCATCCCCATGAGATCGGGCACGCTCTCGATCCGGTGGCTCGGCACGAAGGCGCGGTCGACCACGATGGTTTTCGAGCCGGTGCCTCGCATGCCCTTGGCGAACCACGTGTCGCGGATCGTGTAGTCGCTGCGTGGCAGGACGGCGAAGCTGTAGGCCTTGCCGCCCTCGGGCGTGTCGCGCAGAAAGCCCAGGATAGCCCAGTCGGCGTGCTCGCAGCCGCTGCTCCAGCCGAATTCGCCGCTGAAGACGATGCCGCCCTCGGTCTCCTCGGCCTTGCCGTAGGGGGCGATGCTGCTGGAGGCCACCGCGTCGGGGTTCTCGGCCCAGAGCTCGTCCTGAAGCTGCTTCGAATAGATCGCCAGCTGGTGGCTGTGCTGAGCCAGCAGCGAGAAGGCCCAGGCGGTCGAGCCGCACGCGCCCGCAATGGCGGCGACGCAGTTCTCGAACTCGGGCACCGGCATTTCCAGCCCGCCGTAGATCCGTGGCTGGAAGGCGCGGTGCAGGCCGGTGCTCTTCAACAGCTCGATGTTCTCGCGCGGCACCATCCTGTCTTCTTCGGCCTGGGCGGCGCGGGCGGCGATCTGCGGCAGAACGGCTTTGATGCGGTCGAGCATGCTGGTGGTCTGATCGGACATCGTAGGTCTCCTCTTGATATGAGTTCCCCGGGGGCGTCCCTGCTATGGGGAGCGCCACTTGCCGGAAGCTGACGCCGGCCCGGGTAAACCGGGCAGGCAGGCGCGTCAGGGGCGGGACATGAAATCCACGGCGGCTTGCCGGAACCGCCGGTCCGAGGTCAGGCCGATATGGTCGCTGCCGTCCAACTGCAGATATTCCGCGTGCGGCAGCGCTGCGCGCAGGTGCGTGTCGGGCATGGCAACATCGTCGTCGGCACTGTTGACGAGCAGGATCGGCGCGCGCGCCGCCGCGAGGCGGGCAGCGGAAATGCGCGGGTTCGGCTCGCGCTCGAGCACGGCCGCGAGGCACAGCGGGTCGCTGCCGCTCTTGCGGGAATAGTCGAGCAACGCCCGCACCTGCGGCGCCATCGTCTCCGCGACTTCGCCCCTCAACGCCGCCGCGACGGCGGGGCCGGCGGCTTCGGGCACGAATATGTTGTCGCCGATACCACCCAGCACCAGCCGGCCATTCTGCCCCGGCTGGCGAATTTCGAGTTCGAGCAGCACCTTGGTTCCGAGCGAGAAGCCGATGCAGCCAAGTAGCCCCGCCGGAAGCGTGGCGGCGAGAGCGCTGGCGAGGTCCGCGTAGTCGGCGGGATCGTGCGAACCGCCGCGCAGGCCATGGCCGGGAAGATCGATGCCGACAGGCTCGAAGCCGGCCGCGCGCAAAGCATCGTCCCAGCCGTCCGCGGCGAAGGTCGCGGCATGGGAGCCGCCCCAGCCATGGATGAGGGCAACCTGGCGCGGGCTCATTGCGCGGCGCCCTTCACGTCTGCGGCGGCCTTCGACAGGTCCGGCGTATCGCCGCCCGCGAAAATGCGCCAGCCTTCCACCCGGCGAAGTTTCCAGTCGCCGTCCGCCTGCCGGACGCAATCGAAGACGAAATCGCACAACGTCGAAGGCGTCCCCAGGTCGATGGGCTTCGCGCCGTAGCCCGAGAAAACCGTGATCGTCGCCTGGCACGTCACGCGGTCCGGGCCGGCGTCGAGCACGCGCAGGTTGGACGCGATGTGACGGGTGGTGCGCCCCTTCGTTTGCGACAACTGGCGGCGCCCGGCAAAATAACGGTTCAGTTCCTCAGGCCCGGCTGCGCGAAAGCTCTCGATCACCAGCTCGCCATCCGGCGTGAAAAACTGCGGACCGGGGGTGTCGAGCGCCTCATCGATGCAAGCCCAGAAGCGGTGCACCAGATCCTGCGCGCGATAATAGCTTTCCGGCGTTATGCTCATGTCGTTCCTCCCTTTTTTATTGGAACCCGCCCGCTTCCCATGCCGGGGCGGGCGGGGTCGGAAAGCCTGTCAGGTGCCGGTGGTCATGAAGGTCTCGGCCATCTCGTAGCCCCAGCCATTCATCACCTCGGCCATCTGTTCGGGGCGGATGTTGATGTCGAGCGGCGTGGCGTCGTCGGCGAACTGCTCCATTCCGGAGCTGAATTCGTTGCGGTTGCCGAAAGGATCGAAGGCATAGGCGTAGTTGTTGGTGGCGAAGCCCGTGGACTTACCGAGGCCGCCGTTGTGCCGGCCGGGGCCGAACTCCCACCGGTGGCCGGTGTCGAGCAGCCTGTCGGAAAGGCGGAAGTAGTGATTGCCGTCCTCGACCGCGAAGGCCACATGGTGCAGGCGGTGACGGGGGTTAATCGCCCGCATGTAGGCGATGTCGTGGTCGTAGGCCGAGCCGCGCAGCCACACGCCGCCCACTTCGCCGTTCACCGCGATGTTGGCCGAGGACTTGAACCCGATCTTCATCAGGAAGTCGCGCATGACCAGCGGATCGGCTTCGCCCAGCAGGTTGATGTGGTCCATGTCGGTGGGCGCATGGGTGCCGTCGGAGGCGAAATCGCAGATTCCGGCGCGGCGATCCTTCAGGCCGGTGCTCAGGCGCATGCGATGGCCGGAAGGCAGGGTGAACGCCAGCGTCTTGCCCTCGCCCGGGCGGCTGTCGCCGGAATGGCGCTCGTGCGCCACGCCCTCGGCGGTGAGGATGGCGGCGACACGGACGAGATCTTCATCGTCGTCCACGCCGAAGGTGAAGTTGTCGAGGCTGCAGTCACCCTTGACGAGCGTGAGGTCGGCCGCATCTCCGCGGCAAGCCAGATGAACCTTGTCACCCTCGCGCGCCAGGACCTTCAGGCTCAGCACATCGCGATACCATGTCAGCGCCTTGTCCAGATCGCCGACAAAGATCGCGGCGTGGTCGATGCGGTTGATGCCCATGCTTTTCTTCCTTCTCATGAAACGGGCAGCCGTCTCCGGCCGCCGCCGGAAGTCCGTTGCCGTCGAGGTTGAATCCGCCCGTTGCCGGGAGCGACCCGGGCCGGAATATTTGTCTGAGGTTGCGGTGAAGGGATGCGGCCTCGCGAAGGCGAGCCACGCCATGCCGTGCAGACGGAGCGCAAAAGCGCGATCGATCAGATGTCGACCATCACTGAGCTACATGCCTGCGGCCGGCGGCGCGCACTCCGCGCCCGGTCACGTCAAAGCGCAGTTGGCGCGAGACACCGTTGCAGCCGGTCGATCGAATTGTCACGGACAAGGGGGCCGTCGTTCATTTTCTTTTCCCTCCCTCGGCCAATCGCATTGATCGGCCGCGCTGCCGCTCTGATTTTTATCGTTCAGCGACGAAGTCATATTACGATAAATTGTCATTTTGACAATATGTCATTTCGAGTTTTTTCGCAGCTTTTCCTAACGCCGCACGACCCCACGCTGCCCGCATTAAATGCTATTAATATCAAATATTTATACGAATATCGCGCGCAGAAAGGCATGGGCGCGCGCCTCAATCCGCAACGCGGACGGCGTGATCCGTCGACAGGTTTCTCGGCTTAAAATCGAGACACGATGCGAGGGTTTCCGGCCACACAAACGCGAATCGTGCCCGGTGCGGCTGCGTGGCACTGGATTTTCCCGGTGCTTCCGGTATCTGCTTCGCCTCATGTATCGCGATGTTCGGAATGCTCCGGATGATCATCTCAGACACACCAGCTCGGTAGGCTCCTACTGAGCCGGCAGGCGTGGAAAATCCAATGGCTTCCTCAAGCCGGCGCGTGCCGGCAACACCGGGCACCCGCAACGTCAACCTGGAACGCCGCGCCGAAATCGGCGCCGAACGTCGGGCGCGCTCCCGCAACGCCATTCTGGTCGCCGCCTTTCACCTGCTCGGAACCGAGACCGGCCAGACCACGCGCATAGAAGACATCTGCGGCGAGGCGGGCATCGCGCGCGGCACGTTCTACAATCATTTCAGCGATCTGGAACAACTGAAGCACGAGTTGCTCGACGAGTTGACCCGCGAGTTCGACCGCGCCGTCCACATGGTGTTCAGCCGGCTGGAAGGCCCCGTGGAGCAGACCGCCGTGGCGGTCCGGTATTATCTCCAAGCCGCCGCGCGCAACCCCAACTGGGGCTGGGCGATGATCAACTCCGGAACGCCCGGCCACATCTTCGGCAAGACGGTGTGGCTGAACTCGCTCATGACCCTAAATGAAGCCATCGATGCCGGCGAGATCACCCTGAAAAGCGCCGAGACGGGCCGCGACATTCTGATGGGCGTGGTCAGCGCGGCAACGGTGTCGATCGTGCGGGGCGTGATGCAGCCGTCCTATCCCGAGGAAATAGCGGAGCATATCCTGATGGCCTTCGGCCTCTCGGCCGCGCGGGCGAAGGATTACGCCAACCGGCCGCTGCCGGCGTTGCCCGCCATCGCGCATGAAATCATCGTCATCGCCAGCATGCCGGCTCTCGGCGACATCGGCTGCTGAGACAGGCGTCGACCGGGTAATCGCCGATATCGTTTCGCGGTGAAGACGATCGAGCACGGGGCGTGCCCACCGATGACGTTCGCCTGACCGCTTTCGCATGTTCATCCCGCCGCGAATGGCAATACATCTCTTTAATAGAGAAGCCGGCAACGGATCTTATTGGAATATAGTCGATAGTCGTAAAAATTAAACCGTCACTACGACCCCGTATAACTTCGGAACTGGAGCCACCGTATTTTCAACGTCACTCACTCCAGGAACACCCGATGAATATGACCGTTACTTCACAAACGCCTGCTGTCGCAGCTGAACCGGTCGCCACGCAGGCAGCGGGCAAGCATTGCAACCCCGCGGTCATTGGCCTTGCGGGCTTTGCCCTGACCACGCTGCTCCTGCAGTTTCACAATGTCGGATGGGTCGCTATCGGCCCCGTGGTCGGGCTCGCCATCGTGTTCGGCGGTCTGGCGCAACTCATCGCCGGTTTGCAGGAAGCCAAGACCGGCAACAATTTCGGCTACAGCGCCTTCACCTCCTACGGCGCGTTCTGGATCGCGTTCAGCTTCATCCAGATCGCCGACGCGACGGGGCTCTTTCCTGTCAGCGCGGCGGATGTCGGCTGGTTTCTCGTCGTCTGGACGATCTACACCGCGATCATGACGATCGGCGCCATGCGCATCAGCACCGGCCTGGGGGTGCTGTTCATCACGCTGCTGATCGGTTTCATCCTGCTCGTCATCGGCCACTTCGGCGCGCCGATTTTCAATGTCATCGCCGGTTACGAGTTGATGATCTGCGCCGCCATCGCGCTTTACGTCATGGCGCACGAGATATTTCGCGATCTCTTCGGCTATGACGTCCTGCCGGTCGGGCAGCCGATGATCCGCTGACACGGGCGCGACGATCCATTGCGGACGCCGCCGCGCATCCCGCGCGGCGGCTCCCTTTTTTACGGAATGACGATCGCCGTGTCCGTCTTCACGCGGTCCAGCGCGATGAGCGTGCGGTAGCTGGCCACGGCCTCGTTCTCGGCGAACAGCCGGCGGGTCAGCCGCTCATAGGCCTGCATGTCGCTCGTGACGACGATCAGGAAGAAGCTGATGCCGCCGGTCACGTAAAAGCACTGCTGAACCTCGGGCGTGTCGCGAAAGAGCGCCTTGGCGGCGTCGACGGTCGCGGCGCGTTCGTCCCGCAGCATGACTTCGACGATTGCGGTGATCGTGACAGCGACCGTTGCCGGATCGACGATCGCGACGTTGCGCGCGATGACGCCCATCCCCTCCATGGCGGCGATGCGCCGCTGCACGGCGGCGGCCGAGAGGCTGACCTTTTCCGCGATGGTCCGCTGCGGCATCCTGTTGTCACGCTGGATGATGCGCAGGATCGCCCGATCGAAGGAATCGAGCACGCGGGACAAGCGGGTGGGGCTTTTTCTCATGAGGCGAGTTTTTGTTGCATTTGACGGGTAAATCAAGCGCGCAAATCTCGGTTGAACGATGATATGACCCGTTGCCATGACGACATCGCCTTCCATCACCCTCAACCGCGCGGCAGGCAGCGGCACTCTGTTCACCGGCATCGCCTGCGGCGCGGGTGCGGGCGCGCTGTGGGGCCTGGTGTTTCTCGCGCCGGAACTGGCGCGCGATTTCAGCCCGCTGCAACTGAGCATCGCCCGCTATCTCTGCTACGGGCTGATCGCGGCCGGGTTGATCGCGCCGCGCTGGCGCGCGCTCTCCCGCCACGTCACGCGGCGCGACTGGATCAATCTTTTCTGGCTCTCCCTCGCCGGCAACACGCTCTACTACCTCTTCCTGTCGAGCGCCGTGCAGACGGGCGGAATGGCGATGACCTCGCTCGTGATCGGGTTCATGCCCGTGGCGGTGACGATCATCGGCAGCCGCGAGCGCAACGCGGTGCCGCTCGTGAAACTGGTGCCCTCGCTGCTGCTGTGCGCCCTCGGTGCGGTCGCCATCGGCTGGCAGGCGCTGGGGAAACCGGCCACGGGCACGGTGGAGACCCAAGTGACGGGGCTGCTTTTCGCGGTCGGCGCGCTGGTGTCGTGGACAACCTTTGCCATCGGCAACGCGCGTTGCCTCGTGCGCCTCGACAACATCTCTTCGCATGAGTGGAACCTGCTCACCGGCATCGTCACCGGCGCGCAAAACCTGCTGCTGGTCCCGCTCGCCATCGCCGTCGGTTCCGCCGGGCACACGGCGGGCGAATGGGCATGGTTCGGCGCCGTGGCGGCGAGCATCGCGGTTCTGGCGTCGGTTGCCGGCAACGCGCTCTGGAACCGCATGAGTCGCTTGCTGCCGCTGACGCTCGTCGGCCAGATGATCCTGTTCGAGACGATTTTCGCGCTGATCTACGGCTTCATCTGGGAATGGCGCATGCCCACCGTTCTCGAGGCCGTCACGTTCGTCCTCGTCGCGGGCAGCGTGGTGTCGTGCCTGGCAGCCCACCGCGCGCCCGCAGCGGAGAAGCCGGCTGCCTGAACAAGGCCGCTTGTCCGCGTGACGTCAACCGGCACGGCTTTCCGCGCCGGTTGCGTCATCGCGTTTCCTGCATCAGGAGGCGCGGCGGCTCGCGAAAGCCAGAAACGCATCCCGCGCCTCCGGCGACTGCAGCCGCGCCATGAAATGCCGGCCTTCTTCCTCTATCCTCTCGAGCACCTGTTCCTTCGCCCCGCGCATCAGCGCCCGCGTCAGCGCCAGCGCTTCCGGGGGCTTGGAGGCGAGGCGCGCGGCGATGGCCAGCGTCTCGCGCTCCACCGCGCCGGGCTCGGTCACTTTCCAGATGAGGCCGGCCTGCCGGGCTTCCTCGGCGGAAAACCGCTCTCCCGCCGCAAGCAGCGCAAAGGCGCGCTGATGCCCCATGGTCAGCGGCCCCAGAAGGCTCGACGCCGCCTCGGGCACGAGGCCGAGATCGACGAAAGGCGCCGAGAACACCGAACGGTCTGAGGCGATGGTCAGATCGCAGTGGAAGTTCAGCGTCGCGCCGATTCCGACCGCGAGCCCGTCGATGCCGGCAACGAGCGGCTTGTCGCAGCCGACCAGCGTCTTGAGGAAAGCAAACGCCGCCGGCGTCTCGAACCGCTCTCCGGGGTTGACGGCGATCGCCGTGAACTCCGCGAGATCGTTCCCGGCGCTGAACGCGCCCTCCGAGCCCAGGAACGCCACCACGCGAACGTCCGTGTCCTCGCCTGCCTGCTGGAGCGCGTCGCTCATGCCGCGATACATGGCGGTCGTCAGGGCGTTTTTCTTTTCGGGCCTCGTGAGGCGGATAACGAGGATACGCGGGTCGTCGCCGTGTTTTGCCACGGTCAGTTCGCTGGTCATGTTTCTCTCCCTTGACAGGCCGGATCGGCAGCCGAAGCGCCTTTCCAACCCGGTACTTTACGTCCGGCACGGCATGGCGCGTAAAGCCCCGCGGGCCCTCCGCCGGAGAGGCCGCGTACGCTTATGCACACCTTGTCGCCTATTTCGCCACGAGAGCAAGCCGCGCGGCGTGCCACGCGATGTGATCGGCCATGAAGGTCGAGATGAAATTATACGAGTGATCGTAACCCTCGCGCATGTGCAGCGACAGGTTGATTCCCGCCATGAGGCACGCATCGGCGAGCAGCCACGGCCGCAACCCGCTGTCGAGGAACTGGTCGGCGGTGCCCTGATCGACGAGGATCTCGTCCACCCGCCGCCCGTCCTCGATCAGGCTGACGGCGTCGTAGACGCGCCACGCCGCCTCGTCCGGTCCGAGATATTTCTCGAAGGCGGGCCGCGACCAGTCCGCCGTCGAGGGCTGCACGATGGGCGCGAAGGCGGACACCGACCGGAAACGTCCGGGATTGGTGAGCGCGAAGGTCAGCGCCCCGTGCCCGCCCATGGAATGGCCGAAGATGGCCTGCCGCTCCAGATCGACCGGCAGCGCCGCGCCCACGAGATCGGTCAGCTCCGACAGGATGTAGCGGCGCATGTTGTAGTGGGTGGAAAACGGCGCTTGCGTCGCGTCGAGGTAAAACCCGGCGCCCTGCCCGAACTGCCAGTTATCCTTCTCGTCGGGCACGTCGGCGCCGCGTGGGCTGGTGTCCGGGCAGATCACCGCCACGCCATGCTCGGAAGCCGCGCGGCGATACTCGCCCTTGTCCATCACGTTCTGGTGCGTGCAGGTGAGGCCCGACAGATACCACAGCACCGGCACCTTCCCGTCCGCCGCCTGCGGCGGCAGGTAGACCGCGAAGGTCATGTCGCCCCCGCACGCCTCGGACGGATGGGAATAGACATGCTGGATGCCGCCGAACGATTTGCTGGCCGATAGCTGCTTCATCGCGCGCTCTCCCCGATCAATAGACGATGACGGACCTGATCGACTTGCCTTCGTGCATCAGGTCGAAGGCCGTGTTGATCTCGTCGAGAGGCATGGTGTGGGTGATGAGATCATCGATGTTGATCTTGCCGTCCATGTACCAGTCGACGATCTTGGGCACGTCGGTGCGGCCGCGCGCGCCGCCGAAGGCCGTGCCCTTCCACACCCGGCCGGTGACGAGCTGGAACGGGCGCGTCGCGATCTCGCGCCCCGCCTCGGCCACGCCGATGATGATGGATTCGCCCCAGCCGCGGTGGCAGCATTCCAGCGCCTGGCGCATCACGTTGACGTTGCCCGTGGCGTCGAACGAGAAATCCGCCCCGCCGTCGGTGAGGTCCTGAATGGCCTGCACCACCTTGTCGTTGCCGATCTCGGCCGGGTTGACGAAGTCGGTCATGCCGAACTTCTCCGCCATGGCGCGCTTGCCGGGGTTGATGTCGACGCCGATGATGCGGTCGGCGCCGACCATGCGCGCGCCCTGGATGACGTTGAGGCCGATGCCGCCGAGCCCGAACACGACGACATTGGCCCCCGGCCATACCTTGGCGGTGTAGATCACCGCGCCGATGCCGGTGGTGACGCCGCAGCCGATGTAGCAGATCTTGTCGAAGGGCGCGTCCTCGCGCACCTTGGCGAGCGCGATCTCGGGCAGCACGGTGAAGTTCGAGAACGTCGAGCAGCCCATATAGTGGAACACCTCGCCGCCGTCGCAGGAAAAGCGGGTGGTGCTGTCCGGCATCAGTCCCTGGCCCTGGGTGGCGCGAATGGACGTACACAGGTTGGAGCGCTGCGACAGGCACGTCTTGCACTGGCGGCACTCGGGCGTATAGAGCGGAATGACGTGATCGCCGGGCTTCAGCGACGTGACGCCCGCCCCCACCTCGCGCACGATGCCCGCGCCCTCGTGGCCGAGGATCGCCGGGAACTTGCCCTCGGAATCGAGGCCCGACAGCGTGTAGGCGTCGGTGTGGCAAACGCCGGTGGCGATGATCTCGACCAGCACTTCGCCAGCCTTCGGCCCGCCGATTTCCACGGTCTCGATCGACAGCGGCTTGTTCGCCGCCCAGGCGACGGCTGCGCGTGACTTCATGACGATTCTCCCTTTCGTCGTTATCAGATTCGATGAGCCGTTCGGCTGCTACTTGAGATAAGTGCGCAGCAGGCGCATGAGCTGCTCGATTTCGCCGGTGGGATCGGAAAAGGCTCCGTCCGGCCCGTCGATATTATGCCCGAATGTCTCGCGCAGATGACTTTCCAGAACTTCCGCCATCAGCCCGTTGGCTGCCCCACGCAAAGCGGCGATTTGCTGCAGCAGCGCCCCGCATTCTGCGCCCGTCTCGACGGCGCGCTCCAGCGCTTCCGCCTGCCCCTTGATCCGGCGCAGGCGCGTCAGAACACGTTTTTTCTCTTGCAGCGAATGCGGCATGAAACCTCCGCCCGGCGGGCGACCACCGCGTCAGGAAACCTGGGCGATCCAGTCGTTGAGGTTATAATAATTGGTGATGCGGGCAACCTTGCCGTCGCGGATTTCGAAAAAAGCGCCCGCCGGCAGGACGTATTTCTGTCCCCGCGCTTCCGGCAGCCCCTCGTCCGAGGCCAGATATTCGCCGTGGACCACGAACTCCGCCGCGCCGCGCGATCCGTCCGCGCCCTCGAGAACGACGATGTCGGCCAGCCGCTCCCGGTAGCTGCGGTTCATGCGTTCGAGGAAGGCGCGGAAGGCTTCCTTGCCGACCTGCCGCTCGCCCTGGTTGATGTCGTGAACAACGTCGTCCGCGAGCAGCGCGAGGAAGCCCTCGACGTCTCCCCGGTTGAAAGCATCATAATAGGCGCGGATGGTATCGACGGCGCTCATGGCCCTGCCCTCCCTCACGAATGCGATGGAAACCGATTCGATGATACTCTATACCAGTATATACGACAGCTAGGAAGGGGATCGCAGATGCGCACGATCGTTCGGCAGGGAGCGGGGATTCTCCCCTTCATCGATGATCTCGCGCGCCTGCGCATCGGGGTGTTCCGCGCCTTTCCCTACCTTTACGAGGGATCGCTGGACTACGAGCGCGGCTATCTTGCCACCTATGCGCGTTCGACTGAGAGCCTGTTCGTGCTGGCGCTCGACGGGGAGACGATCGTGGGCGCATCCACGGGCATTCCGATGCGCGAGGAAACGGAAGCGTTCAAGGCGCCTTTTCTCGCCGGCGGCCGGAACCCGGACAACATCTTCTATTTCGGCGAGTCGGTGCTGCTGCCGGCCTATCGCGGGCGCGGCATCGGCGTGCGCTTCTTCACGGAGCGGGAGGCGCATGCGCTGCGCGGCGGCTTCGACTGCTGCTGCTTCTGCGCGGTGGAGCGCCCGGCCGACCACCCGCTGCGGCCCGAGGGCCACGCGCCGCTCGACGATTTCTGGCGCCGGCGCGGCTATCGTCACCACCCGGACCTGCGCACCACGTTCTCGTGGCGCGACGTGGGCGACGCGGAGGAAACCGCCAAGCCGATGTCGTTCTGGCTGAAGGAGATCCGTTGATGGTCAAGGTCGCATCGTGCCAGTACGCCATCTCGCTTTTCGACAGCTGGGAGGCCTACGCGGCGCATCTCGAAGCGCTCGCCGCCGAGGCGGCCCACGCCGGGGCGCAACTGCTTCTCCTGCCCGAATACGCCGCCATGACGCTGACCGGCCTGTTGCCGGGCGACGAGCGCGGCGATCTCGCCGGGTCGATCGCCGGCATCCAGCCGCTGCTTCCCCGCTGGCTCGCGCTGTCGCAGGACATCGCCCGGCGACACGGCGTTTACTTCTGCCCGGGCTCCGCCCCGGTGCTGGACGCAGACGGGCGCTATCGCAACCGGGCGTTTCTCTTCGGGCCGCAGGGGCCCGAAGGGCATCAGGACAAGCTCATCATGACCCGCTTCGAGCGGGAGCAATGGATCATCGCCGGCGGCGTGGAAGGACTGCGCACCTTCGACACGCCCTTTGGCCGGCTCGGCATCCTGATCTGCTACGACAACGAGTTCCCGATGCTGGCGCGGCGGCTGGCGGAACGCGGGACCGATCTCGTGCTCGCGCCAAGCTGCACCGACACGGAGGCGGGCCATCATCGCGTGCGCATCGGGGCGCAGGCGCGCGCGCTCGAAAACCAGTTCGCGGTGCTGGTGTCACCCACGGCGGGCGCAGCGCCATGGTCGCCGGCGGTGGACGAGAATGTCGGCCGCGCCGCCCTCTACGTGCCGCCGGACTACGGCATGCCGGCCGACGGCGTCGTCGCCGAAAGCGGCGCGGTGTTCACGGACAGCAGCCGCTGGCTTATCGCCGACATCGACCTCGCCCGGGTTAAGGCGTTGCGCCACGAGGGACAGGTTGCGCTATTCCGCGACTGGCCGGAGCAATTCGGGCAGTGACGCGTGGCGCGGTGCGTCACAACGCCTCGCCGCGCTCCATCCGGGCAGCCTTGCGGGTGGCGAAGACGAACGCCAGCACGAAGAGCAAAGCGTGCAGGAGGACGATCGTCGGGGCCGGCGCGCTGTCGAGGAAGAAGGACAGGTAGACGCCCAGAAGCGAACCCGACACCGCGATAGCGACGGACAGCAGCAGCATGGCGCCGAACGTGCGCGCCAGCAGGAACGCGATGGCGCCGGGCGCGATCAGCATGGCGATGGCGAGAATGATGCCGACAGCCTGCAACGCTCCGACGATGGTCAGCGAGATGAGGCACAGCAGCCCATAATGCAGCAGGCCAACCCGAAGACCGATGGCGCGCGCCTGCGCCGGATCGAACGCGTGAAGGAGGAAGTCCTTCCACTTCAGCCCGATGATACCGGCGGTGATCGCCGCGATGACGGCCGCCTCACCGATGTCGAGCCAGGAAACGCCGAGCATGTCACCGAACAGGATGTGGTCGAGATGCACGTCCGGCTGGATCTTGACATAGAGAACCAGTCCGAAGCCGAACATCCCCGAGAACACGATGCCCATCACGGTGTCCTGCTTGATGCGGCTGTTATCCTTGAGGAATCCGGTTGCGACGGCGCATAGCATGCCCGCCGCGAAGGCGCCCACCGCGTAGGGAAATCCCGCGGCATAGGCGATGACCACGCCGGGAAACACCGCATGCCCGATGGCGTCGCCCATCAGCGACCAGCCCTTGAGGACCAGGAAGCACGACAGCAGCGCCATCGGCACCGACACCAGCGCCGAGACGACCAGCGCGTTGATCATGAATTCGAACTGGAACGGCGCCAGCAGCGTGTCGGCGATGCTCATGCCTGCGCCTCCCCCCGCTCCGTTTCGAGCACCTTGGCGGCGCGCCGGCGGGCCGCCAGCATGCCGTGCCGGGGCGCGAACACGAACGCGGCCAGAAACACCAGCGTCTGCAGGCACACGATGATGCCGCCCGTCGCGCCGTCGAGAAAATAGCTGGCATAAGCGCCGAGAAAGCTCGTGACCGCCCCGATGGCGACCGCGATGACGAGCAGCCTCGGAAAGCGGTCCGTCAGCAGGTAGGCGGTCGCGCCGGGGGTAACGACCATGCAGATGACGAGGAACGCCCCCACCGTCTGCAACGCCGCCACCGTCGAGGCCGACAGCAGCGTGAAGAACATGATCTTCAGCGCCACCGGGTTGAGCCCGATCGACCGCGCGTGGCTCTCGTCGAAGAAAGTGACCATCAGGTCCTTCCATTTCACCAGCAGCACGGCAAGCGAAACGAAACCGATGACGGCGAGCTGCAGCGTGTCGCCGGGCGTGATCGCCAGCACGTTGCCGAGCACGATGGTCTGGATGCTCACCGATGTCGGCGAGATCGACACCATGAACAGGCCGAGGCCGAAAAAGGCCGAGAACACCAGCCCGATGATGGCGTCTTCTTTCAGCTTGGTGCGCTGGTTGAGGAAAAGCATGGCCGCCGCCGCGAGCCCGCCCGAGAAGAAGGCGCCGATGGAAAACGGCAGGCCGAGCATGTAGGCGCCGGCCACGCCCGGCACGATGGCGTGAGAGAGGGCATCGCCGATCAGCGACCATCCCTTCAGCATCAGATAGCAAGACAGGAACGCGCAGACCCCGCCGACGAGGGCGCAGACCCACATCGCATTGCGCATGTATTCGTAGTTAAACGGCTCGAGCAGGAGGCTCATCGCTCCATGCCCTCCTCGCCCTGCCCGGCGGTGCGCGTGGTCGCCTTGCCGTCGCGGAACACGAGCGGCCGTTCGTCGTCGGTGATGACGCCGATGGCGCGCGCCCGTCCGCCGTCCGCCTCGTTCAGCACGAAGTGACGCAGCACGCCGCCGAACGTCTGTTCGAGGTTTTCCTGCGTGAACGTCTCCTCGGTGAGGCCGTAGGCGAGAACGGTGCCGCGTATCAAAATGGTCCGGTCGCAAAATTCCGGCACGGAGCCCAGATTGTGCGTCGACACCAGCATGACACGGCCCTCGTCGCGCAGTTCGCGCAGCAGCGCGATGATCTGGTCCTCGGTCTTGACGTCGACGCCGGTGAAGGGCTCGTCGAGCAGGATCACGCGGCCGTCCTGGGCGAGCGCGCGGGCGAGGAAGACGCGCTTGCGCTGGCCGCCGGAAAGCTCCCCGATCTGGCGCTTGCGGAACGCGGTCATGTTGACGCGCTCAAGCGCGGTGTCGACTGCCTCGCGATCGGCGGCGCGCGGAATGCGCAGCATTCCCATGTGGCCGTAACGGCCCATCATGACGACATCCTCGACGAGGACGGGAAAGTTCCAGTCCACCTCTTCGGCCTGCGGGACGTAGGCGACGAGGTTCTTGCGCAACGCCTCGTTGACCGGCATGCCGAGCACCCGGATGTCGCCCCCGGCGAGCCGAACGAAGCCCATGATGGCCTTGAACAGCGTCGACTTGCCGGAACCGTTGACGCCGACGAGCGCGGCGATGGTGCCGGTCGGAATGCGGAAGCTCGCGTCGCGCAGCGCCGTGTGGCCGTTGCGGTAGGTGACGGTGGCGTGCGACACCGCGATGCCCGCGCCCGCGTCGGAAGACACGGGGCGGGCTGGCGGCGTCGCGGTCCCGGCGGGCCTGTCGCAGGCGGGTCTGTCGCGGATGGGCCTGTTGATGGAGTCGGTCACTGGGTGAGCCCCTTGGTCAGCCCCTCGGCGATGGTGCCCGACGTGACCCGCAGCAGGTCGAGATAGGTTGGAACGGGGCCGTTGGCGTCGGTCAGCGAGTCAACGTAAAGAACACCGCCATATCTGGCGCCGGTCTCGCGCGCAACCTGCTCTGCCGGGGCGGAGGAGATGGTGCTTTCGGAAAAGACGACCGGAATGTTGTTCGCCCGCACCGCGTCGATCACCTTGCGCACCTGCCGGGGCGTGCCCTGCTGGTCGGCGTTGATGGGCCACAGGTAGAGTTCCTTCAGGCCGAAATCGCGGGCGAGATAGGAGAACGCGCCCTCGCTCGACACCAGCCAGCGCCTGTCTTCGGGCACGGTGGCGAGCGCCGCCCGGATCGGCTCGACAGCCGCGCGGATCTTCTCCTTGTAGGCTTCCGCGTTGGCCTTGTAGGTGTCGGCGTTCGCGGGATCGTACTTCACGAAGGCGTCGCGGATATTGTCGACATAGATTTGCGCCGCCGTCGGCGACATCCACGCATGCGGATTGGGCTTGCCCGAATACGGACCCTCGCCGATGTTCAGCGGCTCGACGCCCTGCGAGACGACGACACTGGGCACGTCCTTCAGGTTACGGAAGAACTTCTCGAACCACAATTCGAGGTTGAGCCCGTTCCAGAGCACGAGCCGGGCGCCCTGCGCGCGCTGTATGTCGCCCGGTGTCGGCTGGTAATTGTGGATTTCCGCCCCCGGCTTGGTGATCGATTCCACGACAGCCGCATCGCCGGCGACGTTGCGGGCGATGTCCGCGATGATGGTGAAGGTCGTTACCGCCTTGAACTTTTCGCCCGCCGCCCGCTCCTGCGCCGAGACAGGGGAGACGCAAAGCGCCGCCACAAGCGCCGCCGCGGCCCCGCCCAGAAACGATCGCCGTACCTTGTCGAACATTGGTATCTCCTCTCGCAGCCGGAAAGCATCTGCAGCAGACGACCCGGCCATACCCGACAGGAGCCAGCGACCACTTGCATACGAAGCCGATTTTCATGCCCTCTTCTTATGATGCAATTGCGAATGAATTGCAATAAAGAATCGGCGACACAACCGGCGTAAAACGAACGAACCTACCCGGCCAACCTGACTCGACTCGCGCGGCCGGCCTTGATAAAGAAAAGTCGCCTCGCTGCTTCACGATCCGGATCGCCGCGCACGCCGCAATCCCCGGCCAGATCTCGCAGCCTCGACTGGGACGACCCGGCCGCGATCGCATCAGGTGGGGACGGCCCCGTTCGAGGGAACGCATGTCCTCCAGCCCCGTCTCACGCCTCGGCTCCTTCCTGCCGCCCCGCACGCTGCTGCGCCTTCTGGCGGCATGGCTCGTGGTCGCCGTGTTTCAATGGGGCGGTCATTCCTGGCTGTCGCAATCGATGGCCCCGGTGGTCGCCGTTACCTGTTTCGTCGTGCTGTTCGCCACCATTCTCGCGGCCTCGTTCGGCGTCGTGAGTGAGGCGGACGCGCTGGCGCACCGCCTCGGCGAGCCTTACGGCACGCTCGTGCTCACGCTGTCGATCGTGTCGATCGAGGTCATCCTGATCGCCGCCGTCATGCTGGGGCCGGGCGAAACGCCGACCATCGGGCGCGACTCGATCTTCGCCGTGATGATGATCATCCTGAACCTGGTCACGGGCGTGTGCCTCGTGACGGGCGCCGCCCGCTATGGCGAGCAGGAATACAATGCCCAGGGCGCGCTGGCGTTCATCTCCATGATCGTCGTGCTGGCCGGCGCGGCGCTGCTGCTGCCCAACACGCTGGGCAACGGAGACGGCGCCTTCGGTCCCGTGCAGGCAATCGGACTGTCGGTGCTCACGGTCGCTCTCTACGGCGCGTTCCTGCTGCTGCAGATGCGGCGCTACCGCTATCACTTCATGCAGCCCGCGCCGGGGCACTTGTCGATCCGGCCCGCCGCCCCCGATGGCCGCGAAGCATCGGCACAGCCGCGAACAGGCCGCGACGGCCGCAACATCGTCAACGCCGCCATCCTGATCGCGCTCATGCTGCCGATCGTGCTGCTGGCGCATCACCTTGCGGTCGTCATCGACTACGGCGTGGCGCGGGCGGGAGCGCCGGTGGCGCTCGGCGGGCTCCTCATCGCCATCATCGTGTTCACACCCGAGTCCATCACCGCCGTGCAGGCCGCATTCCGCAACGAGACGCAGCGCGCCATCAACCTGTGCCTCGGCGCGTTCGTGTCGACCGTCGGGCTGACGGTTCCAGCCGTCCTGACCGTTGGCCTCGTGACCGGAAAGACCGTTGTTTTCGGCATCTCCGCCACCGAAACCATCCTGTTCGTGCTGACGATGGCGCTCACCACCCTGACCTATCTGGGGCAACGGACATCGGCGCTGCAGGGGCTGCTTCATCTCACGCTCTTCTGCGTGTTCACGCTGCTGCTGTTCACCCGTTGACGCCCCGCGACACGAACCGGTTCGTGACCGTTTGCCGCATATCCGGCCGATGCCTGTCCGGGCGATAAGTGACGCCATCGACCGACTCGCCTGAAGGTCAGGCTCAAATGGAGGCGAAAATGGACCGGGGGCGAAACATGGACCGCGCGCTGATCGCTCTGGGGGCGCTGTTCGGGTGTCTCGGCACCGCGGCAGCGGCGGCGGCCACTCACGTCACGGGGTCCGACAGCGGGCTGGGCACGGCGGCGAACTTCCTGCTGTTCCATGCACCAGCGCTGATGGCGGTGCCGCTGCTCGCACGCGCCGCGCTGGTGCATGCGGGAATCGCGCGCGCCGGCGGGTGGATCGTGTTCGTCGGCGTGGCCCTTTTCAGCGGCGAACTGGCGCTGCGCGCCCTCGAAGGGCGGACGCTGTTCCCCATGGCCGCTCCCACGGGCGGCACGCTGGTGCTCGCGGGCTGGCTGGCTCTCGCGCTCTCGGCGCTCCTGCCGGCGGGACGGGGTCGCGGGCCTGCCTCCTGAAGTCCATGAACGCCCCGCGACCGTTGAAAATCGCAGACGACACGGGCGGGCTTGTCCTGTAGAAGGGCAATGGATCGATGATGCGAATCTTGAGCAGGCAGCAGACCGACATGACCGACCGCTCCCCCACTGGTGTTCCGGACGTATTCGCCCAGACCGAAATGCTCGTCCAGGCCCTGCCCCACATGCAGCGCTACGACCAGCAGGTCGTCGTCGTCAAATACGGCGGCCACGCGATGGGCGACGCCGCCGCTTCCGAGGATTTCGCCGAAGACGTTGTATTGCTTGAGCAATCGGGCGTGCGCCCCATCGTCGTGCACGGCGGCGGCCCGCAGATCGGCGGCATGCTGAAGCGGCTCGGCATCAACTCCGAGTTTCAGGCCGGTCTGCGCGTCACCGATCAGGCCACCATCGAGGTGGTGGAGATGGTGCTCGCGGGCTCGATCAACAAGCAGCTCGTGGGGACCATCGCGGCCGAGGGCGGGCGCGCCATCGGCCTGTGCGGCAAGGACGGCAACATGGTCACCGCGCGCAAGGTGTCGCGCACGGTCATCGATCCCGAAACCCGTCAGGAAACGGCGGTCGACCTCGGCTTCGTCGGCGAGCCGCAGCGCGTGAACCGCGCCGTGCTCGACGCGGTGCTGGGCGCGGAGCTCATTCCCGTGCTGGCGCCCGTGGCGCCGGGCGAGGACGGCGCGACCTACAACATCAACGCCGATACGTTCGCGGGCGCCATCGCCGGCGCAATGCGCGCCAAGCGCCTGCTGCTGCTCACCGACGTGCCCGGCGTTCTCGACAAGAACAAGCAGCTCCTGCCCCGGCTCACCATCGACGACTGCCGCCGCCTCATCGCCGACGGCACGATCACCGGCGGCATGATCCCCAAGGTCGAAACCTGCATCTACGCGCTGGAACAGGGCGTGGAGGGCGTGGTCATCCTCGACGGCAAGGTGCCGCACGCCGTGCTGCTTGAGCTTTACACCGACCACGGCGCCGGCACGCTGATCGTTCCCTGAGTAGCAACATGCACCCCGGTTACATTTATCTCGGAATCGCGATTGTCTGCGAGGTGATCGCGACCTCCGCGCTGAAGGCGTCAGACGGCTTCAGCCGCCTGCTGCCCAGCGTCGTCACCGCCATCGGCTACGCGGCAGCTTTCTATTTCCTATCGCTGACGCTCAAGACCATCCCCGTCGGCATCGCCTATGCGCTCTGGAGCGGCGTGGGTGTCGTGCTCATCGCCATCATCGGGGTCGTGGCGTTTCAGCAGCGGCTTGATTTGCCGGCATATGTGGGGCTTGGCCTCATCATCGCGGGCGTTCTCGTCCTCAATCTGCTCTCCAAAACCACCAGCCATTAAACGGCCTTTACGTCGCGGTGCCCCGAGTAAGCGGGCATGGAACCGCGTGCGCTCGCGCACGTGTGAACATGCATTGCCGGAACCCTCGCTTTTCAGCCGCGTTTGAGTTGCAGATTGAACCGATTGACATAACCAGCCGATTCCATGTCACGGCGCATCTTCCGGTCTCGCGCGACCGGAAATGGCCCGCTTTTCTTTAACCGAAGCAAATCCCTGCCTGTCAGGGCTCCCACAGGAGGATGATGCATTGTCGCAACCAGCCTTACCGGGCCGCGGACGTATTGCCGCAATCGATTTCTGGCGCGGCCTGGTGCTGGTCTTCATCTTCATCAACCATATTCCGGGCAATTTCCTCGACCGCATCACGCCGCGCAACTTCGGCTTTTCCGATTCCACCGAGGCCTTCGTCTTCATCGCCGGGCTGTCGGTGGCGCTGGCGTGGGGCGGGCGCATCGGGCGGCAGGATTTGCGCAGCGTGGTCGAGCGCGCATGGCACCGCACCTACGTGCTTTACGGCGTCCATCTGCTGCTGACCTTCACCGCCATCGCGCTCTATGCCAATGCGTTCGTACTCACTGGCAACGACACATTCCTGCTCGACCACGGCCGCGACGTGATATTCGAGGAACCGGGAACGGCCCTGCTCGGCATCGTCTTTCTGGGGCACCAGATGGGCTACTACAACATCCTGCCGCTCTACATCCTGCTGGTGTTCCTGTCGCCGTTCCTGCTGCTCGCCGCGTGGCGCGGCCCGCTGCTGACGCTCGCCGTGTCTTTCGTCATCTACGTTATCGCCCAGTTGCCGCAGGTCAATCTGCCCAGTTGGCCGCTGCCGGGGCTTTGGGTCTTCAACCCCTTCGCCTGGCAATTCGCCTTCGTCGCGGGCATGACGGTCGGCGTACTGGCGCGCCGCGACGGTGTCCGCATACCCGCATCGCGTCCGCTGCTGCTGGCCTGTGCCGTGTTCGTGGCGGCATCGGTGTTCGTGGTCGCGGACGGCTTCGGCCTCGCCCCCGGCCTTTTCGGCACAGTCTACGGCTTCGGCGGCTTCGACAAGACGGACATGAGCATCATGCGGTTCGTGCACTTTCTGGCGCTTGCGTATCTCGTCACGCAACTGCGGATCGGTGAGCGGCTGGTGGGCTTCGACTGGGGCCGCGCCACGGCGCTTGTCGGCCGCCACGGCCTCGCCATCTTCGCACTCGGATCCGTACTCAGCAGCGCCGGCCAGATTTACACCACACTCATCGATGGCACGCGCTGGTCGAACGGCACGCTCACGGGGCTCGTCATTGTGCCTGCGGGCGTGATGTGCCTCTACTGGTTCGCGCGTTTTCTCGAAAGCCGCACCGTGCCTGCCATCCCGGCCCCGGCCAAGCGCACCCGCGCCGCGACGGCGTGAGGCGGCGGGGTCGATCATTCCTCCGTTTCATTGAACCGGAGGAATGATTTATCTGTTTGATCTTGAAAGAATTTCTACCGCTGAGCCACGATGAACAGGCGCGGAAAGGCGAGAAGCACCTTGCCGTCGGCCCGCGCCGGATAATACTCCTCGAGCTTCTCGGCGTAATCGGACAGGAACAGCGACCGCTCCGAGTCGTCGAGCGGCTCCAGATAGGGCATCAGCCCGGTGCCCTTGACCCATTCCACGATGGCGCCGACATCGTCGAGCGGATGCTGATAGATGGTGTGCCAGATGTCGACGCGGCTCACGTGCGGAATGAGCGTGTCATAATACTCTCCGACCGTGCCGAGCGGCAGGCGCTCCACACCGGCGAGGCGCGCCGCCCACGGCCCGGCCGCCGCCACCTCGCGCATGAGCGCGTGCGACGGCTGGTCGAGGTTGTCCGGCATCTGCACAGCGAGCACGCCACCGGGATTGAGAAGATCGGCAAGCTCCGGCAGCAGCGTGGCGTGATCCGGCACCCACTGGAGAGCGGCGTTAGCGAAGAGCAGGTCGAACGGCCCCTCGCCGCGCCACGCACCCCCTGACGCCGTCGCCGCGCCTATGTCCCCGGCGACGAAGCGCACGCCCGGCAGTCGCTGGCGCGCCTGCTCGAGCATGGCCGCCGAGTTGTCGACGCCGATGACGCTTGCGCCGGGAAATCGTTCGGTCAGCAGCGCCGTCGAGTTGCCCGGTCCGCAGCCGAGATCGGCGACATTCGCGGGCGCGTCGACAGCGACGCGGGCAAGAAGGTCGCGCGCCGGGCGGGTGCGCTCATCCTCAAACTTGAGATACTGGCCCGCATTCCACTCCGGCATCGCGTTTTCCCCCTACATCAGGCTATTACCGTCCGAACTTCTTGTACTGAATGCGCTTCGGAATCGTGGAATCGATGCCGAGGCGGCGCTTCTTGTCTTCCTCGTAATCCTCGAAGTTGCCCTCGAACCACTCGACGTGGCTGTCGCCCTCGAACGACAGGATATGGGTGGCGATACGGTCGAGGAACATACGATCATGGCTGATGATAACGGCGCAGCCGGCAAAATCCTCCAACGCCTCTTCGAGCGCGCGCAGCGTATCGACGTCGAGATCGTTGGTCGGTTCGTCGAGCAGCAGGACGTTGGCGCCGGACTTCAGCATCTTGGCGAGGTGAACGCGGTTGCGCTCGCCGCCCGAAAGCATGCCGACCTTCTTCTGCTGGTCGCCGCCCTTGAAGTTGAAGGCCGAGCAATAGGCGCGCGAATTGATCTCGCGCTTGCCCAGATAGATGATGTCGTTGCCGCCGGAGATTTCCTCCCACACGGTCTTCTTGCCGTCGAGCGCGTCGCGCGACTGGTCCACGTAGCCGAGCTGCACGGACTCACCGATGGTGATCGTGCCGGCATCGGGCGTTTCCTGGCCGGTGATCATGCGGAACAGCGTCGTCTTGCCGGCGCCGTTGGGGCCGATGACGCCGACGATGCCGCCGGGCGGCAGCTTGAAGCTGAGATCGTCGATCAGCAGCCGGTCGCCGAAGCCCTTCGTCAGGTCGTTGAAATCGACCACGTTGTTGCCGAGCCGCTCGGCGATCGGAATGATGATCTGCGCCGTGGTCGGAGCCTTGTCGTTGGCCTTCTGGACAAGATCCTCGTAGCGCTGGATACGGGCCTTGCTCTTGGCCTGGCGGGCGCGGGGCGAGGCGGACATCCACTCGCGCTCGCGCTCGAGCGTGCGCTGGCGCGCCTCTTCCTCGCGGCCTTCCTGCTGGAGGCGCTTCTGCTTCTGCTCGAGCCAGGCCGAGTAGTTGCCCTCGTAGGGGATGCCGCGGCCACGGTCGAGCTCGAGAATCCAGCCGGTGACGTTGTCGAGGAAGTAGCGGTCGTGGGTGACGATCAGGATCGCGCCCGCGTACTGGCGCAAGTGCCCTTCGAGCCACGCCACGGTTTCGGCGTCGAGATGGTTGGTGGGCTCGTCGAGGAGCAGCAGGTCGGGCTGCCACAGCAGCAGCTTGCACAGCGCCACGCGGCGCTTCTCACCACCCGAAAGCGCCTCGACATCGGCGTCATCGGGCGGGCAGCGCAGCGCGTCCATGGCCTGGTCGACGCGGCTGTCGAGGTCCCACAGGTCCTGCGCCTCGATCTCGTCCTGCAGGCGCGTCATCTCGTCGGCGGTTTCGTCCGAGTAGTTGACGGCGAGTTCGTTGTAGCGGTCGAGGATGGCCTTCTTCTCGGCCACGCCCTCCATCACGTTCTCGCGCACGGTCTTGGTGGGATCGAGCTGCGGCTCCTGCGGCAGATAGCCGACGCGCGCGCCGTCCGCCGCCCACGCCTCGCCGGTGTACTCCTTGTCGGTGCCCGCCATGATGCGCAGCAGCGTGGATTTACCCGCGCCGTTGACGCCCAGCACGCCGATCTTGGCGCCGGGGTAGAAGGACAGGTGCACGTTGTCGAGCACCTTCTTGCCGCCCGGATATGACTTCGACAAGCCATGCATATGGTAGACGTACTGGAAGGAGGCCATCACTCTCTCATGTCACAGGCGCCGCCGCGGCGGCTGTCGCCAGCGGACGGGGCACGATTTCAAACCGCTCTTCCGAAATGAGTTAGCAGGCCCGACCGCCCGGTTCAAGCGCCGCCCCTGCCGGAAGGCGCCTCTTCGGGCAGTGAAAGCCTGTCGAGCAGCGGAACGAGCATGTGTTCCAGGTTGCTTCCCGGCACCTTGTAGCGATCGCCGGCCTGCGTCAGCGCCAGCGGCAGGTAACGTGTTTGAAGCTTGTGCGCCACCCAGTCGTGTTCGGCGTTGATGTGCGTGACCCGCATCGTCTTCGTCCGCGCCCTGCCCCTCACGATGTCCTCGACATCGATCAACTCATCGGCGAGTTTGGACGAAAGACCCATCGAATTGAAACACGTGACGGGGACGTCAGCGGCGATGCCCGCATATTGCGCCAGCGCCCCGCCAAGGCAGTAGCCCGTCACCTGCACTCGCCCGCCGTTCTTCCGCGCGATGTCGCGCACCAGCTCGCGCGCCTGCATGAACGTGTCGTCGGCATAGCCGAGAGCGGAAAGGAGCCCGGTGGTCACGAAGCTGCTGAACCTGTGGGCGCCGAAAAAACTGATGGACACGGAGCTGTCACGCTCCCAGTGCACGACCGTCGTCACGGACAGCCCCTCCACAAGGGCGAAATCCGTCTTCTGGGCGGGAATACGGCAGCGCGCGCGCCACCTTTCGGGGATATGCTGCAATATGTGATCCTGGAACACGTCCGAACACGGCGGCGCGAGGGATTCCAGGACATCGCGAGGTATCCACTTGGTATTGGCGCCCGTCACGGCGCGCAGGGATTGCACGCACTCCCGTCCCTTGCGCGCGGCATCCGCACGCCACGCGTCATCCTTGTCAAGCGCGTTCTCCTGGGTTTCCCCGGCGGCCATCAAGGTGTCGCGGATGTATCGCGGCCCGCGCAGTTCCAGACGCGGCGCCCCCGCGACGCACGATGCCGCCGCGCGCGCCACATCGAACAGGAACAGACAAATGCCTCCGGCTGTCTTGAGGGAGGTGATGACCGCCTTCTCGACCAGGGTGACGATCTGTCCCGCCAATCCGCCTGCGAACTTGACCGTATTGCCGACGAAACGGATGAGCTCTCCCAGGTAATGCAAGGGGGCGATGCGGGAATCGGCGCATAGGCCGCCGGCTGCCGCGATCAGGCGGCCGGGGAGCGCGATGATGCCGCCGACCACACGGCCAAGGGAAAGACCATTTCCCCAGGTCGTGAAGCGCGAGACATTGAGCAGCGCCGTAACCGCGGGTGCCTCGTCGCACTGCAACACAGCCGTTACGCCGGCGAGCCCGGCCGACGCATCGGCGCGATCGTCGCCGCCGCGCGGAACCTGCCCCGGCCCGGCTGCGCCGGTTCGCGTGGAAGAAACGGTATGGGAAGCAACACCAATATCGGCCATGACATAGCCTCGATAATATCGCCGCGCGCCGCGCGGGAAATATCCGCCGCCTGCAAAAAGAAATAATAATAATCCGTGAAGAAAATCACAGTTTGTTCCGGCTTGTCAATCTTCGGCCGCAGCCCCCCGGTTGCGCGCGGTCAGCCCGATCCCGGCAGCCCCGTCCACCGCCGCCGTCCTCCGCGCCCATCGATTGTGTTCATGCCGGGTTGAAGCCGCGAAAGAATCGCCACAATATTTTCCGGGTAATGATTCCGGATGATGATTCCGGATAACGACCTGGAGGGGGTCGACCTCGGCTATTGAATGCAGACGCTTGTTCGCAATCCGATACTTCGTTTTGATTGGCGTCCCGCCATCCGCCAGCTGCCGGATGATTGCCTGGTGGCGGCGATCGGCGACGTGCATGGCCATGCCGGTCTGCTGGCGGCGATGCACGACGCCATCAAGCGCGAGCTCGATGAGATCGGCCCCCGGCACGCAACCGTTATCCACCTCGGCGACCTGATCGACCGGGGTCCCCACAACCGCGCGGCGCTGCGCCTCGCCAGCGCCGGTATGGAGGGCGTCCGCAACATCACGCTGCGCGGCAACCATGAAGACCGTTTCCTCGCTTATATCGGCGGCAACGCCGAGGCGGTCGGCCCGTGGATCGACGCCGGCGGCGACAGCATGTTCCGGGAGATGGAGCTCGATCCCTGGCGGGTGACGCCGCAGGAGTTTCGCGACCGGTTCGGCGAGGAACTCGCCCTGTGGCTGGAGGCGACCCCGTTCATGCACCGCATCCAGCAACTCGTGTTCGTGCATGCCGGCATCGACCCCGCCCTGCCGCTCGACAAGCAGGATCCGCACACGCTGATGTGGACCCGACGGGAATGGATCGACCAGCCCGGCCCCTACCCGGAAGGCGTGGCCGTCATCCACGGCCACATCCCGCGCCGCACCATCGATTTCCGCAACCAGCACCGCATCGATCTCGACAGCGGCGTCGCCAACTGGGGCGTGCTTTCAGGGCTTGTTATCCATGGCGCACGGATGCGTTTGTTGCAGGTCAGCTAGGCGTTTGCCCTCCCCTACCGCGACAGCCGCAAATCTGACATACTCAACGTGGATATAAGGGGAGATAATTCCCCGTCTTTCAAGCGCTTGTGGCTCCCCGTCATGTCCGGCACCTCTATCGTCCGCCCCTTTTCACTCGGGCGCAACACCACCCTTGCAGGCATAGGGCTGATGGTGCTCGGCCTCTTTGTCTTCTCCGTCAACGACGTGATGGGGAAATGGCTCGTGGCGTCCTATTCCGTGGGACAGATCGTGCTGATCCGTTCCATTGCCGCGCTTGCCGTGCTGTCGCCGTTCATCCTGCGCGAGGGCGCGGCTTTTTTCCGCGTCGAGCGTCCACGGGTGCAGATTGCCCGCGCCATCTTCGCCACGGCTGATGTCGGCATGTTCTACTGGGCCGTCGCCTACCTGCCGCTGGCGGACGTGATGACGTTCTACCTCGCGGGGCCGATCTACGTCACCGCGATGGCCGCGCTGTTCCTCGGCGAGCGGGTGGGACCCGTGCGCTGGATCGCGGTGCTCGTCGGCTTCGGCGGCGTGCTCGTCGCGCTCGGGCCCTCCATTCTGCAGTTTTCCTGGCCGTCGCTGATCGCGCTTGGCGGCAGCCTGGGTTTCTCGGGCCTGATGGTGACCACGCGCCTCTCCCGTGGCGCCGGCGACGTGCAACTCGTGGGCTTCCAGATCATCGCGGGCCTCATCTTCGGCATCGTCGCCGCCCCCTTCGCCTGGGTGACGCCGGATTCGACGGGCCTCGTCATGCTGGGCCTGCTCGGCATCGTCTCCATGTTCGCTTTCGTGTGCGTGAATCGGGCCTTGAAGCTGGCGCCGGCCTCGGTGGTGGTGCCGTATCAGTACACGCTCATCGTCTGGGCGGTGGTGTTCGGCTATTTCATCTTCGATGAGCTTCCTCGGGCAACGACGCTGCTTGGCGCGGCGATCATCGTCGGCGCGGGTATTTTCCTGTTCCTGCACGAGCAGGCCCAGAAGCGCCAGCAGGCCAGAAGCGGAGAAAGCGCCATCGGCGACACGCCGCTGGAACCGCGCCCCTGAACGCCGGGGCCGCCGCGATGACGGCGGCTATCGGTCGGGTATGCCAAAACATCGATCGCGAGTCCGCTGGCAGGCGCCCGGCCGGGGCGCCTTTTCTTCAAGCGAAGCGGTACCTGCTTAGCTTGAAAACGCTTTCGTCGGCAGCGCGCAAGATGCACGCGCCCAACCGGCCCGGCAGTCCTTTCTGCCGTCGGCACATCGGTTTTATCGAAAAGTGCGCGCTTTCCGGATTGATGCTATAGAGAGCGCATGTTCGATACTGCCGACAACGATCCGGCCTCCCGCGCAGCAATCGCCGCGCTGCTCGACTTCTATGTCGAGGCCGGCGTCGACACCGCCCTTGACGATCTTCCCGTAGACCGGTTTCGCGAAAGCGCCGAAGCGCGGGCGGCGGTGCCCGTGCGCCAGCCTGCTGCCCCCGCCGCGGAACCACGGCAACCGGCAGCCGCGCCCCTGCAACTGATGGCCGTGGAGGGGGGCGACGATGCCGTGCGCGCCGCCAGCGACCTCGCCCGGGGAGCAGACAGCCTCGATGCGTTGCGCGCCGCACTGGCAGGCTTCGAGGGCTGCGCGCTAAAAAAGACCGCGAAAAACCTGGTGTTCGCCGATGGAACGCCGCAGGCGCGGGTGATGTTCGTCGGCGAGGCGCCCGGGCGCGACGAGGATCTTCAAGGCAAGCCTTTCGTCGGCCGCTCGGGGCGTCTGCTCGACCTCATGCTGAAAGCAGTCGGCCTCGACCGCGCGGCCAACGCCTACATCGCCAATATCGTGCCGTGGCGTCCGCCCGGAAACCGCACCCCGACCCCGCAGGAGGCAGCAGCCTGCCATCCCTTCATCGCCCGGCAGATCGAGCTGTGCGACCCCGACGTTCTCGTCTGCCTGGGTGGCCCATCGGTGCAGGCGCTGCTTGGCGTCAAGGACGGCATTTTGCGCACACGCGGGCGCTGGTTCACGTACAACACCGGCAAGCGCGATATTCGCGCGCTGGCAACGTTGCACCCCGCCTACCTGCTTCGCCAACCATTGCAGAAACGCCTGGCGTGGCGGGATTTCAAGGCGCTGCGGAAAGCATTGGCCGAGTAAGAACATCTGCTGGCGCCAGGCCGCCGTAATTTCGCCATTGAATTTCCAGCGATCCGTGGTACTGTGCAGATATTGCTATGTTTGACTGAGTTTATATTTTTTTGATTTTTTCGGGCTTCACGACCGTTAGCCAAATTTCATGCTACCGCACTTTTGCGATATTTATTGTGAGACATTGCGATGAGCGCTTCCTTTGCATCCCCCGTCATGACCGGCGCCTCTTCTTCGGCGGCTGCGGCAGCTGGCCTTGGCATCGCAGTGCCCGCACAGCCATCCTTCACAGCGAACGACATCATCGCGGTTGCGGATTTTTACAACGATCATCTCGCAACCGATAAGTCGGCATCGTCAGACGTCAGGCGACAGGACAGAATCGCGAATGACGCGACCATGCTCGTCGGCGAGGCGCTCGACATCGTCGGCAACACGATGCCCGAGGATATCCGCTGCGCGCTGAACGTGATCATTGCCGCCGCACCCATTCTGGATGCCGTGCCGAAGCCCGGCGCCGACCTGCAAAAGTACATGACCGACCTGAAGGCGATCGAGAGCATGCTCGACCGTGGCGCGGCGTCCATCACCGGCGCGGTCGCAGGCCGGCCTGCGCAGGAAGATACGTTCCGGCACAAGCTCGCGGGGCTGCTGCAGGAGTTGAAGACCGAGGTCGCGGCCGCGCATCGCCATCGCGCCAACCAGCTTCCGCCGGCCGAAGCGTTCGTCTCCGGGAAGCACGAGGGCGGCATTGCCGGCCTGATCGCAACCGGCCTGAGCCTGCTGAAGCTGACGCCCGGAACCACCGAGCTGGCCCAGGACCTGAAAGCGCGGCTGGGGTCCATCCACACCGCAATCGAGAATGCTCTGAGCGCTCCCGATGACATTCCCCTGAGCCTGGATTCTCTGAGTGACGACGCCAGTTTCGACCGGGCGCTGAGCGATCGCGACGATCTCATCGGCGCGCTCAAGTCCGTCAAGAAGCACATCGAAACGCGCATCAGCATCCTGACGCAGGACATCAACCTCAACACCCTGAGCCGCAAGGCGGTTTTCGAGGCAAAGACCTACTCAACGGCCGCCGCGATCGGCGTGATAGACCGGATATTGATCGATCAGGACGACGCCCTTTCCGTCACCAGCAAGGACGCACTCGAACGCGCGAGGGCTGAGCTGGCGCATCGTCAGGAGGTGATGGGCTGGGAAGACGACGTCACCACGCTGACGAAGCATGAAATTCAGGCGATCATGGGTGGCAAGGGCAAGTACGAATACTGCCCGACCGCCGATCTGGAGAAAAGGGCGCCCAAGATCGCCGCCGCCATCGATGCCCTCGTGGACACCGTTATCTCACCGCCCGCAGGCCTCGACAGCGACGCTCCCGACTTCGACGACGCGTTGGGCGATGACGAACACGCGCCGCTGCTCCCGGCCGGACACCTGGATTCGGCCACCGACATGCCCCTCGCCCCCTCGGGCCTGCCCCTGTCGTCGCCCGACGCGCGTGAGGAACACATCATGACGACGTTTCTGGACAAGCTGTTCACGAAACTCGACATCGATCCCGGCCGGAAGCTTGACGGGCTTTATCGCAAGACCAAGATCGAGCTGCGCGATTGCGCCAACTGGTCCAACATCAGCCGCCCGGTTCAGCTCGTTCACGGCGGTCACATCCGCACGCTGACGAGCGAACTCGTTCCGCAGGCCGGCCTGCGCTACACCTCCGGCAGCCGCGCGCCCGTTTTTCCCGCGCTGGTCGACGAGGAAACCGGCGCGCAGACCGGCGTGAACTGCCACCAGTCCGCCAACTACCGCCATCCCACCAACCTGGCGCAGACGCGGCTGCTGAACGAGCGCGGAGAGGAACTCTTCAACGCCACGCGCCACGGCACGCTGTCGGCCTATGACATCTCGTCGAATGCGCTGCTGGCCATGAGCGACGCCGAACTCGTGGCCGTGGCCACGTTCCTGTTCCCCGATACGGAAACCATCGCGGAAATCATTCCGCAAGCGCTGGCGGCACCGCATGACGACGATGATGACGACGCGACGGAACTCGACGCGCTCATGCCGAACCTGCCGCCATCCGACGATGCGCGCGACGCCATCATAAGCCGGATCCGGACGGACAGCGAGGTTCGCGCCGTCTGCGCCGACAGGGTGAGGAAGACCGCTGCCGCGACCCGCGCGCGCGAGATCGCGTTGGCCGCCCTCGCCTGCCATCCCGAAAAGCTGCGGGCGGCGGAGGCCGGGCTGCCGGGCGTGTCGATCAGCATCAACACCATCAGCCTGCTGACCCCGGACACGATGCGCGGCATCGTCGGCTGGTTCAGGAACCAGAAGGGCGCCTCGACCGGCGGCGGCGACGAACTCGCCATGGTTCGCGACCAGTATCAGGCATGGGAACACCTGCGCCAACACGGGATCGAGGTAGAAGGCCCTGGTGGCAGCAAGGTGCGCGTCAACGTCGAGGTGAACGATTTCAATTTCGGCGTCAATGACATCGAGTATCTGTTCAGCTCTTCCGAGCGGGACGAGGTGCGCGAGCGCAACACCCGCGCCATGCAGACTGTCATCGGCGAGCTGGCCATCGACCCGACGGCGCCCATCGGCGGGCAGGTCGGCGAATGGCTGAAGGCGCATCCCTATGACCGCACGGCGGAAACGCTGGCGCATCAGATCGCGGATTTGTGGCACAGCGGCGCCTCGCAAAGCGCCGGCATCGAGCCTTACAAGCTGGTGACGCGGCTTGCAGTGCTCACGCACAAGATCGGCGTTCATCCCGACTTCAACTGCAAGAGCGGCAAGGACCGCACAGGCGAGCTCGATGTCGAGGCAAAGTACCTCGCGTGGATGATCGATATCACGGGTGAAGTGCCGGAGCCGGATATCGAGCGCGACGACGAGCAGCGCGGCAACTTCTATCGCCTCGCCATGGAAGGCGGCAACGTCGAGTTGCAGAAGCTGAACACCGGCGTGCCGGGATTCAAGCTGAAGGCAACCCCGAGGGTGCACAAGTTCTTCGGCTACTTCGAGGGCGGCCGCGAGCTGATGACCGCTATCACGCTCGACCGCACGAAAGACGACGAATGGGACATGCGCGGTGAAAGCATCCGCGCGTTCCAGGGGCTGGCCAGCTTCGAGGGCAGTTGAGTCGGGACATTTCGGCGCCTCAACGAAACGCCGAAATGATCAGACAATCCGGTTTATATTTTTGGCTGCAACCCGGCCTATGCGGCCCGCTCGCGCAGCAGACGGGCGATGGCCGATTGAAGGGTCATCATGCCGTCGCCCGTGCGGCTCGACGTCGCGATGACGCTCGGATAGGCGGCAGGACGGCGAATGATGGCTTCCTCGATCGTCCGAATACGTTCCGCGAGCGGCCCCGCGCCGATCGCATCCGCCTTGGTCAGCACGATCTGGTACGACACCGCTGCCTTGTCCAGGCTGTCGAGCACCTTGAGGTCATTGTCCTTGAGGCCATGACGCGCGTCGATCAGCACATAGACTCGCGCCAGATTGGCGCGTCCACGCAGATAAGCGTAGATGAGGTCGGTCCATGCGGCGACCTTCTCCTTGCCCACGGCCGCATAGCCGTAGCCCGGCATGTCGACGAGGGTGAAGGCATCCTCCTGGCCTTCGCCGATGCGAAAGAAATTCAGTTCCTGGGTGCGGCCCGGCGTGCTCGATGTGCGCGCCAGTGCCTTGCGGCGGGTCAGCGCATTGACGAGGCTCGACTTGCCCACGTTTGAACGTCCGGCAAAGGCGATCTCGACGCCATGCATGGGCGGCAGGCCACCGAGTGACCCCGTGCCCCAGAAAAATTCTGCGGAGCCGGAAAACAGCTTGCGCGCGATATCGTCGTATTCTGAAAGATCGGTCATATTGCATATGTCGCAGGGTGAGTTGCACCGGCGCTGGATAGGCCCCGGTGCAAACCCGCCCGCACGGTTACCCCTGCTTTGGTTCCTTTTTGCGGAACATCGAGCGCAAGTTGTCCCACAGCTCTATCTTCACGCCGTTCTTGTTCATGATGTAGCCCTGCTGGATGACCGACAGGGTGTTGTTCCACGACCAGTAGATCACAAGCCCGGCCGGGAACGACGCCAGCATGAAGGTGAACAGGATCGGCATCCACGTAAACATGGTCTGCTGGATCGGATCCGGGGGCGTCGGGTTCATCTTCATCTGGACGAACATCGTTACGCCCATGATGACAGGCCAGATGCCGATGATGAGGAACGGTCCAAGCACCGGCACTTGCGACGGGTCCCAGGGAATCAGGCCGAAGAGCGTCAGGATCGGCAGCGGATCGGGCGCGGAAAGGTCCTTGATCCAGCCGAAGAACGGCGCATGACGCATTTCGATGGTGATGAACAGCACCTTATAGAGCGCGAAGAAAACAGGGATCTGCACCAGCATCGGCCAGCAGCCGGCGATTGGATTGATCTTTTCCTTCTTGTAGAGCTCCATAAGCGCCTGCTGCTGCTTGGCGCGGTCGTCCTTGTAGCGGTCGCGGATGGCGACCATCTCGGGCTGTACCGCCTTCATCTTCGCCATGGAGGCGTAGGAGCGGTTGGCGAGCGGCAGGAACGCGAGCTTGACGAGCACGGTCACGATCAGGATCGCGACACCGAAGTTGCTGGTGAGCCGATAGAAGAAATCGAGCATCCAGAACATCGGCTTGGTGATGAAGTAGAACCAGCCCCAGTCGATCAGAAGGTCGAAATTCTTGATGCCGAGCGCGGTTTCGTACTGGGAGATGGCGCCCACTTCCTTGGCGCCTGCGAAGAAATGCACGCTATTCTCGATACGCGCGCCGGGCGCGAGCGCCTGGCCCGGGCCAAGCAGATCCGCCTGGTAGATAGGCTGACCACCTGCGCCGCTGCGCAGGGAGAAGCGCCCGGTATAGGGAGACTTCTGGCCCGGAATGAGCGCGGTCGCCCAGTATTTATCCGTGATGCCGAGGAAGCCGCCGGTGGCGTCGGGGAACGCGATACCGGTTCCGCCCGTCGCGAGCGGTTCCTGCTTGGCGAGGTCCGCGTACTTGATTTCCTTGAGGCCCGCGTCGCCGAGAACGCCGATCATGCCCTCGTGCAGCAGGTAGAAGTTTTCCGTGTGCGGCGTGCCGCGGCGCGACACCAGCGACCAGGGATGCAGCGTCAGCGCCTCGGCGCCGGCGTTCTCGACGCTGTCGGTGACCGTGAACATCGCGTCGTCGTCGACGGCGATGACGCGGCGGAACACCAGCCCCTCGCCGTTGTCCCAGGTCAGCGTCACCGGAGCGTCGGGCGTCAGGCGGTCACGGTCGGCTGTCCACTCGGTTGCGGGGCCGGGCACGGGGGCCGTCTTGCCCTCGCCCGTCACCCAGCCGAAATCTGCATAGTACGGGTGGGGGCTCGAAGCAGGCGACAGCAGCACGATGTTGGGGCTATGCGGATTGACCGTCTCGCGATAGGCGCGCAGCGACACGTCATCGATGCGCCCGCCCGTCAGAGCGAGCGATCCCTTGATCTTGGGGGTATCGATGATGACCCGGGCGCCGCTCGTCACGGCCTGCTCGCGCGACACCGTCACCGAAGGCACGCTCGCCGCCGCGGGTGCAGCCGACTGAGGCGCCGGCACCGACGGAGCGCCGCTCGTATCGGAAGCGGGCGACGACGCGGAAGGCTGGGTCTGCGTCTGGGCTGCCTGTTGAACCGGCGGCGAGAGCTTCTCGGCGAAGAAGTACTGCCAGCCGAGCAGGATCAGGAACGACAGCGTAATCGCCAGAATCAAATTCTTATGGTCGCCGCTCATGAACCACCCGTAGGATCTTGCTGTATAGCGTTGCGTGAACGGGCATCACCCTTGCCGCGCCCTCGCGGCGGAGTCTGACCCTGTCGGGCACGAGGATTACCCTGTCGCGGAGGCGAGGAAAAGGCCCGTTTGAGGTCTGCCTCGATCACATCCACCTTCGCGGTCAGCATTTCAGCCCGGCCGACGATGACGAAATCGATATTGCCCTCGGGCCACCAGGGTCGCAGTTTGCACAGCAAGCCGCGCAACCGGCGCCGTATGCGGTTACGTCCGACCGCGTTGGCGGTCTTTTTCGTTACCGTCAGGCCGAAACGCGGTCCGCTGCCAAGCACATCGCCACGATTCGGCGTCACGTCCCCCGGCGAACGATCGAGCGTCGGCCGCTCGAAAATCTGCACCGTCATCCTGCTGGAATGCACACGCCGACCGGCGGCAGCCGCCAGGAACTCGCGCCGCTTGAGCAGGCGCGGCAATCGGCCGCATGCGGGAGCCGGCACTGCCGCGCTAGTTCCGCCCGCCAGGCCCGGCTGCGCCGTTTGCGCGCTTTCGATCCGGGTTTCACGGACATCGTTCACGACAGAATACCCCGCCCGAGCACGTCCACCCGACAACACGAAGAGCGGCCGATTGGATAAATCGCACCGCCCCTATCGAAGCCGCCTGCCCTGATAAATTCCGCCCGAACCTGTCGCATTGGCAGCGCGTGTCATTTTTGCCATCGAGAATCGCAAACGCTTCTCGACTCATGGCATCAGACCCGGCGCAACGCGCGCAGGTTTATCGGACGGGCGTGCCGACTCAAGCGCTGAGGCGCTTGCGGCCACACGCGCGGCGGGAAGCGATAACGCCACGGCCGCCCTTGGTCGCCATGCGCGCACGGAAGCCGTGACGGCGCTTGCGAACGATCTTGCTCGGTTGATAAGTCCTTTTCACGGCCCTGAACTCCGGTCGCACGAATTAACGGTCAAAACGCGTGCGATCGCTTCGCCCGCGCCCTGTATCACCGCCGTCAACCGGCAGCGAACAGTCAAATTTGGTGAATCGGCTGTCGTAAAACAACAAACGGCGCCCACGACAGGCACCGCCACACCGAATGCGGCTTATGGCCGGATTCATCGCGAAAGTCAACGCCCACTTTGTCCGCACGCGTCTCATGCGCCGCGCGCCGCATCAGGGTTGCGCGAAGATCGCACGCCGCCGACATCCGGCCCCGTTCTCAAGCTTTTCCGCCGGTTTCTTTTTGCGGGCGAACGGATTGTCGGGTATCACGGAACGTGCATGCGCCGCGCATGGAATGACTGGTCGACAGTTCCTGCCCGCGAACCATGAGGGGACGGTGAATGAGCTGCGCAACCGCCGGTGCCGGCCGAAAGCACCCCCGAAAACCGCGCCGAAGCCGGACGCGGACGGGCCATCGTTCGCCGGGCAGTAGGCCGCGTGCTCCCGCGCTTGCCTTGCCCAACGGCCATTGCCCGGGGAAGCGGCGATGAGCGTGCACCGCAGCGCAAACGGCGTCGGCGCCACATCGCCAACTGCCGGGGCGACGGGCAAGGCAGCCGTGCCTGGCCCCACTCCATCCGCATCGCAGACGCGCAAGGTCGATTTCTGCATCCTCGGGACGGGGATCGCGGCACGCCTCGTGGCGCTGAAGGCGGCGGAGGCCGGGGCATCGGCCGTGCTGATCGTGAGCCCGGACGCGACCAAAGCCGCCACCCGGGACACACCGTCGCGGCTTCCCGGCCTGTTTTGCGCACCGCTATCGCTCGTCGAAGCGGCCAATCTTCACCATGCGTCCCGCCTCGCCGGCGCGCTTGGGCTGCGCGACTCCGACGCCGGCCAGCAGCCGGAAGCGCGCCCTTCCGGTGAAGGTCTGGTGCGCCACCTGCATCTCGTCGGCGAAGCGCTTGCCGCCCGCACCGGCGATGCGCGGCTGCGGGCGCTCGGCGTCTCGATCGTTCACGAACCGGCGCGTTTCGAAGACGCCCGCGCCGTGCGGGCGGGAAAATCGCGCTTCGCCGCGCGCCGCTTCGTGCTGGAGCCTGATCTCGAATGGGACGTGCCGCCGGTTCCCGGCATCGGCGAGATCGACTATCTCACGCCCGACCGGCCCGTCATCGCTTCTCGGCCGATCGACCGGCTCGTCGTCATCGGCCTCTCCGATACGGGCCTTGCCCTGGCGCAGGCGCACCGGCGGCTGGGCGCGGCGGTGACGCTGCTGCCCTCCCCGCACGACGATTTGCGCCGCGCCAGCGACGAAACCGTCCGGCTGGCGCTGATGGGGCTGATGCACGACGGCGTGACTGTGAACCTCGACGTTACCGTAGCCCGCATCGAGGCGCGCGGACGGGAGGCGGTCATCCATATCCGGGGCCAGGCCGGCGAAATGGCGCTCGAACAGGCCCAGGTGCTTCTCGCCCCCCGCCTGCGCCCGCGCTACACCGACCCGAACTGGGCGGCGGCGCAAATCGTTCTCGCCAATCATGTCCCAACACTCGACGCCGCTTTCCGCACTTCGAACCGGCGAGTCCAGGTCATCGGCGCGGACCCGATGGCGGATACGTTCTCGTTCCGGCTCGAAAGAGACGCGGACTTCATCGTCGACAGCCTGCTGCAGCGGCGCCTGCCGCAACGCGTCGTGCCCATTCGCGCCATCGCCACCTCGCCCGAGATCGCCATCGTCGGGCTGGATGAGGACGCCGCCCGGCGCGTTCACGGGTGCATCAGCATCGTGCGCGCACCCTATGCCCATCATCTCGCGCGGCAGGCGCGCCATCGCGGGCTCGCCGCGCCTGCGGGGGAACTGAAGGTCATCGCGACCCGAAACCGGCGCATCGTCGGCTGCGCCATCGCTGGCGACGGCGCGGGAGACATCGCCGGCCTGTGGTCGCTGGCGATCGCGCGCCGGCTCACGCTCGACGACGTCGGCGAACTGGCCTTTCCCGACGCCTCCCGCCACAGCCTGAACCGCCGCGCCACGCGGCTTTCGGTTTTCGGGTGGCCGGCGGCTGGTAGCCTGCTGCTGCGCCTGGCGCGTCTATGGCGGAAGATCCGCGGCTGAGGCATGCCCATGGAGAAGGATGCAGCGACGCCGGGAAAACGCATGGGCAGCGCCCGCGAAGGCGGCGACGCGGCCCGGCCAGACAACGGCCCGGAAAGTGGCACGAAAGATGGCATGGAAGGCGGGATGGGGCTATCGGCCCGCCTGCTGGTGCTGATGCTTGTATTCGCGCTTGCCGTGCAGACGCTGATGTTCGTTCCCGCCATGACGGCGTTTCGCCAAAGCTGGCTCAACGACCGGCTTTCCGCCGCGCAGATTGCCGCGCTCGTGCTGGAGGCCGCGCCCGATTCCTCCGTGTCGCCGGCCATCGAGGAGCGGCTGCTCAGCGGTGTCGGCGTGATGGGCATCGCACTGAGCGGCGGCGGCGCGCGCCATCTGCTGTCCAACGACACCATGCCGACCGGGGTGCTGCGCACTTACGACATGCGCGACGCCGGCTGGGGTATGCAGATGCGCGACACGCTGGCCGATCTCATCATTCACGATAACGAGCCCATCCGCGTGATCGGCGAAGGCAAGGGCGACATCGCATTCGTCGAGCTGATCATGGACCCGGTGCCGCTGAAATCAGCCATGCTGTCCTTCGCGGTAAGAATCGCGGGCATATCGCTCCTCGTGTGGGGCGCGGCGGCTGTCACGCTGTATCTGGCGCTGATTCGGCTGATCGTGCGCCCGGTGCGGCGGCTTGCGGTCCACATCACGGCCTTCGAGCGCGAGCCGGGCAACGCATCGCGCATCATCGTTCCATCAGGCAGCCGCGACGAGATCGGCATGGCCGAGCACGCGCTGGAGCGCATGGAGCGATCGCTCGCCACCGAGTTGCGCCAGCAGCAGCGCCTGGCGGCGCTTGGTCTCGCGGTGTCGAAAATCAGCCACGAACTGCGCAATCTGCTCACCGCGGCCCAACTCATGTCCGACCGCCTGGCCCAGGTTTCCGATCCGGTGGTGGAGCGCTTCGCGCCGCGCCTCATCGCCAACCTCGACCGCGCGATCGCGTTCTGCGAATCGGCGTTGTCTTACGGCCGCGTGAACGAGACATTTCCGAATCGGCGGCCGTTGCACCTGCTGCCGCTCATCGGCGAGCTTCGCGATAATCTGGGACTTGCCGATCATCCGCGCATTCACCTCATCGCCGACATTCCGCCCGACCTGACGCTGAACGCCGACCCTGATCAGCTCTCGCGTGCGCTGCTCAACCTCGGCCGGAATGCCGTGCAGGCGCTGGAACAAGACTTGTCGAAGGCAACGTCTGTCGCGACGGCATCGCCGATTCGCACCATCACCGTCAGCGCCCGCATTGTGGCGGGCCCTCCGCGAGCAAAAGAACCGGAGCAGACGCGAATCGAGGCCGCAGCTGAAGGCGACAACGCAAACCGTTTTGTGGAGATTCGCTTCGCCGACGACGGCCCGGGTTTTGCCGCCGCGGCGCGCGATAGACTGTTCGAGGCGTTCCGAGGCACGACCCGGCCCGGCGGCTCCGGCCTTGGCCTGCCTATCACGGCGGAGCTGATACGGCTTCACGGCGGCACCATATCGCTGGCCCCGGGGACGTCCGGCGCGTGTTTTGTGATCCTTCTTCCGATTACCGATTGATGACATTATTTGTTATTTTACATCAATGGCTTGCAGCTTATTGGCTGGAAATTTTGTATTCTTTCGGCAATTAGCGCTTGCCAATTGGCCGACTCATGGCTACTAACACGCCTCATCGCCGGGTTGCGAAACACCGCCCCGGCAAAGTGTGCGCCCGTAGCTCAGCTGGATAGAGCACCAGACTACGAATCTGGGGGTCAGAGGTTCGAATCCTTTCGGGCGCGCCACTACTTAGCTCATTCTGAGCTAGTACGTTTTGCAGGTCGTTTTGCATAATTTGTTTCCAGCACGTTCTCAAATTTCGCGATCGCGCTGTCCGCCATTGCGCCTGTTCGGGCCAGATATTTGTCCAAAATCTCCTGCGCGCGTCGAAGCGAATGCCCGGTGATTGACACGATCTCGGCGAGGTTACACCCGGCCTGGAATAGCATGGTGACCGTTGTGCCGCGGATATCGTGAAAATGAAGGCCCTCTATGCCGGCGGACGCACAAGTCCTCTCCCACTGACTCGCGAAATACCGCTTCTTGAACGAGCAACCCGTCTTCGTGGTCAGGATCAAGGGGGACTGTTTTTTGAGCCCGTCGAGCGTATCTTTCAGGGCTTTCGTGCAGCGGATAGTCACAAGGCGCCCGAGCTTGTCCCCTTTTCTGCTCTTGCCTTGCCGAAGCGACACATGCGTCCCGTCGTAGTTGGCCCATGCGAGCTGGAGGATGTCACCTTGCCGCTGGCCCGTGTGCAGCGCTAGCACGAGGGCGAGCTGCATTTCAGGCTTTGCGACCTTCATGAACGCATCGACGTGTTCGGGGAGCCATATCTTTTCGGATCGGTCGCCTTGGTAAGCCCGCTCGAAGGTATCCAGAACGTTCTTCTCAAGCGGGCCGTCCGATGCGCCCCACGATAGCACGCGGGCCAAGATGGTAACACGGTTGTCAGCCTCACGCGGCTTGTCTGCCGAGAAAGCATCGTGCCATTTAAGAACGTCCCGGCGGAATGCCTTGTCCTCAAGGGCAGGCAGCGGGCATGACCCATACTCGGCATCCCAGAAGGCAAGAACCCTGCGATACTCGGTTCTTGTGCTCTCCGCCAACCTTCGCCACTTCCCGGTCTGCTCGAAATCACGGATGAGGCCGGCCAGCGTTCCGCTCGTGCGAGCGCGAGTGATTTCCTCGGCAGCGGCGATTGATGCAAGGAATTCAGGCGAGCCCAGCGCGCCGCTCAAACGCGTGCCGGTAGCGCGATGGTAATAGTAAGTCACCACCTCCCCACTGGCGAGCTTGCGGCGAACCGTATTGACACCCTTAATCCTTGCGTGCATTCCCCTGCTTCCAGCGCTCGAACGGCGACAATTGCGCTTCCGCCGTTGTCGCCTCAGCATCTTCGCACACAAATTCAATTTGACCATCAGGACGGCGAATAATGGTCGTGCGGCTGTACCCTGCCTTCCGGGCCGCCGCAAAAATTCGCGTAGCATCAGCCTGCCGGATCATGGGCGGTTGCCGTGCCATCTCGTCACCCCTCTCCCTTCAGGACATCACGGGCACGGCGGAGGTCTTCTGCCCCGATCCACCCGCCCCCATATTTCACAAACGGCCTAAGCGCTTCTTCAAGGGCACGGATGCGAGCGACCAGCGGTGCATTATACCATCGGCCCTCATGGTTGACCGACGTGTGCCCATTCCCGTGTCCCGATTGAGGTGATGACGGCGGGCTGCT
>CALMIK010000014.1 GCA_937863995.1 uncultured Chelatococcus sp.
GGCCGCGGTGCCCTGATTGGCGGCATAGACGAAACGGCCGTCCGGGGTGGCATGGACCTGGATAGGCTGGCGCCCGAAACCATGTGGCGTTTTCCTTTGGCGGTGATTTTCAGGAATTGGCTTAGCGCCGGATTGATGACGGGTTCCCGATAGCAAAGGGACAATTCGAAGCGGGCGGCGTCTTCCGGGATTGGATGAAAGGCGATCCGGTCGCTTCGGAAGCCGGACATGCTCTGAGGCGCAATAGAAATGCCTGCTTCCACAGCGACCAGAGACAGAACCGCGTGCATTCCATGCGCTTCCTGAACGACGGTGGGAACGAAACCGGCGTCGGCGCAAAGGCGCACCACCTTGAGATGGAAACCGCGACCTTCGACAGCCGGCCACAGCACGAATTTTTCATCGGCAAGATCGCTCACCGTAACCTTCGGCGTTTCTGCCAAGGGATGGGAGCGTGGCAAGGCGATGGCGAGGCGATCGTCATCGAAGGTCTGAAAGGCGAGGTCGCCATCGTCTGCGATGGGCGGTATCAGCAGGCCGATGTCCATGCTGCCGTCACGAATCCGCTCGACCTGTTGGGCCGATGTGGCCTCAACAAGTCCGATCCGAACATCCGGGTTCTTTTCCCGGAATGACCGAATGACGTCCGGCAAACGGCCATAGAGGGCGCTGCCTACATAGCCGAGTCGGATAAGTCCCGTCTGTCCTGATGCTGTCTGGCGCGCCATCAGAATAGACCGTTCAGCTTGTCGGATCGTCAGGCGCGCTTCCTCAAGAAAAACTCGTCCCGCTGCCGTCAGTCCCAGCGTTCGATTGCCACGCTCGACAAGCTCGACGCCGATTTCTTCTTCGAGCTTGCGGATTGCCGTGGTCAGCGGCGGCGGCGACATATTCAGACGCGCCGCCGCGCGATGAAAGTGCAGTTCCTCCGCGACCGCGATGAATTGGTGTAGCTGGCGCAGATCAGCCATCGCCCTTGCCTTCATCAGGATAGCGAAGCGACAGCAATGCGCCGGACAGGGGCACACGGGCCAGATCTTCGTTGGAAAGACCCAAACGCGCGGTCGTTACATAGAGGCGGTCGCCCATCGGTGACAGCGCGCAACTCGTCGGCCGTGGAACGGGAAGATCGAACCGTCGATCCAATCGCCCGTCCGGCGTCAGTCGCAGGATTGCCGCACCATCGAAAAGAACGGACAGGATGAATCCATGCGGATCGACCAGAAGGCCATCCGGCTTTCCAGTCGAAATATCCATCTGGAAGAAAACGCGGCGAGAGCGGAGCGCGCCCTCATCCTCATCGAAATCATAGGCGTAGATTTCGCCGCGCCGGGAGTCGGTCAGATAGAATGTCTGCCCGTCCGGACTCCAGTCCAAGCCGTTGATGAGCGTGAAACCGCTGTCGCATTCATGCCAAACGCCATCGGGGTCGAGGCGGTAGAGGTATCCTGAACCCGCAGTCAGTTGCTCGTCCATGAGGCCGAGCCAGAGACGGCCCCGCCGGTCGAAGCGTGCATCATTCAGGCGGACGCCCGGCCTGGCGTGGGGTGCGGTCGCAAACCTTCGCGCTGAACCTTCGGCATCGACAGCGACCACATCACAGCCAATTCCTGCGATGAGATTGCCAGTTGCATCCTCGGCCACGAAACCGACCGGACCGGGCATAGGCCAAGAGATGTTGTCGCCCGTTGCCGGATCGAACAGGTTCAGTGTCGGGCCAAGCGTATCCACCCAGAGAAGACGGCCGCGCGATGAACTCCATATCGGGCATTCTCCAAGGACGGCCTTTGCATTGAGAGCAGGCATAACTTCCGTCATGCGCGACGCTCCACCGCCGGGGCGGCAATCCGCGACCAGTTGGCTGCAATGTCGTCCACAGTCGTGGCCTGAACGGCGCGCAGGTCGCGCGGATAGCTGACGCCTGACGCTTCGCAGGCTTTCGTGGCATGGAACTGCGCGCTGCTGGCGCGGAGTATCCAGCCCCCTTCGGTGCAGGCATCGGAAACAAGAAAGGCGGCACCGGGAGCGACCTCGGACGGTCGCAACTCGCCGGGTTCGCCTTCGATGCCCCACATGCGCGTCTTGGCGACAGGGGAAATGGCGTTGACGATGATGCCGTCCGCCGCGCCTTCCTGTGCAAAAACGTTGACGATGCCGATGGCCGCCATCTTGGCGGCGGCATAACTGGCCAAACCCGGTTGGACATATTGGGGAAACAGCGCCCGGTCGGAAGTCGTCAGCAGGATGCGCCCATAGCCCGCTGCCTTCATCGAAGGCCATGCAGCCTGTGCCAGCCAGAGCGGCGCTTTGGCCGCGATGTTCATCATGTGGTCGAAGGAGTCCTCTTGAAGCGACACGATGGTCTCATAGGCAACCCAACCAGCGTTATGGATCAACGCATCAAGACGGCCACGGATCGCCGTGGCCTTGGCGACCAAATCCCGGCATTCCTCGCGCGAGGCGATAGAGCCGGGCAGCGCAATGGCGTCGAAGCCTTCCGTGCGTAAAAGGCGGGCTGCTTCCTCCACCACTGTCTGATCTTCACCGCCGCCGTTGCTGTCCGCTCCGGCGTCTTGAAGCAGGACCGTCGCTCCGCTCTCGCCAAGGTGGCGAGCATAGGCGAACCCGAGGCCGCGCCCGGCTCCCGTGATGAGGATGACTCGCTTGGCGAAATCGACCATGACCAACTCCCTTCGTCGAATGAAGATGGCGACTCCGCGCGATATTTCAAATATTTTCTACACGCCATCACGATACATTTAGAATATCAAAAGATGAGCATAGTGCCGTGTCAAGTTCAACTGTCAGATTCATGCGCTGGTGCTCCCTTCGTCATGAAGATCGTACGCGCGCTTCCGAGCCGACTGTCGATTTTGAATGTCACTCCGTCAGCAGTAATCGCGTCCGACGATCTGCCAACAACCTTACGCGAGAACGGTGAATTTGTCGCGCTGTTCATACGCCGAGCAAAAAGAAAAAGCCCAGAAACCTGCCGGGCCTTTGTTCACGTTCCAATACGAGTGGCATTCAAACCACCACGATCAGAAAATATCTGTTCTACTCAAGAACTGTCGCCGTTATTCGGCTATGGTCTCGTTTTCTGCATCCAACGCCGAAATTCGCTCTTTAACCTCGTCGCTGAGATAGTCAGCATTTATCGTGCGCAGATATCGAAGCGCCTCTTCATCGTTTGCTTGATACTCAAGACGACGCTTGTAGAAAGTCAACCGTCCTTCCGCCTCTTGGATGATCTCGCCCCAAGTCTTGGCCCAAACCCGAATTTTGATCGGATCATCAAGTTCAAGCACCAAGCCGCGAGGTTTGCCTGACTGACGCGCTTCGAGTTGCGCATCATTCGTGAAGCGATTGGCGACGGCCACGAAGTCCCATTCGACATTCGAATGCTTGAACCGATCATCAAGAGCAACGGCCTTCGCGTATTTCTTGATCTGGTTGATCACATCCTCATTGAGATTCTGGCTTGGTCTCTTCAGTTCGATAACGAGGTGCTTTCGTTCATCGTCGGTCGCTGTGGGCACTCGACAGGAAAGCATCAGGTCAACGATTGCTGCTTTGCCTTCTGCGTCCAAGACGGGTTCTTTCGGGGCAAGCCCGTCTCTAGGGGTGCCGTCGTCACTATCGCTGCCTAGCAATTTGATATGGCTGCGCAGGACTGCCGACAAATCCTCGTCGTCGTTCATCAGGTTGAACTGTTCGCCGAAAATCCAAGTTTCTTGGGCGATGATTCTGTGTAGTTGCGAACGTTCAAGCAATTGGCGTTTGGAGTTCGGATCAAACACCAGAATTTGCAAGGCGCGCAAAAACTCAAGGCGATCAGTGACAGCCTTTGCAGCGTTTATTACAGCGGTTAGCGAGGTTTTTCGAAGAAGCTCTGCCAGTTCCTCTTGCTTGCCTTTGGGAAGATCAACGACCTTTTCCAAAATGGACGGCAATGCACCCGGTCCGGTTTCGATGGCAGCTTTGAGGAGTTGCAGGATCAGCTTTTGCTGCTTTGACGGTGCCTTATCGAAGTCAGGGCTGTAGTCGGCCAAATTAAGTGCGACTACATCGAAAATCTGTCGCTCGTTGATCTCGATGGGATCGGAGGCTTTCCCTTCGTAGGGGTAAATTTTTGCCTCTTTCCACTCCTGAATCTTGCCACGAGAGCGTTCTGCTTCCCGTTCGCGGAAATGCTCACGCAACTTCGCCTTCGATGCCTCCACGAGAGCCATTGACGGCGGGTCGAGTTCGACCAGTCCTTCGGTATTGTCGTCTGCGAGAGACTGGAAATGGTCGGAGGTCAGATAGGCAGTAAAGTCGAAACCGCGGGCATGAATACCGGGAGCCATTTCATGGAAACTGAATCGGCCCGGAAGGCAAAGCATCAGCTTTCGTTCGACTTTCTTTTTCCATTCGATAATTTCCAACGTCGCTTTGTATTCGTGACCATCTCCAGTGATCGCGGTTATTTCGTAGGGTGTCACATCCCTAATTGCGTCCCGGGCGTCTATGTACTCGCCATCGTAAATAATTCGGAAGTTTGGGTCCTCATAAAGTTGAAGGGCAAATACATCGCGCACCTGCTCCGCGAAGCCGTCTTTGGCCCAAATCTCAAAGTCTCGGACGACATTTTCAATCTCGACAGTGCAGCCAGTGTTGGGTGCTGGAACTGCGTCAGAGATCGAGAATCGTTTCAGGTCAGATTTGTCGCCACTGATCGAGAACTTTTTCCCGGCATTTCGCGAAATCCACGTTACTCGCTCCCCGAGAGCAAACGCCTTGAAGCGGCCTTGACCTTTCTCTCCGTGTATCGACCTGCCACCATCAGTTTTCACTACGCGCTTTTTCCAAGAGCCTCCAAGAGATTGGAAAAGCGCCTCCACTTCATCGACAGGCATACCCGTTCCGTCATCGACAATTCGGATCAGGCCGAGCTTGGTCAGCTGACCTTCTTCCAGTTCGACTTTTACTTCACGTGCATCAGCATCATAAGCATTCCAGATAAGCTCGGAGATGGCCGCAAGCGGTTTTGCAGTTGTAATCCGTTGAATGTGGTCGTTTTCGACTTTAACTTCAATTTGCTGCACGGTTGGGGCCTCGATGAGCGCTCAATTCCTGAACTAGTCCCACGTGGGGCAAGCATTTTCAACTGGAAACTGAGCGGCTCGGAGGTCAGCAAGGCTTCCTGAGGACGCCCATGAGATAGGAGGTCCGGCAGACCTACCGAGCTTCGGACCTCGCACCGATGAAGATCGCCTCATACCTCGACGGTCAGCAAATGTCTGTCTCGGTCAAAACCCGGCCATGGCCGTGGGAGGTTTCGTTCTCCTCCCCACAACCGTACCGGCGGCGAGCAGGAGATTTCCGGCCGGCACGAACTGGACATTATGCAGCTTGATGCCGATCGCGACGATGTCCACGGTTCCGTCGTACAGGTTGATGCGGCTGATCGTGTTTCCGTGCTCGTTGGCCGTGTGGACGAAGCCCGATGCAGCGGTCTCCGCATTCCCCGGGAGAAAGGAGGACGACAGCGCCAGTGCCGATGCAGCGGCAAGTACGAGGGTCGAATAGAACCATCCCCATAACGGCGATCTTGATTGTATTAACGGCGGAACATGGCGCACGTCCAAGCCGTGCAGGGGGCGGTAGAGTCGCACGGAGCCGCTTGACGACGCTGCAATCGCTTTCAGGAAACCAATGGATCGTACCTGCACACAAGGGGTTATCCGCGCAAAAAAACACGCAAGGACATCCCAAAACGCTCTCTCTCGTGCTGACAACCTGCTGACAAAGAGCCATCGCGCAAGCGCTGTAAGCAAAAACGGCCCCTAAGGACCGTTTTTATCGCTTTGATTTTCCTGAAGAAATTTGGAGCGGGCGAAGGGATTCGAACCCTCGACCCCAACCTTGGCAAGGTTGTGCTCTACCCCTGAGCTACGCCCGCATCCATCATCCGCGGGGCGATCATTGCCGCCGCCGATGGGTGCGTTATTGCGTGAAACGTTCCCGAGCGCAAGTCCCATTTTTCACGCTGTGGAAAAGTACTCTGGCTAAGTGTCTAAATTTTCCATAAATAATTGATATATTTCATTATTATTTCAGACGCCGTGTCATCGCGGGATTTATCGCATCGTGGATGGGCTGCGAATCGGTAGCGTGACCGCAGGCGGTTGCTCGCCTGTCTGCGAGCAGGGAAGAGGGGCGCCGGAGCGAAAAAAGACAAGTTAAGCAAGCCATTGCATATGCAAGCGTTTAACAACGTGAAATAATATCATGCAACAATCACCCGGTGAAACACCTGCGCATGGGAGGCGATAAGTCATATGCCACCTCAAAACAGACCTGATCAGGCGGTAGCCGCCAACGCCAAGCGGGGCGAGGCGCCTATTCCCCATGAATTGAAGAACCAGCACGTCGCGGATATTGTCGACTACCTCAATACACAGCCGCTCGAATCGGTCGTCAACACCATCTCCCGGCTGCCCGAATCCTGGGCGGTCGACGTGCTCGACTATCCGGCTTTCGAGGAGGCGTCGTCCGTCATCGAGGTGCTGCCGCTCGAAAAAGCCGCCGCCCTGCTGGAGGGCATGTCCGCCGACCGCGCGGCGGATGTTCTGCGGTGGATCGCCGAGCCTCATCACACCGAGATTCAAGGTGCGCTCTCTGAGACCACGCGCAAATCCCTCGAGACGCTGCTGTCGTATCCGGTCGGCACCGCCGGGAGCCTCATGACCACCGAGTTCGTGTCGGCGCCCGCCAACTGGACCGTGCAGCAGACGCTCGACCACATCCGCATCGTCGAGGCGAGCCGGGAGACGGTTTATGCCGTCTACGTGCTCGATCCCGCGAGCCACCGGCTCGTTCAGACGGTGCGCCTGCGTCAGCTCATTTCCGCCGACCCGGCCGCGCCGATCCTGTCGCTGGCGGAAGGCAAGCCCGCGCCGATCAAGGCGACGCCGCTCACGTCGCGTGAGGATGTCGCGCGGCTCATCTCCCGTTATGACTTGCTGGCGGTTCCCGTGGTCGACACCACCGGCCATGTGCTCGGCATCGTCACCGTCGACGACGCCATCGACGCCATTTTGCAGGAGTCGACCGAGGACGTGCAGAAGATGGGTGGCATGGAGGCGCTGGACGAACCTTACATGCAGGTCGGCTTCATCGATATGTTCAAGAAGCGCGCCGGTTGGCTTGGCATCCTGTTCCTCAGCGAGATGTTCACCGCCAGCGCGATGCAGCACTACGCCGACGAGCTGCAGCAGGCCATCGTGCTGGCGCTGTTCATCCCGCTGGTGATGAGCTCGGGCGGCAATTCGGGCTCGCAGGCAACGTCGCTGATCATTCGCGCGCTCGCGCTTCACGAGGTCAGGGTCAAGGACTGGTTTCGCGTGGCTGTGCGCGAACTGCCGGCCGGCATCGCGCTCGGTGTGTTTCTCGGTGCCATCGGTATTGTCCGCATTGCGTCATGGCAATTGCTGGGCATCTACGATTACGGCGAGCACTGGGTGCTTATCGCCTGCGCTATCGGTGCGTCGCTTGTCGGCATCGTCACTTTCGGGTCGATGGTCGGGTCGATGCTGCCTTTTGCGCTCAAGCGGCTCGGGTTCGATCCCGCGAGTGCGTCGGCGCCATTCGTTGCCACTTTCGTGGATGTCACCGGCATCGTGATCTACTTTTCCATCGCCTACGTGTTCCTCAAGGGCACGCTGCTGTGACGACGGCGGTTGCCGCGGCAACCGCCTGCATTCCAAGTAGAAAGAGATCCCCATTTTTGGTGCGGCGTGTCAGGATCCGTGCATGCCGATTCGTCCTCTCGCCGCTCGCATCACGAAGCTCTTGCCTGTCCTCGTGCGTTACGGCGCGGGCATCGGTGTGCGCGGGCTCGAGGTCGTCGGCAAGCTCGGTCTTTATATGCTCGCCGCGCGGTCGCTCGGCGCGCACGATGCGGGCATGTTCTTTCTGTGCCTGACGTGGGCGGGCCTTGCGGCATCCATCGCCCGCATGGGGCTCGACCGGGCGCTCACGCGTCATGTCGCGGCGGAACTCGCCGTGGGCGCCGGGCGCGCGGCGCGGGCCGACGTGATATCGGGCATGATCTGGTCCATGCTCGCCTCGCTGGTGGCGGGGGCGCTTACTTATGCGGTGGCGCAGCCAGCCGCGCTCTATCTGTTCGCGGAGCCAGCATTGGCGGGGCCGTTTGCGCTGGCAGCCTTCGCCATTCCGCCGCTCGCGCTCAGTGTGATGGTGGGCAGCGTGCTCGCCGGTCTGCAGCAGGGCGTGCTGGCGCAGTTCGTGCAGAATGCGCTGTGGCCGCTGCTGACCCTGGTGGCGCTGGTGGCCTTTGCCACGAAGCTCGATGAGCTGCTGCTGGCGATGATCGCCTCCATGACGATTGCGGGTCTCGCGGGCCTGGCGCCGATCGTGCGCTGGTTCCTCCGTGCCGGTGATGCCACCGCTTCCGTGGCGGTGGAAGGAGAGGGCATGGGTGCGGGCATGGGCGCCGCTGCCGCGCTGCCGGGCTTGTGGCGCACGGCCCTGCCGCTGTCGGTGGTTGAGATCATCCAGGTGTCGCTCGTCTCGCTGCCGATGCTGGCGCTGGGCGTTTTCGCCACTCCGGCGGAAGTCGGCGCGTTCAGCATCGCCCATCGCATCTCGATGCTGATATTGGTTGTGATCATGTCGATCGGCGCGATCGCGGCGCCATCCTTCGCCGCCTGCCACCGGCGCGGCGAGATCGACGAGCTGCGCCGCATCAATCGGCAGACGCGCCTCGTCGTGCTGCTGTTCGGGCTGCCGGGCATCGCCGTGATGGCGCTGTTTCCCGCGACGCTGCTCAATCTCATCGGGCCGGGGTTCGATATCGCCAGAACGGCGCTGATCATCATGGCGATGGGGCAGCTCGTCAGTTGTCTGCTGCCGTGTCAGGACATCGTGCTGGCCATGACGGGGCACGGGGCTTATCTGCGCACGCTCAACCTCATCCAGTTCATCACGTGCGTCGTTCTCGGCGCCTTGCTGCTGCCGGCATTCGGGGCGTCGGGCGCGGCGCTCGTGGCGGCGATTGGCGTTGCCCAGGGCGCTATCGGAACGACACTGATGCTGCGCCGCGTGATGCCGGGCGCATTCTAAAGAATTTCGAGGCTTCGTAGAAACGTGAGAACGGTTTAATATTCTGATTTAATTCATTTTATTCGCGCAAGTCTGTATCTGCTTTGGTTGAATGCGCTCTATGTGCGGCGTTGTCCGGATACCCTTGTTTCTTAAGTTCAGGTGGTTTTGGCGAGGCAGGGCTGTGCTCTTTGCTTTATAAGCTGCGTCTGCTGGATGTGTGCTGCAAATGGGTGAGCTGCACTACGAAACCGATACGGCACCAATGATTTGCAGTGAGTCTTGAAGCCGGCGCGCAGCAGGTGCATCGGGTTTCGCGCCGTGGCGGAATGACACTATCAACAGAATTTGGTGTCGCAATCCGCGCACTGGCCGGACACGCCCGGCATGATGGCGCCTCATGTTGGTTGTATAATTTAAGTATTTGATTTTATTGATATAAATATGAATTTATTGCCGCTGCTCCAGCCCGCCCGGCACCCCGGGGACAACAGCGAGTTACAATGTGGGGTAAGCTGAAAAAATATGTCGAATTCATATAAATGCAAATTAATTCAATTATTTGAGGCAATGTGTCGATTTGCCTCCGTACAGCGTAATAGGAACGTGCCTGCAACTTGGGAACATGGTTTATAATTCGTTACGTTCGCTTGGCAATATCGTCCCGCGAATCACCAGTAACCGCTCCTATGAGTTCCAACACAATGCACTGGCAGTTTTCGAGGCATCCGCGGCTCGCGGACGTCAGTTCACCGTTTGGTGCGGCCTGCCGTGGGATGGGCTGCTCATGACGGTTACCCGTACCGGTGGAGCGGAGCGCGACGGCGCCCGGCGCCCATTGCCTCCTGCTGCCGGTCCGGAGGGTCGCTGGCGCTCGACGCAGCGGCGGGTGACGCTGCGTGACGTGTTGATCGCGGTTTTCTACTATCGGCGCATCGGTATTCTCGCCGCTCTGATCCCGTTGGTGATCGGCATCGTCGCGGCCATGGAGACGCGCACCGCCTACACGGCCAGCGGCCTGCTGATGGTGCTCGTCACCCGCGAGCAGTCCGGCAACCAGGGGCTGACCGACAACGGCCCGGCGGTGCTGTCCATCGAGGGGCTCAAGGCGGTCGAGAGCGAGGTCAGCATCATCGGCAGCGCCGATGTGGTGCGCGCCACCATCGAGGAGATCGGCCCCGACAAGCTGTTTCCGGACCGGGTGACCTGGTGGCGGCCGATCCTGGCGCTCGTTCGTTCGGACAGCTCCGACGACGACCGGTTGCTGAAGCGGTTCCGTGACGATCTCAGCATCCGCCCCCAGTCGGATTCCAACATCGTCGAGGTGAGTTTCCGCCACCCGAACCGGGCGATGGCGATCCTGGCTACCGATACGCTGATCACGAAATATCTGGAGCGCCGGCGCCGGCTGTTTGACAATCCGCGTTCCGGCTTCCTGGCCGATCACGTCCAGGTGCTGTCGACGCAGCTTGCCGAAATGGAGACCGAGCTGGAGAGCACCAAGCGCGTCGCCAATGTCATCGACATCGCGCAGGACCGCCTGCTGGCGGCCAATCAGGTCGACAACATCATCCAGCGCACGCGCCAGATCCGCGAGCGGCGCGAGGCCGTCATCGGCCAGCTTTCCGTCGCCCGGGCGCAGGCGGGCAAGATCGACGACAAGGTTTTCGATTTCACCCAGCGCTCCAACGCCGCGACCAACGACGACGACAGCAACATGCTGACGCGGCTGCTGGCCGACCGGGTGCAGATGCTCAGCAAATACGCGCCCACGCATCCCGCCATCCAGACGATCGACCGCCAGATCGCGGCCGTGCGCGAGATCATCCGCAACCCGGAGCAGAAGATCGCGTGGACCGATCGCGACGTGCGCAACCCCGCCGCGTCGTTCCTCACCAACATGGTCATCAACCTGACGGTGGAGAGCGACGCCCTCGACCGCCAGCTGGCCGAGCTGGAGGCCCAGCGCGCAACGGCGCAGAAGCGCGTCGAGGAACTGCGCGAGGTCGACACGCTGCTCACCCGCCAGATGCGTCAGTACGATATCCTCAACACCGCGTATCAGGAATACGTGCGCCGGGCCGAAACCGCGCGCATGGAAGAGGACGCGGCGGCGCTGCGCACCTCGAACGTGCGGCTCGTCCAGTCGCCGAGCGATGCGGTGACGAGCCGCAACATGGCCCTGCCGTTCCTTGTCGCCGGCATTTTCGGCAGCGCGCTCTTCGGCGCGGCAGCGGTGGCGAGCGCCACGGCGCTACGTTCCACTTTCATCAGCCCCGGCGAGGTGGAGCGGGTGTCGCAGCTGCCGTTGCTGGCCGCTTTCCCCGACACGGCCACCGACTTCAGCGCCGCGGGCGCTGCCGGCACGGTGTCGGCGCTGGTCACACGGCTGTTCACCACGCCGGTGGATGACCGCTCGCTGGCTGTGCTGATGGTGGCCGACGCCGGCGCCGGCGAGGACCGGGATAATCTCGCCGCCGCCATCGCGCGCGAGCTGAGCGCGGCACGCGGCCAGAAGGTGCTGCTGATCGAAACGTCCGCCGCCACGGGGGGAACACGCGGTCGGCCGCTCGCTGGCGGATCGGCGCTAGATGCCTATGGCGTCTCGATCGCCGAGGGGCCGATGGAGGGGCTTCACGTCGCCCGCGCCAGCGGCAAGGAACTGCTCGGCGGGGGCGGGTTCGGCAACGGCTCGCTGCGCCGGCTTTTCGACGAGTTGCGGACTCAATACGCGGTGGTGCTTCTGTCCATGGAAATTTCCGACAACCTGCCGCTCACCGAGTATCTCGCGGCCTCCGTCGACGCGGCGCTCATCGTCGTGCGCGCCGAGCGCTCGCGCGAGCCGGCGCTGCTGTGGCTGCGCGACACGCTGCTCGACGCCGGCGGCGGCATCATCGGCGTGGTCTTCACGGGCAGGAAGTTCTATTTGCCGGAGAGGATTTACAGATGGTCGTGACGACGCGCCCTCCCGGCTCCGTGCTGCTGTGGGTTCTGCCCTGTGTCCTGCTCGTCGGCTGCGCCGGCGAGGCGCGGCATGAAAAAGCGCTCAATACCGGTCACAGCATCGACTTTTCCGAGCAAAAGCCGGACGGGTTCGCCGACTGGTCCGACACGCCCTCGGCCTACAGGGTCGGGCCGGGCGACAAGCTCAAGGTCAAGTTCCTGCTGACCCAGGAGCTGGACGAGGGCGTCACCGTCACGCCCGATGGCTACATCGGCCTGCGCGCCGCCGGCGGGCAGGTCAAGGTGGAAGGGCGTACCTTGCCCGAGATCGAGGGCAGCGTCCGCTCGGCCGTCCGCAAGGTCGTGGCGAGCCAGCCGGTCACCGTGTCGCTCGAGGAGGCGGTGTCGTCGAAGATCTACGTCGGCGGCGCGGTGGAGCGGCCCGGCTCCTATCGCATCACCGACCTGCAGGTGGGCAGCCTGGAGGCGTTGCTGCTGGCGGGTGGGCTGACCACCGAGGCGCGCCTCGGCCAGGTGGCGGTCATCCGCCGCGGGCCCGAGGGCAAGCCGATGCTGCGCACCATCGACGTTCGCGACATCATCCAGACCGGCGGCACCGCGGATGTGCCGCTGCGCTCGGGCGACGTGCTCTACGTGCCGCGCAGTTCGATCGCCGAGCTCAACCTGTGGGTGAATCAGTTCATCGAGGGGGTCGTTCCCTTCCAGCGATCGTTCAACTATACCATCGGCTCATATCGGACGACGACCGGCGGCTTCATCCCGTGACGGGATGACGCCGCTGCGGCGGAGGGTGGCGATGACGGCGGTTTCCGAACCTGCGCTCGTAAGCACAGCGGCCTTGCCCGAGGTGGAGTTTCTCGGTGTCAGGCTCTGCACCCTGGACAAGGCGCAGGTGGCGCGCTGGATCGAGGCGCGTCCGCTCGATGCGCCGTTCGCCTATTTCGTCACGCCCAACGCGCAGCATTTCGTGTTGCTCGACAGGAAAGCCGACGCCCGGTTCACAGCCGCCTACGATGGCGCCGTCATGCGCCTGTGCGACAGCCAGGTGGCGCGCGGCCTCGCCCGCGCCCTGTTCGGCCTCGATCTGCCGCTCGTGGCCGGCAGCGACCTGACGGCATGGCTTTTCACGCATACGGTCAAGCCCGACGACGCCATCACCGTCATCGGCGGCAGCGACGAGCTGGCGCGGCGTCTGCGTGGCGACTTCGGGCTGACGCGCCTGGCTATGCATGTGCCGCCCATGGGCTTCATCCGCGATCCGGCCGCGGTCGCCGCCTGCGTCCGCTTCGTCCAGGACAACCCGGCGCGGTACGTGTTCTTCGCCGTCGGGTCGCCGCAGTCCGAGATTCTCGCTTCCGAGGTCGCCCGCGCTCCCGGCGTCACGGGTTTCGGGCTTTGCATCGGCGGGTCGCTGCTTTTCATCACCGGGCTTTCCCGGCGCGCGCCCGAAGTCTGGCGGCGGATGGGGCTGGAATGGCTTTACCGGCTCCTGGCCAATCCGCGTGGACACGCGAAGCGGGTATTCGTCGATTCCCTGCCGCTGCTGTCCATCGTCGCCCGTGAGGCTGCGGCGCGCCGGCGCGGCGGCGCGCGCAAGGAGGGCGGATCGAAGGAGAGGGACGGATGAGCGCCGGCTTCGATTCCTCCTCGCCGATCGTCCGCCGGCCCTCGGCGCGGATCATCACGCGCGCCCGCTTGCCCGACAGCGCCGGCGCGCAACAGTTCGCGCCCGCAGGCGCGGACAGGATGAGCACGGTCGCGCTGCTGCTTTTCGTCCTGCCGCTCTTCGGCCAGACGTTCTATTACTTCAACCAGTGGCCGCTTCCCTACTTCCTGTCGAAGGGGTGGCCCATTCTCATGCTGCCGTTCTTCGTGCGCGGCATGACCGCCGACCATTTGCCGGCGCGATGGCTGTTCGTGCTGATGCTATCCTACATGGTGGGCCTGACGCCCATCGTGTCGATGATCCATTTCGGCAATCCGTTCAGCGACGCCGTGCTGACGACCATCGAGATCTGGCCTTTCGTCTACTATCCCGCGTTTCTCGGCCTGCTGCTGTGGCTGCGACCGTCCGACGATACGCTGCGCAACTGCGTGGTGGCGCTGGGGCTCGCCACTTACGTGCTCATGCTGGTGCTGTGGATCGTTCTGCCGCAGGCCTGGTACACCAGCGACACCATCAATGAGAAATTCCTGATCTACGAGATCGAGCGCGGCTATCGCATCTACATGCCGATGTTCTTCGGCATGCTGCTGGTGTTTTATCTCGCCCGCCGCTTTTCCGCCCGCATGGAATGGTGGACGGCGGCGGGGATCGTGGCCTGCTTCGTGCTGATGCTGATGATCTACAAGCAGCGCACGTCCGTGGGCTCGGCCGCCGTCGTGGTGGCGCTCGTGGGCTGTCCGCCGCACTGGCGGCGCGTGGCTGCTGCTGCTGCGGGAATAGCGGCCGCGATCGGCCTGTTCGCGCTGCTGACCACGCCGGTGGGCGAGCGGGTGGCAGAGCAACTCGGGGGGTCGCTGCTGGTGCGCATCAATTCGTTGCGTTCGGTGAGCGACTATATCAACGACAACGCGCTCGACTGGATTTTCGGCCTCGGCACGGTGACGCGCTTCAGCAACGTGACGTTGGGGGAGGTTCTTGGCAACAAGTTCTTCTTCCTCGCCGACCTCGGCTGGATCGGCGTGATTTTCAAATACGGGGTCGTCGGCGCCCTGTTCGTGGCGGCCGCCTATGTCGCGGGCTGGCTCATCAGCTTTCGCAACGGCCGGGCGCTCGCGAGCCCGTTCGCGCTGGCGCTGAGCGACTACATCCTTTTCGTGATAGTAACGACGCTTGTTTATTCTCCGACATTTTTGTCGGGGGAAATGGCGACCGTGCTGGCAATTTCGGTATATCTTGCGCATAGATCGGACATATTCGGCCTTGCCACCGGTCAGACAGGCCAAGTTGTCCGCGATTCGATCGTTCGTCGGCATTCCAACCTGTGAGGATCCCATGCTCCGCAAGATCAAGAAGCTCCTTCAGGAACCGGCTTTCCGCAGACGCCCGCTGACGGTCACCGGCAGGCTCGTGGCGTGGGCGGGGTGCGTGCTGCTGAAATACCGGCCGGTGTTTTCGCTGACGCAGGGGGGCGAGAAGTTTTCGGTGCCGCCCACGCTGGGTTACACGCCGCTGAGCGTTTTCCTGCTGCGCGACGAGGTGGAGCCGGAGCTTTACAAGCTCGACCTCTACGTGCGTCCCGGCGATACGTTCGTTGACGTGGGCGCGAACATCGGCCTTTTCGCGCTCAAGGCCGCGCGGCTCGCCGGGCCGCAGGGGCGGGTGGTGGCGGCCGAACCCGGACGCGACGCGCGCGAGCAGCTGGAGGCGAACGTCGCCCTCAACGGCTTCACCAACGTCACGGTGATCGAGAGCGCGCTTTCCGACGCGGAAGGGCAGGCGACGCTGCACCATGTCGACAAGGGCAACGACCCGCAGGCCTTTTCGCTGCTGGCGGACGGCACGGAAAAGAGCGGCGAGACCGTGTCGCTCACGACCCTCGACAAGCTCGTGTCCACGCTCGGCCTCGCGCGCGTTGACTGCATCAAGATCGATGTCGAGGGCTTCGAGGCGCATGTGCTGCGCGGCGCCGGCGAAACGCTGGCGCGGTGGCATCCCACCGTCATCTTCGAGGCCAACTGTCCGACGCTGCTGCAAAGCGATCTGCCGCGCGACGGGGCGTGGAAGTTGCTCGAAGCACACGGCTACCGCTTTTTCCGTCTCGACGACGGCGTCGAGACGCCGCTGTCCACGATGCCGGCCGAGTTCGGCAATCTCGTCGCGCGCTTTCCCGCGCGGTGAGGCAGGGAGCGGCCAGGGTCGCGGAGAAGGCTTCTCCGTCGCGGCTGGCCGGAGAGCGAATTTCTTCAAGGGATCATACGTGGGCAATATGCCTGCGCCAGAATGTGCCGGCCGCATCGTGACACAGTGTCCGCTTCGAGGGGGAGCAACAGGATGATCTGGACCCATGGCATGATCAACAGGCTGGTCATGCTCCTCGACGGTTTGCTCATCGTCGCGGCGATATTGCTGGCGCCTTCCTTCGGCATCCTGCGCAATCCGGCGGCCTTCGCCGTCTATGCCGGCATGTATGTGCTGATCTACGGCTGGCTGATGAACCTCGGCGGCGCCTACCGCCTGGAGCATTACGTCTCCATTTTGCGGCAGGTGCGGCAGGTATCGGTCTGCGTCGTGCTGGCGGGAGCGGTCATGAGCGTGGTCGACCGCACCATCATCGATTTCGATACCGAGACCTTCGAGTTCGCGGCCGTGCGCGTGGCGGTGGTGTGGTGCGCGGTGGTGATCGGCCGCGTGACGCTGGTGCGCCTCGGGCTGCACTGGGTGGAAAAGCTGGCGCTGCTGTCGCGCAAGGTCGTGGTGGTCGGCAACGAGGCCGATGTCGAGCGGGCGCTGGGCCGCCTGCAGGGCGCCAACGCGCGCTTCTTCCAGCTTCTCGGCGTGTTTCTCGTCGAGCCGGCGGGCGCGGCTGCCCCGGAGGCGGCGGCGCGCGCCGATTTCGCCCCCGGCGTTCCGGTGCTCGGCACCGCCGATGACCTGATGCCGCGCCTGACCCGCGAGCCGCCCGACGTCGTCGTCATCGCGCTGCCGTGGAGCGAGGCGCTGACCATCGGCCAGCTCATCGAGAAACTGAGCCGCTTCGCCATCGATTCCTTCGTGCCGCTGCGGGCCGATGTCTTCGATCCGCATTACGCCCATGTGGTCAACGTCGGCGAGTTGCGGGCGCTGCAGGTCATCCGCAAGCCGCTCAGGGGCACGCTGGTGGTGATCAAGTGGCTGGAGGACTACATCGTCGCGACGCTCGGCCTGCTTATCGCATCGCCGATCCTGCTCGTCTGCGCGGTCATCATCAAGCTCGAGAGCGCCGGCCCGGTTTTCTACCGCCAGACGCGCGTGGGCTACAACAACCGCCTGTTCGACGTGTTCAAGCTGCGCACCATGGCGGTGGACCCAACCGACGACGGCTCGCACGGCACCCGGCGCGACGATCCGCGCATCACCCGCTTCGGCGGCTGGCTGCGCCGGCTGTCGATCGACGAGCTGCCGCAGCTCATCAACGTGCTGCGCGGCGAAATGTCCGTGGTGGGGCCGCGGCCCCACGTTCCCAACATGCTGGTGGGGGAATCCGTTCGCTACGAAAACCTGCGCGCCTACATCAACCGCTACCAGGTGAAGCCCGGCATCACCGGATGGGCGCAGATCAACGGCATGCGCGGCGGCATCCATACCGCCGAAAAGGCCATCGCCGGCATTGAGCTCGATCTCTACTACGTGGAGAACTGGTCCCTATGGCTCGACATCAAGATCATGCTGCTCACGGTCACCAAGGGCATGACCGGGCGCGACGTGTTCTGACGTTCGTCGCCGCGTGGCTTGCGCTGCTGGCATTTTCGGCGTCCGTGCCCGCCTTTGCCCAGGGCGCGCGCCAGCCCTTTCTCGCCTATCACGCGAGCTGGTTCGAGCCGCCCGCCGCCACGGCGCAGGAAACGACGCTTGCGCGCATTCCGGGCTTCGTCGACATCGTGGCGCTGGCCTTCGCGCGGCCGGACCTCGTTTATGACGGCGGGCTAGACCTTTCCCGCACCGGGCTGGAATACCGCTATTCCGGCACGGTGCTGCGCGATTCGATCCGGCTGCTGAAGCAGCGCCATCCCCGCACCCGCGTCATCCTCTCCGTCGGCGGCTCGGGCTGGACCAAGGGCTGGCCGCGGTTCGACGAGCATGCGCTCGCGCGCCTGGTGCGCGACCTGGGGGCGGACGGCGTCGACCTCGATTTCGAGCCGGAGGACCCCGGCTGCGCCATGGCGAAAGGCGGACGCATCGTCTGCGCGAGCTACGAGGAATGGATCGACCTGATCGCCCGCATACGCGCGGTGCTGCCGCGTCCGATGCTGCTGACCTTGCCGGCGTGGAGCGTGGGCGCCTATGGCGAGGGGCGTTTCGCGGCGGACGCGCCGCGCAGTCCGTGGACCGGGTCGATGCTCGGCGTGCTGCGTTCGCCTGCCGCGCGCGAGATCGACGTCGTTTCGGTCATGGCGTATGACGCCGGGCCGCTTTACGATGCTGAGCGCGCTTTCGCCGCCTATCGCGCCGTGTGGAAGGGGAGGCTGCTGCACGGCATCGCCGTGCGCCCGGCCGACGCCGCCTCGCCCGTCACTTCGGCCGCCGAGGCCGAGCGGCGGATGAAGGCGGTGCGGCGCGACACTCAGGGCGGCGCGATGCTCTATGCGCTGCGCAGCTGCGCACCGGAAGCGAACTGCCCGCCGGGCGAAACCGAGGAGGCGCTGGCGCGCGCCATCTGCCGAGGCCTGTCGCTCGGTGGATGCGACGCCGCCGTGCCCTGAAGCGTTTACAAGCAAAGCGGATACCGCTTTGTGTGGCCGAAAGCCGGAAAGAAGCGGATCATTGAGCTGGTACGGAAAGAATGCAGAAGCATATGTCGGGAGCAGCAAGATGAGGGCGTGCCGCTGGTTCCGCAGCGTTGGAGACCGCTTCACCCGCGTATGCGCGGCCGGCTTGCTGGCGGCGTTGGCGTTGCATGGCGCAGGCGCGCCGGTGATGGCACAGGAAGAGGCGCGCAACAAGCTGCCGGACGGGGTGCTGATCGATCCCGAAACCGACCCGGCGCCGTTTGACGCGATGGCCGAGGTGCGCAAGCACCTGCTCATGCGCATCGCCACGAGCTGGTGGATCAGCGAGCCGGAGCGGACCGCCAACACCTTCTTCGTGCGCGTGCATGTGCCGTCGGAATGGCGGGGCAACCCGGTTTCGGCGATGCTCATGCTCTGTCCGGATGCCAACGACCCGCTTTGGCAGCACACGCCGACGATCGATCTCCAGCCGTTCTACCAGAACCGCCCGTGGCCGATCGTCACCTGCCGGCAGTGATCGGGCGCGCAGCACGTGCCGTGTCGCCCCCAAGGCGCGGATTTGAAAGCAAGCAGCGGGAGGCGGCGCGGCGCGCGGACACCTACTATCACTCCATAATGTGATAGAAGGAATCGAGCGATGGAACTGGCAACGATGCCCGAGACCGAGATCGAACGCGACCCGCGCTGGCAAAGCGTTCTGGCCCGTGATCCGGTGTGCGACGGCGAATTCGTCTATGCCGTGAAGACATCCGGGGCCTATTGCCGGCCCTCTTGTCCCTCGCGCGTGGCGAAGCCCCGGAACGTGACGTTTTTCTATACGCCTGATGAGGCCGAGGCCGCCGGTTTCCGCGCCTGCCTGCGCTGCAATCCCCGTGGCCAGTCGCCCTCGCAGGCAAATGCGGCCATCGTCGCCGAAATCTGCCGCCTCATCGAACAGGCCGAGAGCGTCCCACGCCTCGACGATCTCGCCGCCAGGGCCGGAATGAGCCCGCACTACTTTCACCGCCAGTTCAAGGCGATCACCGGGTTGACGCCACGCGCCTGGGCGGCGGCCCATCGGGCGCGGCGGGTGCGCACCGCGCTGCCCGATGCCGCCAGCGTCACAGATGCGATCTATGCCGCCGGGTTCAACGCTAGCAGCCGGTTCTACGAGCAATCCCCGGACGTACTGGGCATGACGCCCTCGGCCTACAAGAGCGGCGGCAGGGATGCCGATATCCGTTTCGCGGTCGGGCAGTGCTCGCTGGGCGCCATTCTGGTGGCGCAAAGTGACCGGGGCGTCTGCGCCATCAGCCTCGGCGACGATCCGGACCTGTTGGTGCGCGAGCTGCAGGATCGCTTCCCCCTTGCCCGGCTAACCGGCGACGACCCGGATTTCTCGGCGCTGGTGGCCAAGGTCGTCGGCTTCGTCGAGGCGCCACGGATCGGCCTCGACCTGCCGCTGGACATTCGCGGGACGGCGTTCCAGATGCGCGTCTGGCAGGCGCTGCGCGACATTCCAGCCGGCGGAACGGTCAGCTACGCCGAGCTCGCCCGCCGGATCGGCTCGCCCAGTGCCGTGCGCGCTGTGGCCGGGGCGTGCGCGGCCAATTGGATTGCCGTCGCCGTTCCTTGCCATCGCGTGGTGCGCACCAACGGGGATCTGTCGGGCTACCGCTGGGGCGTGGCGCGCAAGCGCGCGCTGCTGAACATGGAGGCGCAGGCATGAGCGCGGCGGACATGATGAACCCGCAGGATCGTCTGGCGCGCCGGGATTTCGCGGCCATCGCAGCGGAGCTGGATGAGCGCGGCCACGCCGTGCTCCCCGGCATGCTGACGGAGGCCGAATGCCGCGATCTCGCCGCGCTTTACACGCAGGAGGGCCATTTCCGCAGCCATGTCCACATGGCCCGGCATGGTTTCGGCAAGGGGGAGTACCGTTATTTCGGTTACCCGCTGCCGGAGTTGATCGCCGATCTGCGCGCCCGGCTTTATCCGCATCTGGCAGTCGTCGCAAATGGCTGGAACGCGCGCATGGGGATCGACACCCGCTATCCCGCGACGCTCGACGTCTTCCTGCGGCAATGCCATGCCGCCGGCCAGACACGCCCCACGCCCTTGTTGTTGCAGTACGGGCCGGGCGACTACAATTGCCTGCATCAGGACCTCTACGGCGAGTTGGCTTTTCCCCTGCAGGCGGCCTTTCTGCTGTCCGAGCCGGGGCGCGATTTCACCGGCGGCGAGTTCGTGCTGACGGAGCAGCGCCCGCGAATGCAAAGCCGGGCCGAGGTCGTGCCGCTGCGCCAGGGCGACGCCGTGGTCTTCGCCGTGCATCATCGCCCGGTGCGCGGCGGCCGGGGCGACTATCGCGTGAACATGCGCCACGGCGTCAGCGCCATCCGCACGGGACGGCGGCACACGCTGGGGATCATCTTTCACGATGCAAAATAGCCGCCGCGCGGCTGGTTTCCTGCGGTCCGGGACGAAAAGTTAGCCGATCGGCGAAGTTTCCCTTGCCACGGAATGGCGTTCGGCTATAGTTAGCTTAATGACTAAGCATGATCCCGATCTCTCGCAGATATTCCATGCGCTGGCGGACCCGACGCGGCGGTCTATCCTGACACGTCTGGCCGAGGGGCCCGCGCCGGTAACGGAGCTGGCCAGGCCCACCGGGCTGCGGCTGCCGACGGTGATGCGGCACCTCTCGGTGCTGGAGGAGGCGGGATTGATCGCCACATCGAAGGATGGCCGGGTGCGCTCGTGCGCCATCGTGCCCGAAGCGCTGGCCACGGCGCGAAGCTGGCTCGATGAACAGCGGACCATCTGGGAAACCCGGCTCGACCGCCTGGACGAGTACGTAATGAAACTGATGAGGGAGGGTAAAACATGACACTTGAACTCGATCCGAATACCGACCTTAGCTTTACCCGCACGCTGGCGGCGCCGCGGCAGCTGATCTGGGAATGCTGGACGGAGCCGAAGCATATCCCGCATTTCTTCATTCCCGTTCCGCACAAGGTGACGGCGGTCGACATCGACCTGCGGGTTGGCGGGCGCTTCAACACCACCTTCGAGGTGGAAGGCAACGTGATGGACAATCGAGGCGTCTATCTGGAAGTGGTGCCGGGCGAGAAGCTCGTGTTCACCGATACCTACACCGAAGGCTGGAAGCCCGCGCCCGAACCGTTCATGACCGCGATCCTGCTGCTGTCGGACGCGCCCGAGGGCGGCACTACCTATACGGCCATCGCCCGCCACCGAAATCCCGAAACCCGCAAGGTGCATGAGGACATGGGCTTCTTCGAGGGCTGGGGCACGGTGGCGACGCAGCTCGAAGCCTATGCCAGGAGCCTGCGGGGATGAGGGAGCTTGCCGCCGTCATCCTTCGGATCGATGTTCGGCAAAACTCCAAAGCCCATTCTCAGACGGAGAATGACCATGGAAACCAATCAACTGCATCGTGGCCGGCTCATCGACCACCTTCAGCTCGTGGTAAGCGATCTCAAGGCCAGCCAGGACTTCTACACCGCTGTTCTGAGTGTCCTGGAGATTCCCGTCGTCGGCACGAGCGACGGCTATTTCTGGGCTGACGAACTCGTCGTGTCATCGGCAGAAAGCCCGGCGGCGCTGGGCGCGCTGACGGGGCGCCACCACGTCGCCTTCCAGGCCAAGGACCGCGCCACGGTGGATGCCTTCTACAGCGTGGCGCTGGCTCATGGCGGGCGCGATAACGGCGCCCCCGGCGAACGCGCCTATCACCCCGGGTACTACGCGGCTTTCGTGCTCGACCCCGATGGCAACAACATCGAAGCCGTGTATCACGGCGAGGCACGACGCAGTGCAACGTCGGTGGTGATCGATTTCTAGAGAGTTTTCCACGCAAAGCGGGCATTCACTTTGCGTGGCGACGCTTTAGCTTTGCGCGGCTGTTCGGCACGCTCATTTTCCCGTGTGAGGCGAACCTGATGGCCAGCAAGAACACCGGGAGACAACCGGACAGGCCACGCCGGACTCTCGAACCGGTGATGTCGTCCTTCGGGCGAGCGGATGTAAGGGCGCAAGCCCACCGCGAACAGCTATTGCGCAAAAAAGCCGGTATGTCCGGCTCACTTGCTATGCCGGCAGGACAACCACCTTCGTCTTGACCGGCGTTTTCGAATAGAGGTCGATCATGTCCTGACTCAGGAGGCCGACACAGCCGCTGGTGATGTTCGTGCCGATCGTCTCGGGAAAGCTGCTGGCGTACAGCGTGTAGAGCGTATACGAGCCGTTCTGGTAAAGGTAGAGCGCGCGGGCGCCAAGCGGGTTGTCGAGACCGCCCGGCATGCCGCCGGCATACTTGGCCGCTTCGGGCTGGCGCTTGATCATCTCCCGCGGCGGCGTCCAGATCGGCCATTCGCCCTTGCGCCCGACATAGGCGTCACCGTTCCACAGGAACCCGGCGCGGCCGACATTGGCGCCATAACGGGTGGCGGACCCGTTACCCTCGACGCGGTAGACGTAGTAATTGCTCGGGTCGACGATAATCGTTCCGGGCTCTTCCTTGCTGTCGAAGCGGACGGTCCGGCGATAATATTTCGGATCGATCTTGCTGACATCGACCGCCGGGATCGGGAATTTTTCATCCGGCACCGGCCCGTAGATCTGCTCCGCATAGGCGAGGCTCAGGCCGTCGGATGTCGCGCAACCGGCCAACCCCAGCGCGCCGAGGCCGGCAGCCGAGCCGATCATAAACGAGCGCCGGCTGAGAAGCTCCGTCCGACGACCCGGCAGGGCGGTATCGTCCATCTTGCCGGCGTCGGCAGTCCCACCGTTCATGCTCATGATTGTCGATGTCCCATCTCTTGCGGCCCGATGCGGCAATGCGCCTGTCGAACGTCTTATCGAACCGACATTGCCAGCGCACGATCCACCTGGCAAGCGCGGGCGTTTCTGCCGTCCACTGTGGTTTTGCTTTTCAACCGCCCGCAGCCGCCGCCTTCGTGAACTTGCCTGGCGGCAGGCCGACATGGCGGCTGAAGGCCGTGCTGAAGGTGCTGGCGGAGCCATATCCGACCCTGCGCGCCACCTCATCCAGCGCGGTTCCGCCCCGGCGCAGCAGATCCTTCGCCACGGCTATGCGCCAGGTTGCAACGTATTCCATGGGCCGGACGCCCACAGTGCGGGTGAACCGCTCGAAGAAGGCGGAGCGCGACATGCCCGCCGCCCGCGCCAGATCGGGGATCGTCCACGGACGGACGATATCGCCGTGCAGGCCCCGCAGGGCGGCGGCAATGCGGGGATCGGCCAGCCCGCGCAACAGGCCCGGCCGGGTTGCGTTGTTCGGTGTGGCCCTCAACGCCTCGACCAGCAGGATCTCGACCAGCCGTTCGAGGATCAACTCGCGCCCCACGTCGTCGCGCCCGGCTTCGTCGCCCAGCATCCGCACCAGCTGCGTCAACCGCGAAACGCCTCGAATGTGGATCATACGCGGCAACAGCGACACCAGCAGCCCGGCGTCGGGCTCGTCGAAGTGAAACCAGCCGCCGAACTGCCGCATATCGGGCGGGCCATCCTGCCGGCCATAGCGGACTTCGTGCGCGGGCGGCGTGGTCTGCGCGTCGATCCGCAACAGCGGCGCGGGGTCGAGGCTGGACATCGAAAACGTCGGCGTGGCGGGCAGGAGCACGAAGTCGCCTTCCTCGACAACGGTCGGTTCCTCGCCCTCGACAGTCAGGCGGCAGCGGCCCTCGATCATGGCCGCAAAGGCCGGCCGGCCGAAATCGACATACTGCACCGCCCAGCGGCCTGCCGCGCTGATCCCCTTCGAGAACACGGCTCGCGGACGTAAGAGCCCGATCACCTGAGCGAGCGGATCGGCGGCAAGAGTATCTGACATTCAGGACTATCGCTCATTGAATACGGACTTGCGATTGATGATCATCCCGATCATGCGCGCTACATCCTGTCTGTCAACCGTGAACGCAGGAGACCGCCATGACCAACGCGACAATGAACACCGTCCTCATCACCGGCACGTCGTCCGGCTACGGGCTGGAGACGGCCCGCTATTTCCACGCCCAAGGCTGGAACGTCATCGCCACCATGCGCACCCCGCGCGAAGGGCTGCTGCCGGAGGGAGTGCGCATTCTTGCCCTGGATGTTACCGACGCGGGCAGCATCAAGGCCGCCGTTGAGGCGGCCGGACCCGTCGACGTGCTGGTGAACAACGCAGGCATCGGCCTTGTCGGCGCCTTCGAGGCCGCGCCGATGGACTATGTCCGCAAGCTCTTCGATACCAACACCTTCGGCACCATGGCAATGGCGCAGGCGGTGATCCCGCAGATGCGGGAGCGCCGCTCGGGCGTCATCGTCAACGTCACCTCCAGCGTGACGCTGGCGCCCCTGCCGCTCGCCGCCGCCTACACCGCCAGCAAGCAGGCGGTCGAGGGTTTCACCGGGTCTCTGGCGCATGAGCTGGCGGTTTTCGGCGTGCGGGTGAAGCTCGTCGAGCCCGGCTACGCCCCGACCACCCGCTTCGCGCAGAACATCGACTTCCCCATCGAGGAGATGATCCCGCAAGCCTACACCGATTTTGCCCGGCCTATCTTCGCGGCCTTCGCCAATCCGCCGTTGACCACCCGCGAGAGCGACGTGGCCGAGGCGATCTGGCTGGCGGCGAACGACACATCCGATCGCTTGCACTATCCCGCAGGTCCGGACGCCGTGGCGCTGGCAGAGGCGCGCTGAACCAGGGCAGCGCGGTTTGCCGTTATGACCGCGCGCGCTCTCGCACGCGCCAGAACATGCTTACGTTGAAAGCTAGAAACAACTTAAGGCAGGCGCACCCAGTCAAGCCATCCGCCGGCCGGCGTGCTGCGATCGTAGTTAAGCCACGTGAAAGCCGGATGCTCTCCCGGCATCAACTGATCGATGATTTCAGGCATGACGGCCATGCCGTTGGAACCGTTCGTCAGGACAACCACGGCTGTACGCTTGGCGGGAGATCCTGTTGCGAACGCTTTGACCCCCCCATTGTCGCCCCAGTGAAAAAACGTCTTCTGCGCGGGCTCCAGCCCCCAGCCCAGTCCCCATGAGACATGCTGATCGGCCTCTGCTCTATCGGAGCCCAGGCATTCGATACAACGCTGGAAAAGCCCGATCTGGGGATGGAGCCATTGCTTTGCGGTCGCCCGCTTGAGACCGGCCCCCGACAGAACGGCCTCCAGGAATCGCGCATAGTCGGCCGCGGTCGTGTGCAGCGTATATGACGCCATCGGTGTGGCGGGCCGCGCTTTTGTCTGCGGCTTCAGCCCCTGATGGGGAACGGCGTGGTTCGTTTCAAAGTCCGCGCGCCAGACATAGCTGGAGTGCTTCATGCCGAGAGGACCGAAAATTCGGCGGGACATGGCGTCGTTCAGGCTCTCGCCGGTGGCGGCCACGACTGCACGTTGGAGCCAGAGAAAACCTTCTCCAGAATAGCTGAACCGGCTGCCGGGGACGAAGTTCGTCTTCAAAGGAGTGAACAGGCCGCCCAAATTAGGCAGCCCGGAGGTATGGCTGAGAACGTCGCGCACCGTCACAAGAGCCGCGCGCGGATCGCCCTTCACATAATCCGGAGCATAGTCCGCGAGTTGCGTGTCCAACGACAGGACCCCGGAATCAACGAGCTGTAACACGAGGTACGCGAAAACCGGTTTCGACAGTGAGGCTGCCTCGAAGACCGTATTCTCGTCGACGGGGACACCGGTTGACCTGTCGCGGACGCCAACGGCTCCAAGCCGGGCAATTTTGCCGCCCCGTATGACGGCATACGATAGGCCCGGAACGTTGCCTCGCTCAAGTATCTTGTCCAGTTCCGCCGCCTGGCTCGAGCCTGATAAAGCTATGCAAAGCAAAATAAAAGCGCCGAAGAATGATGCAAGAACCGAGCGCCGAGGATAAAGCATTCTCGAAAACACCTTTACAACATCTATCGTTTCAGCCGGCATGAACGACAATTCTCGACAATTGGCGCTCCCGGCCGCAATGGCCACGGTCGCTGGTCTGCGGTCGCCTTGACGGGCTGGTGAAACAGGGTGCGCATTGTTTACGGAACTGCGCAACCTATAGGGGCGGGCGTTGTTTCGCCACTATATCCAACGCGCCTTTCACCTCATCCAACTGAAAACGGCATCGGCGCGGATGGGCCGGTCCCGATGGACCCATCAACGATCGTGACGAGATCGGTCGGCACCACGATGGTCGCCACCAGCCCGCCCGTTTCGCCGTTGTGCAATTCCAGCGCGCAGCCGGCGCTGTCGAGGGCAAGTTCGACGATCGACAGGCCGAGACCGCTGCCGACCTGAGAACGATTGCGCCCCCGGAAGAAGCGTTCCTTGGCCCGGTGCAGCTCGTCTTCGGGAATGCCGGGCCCTTCGTCCGCGATGGCGATGACCGCGCCGCCGTCTCTCATGGAAAGGCCGCAGACGATGGTTCCGTGGGGCGGCGAATGGTTCGTGGCATTCTCCATCAGGTTTCGGGCGGCGAGCCGGAAATGATCCGGGTCGACGGCGAGGCGCACGCCGTGCAGCGCGGGTGCGATCACGATCGACAGGGCCTTGCCGGAGATCGGCAATTCATCCTTGAGGGACGAGAGCAGGGCGCCCGGGTTGGTCGGGCCCGCCGTTCGCTGCTGCTCGCCGGCTTCGAGCGCGGCCATGTCGAGCAACTGACGCACCAGCCGGCCGGTACGGTCGACGCCGATGGCGATCTGGCGCAAGGCCTGACCCCGGATCGCGGGATCGTCGCTTGCGAGCGCGACCTGCGCCTGCGTCTTGAGGCCGGCGAGGGGGGTGCGCAGCTCATGCGCTGCGAAGGCGCTGAAATTCCGCTCGCGTGCGCGAAGACCAGCGACACGGGCGAACAGGCCGTTGAGAGACTGCACGACGGGTTCGATCTCCCTTGCGGTTTCCACGTCGTCGAGCGGGCTCAGGTCGGAGGCCGGGCGCGCGGCGAGGTTGCGGGCGATCCTGTCGAGCGGAGCAAGCCCTCGCCGGACGCTGAGCCAGATGAGGATGGCCAGCGCCGGCAGAATGAGCAGCGCGGGGAAAAGCAGGCCGCGAATGACGTCATTCACCAGCCGGTCGCGGATTTTCAGGTTGTCGCCCACCAGCACGCGCACGCCGAGCGCGGCGTTCTCGATGGCGAAGACGCGCCATGTCTCGCCGTCGATAACGGTTTCGGAAATCCCGTCGGCGTGTTCGGAGAGCTTCTTCTCGGGGGCGCCCTCAGAGCGCCCGATCAGCCCGCCCTGAAGGGACCAGATCTGGCACGAGAGTTGACGATCGTATGCGCCCGGCGCCCCGACGGGCAGCGGCTTCCGCAATGCCAGCGCCTGCGCGGTGTCGATATCCTGGCTCACCACCAGCGAATTGACCATGCGTCCGGCTTCCATGAGGCGGGCGTCGAGCACGCGCTCGACCTCGGCGCGCGTGCTCAGGAAAATCCACGCCACGGCCAGCAGCCATACAACACCAGTGGTGATGACGAGGACGACGAAAAGGCGCGTGCTGATGGAGCGCATCACGTTTCGTCTCCCAGCCGGTAGCCGATGCCGCGGATGGTCTGGATCACGCCCGCGCCGACCTTGCTGCGCAGGTGGTGAATGTGAACCTCAACCGCGTTGCTCTCGATCTCCTCCTGCCAACCATAGAGTTTGTCCTCCAGTTGCGTCTTGGAGAGAACGGCGCCGGGGTGGATCATCAACGCGCGCAGGATCGAGAACTCCCGCCGCGAGAGGCGGAGGGGAGCGCCGTCTTTGGCGACGGTCCGGGACGAGGGGTCGAGCGTCAGCCCGCGCCATTCGAGGATGGCGCGCGAGCGGCCTTCCGCACGGCGGATCAGCGCGCGCAGCCTCGCCGCCACTTCATCGAGATCGAAGGGCTTGCCGAGATAGTCGTCCGCGCCGTTGTCGAGTCCGGCGATGCGGTCGGCGATGCCGTCACGCGCGGTGAGCAGCAGCACGGGCGTGTCGTCCCGGCGCTCCCGCAGCGTTTTCAGGATATCGAGACCCGAACCGTCCGGCAGCATGAGATCGAGAACGAGCGCGTCGAAACCGTGGCTCAGGAGGGCGGCGTCGGCCTCCTCGCAGCGTTCCACCGCGTCGGCGGTGAAGCCGGCGAGCGACAGACCAACCTTCAGCCCGTCCCTGAGCAGGGCATCATCCTCGACGATCAGTATCCGCATCGCGCCTCCGGGCAAAATCCATTCAACCTGTTTCTTAAGGTTTTCTTAATGCAGGGGCCTGCGGCGAAATCGGCCCATGGATCGGCGCATGGATCGGCTCATGGATCGCCCCGTGCATCGGACAGCTTGCCCACGTTAAGCCAGCCTTAAGGTAGCGGGCGCGGGTATCGCCTTCGGGCAGGGCAGCCACCCTGTCCGGCCCACGATGGACAAGGAGATATCCATGCCAGCTCTCACGCGACGCGGCGCCATGACCGCTCTGGGAAGCGCGATCCTCGCGGTGCCTCTCACGCATCGCGCCGCCCTCGCGCAGCACGACGATACATCGCGGGAAATGATTCTCAACGATCCCGCAGTGCCGGTTGCCGGAAATCCGCGCGGCGATGTGACCATCGTCGCCTTCCTCGACTACAACTGCCCATACTGCAAGAAGGCCGTGCCCGACCTCGACCGTATCGTCAAAGAGGACGGCAAGATCCGCCTCGTCTACAAGGATTGGCCCGTCATCCGGCCGACCTCGATCGACGGCGCGACCATGGCGCTCGCCGCCAAATATCAGGGCAAGTACGTCGTCGCGCATCATGCCTTGATGGGCATTCCGGGCGCAGGCGTTCCCCGGGAAAAGATGCGGCAGGGCCTTCAGGCCGCCGGCATCGACATGGCCCGCCTCGATGCCGACATGCAGGCGAAGTCGACGGAAATCTACGCCATCATCAAGCGGAACATGGCGCAGGCCGATGCGATCGGCTTTTCCGGCACGCCTGCCTATCTCGTCGGCCCGTTTCAGACATCGGTGCTCGACTACCAGGGCTTCAGGCAGGTCGTGGCGGACGCGCGCAAGCGGCAGGCGCAGGGGCAATGAAGCAGCGGGAGCGCGCGTTGTCCGTGAGAGCTGTCCGGTCCGTTCTCGTTGCCGTTCTGATGAGCGCCCTCGCTGCGTTAGCCGCGATGCCCGCATTTGGGCAGATCGCATCGAGCAGGGCGAAGCCTCTTGCTATCGATCGGGCTTTTCAGCTTTCCGCCGCGCGGCAGGAAGACGGAAGCATCCGGCTGCAGTGGACGATCGCGCCGGGTTATTATCTCTATGAGGACAAATTCGGTTTCAGCCGAGGCGGGGCCGATCTCGCCGCGCCCGAGCTTCAGGGCAACGGCCAGCGCAAGGACGACCCGACGTTCGGCGAGTCCATCGTCTTCCACGATCACGTCGCCGCCGCGATTCCCCTCGATACTTCAGCGTCCGGTCCACTCGAAGTTCGCTATCAGGGATGTCAGGACAACGGCATCTGCTATCCGCCGCTCATCCGGCATGTCGATGCGACGACGCTTGCCGTGACCGACCCGGGCGGTGGCGCACTTCAGATCCGCGCGCCGGCGGCGCTCGCGAGCGAATGGACTGCGCCGCCTTCGGCCGCTCCATCAGGCGGGATCGCCATCGACGCCGGTAGCGGCGGCATGATCGGCTCGCTGTTGCAAGACGGTGGCGTCCTCACGGTGCTGGGGAGCTTCCTGCTGTTCGGTGTGCTGCTGGCCTTCACGCCTTGCGTGTTTCCGATGTACCCGATCCTTGCCGGCGCCATCGCGCGTCAGGGCGAAACGGTGACGGCGCTCAGGGGGTTCACGCTGTCGCTGTCCTACGTCCTCGCGATGGCCAGCGCATTCGGTGCCCTCGGCGTTGCCGCCGCCTGGTCCGGCCAGAATCTTCAGATGGCGCTTCAGTCTCCGCTCGCCATAGGCGCCGTCTCCGGCCTCTTCGTCGTGCTGGCCCTGTCCATGTTCGGCCTGTTCGAGCTGCAACTGCCCGGGGCCTGGGTCAACGCGATCGGCCGGCTGGGACAGGGAAATCGCGGCTCCCTGGCCTCGGCTGCGCTGCTCGGCTTTACCTCGGCGCTCATCGTCGGGCCGTGCGTCACCGCGCCGCTTGCCGGGGCGCTGATCTATATCGCGCAGACCGGCGACGTTGCGCTCGGCGCGGCAGCGCTCTTCGCGCTCGGTCTCGGCAAGGGCATCCCGCTGATCGCCTTCGGCACGCTTGGCCCCAAGGCTATGCCCAGGGCCGGGGCGTGGATGGCGGCGGTGCGGCAGGCATTCGGCTTCGTGTTCGTCGCAACGGCTATCTGGATGGTCTCGCGCCTCATTCCCGCCGAGGCCGGCCTTGCGCTTTGGGCGCTGTTCGCCATTGGCCTCGCGGTCTGGCTCGGCGCTTTCGATCCGCTCGGCCCCGACGCCTCCGGGCGGCGGCGGGTGGCCAAGGCCGCCGGCCTCGCTTCGGCGCTCTACGGCGTCATTCTGGCGGCGGGAGCCGCGAGCGGCGCCGGTGATCCCTTCCGCCCGCTGGAGAACCTCGTCGCGCAGCGTGGCGGCGGGGGTGCGGCGCAGGAGGCGCCGGTTTTCCGAACGGTCGGCACGCCGGCCGAGCTTGAAACGGCAATCGCGTCGCGCAACGGCAAGCCGAGCCTTCTCTACGTCACCGCCGACTGGTGCGTCACCTGCACGCTTATCGACCGGAGCATCCTTTCCGACCCTGCCGTCCGGGCCGATCTCGCCCGCTTCAACCTCGTCAAGCTCGACGTCAGCGACAACTCGGCCGGGCAGCGGCAGGTCATGCAGAGCCTTCAAATCGTCGGACCGCCAACGATGATTTTCGTCGATCCGGAGGGGAGGGAGGCTGCGGGAACGCGCCTCGTCGGCGAGGTCACCGGCACGGCCTTGCAGGCTTCCGCCAACCGGACCGGTGCAATCCGATGAGCGCGGCACGCCTGCCTCTCCATCCCGAACCCGAACTCTCCGCCCTTCATGACCTGAGCGCGGACAACGATGCGTGAACCCCGATGAGCTTTTCCCTGCAGAGCAGAGCGTTTTCCATCCTCCTGATCGGTCTCGCCGCGACCGGCTGCACGGCGACGACAACGCCGCCCGATGGCCTTACCAGGCCCGCCGCGCAACAACTGCCCGTGTCGGCTGCAAGCTATGCCGCGCAAACGGACAGCAGCTTCCCCATCCCGGCCGTCGACACCGCCAGCGTCAACCCGGAGAACCTGCGGCAGCAGGTGAACTATCGCACGCCTCATCCGCCGGGCACGATCGTGGTCGATACCGAGAACCGCTTCGTCTATCTCGTTCAGGAGGACGAAAAGGCCATGCGCTATGGCGTCGGCGTTGGCCGCGAGGGACTCGAATTCACCGGCGCAGCCAGCGTCGGCCTCAAGCGCGAATGGCCGCACTGGACGCCCACACCCAATATGATCGCCCGCCAACCCGACCGATATGCGCAATGGGCGGGCGGCATGAAGGGCGGACCGGACAACCCGCTCGGCGCGCGCGCCCTCTACCTCTACAAGGACGGCAGGGATACACTGTTTCGCATCCACGGAACCAATGAGCCGCACACCATCGGCCAGGCTGTCTCGTCCGGCTGTATCCGCATGATGAACCAGGACATTATCGATCTCTATCGCCGGGTGCCGGCAGGGTCGAAAGTCGTCGTGATCTGACATTCTGATGCCGAGCGAATTCTTGTCGATCAGACGATCCGATCTGATCGACAAGCGCCCGGCTCACCGTCGGGGCGTCCGGCGGCGGGCCGGTTGCTTCTCATGTCACGCGGGGTTTCCACGATGGCTGATATTCTACATCTATTGTCTGTTAATCGAGATACAGACACAGGGTGAGACTGTAGGCTTGTCGGAAGTAAGCATCCCGGATGCCGGCGTGCATCGGGCCGTGCGAATCTCGCTACCCGTTCGTGCGTCCATCACGCCTGCGCGCCGAACCAATTTGTCGTCGGTTGAAATCCCATGTCGCAACTTGCTGCGGGCGCAAAGCTCGAACCGTCGTCTCCATCGCAGTACGATCATGAGCGCGGCAACGTCGCCAGGCTCACGATCGCCCAGGCGCTCGCAGGCGCGAACTCCGTCGTTGTCTTTGCCACCGGCGCGATTGTCGGGCATATGCTCGCGCCCAGTCCTGCCCTGGCGACCTTGCCGGTTTCGGTCTTCGTGGTGGGAATGGCCGCCTGCACCCTCCCGGCCGGCGCAATCGCCCAGCGCCACGGACGCCGCGCCGCCTTCCTGATCGGAACGGGCTGCGGCGTGCTCACGGGATTGATCGCGGCGCTGGCCGTCGTCTGGAGCTCGTTCTGGATGTTCAGCGTCGCGACATTCTTCGGCGGCGCTTATGCTGCCGTGGTTCTGTCCTTCCGCTTTGCAGCCGCCGACTGCGTGCCGCCCGAGAGGCGGGCGAGCGCGTTGTCGTTTGTGATGGCGGGTGGTGTCTTCGCGGGTGTGATCGGCCCGCAGCTCGTTACCTACACTATGTACCTCTGGATGCCGTATATGTTCGCGGCGACCTATCTGGCGCAGGCCGCGGTCGCTGCCCTTTCCGCACTCGTGCTGATCGGCGTGCGGCTTCCCGGCCCGACAGCAGCGGAGGCCGCCGGCGGGCGGCCGCTCGGCGTGATCGCCCGCCAGCCCCGCTTCATCACGGCGGTCATCTGCGGGGTGGTCTCCTATCTGCTCATGAACTTCCTCATGACCTCCGCGCCGCTGGCCATGCAGATTTGCGGCCTGTCGCAGGAATCGTCCAATCTCGGCCTGCAATGGCATGTGATTGCGATGTACGCCCCCAGTTTCTTCACCGGCCGCCTGATCACGCGCTTTGGCGCGCCCGCAGTGGTCCTCGCCGGTCTCGTGCTGACCGGCGCTTCCGCCGCGGTCGGCCTGCTGGGGGTCGATGTGGCGCATTTCTGGCTCACGCTGATCCTGCTCGGCGTTGGCTGGAATTTCGGTTTCGTCGGCGCCTCGGCGATGGTGCTGGAGTGCCATAAGCCGGAGGAAAAAGCCCGCGTGCAGTCGTTCAACGATTTTGTGGTGTTCGGAACCATGGCGATAGGCTCCTTCCTTTCGGGCGGATTGCTGAGCGCCTACGGATGGAACGCCGTGCTGTGGCTATCCTTCGTCCCGCTCGCATTGGCTCTTCTCACGCTGGCGTGGAACTCGGTTTCGCGGCGCGGCGCCGTCGTAAGCTAACATATTGATTTGGAGCGAATTCTTGTCGATTAAATGATTCCATTTAATCGGAAAGCGCTCTGGGAATCTCAACCGCCGACACGGTTCCATGACAGGGGAGATGGCCCATGACGCGCAAGACCTATCGGGCCATGCAGGTGACGACGCCGGGTGTCCTCGAACTGGTCGAGCGCCAGATCCCCGCGCCGGGCCGAGGCGAGGTTCTGATCGCGGTCGAAGCCTGCGGGATTTGCGGCGCCGATGCTGCCGACATCGAGGGGGCCGATCCTGCGCTGCAACCGCCTCGCGTGCCCGGCCACGAGGTGGTGGGCCGGATCGTCGCGCTCGGCGATGCCGTTCCCTCGATCTGGAAAGCGGGACAGCGCGTCGGCGTCGGCCGGCTCGGCGGCCATTGCAACGAGTGCGCCCAGTGCCGACAGGGCCGGTTCGCGCTGTGCCGGAACCAGCCGTTCGTTGGCGCGTCGTGCGATGGCGGTTATGCCGAAATGATGCTCGCGCGCGGCACGGGGCTGGTTTCTATCCCTGACGAACTGAACTCGGAAGAGGCCGCGCCCATTCTGTGTGCCGGCATCGCGACGTTCAACGCGCTCAAGAAATGCGGCGCCGAGGCTGGCGATCTCGTCGCCGTGTTCGGCATTGGCGGGCTCGGCCACATGGCGGTGCAATATGCCCGCAAGATGGGATTCAAGGTCGCGGCCATCGGGCGTGGCGAAGACATCGCCCAACTCGCCGAGAGGCTGGGCGCGCATGTTTACATCGACACCGCCCGGGAAACTGCCGCCGACAGGCTGAACACGCTGGGCGGCGCTCGGGCCATTATCGTCACGACGGCCGATGCCTCGGCCGCGTCACCGCTCGCGAGCGGTCTCGCGCCCGGCGGCCGGCTGGTTCTGCTCGGCACCGGCAAGGACCCGCTTGCGATCTCGGCGGGCCTGCTTGTCGGCGGGGAGCGCAGCGTCTTGGGGTCGATCACCGGCTCTCCCTATGAGAACGAGAAGGCGCTGAACTTCAGCGTGCTGACCGGCGTGCGGCCGATGATCGAGACCATGCCGCTCGAAAACGCACCCGAAGCCTACAAAAGAATGAAGTCCGGCGATGTGAAATTCCGGATGGTGCTGACGATGGGAAGCAACCGTCACGCGCAGCCATGACGATGTGCCGCCCTCCATGTTGCGGCATCGACGGACGGCTGCGATATTAAAGAATTACTTATCGTTGAAATACAATTCTATTTTCCGCGCCGAAGCCTGAAGTGTTTCGAGGTGGCGCTCTATTGCCTGCTCGATGGATGCGGCGTGCTTCAGCATGACGATATTGATGCAGCCCGCTACTCTTTGGCCGCGGAACACCGGCACAGCGATGGCGATGAATTTTTGCTCGGTTTCCCATTCGCCGAAATTGCAGGCGCAGCCATCCGCGCGGCATTTCTCCAGCATCTTCCTCAAGGCCGTCCGTCCGCCCGTCGATTCCGGCAGGCCGCCGAACGCCGCTTCCAGCTTGGCGAGCAGGTCCTCGCGCTCCGCATCGGGGCAGAACGCGAGATAGGCGCGACCCGCCGCCGTGGTCAGGAGCGGCAGTCGCCGCCTCACCATCGCCCCGTGAAAGGACAGCGGACTGAAGCGATGGGTGGTTTCCCGGATCAGCATGCTGAGACCGTCGAGCGTCGATAGGTCGGACGGCCATACGACCTTCTGCAGCAACTCGCCGAGAACGGGCGAGGCCACCTGCGAGATCCATTCGTCATCGGTGAAGCCCTCGGACAGCGCCCGCACTTCCAGCGTCAGGCGATAGCTGTCGTCCGAGGCCGAGCGCCGCACCAGCCCCTCTGCCTGCAGGGTTTCCAGCAGGCGGCGCACGGTTGTGCGGTGCAGGCCGGTGGCGTCGCTAAGCTCGCGGATCGAGGCCCAGTTGCCCTCGGCGCGGTTGAGGGCGCGCAGAATGGCGAGCCCGCGGCTGAGCCCCTGTACGTGTTTGTAGGCGGCGGTGTTTTGCGCGGTCATCGTGGCGACGCTCCTTCCGCGGAGAGGTTGGTGCACATAGTGCACACAATGCAAGCAGCGTTTGTGCGGTCAATCGTTGATCGCTACGGTTGCGGTCAATCAATAACGCCCGCCTGAAGGCGTGCCGACAATGAAGTCATAGGGAGTTTTCAGCATGAAACACCCCGCCCGCCCTCGCGGCTGACCACTGGTCGGCCGTCGGTCGCGCATGGCCGTGGGAGACAGGTTTCCCGCCTTGTGCACCGCCGATCGGCCGGACCGATGCCGACCTCCTCCGGCTGTTTCGCACGGCCGGATGAGACGCCCTTTGCATGAATAACGGATTGAGCCATGTCCAGCGAGAGCCCGCTTCCGGAAACGCCCGTGGTCAGTGAAACCGCCGCATCGGCAGGAAACGGCGCGCCTTCCGCCGGCGCCGTCCTGAAAACGCAAGTCGCGATCGTGGGCGCGGGGCCTGTCGGCCTGACCATCGCCAACTTTCTCGGCGTTTACGGCGTGAACGCCGTCGTGCTCGAGCAGCTTCCGAAGCTGATCGACTATCCGCGCGCCATCGGGCTCGACGACGAGGCCCTGCGCACCATGCAGGCCATCGGCGTGGCCGACAGGATCGAGCCGCACACGACGCCGTTTCACTGGATGCGGTTTCTGACGGCATCCGGGCGGTGCTGGGCATCGATCGAGCCTCGCACCGACGAGTTCGGCTGGTCGCGCCGCAACGCCTTCATCCAGCCCCAGGCGGATCGCATCCTGTTCGAGGGCCTGGAGCGCTTTCCGCACGTGCGCACGCTGTTCGGAGCGGCCTTCTCCGACCTGTCCCAGAACGACAGCAAGGTGACGCTCAAGGTGACCGGCCCGGAGGGGCCGTTCACGATCGAGGCCGACTATCTGGTGGGGGCGGACGGCGGCCGCAGCCCGGTGCGCGAGGCGCTCGGCGTGACGTTCGACGGCGAAACCGCCCCGAACCAGTGGATCGTCATCGATGTCGAGAACGACCCGGTCGGCACGCCCAACATCTATCTCGGTTGCGATCCACGGCGGCCCTATGTGTCGGCGGCGTTGCCGCACGGCGTGCGCCGCTTCGAGTTCATGGTGATGCCCGGTGAGACGGAAGAGCACTTCAACCGCCCCGACGTGATGCAGGCGCTGCTTTCCAAGGTCGTGGACAAACCGGAGGAAGTGAAGCTCATCCGCCAGCGCATCTACAACCACAACGCCCGGCTGGCGAGCCGTTTCAGGGTGGGGCGCGTGCTGCTCGCGGGGGATGCCGCCCATATCATGCCCGTCTGGCAGGGGCAGGGCTACAACAGCGGCATGCGCGACGCGGCCAATCTGGGCTGGAAGCTCGCGCTTGTTGCCGGCGGCAAGCTCGGCCCCGCGCTGCTGGACACCTACGAGGCGGAAAGGCGCACGCACGCCAAGGCCATGATCGATCTTTCGGTCACCGTCGGCAAGGTCTTCAATCCGCCCTATCCGTGGCTGGGCACGGTGCGCGATGCGGTGACGCGGGTGCTGAACTACTTGCCGGCGGTGCAGCGTTACTTCCTCGAAATGCGCTTCAAGCCGATGCCGAAGTTCGACACCGGCGCGGTCGTGCCCTCCGCCGCGCGCGGCGCCAGCCCGGTGGGCAAGCTGTTCATCCAGCCCCGTGTCAGGACATCCGCCGGCGATATCCGGCGCCTGGACGACGTCATCGGGCCGAACTTCGCCATCGTCGCGTGGAGCACCAACCCGCGCCAGTACATGACGGAGGAGCAGGCGGCGATTTGGGAATCGCTGGGGGCGGTGTTCGTCACCATCAAGCCGGACGTGCAGCTCGGCTCGCGCCCCGACGAGGCGCTCGGCTTCCGGACGGACCCGCTCCACGGCGTGGTGCAGGTGGGCGACACGCAGGGGCGCCTGAAGGAATGGTTCGGCGCGTGGCCGGAATCGATCGTGTTCCTCCGTCCCGACCGCGTGGTAGCGGCCACCGCATCGCCGCAACGGGTGACGGAAGTGTCGCGCGCGCTGGTGAGGGTGCTCGCATTCACGGAAACCTCCGACGAGTGGCAGGCGAGACGGAAGGTCGCCTGACGCCGCCGCAGCAGATGCAGATGCAGATGGAACAACGCTCATGACTTCACGGGAACTGGTCGAAACCCTTGCCGCAGAGTTGCGGCAGGCCGAGGCGAGCGGCACGCCGATCGCGCCGCTGCGCGCGCGCATCCCCGACGATGGCGGCGTCACCGCCTATGCTGTCCAGCAAGCCAATGTCGACTATTGGGCGCAGAGGGGCAGGCGGGTCGTGGGCCGGAAGATCGGCCTGACGGCCAAGGCCGTGCAGCGTCAGCTCGGCGTCGACCAGCCGGATTTCGGCGTCATCTATGCCGACACGGTTTACGGCGACGACGAGGAAATTCCCTGGTCGCTGCTGTTGCAGCCCAAGGCGGAGGCGGAAATCGCGCTGGTGCTGTCGCGCGATCTGACCGCGCCCGACACGACTCTCGTCGATCTCCTGCGCGCGGTGGAATTCGTCCTGCCGGCTATCGAGGTTGTCGGCAGCCGCATTGCGAACTGGGATATCCGCTTCAACGACACGGTGGCGGACAACGCCTCTTCCTCGGCCGTGGTGCTCGGCGCCGTGCCGGTGCCGCTTGCGGGGCTCGACCTGAAGCTGGTGCCGATGACGATGACGCGCGGCGACGCCGTCGTGTCTTCCGGCACGGGAGCGGCCTGCCTCGGCCATCCGCTCAACGCCGCCGTCTGGCTCGCCCGCCGCATGGCTACGCTCGGAACGCCGCTGAAAGCCGGCGACCTCGTGCTCACGGGGGCGCTTGGCCCGATGGCGCAGGTCGGCCCCGGCGACCGCTTCGAAGCCGCGATGGGCGGGCTTGGCGCCGTGCGCGCCCTTTTCGGCCGCGATACCGCAAGCGCCTGAGCATCACGCATACCAAACAAAAACGGAGGAAATACCCATGACTCGCCATTCAATCCCGCGACGCAGGTTTCCGTCGCTGCCGGCGCTTGCCGTCGCGGCCGCGGCCGGCATGACGGCGCCGGCGCTGGCGGCCGGCGATACGGTCAAGGTTGGACTGCTGCTGCCGATGTCCGGCAGCTTCACGGAATACGGCCGGCAGATGGAAAACGGCATCCGCCTCTTCGTCAAGCAGCACGGCGATACCGTGGCGGGCAAGAAGATCGAGTTCGTCATCAAGGATGACGGCGGCATCGCTCCCGAAAAGGCCAAGAAGGCCGCGCAGGAACTGTTGGTGCGCGACAAGGTGGACGTGCTGGCGGGCTTCGCCTTCACCGCCTCTGCGCTCGCCGTCGCGCCGCTCGCCAAGTCGTCGGGCACGCCGATGGTGGTGACGAATGCCTCGTCGTCCGGCATCACGGCGGCCCATCCATACATGGTGCGTGTCGGGCAGACCCTGCCGCAGATCACCGAGCCTGCCGGCCGCTTCGCGGCGGAATCCGGCCGCAAGCGCGTGTATGTGCTGGTCGCCGACGTCACCGCCGGTCATGACGCGGAAAAGGCCTTCGTGCGCGGGTTGACCGCAGGGGGCGGCGAGGTGGTCGGCAGCGTCCGCGTGCCGGCGCAAAACCCCGATTTCGCTCCCTTCATCCAGCGCATCAAGGATGCGAAGCCGGACGCGGTGTTCACCTGGCTGCCGCCGGGCGAGGCGACCATCGGCTTCATCAAGGGCTTCAATCAGCGCGGGCTCGCGGCGGAAGGCATCGAGATGCTGGGCACCGGCGACCTGACGGACGATCTGACCATCGAGGCCACCGGCGATCCGGCCCTGGGCGTCATCACGACCGGCCATTACTCCATGGCGCACAAGTCGGCGCTCAACGAGACCTTCGTGAAGGACTATCTGGAAAGCTATCCCGGCGACAAGCGGCCCAATTTCCTTTCGGTTTCCGCCTATGACGGCATCGCCGCGATCTACAAGGCGCTGGAGGCGACCAACGGAGACACCGACGGCGAGAAGTTCACCGCCGCCCTGGCCGGGCTCAAGTTCGAAAGCCCGCGCGGCCCGCTCGAAATCGACGCGGACACCCGCGACGTCGTGCAGACGATCTACGTTCGCAAGGTGGAGAAGGTCGACGACAAGCTCTTCAACGTCGAATTCCATGAGTTTCCGCAGAGCCGGGATACGGCGAAGTAACACCCGAGCCGCAGCGGATGCCGTCCATGCCCGTGTCGAGGCAGGGCGCGACGGCTTCCTTCCCCACCAGGTTTGCTGCTGGAAGGCGCGATGATCACCAATCTGACCGGTATTCTCTTTGACGGCGTCGCCTACGGCAGTCTGCTGTTCCTCATCGGCGTGGGCCTGTCGATCACCATGGGGCTGATGAATTTCATCAACCTCGCCCACGGCGCATTTGCCATGGCGGGCGGCTATATCGCCGTGCTGGCGTTGAGCCGCGCCGGGCTGCCGTTTGCGGCGACGCTGGCGCTGGCCTTCTTCGGCACCGCGCTTCTGGGGGGCGTGGCGGAGCGGCTGCTGTTCCGCAGGCTGTATCGCGCGCCGCATCTCGACCAGATGCTGTTCACGGTCGGCTTCATCTTCTCTTCCATGGCGGCGGCGACCTATTTCTTCGGCGCCGGCCAGCAACTCGTCACCATGCCCGAGGCGCTTCAGGGGCAGGTACGGGTGTTCGGGGTCGATCTCGGCATCTACCGGCTGTTCCTGATCCTGATCGTGGCGATCATCACGATACTGCTGCACCTGATGATCACGAAGACCCGCTTCGGCGCGCAGATCCGGGCGGCGGTTGATAATCAGGACGCATCGGCCGGGCTCGGGATCAATGTCGGCCTCGTGTTCAGCCTGTGTTTCGCGCTGGGCTCGGGGCTCGCCGGACTTGGCGGCGCGCTCGGCGTCGAGGTGCTGGGGCTCGATCCGACCTTCCCCATGAAATACATGGTGTACTTCCTGCTCGTCGTCGTGGTCGGCGGGTCCGGCACCATCAAGGGGCCGCTCTACGCCTCGATCATCCTCGGGATATGCGATGTCGCGGGCAAGTACTACGTGCCCGAGGCCGGCTCCTTCATCATCTACGTGCTCATGATCGTGCTGCTGCTGGCGTTTCCGGCCGGGCTCGGCGGGAGGCGGGCATGAACCAGCCCAATCCCCCCATTCCCGCGGACACCGGGCCGTATACCTCTCCCGTGGAAAGCCGACATATGAATCATCGCCTCGCATCCGCGCGCTTCACGCTGCTCGAGCTTCTGTTCTGGCTGGCTCCGGTCGCGGCATACTTCCTCTTTCCGGGCCACTATGCGCTCGGCGCCCTGATCATGACCTACGCGCTCGCCGTGCTGGGGCTCGATCTCGTGCTGGGCTACGCAGGCATCGTTTCGCTCGGACATGCGGCCTTCTTCGGCATCGGCGCGTATACGGCGGGCCTTCTGGCCGTCCACGGCTGGCGGGAGCCGCTGTCGGGCCTGTTGATCGGCGGCGTGGCGGCGCTCGCCGTGGGAGCGGCGGCGAGCTTCCTCGTGGTGCGGGGCAAGGATCTCACGCGGCTGATGGTCACGCTCGGCATCGGGCTCGTCGTCTACGAACTCGCCAACAAGCTGAGCGAAATCACCGGCGGCACCGACGGCCTGTCGGGCATCGAGATCGCGCCGCTTTTCGGCGTGTTCGCCTTCGATCTCTACGGCGCCACGGCCTGGTGGTACGCCTATGCGGTGCTGCTCGTCGTCTTCGTGGCGCTGAAATTCGTCGTCAACTCGCCGTTCGGGCTGTCTCTGCGCGCCATCCGCGAAGGCGTCAACCGCATGCCGGCGCTCGGCGTCGCGGTGGACGGACGCCTGCGGCTCGCCTTCACGCTGTCGGCGGGAGTGACCGGGCTCGCCGGCGCGCTGATGGCGCAGACGACGCAGTTCGTTGGGGTCGATGCGTTGTCCGTGCCGCGTGCGGCGGAGTTCCTCGTCATGCTGGTGCTCGGCGGCACGGGCCGGCTCTATGGCGCGATCGCCGGCGCGGCCGTGTTCCTGATCGCCCGCGATCTCCTGTCGGATGTGAATGCCGTCTACTGGGAATTCTGGATGGGCATCCTGCTGATGGCGACGGTGCTGCTCGCGCGCGGCGGCATCACCGGCGGCGTCGCGGCGCTCCTTGGCCGCCTGCCGAACGGGCGCGCTTCCAACGACAGCAAGGTGGCGAGGAGGACAGCGCCATGACCGGAGGCCAAGCGACATCTGCCCAAACGACATCTGCCGCGACACCCGCCCTCGCGACGCGCGGCCTCTCGCGCTCCTGGGGAGCCTTCAAGGCGAACAGCGACATCGACCTCTCGTTGCCGGTGGGGGCGCGCCACGCGCTGATCGGCCCCAACGGCGCGGGAAAGACGACCTTTATCAACCTGTTGACCGGCGTCGTGCCGCCGAGCAGCGGCGAGGTGTTTCTGGGAACAGAGAACATCACCCGCGTGTCGCAGGAAGAGCGCGTGCGCAAGGGGCTGGCGCGTACGTTCCAGATCAACAATCTGTTCCCGGGCCTCACCGTGCTGGAAAGCATCGTGCTGACCATTCTGGAGCGCAAGAACCTGACTCGGCGCTGGTTCCGGCCGGTCGCGCGGTACCGCGAGGAGATCGAGGAAGCCTGCGCGCTCGCCGCCGACCTGCACCTCGACGACCGGCTCGACGAGGAGGTGCGCACGCTGCCCTACGGCAAGCAGCGCCTGCTGGAGATCGTGCTGGCGCTCGCGACCCGGCCGAAGATCCTGCTGCTGGACGAGCCCGCGGCCGGCATTCCGTCGGGCGAGAGCATGGAAGTGTTCAACGTCATCGCAAAGCTGCCCGCCGACGTGACCATCCTGTTCATCGAGCACGACATGGACCTCGTGATGCGCTTCGCCGACCGCATCACGGTGCTCGTCGGCGGAAGGGTGCTGACGGAGGGATCGCCACAGGCCATTACGTCCGATCCGCGCGTGCGCGAGGTCTATCTCGGGGAGGCGGATCATGGCTGACCTGCTGAAAGTGGATGCTCTCACGGCCGGTTACGGCCCCTCGCGGGTGCTGGACGGCATCTCGCTCGCCATGGGTGAAGGCGACAGCCTGGCGCTGCTCGGGCGCAACGGCGTCGGCAAGTCCACGCTGCTGATGACACTGATGGGGCTTACCCATCGCCATGGCGGCGCCATTCGTTTCCAGGGCAGGGACATCTCCGGCTGGCCGGCGCACCGGCGCGCGCGAACGGGCCTCGGCTGGGTGCCGCAGGAGCGGCTGATGTTCCCCTCCCTCACCGTGGAAGAGCACCTGACGGCGGTTTCCCGCCCGGGCGAATGGGATCTGGCGACCGTCTACCGCTTTTTCCCGCGCCTCAAGGAGCGGCGCAACAACATGGGCAACCAGCTGTCCGGCGGCGAGCAGCAGATGCTCGCCATCGGCAGGGCGCTGATGGTGAATCCGCGCCTGCTGCTGCTCGACGAGCCGATGGAGGGCCTTGCGCCGATCATCGTGCAGGAGCTGAAGAGCATCGTCGGCGAGTTGATCCGCAGCGCCGGCCTTGCCGTCATCGTGGTGGAGCAGCACGCCCGCCTCGCCCTGCAACTGACGCAACAGGCCATCGTGCTCGACCGCGGGCGCATCGTTCACGCTTCCACGAGCGCCGCTTTGCTCGATGACCCCGACAAGCTGCACCGGCTCGTGGCGGTCTCCTGAAACCGCGCCGTCCCGGCGCATCCGTCCCCCCGACAGAGGGAAAACACCATGCGGAAGATCAAATGCGCGATCATAGGCTCCGGCAATATCGGCACGGACCTGATGATCAAGATCATGCGAACGTCGAGGCATCTCGAAATGGGCGCCATGGTCGGCATCGATCCCAACTCCGACGGCCTGGCGCGCGCGGCGCGGCTCGGCGTTCCCGTCACCCATGAAGGCATCGATGGCCTGCTGAAGCTCGACGGCTACGCCGACATCGACATCGTGTTCGATGCCACGTCCGCCCGCGCCCACGTTCACAATAACGCCCTGCTGCAACAGGGCGGCAAGAAGGTGATCGACCTCACCCCCGCCGCGATCGGGCCTTTCGTCATCCCCGCGATCAACGGCGAAGCGGCGCTCGATGAGCCCAACGTCAATATGGTGACGTGCGGCGGACAGGCGACCATTCCGATGGTGCACGCCGTCAAGCGCGCCACGCAGCGCCTGATCTACGGCGAAATCGTCGCCTCCATCGCCTCGAAATCCGCTGGGCCGGGCACGCGCGCCAACATCGACGAGTTCACGGAAACGACCTCCAAGGCCATCGAGGTGCTGGGCGGGGCGGAACGCGGCAAGGCGATCATCATCCTCAATCCCGCCGAGCCGCCGCTGATCATGCGCGATACGGTGTTCACCCTGTCGCAGGGCGGGGACCCGGCCGCCATCGAGGCCTCCATCGCGCAGACCATGGAAGCGGTGCGCCGCTACGTGCCCGGCTACCGGCTGAAGCAGAAGGTGCAGTTCGAGGTCATCGGCGACAACGCGCCGGTGCGCATTCCCGGCGTCGGTCCGGCCTCCGGCCTCAAGACCACCATCCTGCTGGAGGTGGAAGGGGCTGCCCATTACCTGCCGGCCTATGCCGGCAATCTCGACATCATGACTTCCGCCGCCCTCGTCACCGCCGACCGCTGGGCCGCCCGCAAACTCGAGAAGGAGGCCGCATGATGGCGCGTCCCGATCCGAACAGGCTTTACATCCAGGATGTCACGCTCCGCGACGGCATGCACGCCATCCGCCACCGCTACACGCTCGACCAGGTGGCAGACATCGCCCGCGCGCTCGACCGCGCTGGCGTCGACGCCATCGAGGTGACGCATGGCGACGGCATCGCCGGCTCCACCTTCAACTACGGCTTCGGCGCGCATGACGATACGGAGTGGATCGCAGCCGCCGCTGCCGCTTGCGAGCGCGCCGTCGTTACCGTGCTGCTCATCCCCGGCATCGGCACGGTCCACGACCTCCGCCATGCCGTCGACGCGGGCGCGCGCTCGGTGCGCATCGCCACCCATTGCACCGAAGCGGACGTGTCGCGCCAGCACATCGAGGAGGCGCGCAAGCTCGGCCTCGATACGGTGGGCTTCCTGATGATGGCGCACATGGCGCCGCCCGAGACGCTGGCGGAGCAGGCGAAGCTGATGGAAAGCTACGGCGCGGAATGCGTCTACGTCACCGACAGCGCCGGCGCTCTGCTGCCGGCGGGCTATTCCGAGCGGGTGAGGGCGGTGCGCGAGGCGCTGAAACTGGAAACGGAAATCGGCGTGCATACCCACCACAACCTCACGCTCGGCGTCGCCAACGCCGTTGCCGGCATCGAGGCCGGCGCCGTGCGTGTGGACGCCTCGCTCGCCGGCATGGGCGCGGGCGCGGGCAACGCGCCGCTCGAAGCGCTGATCGCGGTGCTCGACCGCATGGACATCGACACGGGCGCCAACCTGTTCGCACTGATGGACGCCGCCGACGACATCGTGCGCCCCCTCCAGGACCGCCCGGTCCGGGTCGATCGCGAGAGCCTCGCGCTGGGCTATGCCGGTGTCTACTCGAGCTTCCTGCGTCATGCCGAAAACGCCTCCGGCATCTACGGCGTCGACACCCGCGACATCCTCGCGGAGCTCGGCCGCCGCCGCATGGTCGGCGGGCAGGAGGACATGATCGTCGACGTCGCTCTCGACCTTCTGAAGCAGGCCGGCTCACCCGCCTGAAACGGCGCCGCATTCAACGCGCCTGCGCGAGCTGAAAGGCAATTGACATGAGTACACGTCCCTACACAAGCATCTGGAGCGACCTCAACCAGGTGTCCTTTTCCCAGGGCTTCATCGACGCCGGCGAATACCGCATCCGGTATCTGCATGCGGGCGATTCATCCAAGCCCGCCCTCGTGCTGCTGCATGGCGTGACGGGACACGCCGAGGCCTACGTGCGCAACCTCGCCGCCCATGGCGAGCACTTCGATGTCTGGGCCATCGATCTGATCGGCCACGGCTACAGCAGCAAGCCGGCGCACCCGCTCGAAATTCCGCACTACATCGATAATGTGCTGAAATTCCTCGACGCGATCGGTGTCGAGCGCGCCCACTTCTCCGGCGAGTCGCTGGGCGGCTGGGTATCGGCGCGCTTCGCCCAGCTTCACCCCGACCGGGTCGGCCGCATCGTGCTGAATACGATGGGCGGCACCATGGCCAATCCCCAGGTCATGGAGCGCATCTACACGCTATCGACGGAAGCGGCGAACGATCCGAGCTGGGAGCGCGTCAAGGCCCGCCTCGAATGGCTCATGGCCGATCCGACAATGGTCACGGACGACCTCATCCGCACGCGCCAGGCCATCTTCGAGCAGCCCGACTGGAAAATGGCCTGCGAGATGAACATGGCCTTGCAGAACCTCGAAATCCGCAAGCGCAACATGCTGTCCGACGACGACCTGCGCGCCATCGCCGCGCCGGCCCTGGTCATCTGGACCACGAAGGACCCGTCCGGCCCGGTCGACGAGGGGCGGCGCATCGCCTCGCTCATTCCCAACGGCCGGCTTGCGGTCATCGAAAACGCCGGCCACTGGCCCCAGTACGAGCAGGCGGAAATCTTCAATCGCACCCACCTCGATTTTCTGTTGTCGGACGACTGAGCCGGGCCATCCGACGCCAAACGCCAATAAATCCAACGTCCAGAACACTGGAGGAGCCATCCATGTCACGACTTTCCGATCGTTTCGATCCCGGGCCGCAGATCGCCCAGTGCGGCACCATCAACCTCGGCACCCGGGATATCGAGAAATCCCTCTTCTTCTTTCGCGACACGCTCGGCATGGAAGAGGTGGAGCGCCACGGCAACGTTGCCTATCTGCGCTGCTATCAGGAGCTTGGCCACCATTCGCTCGTGCTGACGCAGCAGGATGAAGCCATCGTCAATGCCTACAGTTTCCGCGTGAAGCGCCCGCAGGACGTGGAACTGTTCTACGAGGAACTGAAGCGCCAGGAAATCGAAGTGCTGGAAGTGCCGGCGGGAACCGAGGCGGGGCGCGGAACGGCGATCCGCTTCCTGCTCCCCGGCGGCGGCCATCCGTTCGAGCTGTATTACGACATCGAGAAGCCGCGCGCGCCGGAGGCGCTGCGGTCGCGGCTGCCGTCCAACAGCTCGAAGCGGCGCGGGCTCGGTGTGCGGCGCATCGACCATTTCAACGTCCAGACATCGCCGTCCACCATCAACCAGGCCGAGCAATGGGTGCGCGAAACGCTCGGCTTCAAGCGGCGCGAGTTCGCCTACCTGCCGCAAAACCCCGGCACGATCATGGCTTCGTGGATGTCGGTGACGCCGCAGATGCATGACCTCGCCATTGTCGCCAATGGCCTGGAAAAATCCGCGCAGCTCCATCACGTCGCCTTCAACCTGCAGGATTTCTCCGACGCGCTCACGGCTGCCGACATCCTGCGCGATCTCGACGTGTCTTACGGCGTCGGCCCCGGCAAGCACGGCATCGGGCAGGCGATGTATCTCTACATCCACGATCCCGGCTCCGACCACCGTGTCGAGCTCTATGCCGGCGGTTACCTCATTTTCGATCCCGACTGGGAGGCGATCGAATGGAAGCCGGCCGATTTCCCGGACGGTCTGACGTGGTACGGCGATCCCATCGACACGACCACCAGCAGCCGGGGACGCCACACAACCGGCTCCGCCGGCCTGCATCGCGCGCCCGTTATCGCGTAACCGGCACGGAGCAACCGCTATCAGACACAGGTTTTTCCCGGAAAATCCTGTGTCGGCGTTGCTCGGCATTGCGGGTTAGTCCGCCGGCAGCGTACATCGGGAAAATCGATATAAGCGCCAATTGTTCGTTATAGATAGGTGTGGCGCCCGCGTGCAAGGCTGTTCGGAGAGGGATGAAGCCGGTCGAACCGGTGGCAACGATCCGAACAGGAAAGAATTCCGATGTCCGAACATGGCTACAAGAGCGGGCGGCTTGACCTGCCATTCGTGGGAATCAGCACTTTTGGCAAGCGGCCGCTCTGCGCCGACTGGGACAGGATCGACGCGGACGTGGCGGTTCTCGGCGTGCCCTTCGACATGGGCACCCAGTATCGCTCCGGCGCGCGGTTCGGACCGCGTGCGATCCGCGAGGCATCGACGCTGTTTTCCTTCGGTCATGCCGGCGCCTACGATCATGAGGACGACGAAGTCTATCTGCCGCTGGACAAAGTCCGTATCGTCGACATAGGCGACGCGGATATCGTGCACACCGACACCGCCGCAAGCCATGCGAACACCGAGCTGGCGGTGCGGAAAATTCTCGAAAAGGGCGCGTTGCCCGTGGTCCTCGGTGGAGACCATGCCGTCAACATCCCCTGTATCCGGGCGTTCAGCGACCACGGGCCGATCCACATCGTGCAGATCGACGCCCATCTCGATTTCGTCGACGAGCGCCACGGGGTGCGCGAGGGCCATGGCAATCCGATGCGGCGCGCGGCCGAGCAGGCCCACGTCAGTGGCCTGACCCAGATCGGCATCCGCAATGTGTCGTCGACGGCGCGGGAGGGTTACGAGGACGCCCGCCGCCGCGGCTCCACCATTCTGTCGGTCCGGCAGGCCCGGAAGCTCGGCGTCGAAGGCGTGCTGGCGAGCATTCCCGCCGGCGCCCGCTACTACGTGACGATCGATATCGACGGTTTCGACCCGTCCATCGCTCCCGGCACCGGCACGCCCAGCCACGGCGGCTTCCTCTATTATGAGGTGATGGAAGTCCTGCAGGGGCTTGTGAAGCGGGGCGACGTGGTCGGCATCGACCTTGTCGAGGTTGCGCCGGCCTATGATCCCTCGGGCATAACCGGCTTTCTGGCGGCGCAGGTGTTGCTGAACTTCCTCGGCTACATCTTCGTCGCGCGCGGTGCGGCATAGCGATAGCCGGGGAGGGCGCGATGCAGGGGCTCGGTTGCGGGGGAACGGTTCAGGTCATTCCGGCGCGCAAGGGCGTCGCGGCGCGTGTCGCGCGCGGGCAGGTGGTGACCGTCATCAACACGCACGGCAGCCAGGTCGTCGACACCTGGGCCTTCTGCGCCGACGACATCGGCGAGTTCATGTCGATGGAACACAGCCGCGGCGCCATCCTGAAGCTCAACCCGGTGGCCGGCGACACGATGCGGAGCAACAGGCGGCGGCCGATGCTGACCCTGACGCACGATACCTCGGGCGGCGTGCACGATACGCTGATCGCCGCCTGCGACCGGTATCGCTACGAGCAGCTCGGGCACATCGGCCATCACGACAACTGCACCGACAACCTGGCGGACGCTCTCGCGGCGATTGGCCTCGCGCTGCCGGAGACACCTTCGCCGCTGAACCTGTTCATGAACATTCCCTGGGAAGCGGACGGCGCCATTTCGTTCGCGGCGCCGGTGTCGCAGCCGGGGTCCTGGGTGTCGATGCGGGCGGAGATGGACCTGATCATCGCATTTTCCGCCTGTCCGCAGGATCTCGTGCCGGTCAACGGCGCGGCGTGCGTGCCGACGAACGCCCATTTCAGGATCGACGACGAACAGCCCGTCCTCGGCGGCTGACGGCCGCCGGGGTTTGAGGCGGCGGGGCTATTCCGCGCCGTTGTTCTCGGTCCGCTTGCGCAGCTCCTGCACGAAGATCCGCTGCGCCAGCGAGGCCTTTTTGTGCTTCGGCGCGACGACCACGAACGGCGAGCGGATCTGCGCCTCGGGAACGAGCAGCGGCCGCAGCCGGCCCGCCTCCGTGAAGACGGTCGCCACGTGGTCCGGCAGATAGCCGAGGAAATGACCGCTGAGGATATACATCGTCTGCGCCTCGATGTTCGAGGCATTGGCGCCGACCGTGGCGTTGGGAATATGCCGCAGCTCGTTCTTGTTCGCGTATGGCCGGACCACGACCCGCGAACTTTCCACATCCGCCTTGGTCACGTTCTTCCTGGCGAATAGCGGGTGCCGGTCGCCGCAATACAGCGAGTTCATCTCGTGGTGGAAGACCGACTGCGTGTAGCCCGGCAGCGACTTGATGCGCGGGGACAGCGCGAAGTCGATGCCCCCCTTGGCGATATCGGCGATCAACTGCTCGGGCGTGCCGATCGTGATCTGCAGCTCGACCTCGCTGGCCTTTCCGATGAACTGGTGAATGACGTCATCGATGCCGAGCTCGGCATCGGTCGCGGTCGCGTCGACGATGCCGACGCGCAATACGCCGGTCGCCCGTGAGCGAAGCTCGCCCAGTTGCCGCTCGAACACCGACAGCGCCGATGTTAGCGAATGCGAGTATTCGTAGACCGCGCTGCCCCGGTCCGTCAGCTCGAATCCGCGCCGGCCGCGCTGGCACAGCGAAAATCCGAGCCGTTCCTCAAGCGCGTTGATCTGGAAGCTGATCGTCGACTGGCTCATGGACAGCGCGAGCTGGGCGCCTGTGAACCCCCCGTGCTCGACCACCGAACGAAAGACCCTTAGCGCCCGGATATCGGAAGCCGATAAACGCAAGGCTGCCCTCCTGAACGTCCGTGCCGCCGGACGATGCCTTTCGCAATCTTATATCACCATTTTCGATGTATAGTCTATTCCTTCCATATTTATAAAAGCGTCAATCCTGACATCCTGTATTTTAGGGACATGCCGAAGTGCTGGGCGGCTGTTGGTGACCGGGGTGGCAAAAGGCTTCCCGACAAGGAACTGACGGGAGAGATAATAAAGCCGCCCTCACGGATGCAATGAACTCAAAATATAAAATATCGAAACCAGACGGGAACATGTGAAGGGAAGAATATCATGCGTTATGCTACGAAATTGTGCATGGCGATATCACTTGCCGCATCTTTCTCAACCTTCAGCGGAGAAGGCGCTATCGCGGCCGATCTTCTGCAACGGATCAAGGACAAGGGGGAGATCGCCATCGCTTCGGAAGCCCGGTATCCGCCGTTCGAATTCGTCGAGAACGGCAAGGTCGTCGGTTACGGCGTGGACCTGTTCGCCGAGGTGATGAAGGGGCTTCCGGATGTGAAGGTGACGCGGCTCGACCTGCCGTTCCAGGGGCTGCTGCCCGGACTTCAGACCAATAAATTCGATGCGATCATCACGGCCGTCACGGTCAACAAACAGCGTTTCGACACTTATCGCCTGTCGCTGCCCATTGCCGACGCGTCCTTTGCCTTCGTCAAGCGCAAGGGCGACGCTTCTCTCACCAAGCCGGAGGACCTCAGCGGGAAGAGCGTCGGCACGCAGGCCGGCTCGGCCCAGCTCAAGGGAACGCAGGCTTTTTCCGATGCGCTCAAGGCGAAAGGGCAGGCGCCGATCGCCAATATCCAGACCTATGTCGATTTCAACGAAGCCTATGCCGATCTGGCGGCGGGGCGTACCGATGCCGTCGTGAATTCGCTGCCCAATCTGCTCTATCTGCAGACCCAGCGCGGTGACGTGTTCGAGACCGTGCGCACGACGTTCGGCGCGCCGACCTATTTTAGCTGGGCGTTCCGCAAGGACGACGACAGCAAGGCGCTTGCGGATTTCATCGATGACCAGTTCCGCAAGCTTGCCGCCGATGGAACCATGGCGAAGCTTCAGGAAAAATGGTTCGGCTTCACCATGAAACTGCCGACCGACGCATTGCCGACACCGCAGAGCTGACGCAGCGCAGGACGCCGCTTCACTCGTATCGTGACGGGCGATGCCGTTTAGCGTCGTCCGCTTCACAGGGAAAGCCTATCCGGCTTCCGGCGCGGAACCCGTTCCACAAGGTCAGGCAAGATGGCTATGTTCGCCCTCATAACAGATAATTTGCCGATCATGCTCCAGGGCGCGGGGATGACAATCCTCGTGTCCGGCGTTGCGATCGTGCTCGGTATGCCGTTCGGTCTTTTACTGTGCTTCGGCGTGACTTCATCCAGAACGTGGCTGCGTCGCTCTTCCCGCATCTATCAGAGTGTCTGGCGCGGCACGCCTATTCTGGTGCAGTTGCTGATCATCTATTACCTGTTGCCGCTGATCGGCATCAACGTCGTGCCTGTACTGGCGGCGATCCTCGCACTTACGCTCAACACGATCGCTTTCCAGGCGGACATCTTCCGGGGCGGCCTCCAGGCCATTCCGCCGGGGCAGATGGAGGCGGCGCGCATGGTCGGGATCCGCAAATGGGCTGCCCGCCGGCACATCATCGTGCCGCAGATTTTCCGCCTCGTCATCCCGTCGCTGGTCAACGAGACCATCAGCATCCTGAAGAATTCATCGCTGGTTTCCGTCATCGCTGTGACTGAACTGATGCGCGTGAGCCAGCAGATCGTGGCGGCGACCTATCGTCCCTTCGAGATCTACATTACCGCCGCGCTGATCTACATCATCATCAACTTGTGTCTCTCGTTTGCGGGCCGCGTGGCTGAGCAGCGAATGGCGGGGAGGGCGTGAGACATGGAGAGGTTCCTCGACCTGTGGCTGCAATACGGGCCGCTCATGCTCTCCGGTCTGGTGACGACGGCCTGGATCTGCACGTTTGCCAGTATTCTCGGGCTGGTGGCCGGACTGTTGCTGGCGTGCGTGGGCGGAACGACCATCGCGCCGCTACGCTGGGCCGTGCGTGGCTATATCGAAATCATGCGCGGCATGCCGATCCTGATCCTGCTGTTCATGCTGTACTATGGCGGGCCGGGCATCGGCCTGCGGATGGAGGCCACGACTGTGGGCGTCGTCGGTCTTGGCTTTTACAGCGCCGCCTATTTCGCGGAAATCTTCCGCTCCGGCTTTCAGTCCATACCGAAAGGCCAGATCGAGGCCGCGCGCATGGCGGGGCTCTCGGGCCTGCAAATCATCCGCCACGTCAAGCTGCCGCAAATGCTGGTGCTGATCACGCCGCCGACCGTCAACCAGATCATCATTCTCGTCAAGGAATCGGCGGTGCTCTCCATCATAACGGTCGCCGAGCTGACCAAGAACACGACAGAGTTCGTCAACGAAACCTACGCCGTCATCGAGCCTTATCTAGCCGCCGCGCTGCTTTACTGGCTGCTGGTGGAAGCGGTGGCGCAGCTTGGCAAGTACGTCGAACGGCGCGTTCGATTCTAGAGTTACTTCCGTTCGGGCAATATTGTCCAATTGATTGAAGTACATTCAAATTCAAACAGATAGATCACTCCGGCGTTTCCATGGAACGACGACACGATCTAAAGGCGGCCCCACAACGCAGGACGCAAGCGATGGCTACCGAAAACACGACGCCCGTCATCAAGATAAGGAATGTGACGAAGGAATTCGGCTCATTTACCGCCTTGTCGGGAATTACGCTCGATATCAACCCCTCTGAGGTCGTCTGCATCATCGGCCCGTCGGGATCGGGCAAGAGTACGCTGCTCAGGTGCATGAGCTTTCTCGAGGAATACACGAGCGGCGAAATAGAGATCGAAGGCCGGCTGCTCGGATATAAGAAGACCGCGGCGGGAATGGTGCGCGACAGCGAGCGCAACATCGACGACGTGCGGCGCAATGTCGGGATGGTGTTTCAGCACTTCAACCTATGGCCGCACATGACGACCCTCGACAACGTGACGCTGGGGCTGCGCCTTTCCAAGCGCATTCCGGATGCGAAGGCGCGCGACATCGGACGGGATGCGCTCGCGCGTGTCGGCCTCGGGGATTTCGCCGGGCGCTATCCAGCGCAGCTTTCGGGCGGCCAGCAGCAGCGCGTCGGCATTGCCCGCGCGCTGGCGATGGGGCCGCACGTGATCCTGTTCGACGAACCCACCTCCGCGCTCGATCCGCAGCTTGTCGGCGAAGTGCTCGACACCATGAAGAAGCTGGCGGTCGCCGGGATCACGATGGTGGTGGTGACCCACGAGATGGGCTTCGCCGCGCAGGTTGCCGACCGGGTCGTGTTCATGGATCGGGGCAGGGTGGTCGAGCAGGGCAAGCCGTCGGCACTGTTCACCGAGCCGCAAAGCGCCCGCCTGCGCGAGTTTCTCGACACCTGGCGCCAGCGCAACAACTTGTTCCAGACGGATCAGGCGCGGCTTGCCGCCGTCGGCGATCGCCGGACAACAGAGGCATGATCCGCCGCCAGTCGATTCCGAACCCATGCAGGACAATGTCATGAGAGAAACGCTGAGCCCCGCAGGCGTCCCCCGTATCTACGGCGACGTCCCGCCATTCATGGCGTTCCCGTATGTGCGCGATCTCGCGGCGCTGGCCGCTGACGCGGTGGTGGTCGGGATGCCCTTTGACGGGATCGCGACCTTCCGCGGCGGCGCGACGCGGCGCGCTCCGCAGGAAATCCGCAAATACTCGCTGCTTTACGGCACCTACAGTTTCGACTGGGACCTGGACATGCAGGCGCATTTGTCCGTCGCCGATATCGGCGACATCGACGTCGTTCCGGGCGATAACGCCGCGAGTTACGCCCGCCTCGAGGCGCGGCTTGCGTCCGCGTTGGCCGGCGGCGCGATCCCGCTGACGATCGGCGGCGACCACGGCATCAGCTACCCGGCAGTGCGCGCCGTGGCGGCGGCCGGCGACACGCCTATGGGGCTGATCGTCTTCGACACCCACCTCGATCTCAGCGAATCCTTCGGCGGAGACCGTCTCACCCGCGCCTCGCCCCTGCTGCGCATTGCCGAGCTCGACAAGCTCGACCCTCGCCGTATCGTCGTGATCGGCGCGCGCGGGCCGCGCAACCTGCCGGAATGGATCCCTCTCTACCGCGAACTCGGCATCACGGTGTTTTCGATGGAGGAGGTCGAGCGTCTGGGTATCGATACCGTCGCCCTTGAAGCGCGCCGGATCGCCGGCGCGGACGGCGCCCGTCTCTACATCAGCCTGGACATCGACGGCGTCGATCCCGCGTTCGCGCCGGCCACGAACAGTCCCGAGGCCGGCGGGCTCACCGCGCGCGAGATCATTCGCGGCCTCAGGATCGTCGCGCGGGACGGTTTCGCCGGCTTCGACCTGGTGGAGGTATCGCCGGATTTCGATGCATCGAGCGGCACGACCAGCATCCTGGCGGGGCGCTTGCTGGCAGAGGCCCTGTTTTGCCTCGCGGCCGCGCGGGCCGGGCGAAAGGATGCCTGGCGAAACGCCCACGATACCGGGATCGCACGCGAGCCGGCGGCATGAATCCTTACCAAGCATCCGATCGCCCGAAGGGAGAAGCGCTATGAGCATCGCCGATTTTCAACCACTCGATTCCGGAAGCGTGCCGCGTTTCGCCGGCCCCGCGACATTCATGCGCCTGCCGATGGCGCACCCCTCCGAAGTCGATATCGCCGTGATCGGCATTCCCTTCGACGGCGGCACCACCAACCGCACCGGGGCGCGCCACGGGCCGCGCGAGATCCGCAACCAGTCGAGCCTCGTGCGCCGCGTCCATCATGTCACCGGGCGGTCCCCGTTCGATAACGCACGTGTCGGCGATTGCGGCGACGTCGCCGCAAGCCCGCTCGACCTGCCGGGAGCCCTCGACACGATAACGGCCTTTTTCACCTCGGTCCGCGAGGCAGGGGCGAGGCCGCTGTCGGTCGGCGGCGATCATCTGGTGACGCTGCCCATCCTGCGCGGGATCATCACGGAGCCGGTGGGCCTCATTCATTTCGATGCGCATTCGGATACGTATGATAATTTTTTCGGCAATCGCTACAATCACGGAACGCCGTTCCGCCGGGCTGTCGAGGAAGGCCTGCTCGACCCGCGGCGGATGGTGCAGATCGGCCTAAGGGGGGCCATCTCGGAGGCGGGCAACTATGATTTCGCCCGGGAAGCGGGTATCCGCATCATCTTCATCGAAGAGTTCGTGGCGCGCGGCGTCGAGGATGTGATGGCGGAGGCGCGCAGCATTGTCGGCGATGCTCCGACCTACGTCTCATTCGACATCGACGCACTCGATCCCTCTTTCGCTCCCGGCACGGGCACTCCCGAAATCGGCGGCATGACCACGCGCGAGGCGCAGGCCGCGATCCGGTCGCTTGCCGGGCTCGATATCATCGGTGCAGACTTGGTCGAAGTCTCGCCGCCGCTCGATCCCTCCGGAGTGACGGCGATGACGGGCGCGACCCTGCTGTTCGAGCTGCTGTGCGTCATGGCGGAGCGGGGTGCGTAGGGATGAGCCGTTTCCCCTGAAAAATGCGAGACAAACGCGCAGGAGTCTTCCAATGACCGGAACCTTCCAATGACCGATATCAACAAAAACCCCATGGTCCTACCTGACAACCTGCCGCGTCCCGAAGACGACGGCGCTGCCGATCATCTCGTCGGCATGCGCGTACCGGAGCTCTCGCTGCGCTCGACGTCCGGCGAACCGGTCGACCTCGGCAAGTTGCCGCGCAGGGCGATCGTCGATGCCTATCCGATGACCGGCGTGCCGAATGTCGAGCTGCCGAAGGGCTGGAACGACATTCCCGGCGCGCGCGGATGCACGCCGCAGACCCTTGCCTTTCAGGATCAGGAAAAGGTGATCTCGGCGCTGGGCGCAGATGTGTACGGGCTCAGCACCCAGACAACGGAGTACCAGAAGGAGCTGGCGGATCGGCTCGGGCTTTCGTTTCCGATCCTCAGCGACGCCGAATTCAAGCTGACCGAGGCGCTGCGCCTTCCGACAATGACGGTCGAGGGCAAGGTGCTGCTGAAGCGCCTGACGCTGGTCATCAACGACGGCGTCATCGAGCATGTCTTCTATCCGGTGTTCCCGCCGAACCGGGCGGCCGCCGATGTTGTCGCCTGGCTCAAGGACAACCCGCTGCCCCACGCGGCGGCTGCGGAGGAAGGTCCCTCCGGCGTCCTGATCTACACCACGGCGCAATGCCCCTATTGCAAGGCCGCGAAGGCGCTTCTGAGCCAACGGGGAGTTGCGTTCACGGAGGTGGATGTCGATCTCACCCCGGGCGCGGCGGAGGTCATGGTCGCACGTAGCGGCGGTCGCCGAACCGTCCCCCAGATCTTCATCGGGCGGAAACATGTCGGAGGCTCGGACGATTTGCTGGCGCTGGATCAGTCCGGGAAGCTGGCCGCCCTGCTTGCCGAACTGTAACGATGAGTAAGAGCCCAAGGCATCATCGTGCTTGAGCTCGAATGGTTATCCAAAGATCTTATCAGGCAACATCCTTTGGCTTTTATATGGATCGAGACCGGGCGCGCGCGGTAATGCCACGCGACCACATCGGTTATTTCGGCGCCTATGATGTCGTAAACGGGAAACGATCGGGGGAGAAATTCGCGGCGATAATGTGCGAGACGAAGCCGTCGCGCCACTCGTGCAGCATGAACCCGCCAGGTTCGAGACTGAGCGTGTGCGGATTCTCGTTCCGCTGATCCAGGGTGACGCTATGCGAGGTTCCAGGCGCTATCAGTCCGATCACCGAGCCGAAGGCTTTGGTCACGCTGCGATGGACATGCCCGCACACCAGCCGGCTTTCGCCCGGATAGGCATCCAATAGCGTTTGCAGGGCAGCACTTTCGCGCAGGTTGTTGATGTCCATCGATTGGATGCCCATCGTAAAGGGCGGATGATGCATGCCGACAATGACCGGCTTGCCCGCCAGACTTCTCAGGGCTTCGTCCAGAAACGTCAGCGCATCGGCTTCGAGATGCCCATGATGGTGCCCTTCCACCAGCGTATCCAGACAAACCACCCCGAATTCCGGCAGGTCGATGGACCAGTTTATGCCGCCCGTCAGCGGCATCCACGCCTGATCGGCGAAACTCGCGCGCAGATTGGCGCGCCGATCGTGATTGCCGGGAACAACGCGGTACGGAATCGCCAGTGCCGACATGATCTCGCGGAAGCGCGCGTAGTCAGCCGGGGCGCCAAAATCGGTCAGATCACCGGTGACGATTGCCAGATCCACCGGGCCGACAAGGGGCAGGCATCGATTGATGGTGGCCACTGTGGCGGCAAGAGCCGCTGCGGTGTCGACCACGCCGTATGCAATCTGCCCTTCGGGCACGATATGCGGGTCCGATAGCTGAATGATTTTGCTCATCGGGTCACACCGCCGCCTTGAACTCGAGAATGGCGGCGGGGTCGATATCGAATGCAATGACCTGGCCGGGCGTGAAGGAAAGGCTCGACGGCAGATCGAGCTGCAGCCGGCATTCGGGCGTTACCTCCGCGACAAGCCGCTGCGTCGCGCCGAAGAAGGTCGCCGCGGCGACGCGCGCCACGATCGCCCCGGTTGCGGAAGTCAGGCGCACCGCTTCCGGGCGGAAGCAGAGCGTGGTCGCGCGATCCGGGCCGCCGGCATTCAGCCGCACCCTCGTTTCCCCGGCCTGGATGCCCAGCACGCCACCTTCCACGCGTCCGGCGATGCGGTTCATCGTGCCGACGAAATCGGCGACGAAATCGTTGGCCGGGCGGTGATAGATCGCCTGCGGCACGTCGATCTGCGCGATGCGCCCCTTCTGCATGACGGCGATGCGGTCGCCAATAGCCATGGCCTCCGCCTGGTCGTGGGTGACATAGACGGCGGTGATGCCGAATTCGCGCAGCAGCAGGCCGATTTCGACACGCAGCCGCTCGCGCAGCACGGCGTCGAGCGCGGCGAGAGGCTCGTCGAGCAGCAGAACGCGCGGCTTGATCGCCAGGGCGCGAGCCAGCGCCGTGCGCTGGCGCTGACCGCCGGAGACGGCCGAGATACGTCGATCGGCATAGTCTTCCAAGCCGACAAGGGCCAGAAGGCGGCGTGTTTCCGCCTCGCGCCGCGTCCGCTCGATCTTGCGGATCTTCAGGCCATAGGCAACGTTTTCGGCCACGGTCATGTTGGGAAACAGCGCGTAGGACTGGAACACCATCCCGACATTGCGCTTTTCGATCGGCACGCCGCCGACATCCTCGCCGTCGAAGCGGATCATGTCGGGTCCGTCGGGGCGCTCCAGCCCGGCGATCAGGCGCAGGAGCGTGGTCTTCCCGCAGCCGGATGGCCCGAGCAGGACGAGGATCTGCCCGGACGGGATCTCGAGGTCGGTGGGTTGCAGCACCGTTGTTCCGTTGAAGGTCTTGGTCAACTGGCGCGTCGTGATGGACGAGCCGCTGCGGACTGCGTTGGCTTGAGCTGGGGCGTTCATGATTTCGTCCGTTTTTCGGTGAGGCCGGCGATCGTCTGCAGGCCGATCAGCAGCGGGATGACCATGATCAGGAAGACGATGGTGTAGGCCGAGGCGATCTCTAGCCGCATCGAGGCATAGGCATCGGCCAGCCCGACCGGCAGGGTCTTGGTCATCGGCGTGTGCATCATCCAGGTGAGATTGAATTCGCCGATCGAGAGCGTCACGACGGTCAGCGCGCCGGCGACGATGCCGGGCCGGACATTCGGCAGGATGACGTCGATGAAGCGACGCCATACCGGAGAGCCGAGGCTCGCCGCGCCTTCGTCGAGCGTGCGCCAGTCGATCGTATCGAACACCGCGATGACCGAGCGCATCATGAAGGGCAGCGTGAAGAGGACATGCCCCACGACGACGAACAGCGTCGATTGCCGAAACGCTCCGAAACCGCCATAGCTGAGGATCAGCGCCAACGCGAGCGCGAGACCCGGCACCGCGACGGGCAGCGTCACGATCTCCTCGACCGCGCGGGCGAAGCGGCCGCCGTTGCGCACCAGCGCATAGGCGCCCGGCACGCCGATCAGCAGCGTCAGCATCAGCGTGAGCAAGGCGACGACGAGACTGCGCCAGACCGTGTCGGCATAAAGCTCCCAGACCTGCCGCACCCATTCGAGGGTGAACCCGGCCGAGAAGCCGCGCGCATAGTTGACCGTCAGGCCGGCATAGACGGAAAGCAGGACGGGAACGACGAGGAACAGGGCGAGCAAAGCCGTTATGGCGATGCCGGCGAATGAGGTCCATTGGCGCATGTCAGGCTCCCTTCGCGTCATGCATGGCGCGGCTGCGGGCAATGGCGAGGACGGCCCAGGTGATCAGCCCGAGCGCGATGGAGATCGCGGCGGCCATGTTCGCATTCGTGGAGAGCGTGAACTCGGTGTAGATCAGCATCGGCGTCACGTCGATCGTGGTGGCGAGCGTGAAGGCGGTGCCGAAGGCGCCCATCGCCGTCGCGAAGCACAGCGCGCCGCCGGTGTACATGGCCGGGAACAGCGCCGGCAGCACCACATCCCGCTGGATGGCGAAGGGGCTGGCGCCGAGAGAACGCGCGGCCTCGACCAGCGCGGGGTCGAGCTTCTCGGCGGCGGCGAGGATCGTCAACAGGACGCGCGGCACCGAAAAGTAGAGATAACCGAGAAACAGGCCGAACAGCGAATAGGCGAAGACGACGTTGGTGCCGAAAAGGCTTTTCGACACGCTGCCCACCAGGCCGAGCCGGCCGCCGAACAGGATGATCATGAAGCCGACCACGACGCCGGGGAAGGCCAGCGGGAAGGTCAGCATCGACAACAGCAGCCCGCGGCCGGGAAACTGCCTGCCTGCCAGCGTCTGGGCGGCGATGGTCGCGACCGTCAGCGTCGCCACCGTGGTGACGATGGCCAACGCGAGCGTCACGATCAGGCTGTTGCGAAAGCGCGCCTCGGTCAGGATGGCGAAAAAGCCGGCTAGTCCTTGCGGTCCGCTGCCGGCCTCGACAGCCAGCCGGGCAAGCGGCAGGATCAGGAAAGCCAGCGTGAAGATCGCCAGCGGCAAAATCAGGAACAAATCGAAGCGCCTGCTAGCCAAGGTGGCCTCCCGGCAGATGGGTGAGGGAGAGCGCCGGGAGGCATCGGCCTTCCCGGCGCGCGCGGGCGGGGTCAGCGCACTTCCGAGAGGTAGCGCTGTGAGAAGGCGGCCTGTGCGGCCTGGGCGTTACCCCAGTGCACATCCTTGGCGCGCTCGTATTCGCTTGCCGGCAGGAACTTGTCGGCGACGTCCTTCGGCATCTCCACCGGCAGCACCGGGCGCAGATAGGCCGTGGTCCAGAAAAGCTGGCCCTTGTCGGACAGAAGATAATCGAGAACTTTCTTCGCGGTTTCCGCGTGCGGCGCGTTCTTCACCAGCGTCATGACATAGGGGAACGTGACGGAACCCTCGCAGGGCAGAACGAATGCAAACTTGCCGCTCTCGGTGTACTTGGCCCGATAGGCGTTGAAATCGTAGTCCATCAGGATCGGAATCTCGCCCGATACTGTGCGCGCGTAGGAGGTCTGCTTGGTGACGATCGCCCCATTGCCCGCGAGTTCCTTGAGATAGGTGATCGCCGGGGTGAAGTTATCGAGCGAGCCGCCGAGCGCCGTGTTGATGGCAACCGCCGACGCGTAGCCGACCGCCGCCGAGGTCGGATCGAGATAGCCCACGAGGCCGCTGTATTCGGGCTTCTTCAGATCCGACCAGCAAGCCGGTACCGGCGTTTTACCGAGAGCGTCGACGTTGACGAAGAGGCCGATCGTGCCCTGATGGACTGCCCACCAGCGGCCGTTGGGATCTTTGAGACCTGCGGGAATTTCGTCGAACCGCTCGGGCTTCCACGCCTCGACGAGGTCCTGCGCTCCGGCGGAAATCCCGGCATTGACGCCGAGATAGGCGATATCGGCGACCGGGCTCGCCTTCTCCGCGATGATCTGCGCGATAGCCTGGCCGGAATTCTTGTTGTCGCCGGGAATATCGATGTTGAGGTCGGCCTTGATGTTTTTCAGCATCGCGCCCCAGTTCGCCCATTCGGGCGGACAATTGTAGCAGATGGCGTTCTCGGCCTGCGCCTGGACCGGGGCGAGGGCGAAGATGCCGACAGCGGCCGCAAGGCCAAGGATTATGTTCGTTTTCATGATCGGTGCTTTCTGTTCTCGGAGGAGGGGTTGGCAGGTAAAAGCTCGCTCCGCCGGGGCGGCGCGATCGTCTCCCCCGGGAGGGGGACGACATCCGGGCACAACCGTTGCGGGCCCTTGTGCCCTGCAGCCATGTCGAGCAACAGGGAGGCCGCGAGCGCGCCCATCACCTGAGAAGGCTGCCGGATCGTGTGAAGCCTGGGCGAGATCAGGCGGGCGAAATCGATGCCGTCGAAGCCGGTAACGGAGATGTCGTCGGGAATGCTCAGGCCCGCCCGGCGCAGGGACGCGATGACCGTGACCGCCAGCAGATCGTTGGACGCCATGATCGCCGTCGGCCGGTATACGTCGAGCACTTCGGTGAGATCGATATCCTTGGTCGCGTCGATGAAATCGACCTCGATTGCCGGGGCTGCCTCCAGCCGGGCGGCTGTCATGGCGTCCCTGTAGCCCTCGTAACGGCGAGCCGAACGGTCGGACGAGATGAATTTCCCGGCCAGGAAGAGAATTCGGCGATGGCCGAGCGCGATCAGTTCCTCGGCCGCGCGCCGCAGGGCGTCACGGTTGTCGACCATGACCGCCGCGACGCCCTCCGGCGTATCCTCGTTATAGATCGTCACCACCGGCAGCGCCGCCTTGCGGACGCGCTGGAGCGCCACGCTGGAGCCCGGATCGCAAACCGTCATGATCATGCCGACAGGGCGTTCCGCAATCAGCGTGGTGACGATGTCTTCTTCCTGCGCGGGATCGTAATTGGACTGGCCGAGGATCGTGAACATCCCGGCGGCCCTTGCACGCTGCTCGATCCCCGCGACCGCGGCGGCAAATACCGGATTGGTCAGGCTGGGCACCAGGATGCTGATGACGGGGCGAGCTTGCGGAAAGGCGCGCGCGAGCGGGAACCCCATTTCCAACGCGGATTCGACCACGCGTCTGCGCATCTCGTCGCTAACGGGACCGTTGCCGGTGACGACCCGGCTCACCGTCGCGATGGAGCATCCAGCATGCGCCGCGACATCCCGTATCGTGACCTCCGCCGCCATCGCCTCGCCCCGTTCTGGCCGCGCCCGTCGCGGGCCGGCTCATTTCCAGGCGTTGGGTAGCATGCGATCTTATTGGCTGAGTGACGCTGTTTCAGTCGTTTTCAGTGCTCGTCAGTACAGACGGCGTGAATGAACGCCGACGAGCCCGAGCAAGCGAAGGCTTGCTTCGTTCAAAGACATATATCGAGCAATCGGGAAGATTTAGCTTGATGCGCGCAAGGTTCAGCATGGTACAGAATTGTAGATCTGCCATGTTTCCGGCTAAAGCCAACATGCTATTCTACGTCAGATGCAATCTGGCCGAGATGGGGTCGAACGCTGGGCATTCTCCCAAGCACGCGCAGAATTTTCTGGACAGATCTCTGACCCGAGCGGGCGCAATGGCGCAGATAGCGCGATCACGAGATTTGAGAATGTGTTGGAAACAGATTCCGCAAAATGATCTGCGAAAGCCCTTAGCTTAATTTAAGCTAAGTAGTGGCGCGCCGATCATGAAAAAGCCGCGAACACCTATGTGATTGAAATAACGATGTAACCTCGACACTGCATTTCCGATGAGGGACTGCGCCGGGGCTAACCTCGGAGCCAATTCAAAGCTCGCATCAAAAAGTTGGGTTGAAGTTCCTTTGTGGTGGCTGTTAAATGCGCTCGGCTAAGATCGGGTGATAAGCCCGTTACTTCCACTGCATCGAACAGCGATTTCTCGCGGTTTTTTGGGATCAAACTTCTCCAGAATGTCGCCGGCATTGTTGAAATAGCCGCCTGCTACCAGCTCGGCCCAGATTTTCGCCGATTCATCCTGCCCGATCTCGCTTTCCGTCCCGTCTTCGGCCTTGCGAACGAGCTTCGCGAACGCAATCTTCTCGACCTATCGCACGACGCGATCGTTCGATGCGTCCCTCGTCGCCGCCGGCGCCGCGCTGGCGGCCATCGCCCCGCCGCGACGATAGCATTCGTATAATATTCACTGGATGTATTCATTAAATATGCAGTTGGTTGACTCCGTAGCGATGTAGTATATAAACTTATATGTACTGTGGTTATTCTTGGGGACGCTCTTGGATGTGATTCCCGTTTCGATCTGGCTATCTCGGGGTGGGCGTTCAAGGCGGGACAGTACATGATCGGCAGTTCGGAACTCCATTCCCGCGCGGCGCGCCGTTTGTCGCGTCTCCTGCTGCGGTGCAGCGTGGCCGGTATCGGCCTTGCCTTTGCGGCGGGGGTGTCCGCGCCCGCGTATGCCCAGAATGTCTTGCCGACAGGCGGCGTCGTCACCGGCGGCGAGGTCGGGATCGCGCGCGGCGGCGACAGCCTGACGGTGCGTCAATCCACGCCCACCGGCGTCGTCTCGTGGGAGACGTTTTCCGTCGGGCAGCCCAACGCGGTGCATTTCGACAACGGCGCCGGCGCGACGCTGAACCGCGTCCGCGACAACGTTCCCTCCCGCATCGACGGCTCGCTCACCGCCACGGGCTCGCTCTATCTCGTCAATCCCGCCGGCGTCGCGGTCGGTTCCACCGGCCGCGTCGAGACCGGCGGCTCCTTCGTCGGCTCGACGCTCGACCTCGCTGATGGCGAGTTCGAGAAGGCCGCGCGCGGCGAGGCCTATACGTTGAAGGGCGACAGCCGGGCGGCGGTGGTCAACGCCGGCCGCATCGGCTCGCTGGGCGGCGACGTGGCGCTGGTCGGGCGCACGGTCGACAACAGCGGCGACATCGCGGCGCCGGGCGGCACCGCCGCGCTGGCGGCGGGCACGGAAGTGCTGGTACAGGATCGGGCGCGCGACGGCGGCCGCTTCGTGGTCAGGGCCGGCGGCGCGGGCACGAGCGTGCGCAACAGCGGCAGCATCGCGGCGGCGGAGGTGGAGTTGCGCGCCAACGGCGGCAACGTCTATGCCTTGGCCGGCAACCGGGCGGGCGTGATCAGCGCCACCGGCACGGCGACGCGCGGTGGCCGGGTGTTCCTGACGGCGGGGGACGCCGGCACCGTGGAAGTGACGCAGCAGGTGACCGCCCGCAAGGCGGACGCGGCCGGCCGCACGCGCGGCGGAGGCATCCGCGTCTCGGGCCGGAGCGTGAAGGTCGCGGCGACGCTCGACGCCGGCGGCGGCGCAGTGCCGGCCGCCGCGCCGTCTGCGCTGCCTCCGGCCCGGCCTTCGGTCGTGGACGGCGCGGGCGGCACGGTGATCATCACCGGCGACGCGGTGACTCTGGCGGACACGGCGCGCATCGACGTCTCGGGATCGACGGGCGGCGTGGCGCTCGTCGGCGGCGACTATCAGGGCGGCGCGAACGCGGCGAACAATTATGCGGCGGAAAGCGTGGCGCGTGCCAGGACGCTGACGGTGGCGAAGGGCGCCATTGTTGCGGCGGACGGCGCGGGGGATGCCGGGCGCGTGGTGCTGTGGTCGGACGAGCGGACGGACTTCGCCGGCCACGTCTCGGCCACGAGCCTCGCGGGCCGGGGCGGCGACGCGGAAGTGTCGGGCAAGGCGCTGCTCGGCTTCACCGGCACGGCGAACCTGCTGGGGCCGGCGGGCGCGGGCACGCTGCTGCTCGACCCGTACAACATCACGATTTCGAGTGGCTCCAACCTCACCTCGGGCACGTCGCCGGCCTTCGCCGCCGCGGGCAACGATTCCATCCTGAGCGTCACGACGCTGACCGACGCGCTCGCCGGCGCCAATGTCTCGGTGACGACGGGGACGGGCGGCTCGCAGTCCGGCAATATCACCGTCGCGGCTGCCATCACCTGGACGGCGGCGACGACGCTGACGCTCGACGCCGCCAACAAAATCGCCATCAACGCCGCGATCACGGCGACGCACGCCAGCGGTGGCCTGACGCTGAAGGCCAAGGCGGGCACCGCCGCCGCGCCCACCATCACCACGGGCGCGAGCGGCGCCATCGATGTCGGTACGTTCTCCCTCCAGGCCGGCGCGTGGGTGCAGAACACGGCGACGCTGCCGGCCTTCAAGGCCAAGGACTTCCGGCTGGCGGTGGACAGCAACCTTGTCCCCACCGTCACCTTCCTGCGCGCCACCGCCGGCACCGGCGCGGATGCCGCGAATGCATACGCCGTCGCCGACGTCTACGGCCTGCAAGGCATCGCGACGGTGCGGGACAAGTTCTACAAGCTGGCGGCGGATATCGACGCCGCCGGCACGGCGAGCTGGAACGGCGGCGACGGCTTCCTGCCCATCGGGCGCAACGCGACGGGCAAGTACTTCACCGGCACCTTCGACGGGCAAAACCGCACCATCGACGGGCTGACGATCAACAGGCCGGCGACGGATTATATCGGCCTGTTCGGCTATATATCCGGTGCAACGATCAGGAACATCGGTCTCGACGGCGGCAGCGTGACGGGCAACGGCTTGGTCGGCGGGCTGGTGGGGGCTCAGGTCAGCGGCAGCATCACCAACGCCTACGCCACCGGCAGCGTGACGGGCACAAGCGGCGGCTACGTCGGCGGGCTGGTGGGGTATCAGGCCAGCGGCAGCATCACCAACGCCTGGGCCTCAGCCGGCGTGACGAGCACGAGCACGGGCCCCGGCGCCAGAGTCGGCGGACTGGTGGGGCAACAGGACACCAGCGGCAGCATCACCAACGCCTGGGCCAGCGGCAGCGTGACGAGCACAGGCGGCGCATCCTACGTCGGCGGGCTGGTTGGCTTGCCGGCCGGCACCCTCAGCAAGGTCTACGCCACCGGCAACGTGACGGGCGCCGGCGATGTCGGCGGCCTCGTGGGGCAGTTGTACGGCGCCACCCTCACCGACGCCTACGCCACCGGCAGCGTGACGGGCACCGGCACCGGCGGCAACGCCGGCGGTCTGGTAGGATGGCATAACAACGGCAGCATCGCCCGGGCTTACGCCACCGGCAAGGTAACGGGCGCCAGCACCGGCTATGCCGGCGGTCTCGTGGGTGGCCGGGGGGCATCCGCCGGTGCCATCACCGGTGCCTATTGGGACACGGCGAGCACCGGGATGGCCGGCAGCATCGGCGTCAACAATGGCGGCGCCTTCACCATCACCGCCGTCAACGCCTCCACCGCCTATACCAAGAGCACCTATTCCGGCCTGACCTTCACCGCCGCCGGCGGCTGGTATATTTTCGACGGCGACACCCGGCCGCTTCTGCGCTCCTCGCTGGAAGGCTTTGTGAGCGGCAGCACCTACACCGTCAACAGCGCCGAGGCGCTGCAGCTCATCGGCATGCACGCGGCGGAGAACGCGACCTCCGGCAAGACCTATATCCTCGCCAGCGACATCGACTTCACCGCCACGCCCCCCAGCGCCAGCGGTGTCTGGAAGACGACCACCGTCGGCGGCGCGATGGGCTACAATTTCGTGCCCATCGGCAATTATGTGGTAGGCGAGAGCTTCTACGGCACTTTTGACGGCAGAGGCCACGTCATCAAGGGCCTCACCATCGACCGGACATCCGATGCCGGTCTTTTTGGCTCCACAGGCTATGGCGGCAGCGGTGCGACGATCAAGAACATCGGCCTCGTCGGCGGCACGGTGACGGGTGTCGGCAAGGTTGGTTCGCTCGTCGCCAATCTTCGCGGCGGCAGCATTACCAATGCCTTTTCCACAATTACGGTCAACGGCAGCGGCAGCAACAGCCACACAGGTGGGCTTGTGGGTTTGGCCCAGGTAAGCGCCGCCATCACAAATGCTTACGCCACCGGGGCGGTGACGGGCGGCGGCAGCACTGTTGGTGGCCTTGTTGGTAATCTCAGTAACGGCAGCACTATCGCCAACGCCTATGCCGCCGGCGCGGTGACGAGCAACGGCTATTACGTGGGCGGGCTCGTGGGAGAGATCTTCGGTGGCGGCGTCACCAATGTCTACGCCACGGGCACGGTGACGAACACCCTCAGCGGCTCCAGCTATCGCTCCGGCGGGCTTGTGGGACAGCTGAGCGACAACGGCACCATTACCAACGCCTGGGCGTCGGGCAAAATGATGGTGAACGCGAGCGCCAACTCCGGCGGACTTGTGGGCTATCGGGTCAGCGGCACGATCAACACGAGCTACTGGGACAGGGATACCACCGGCAGGCCCGCGGGCATCGGCTTCAACAGCGCGGGCAGCGGCACGCCAACCGCCGTGCGCTCCAGCACGGGCGTCGACGCCTTCACCAAGAGCGGCTACGCCTTCTCCAGCTTCGACACCAACTGGTACATCATCGACGGCGTAACCCGGCCCATGCTGCGCATGACGCTGGACGAGCTTGGCAAGACATATGATGGCGCCGGCAATGTCATCGCCGGCACCTACACCATCCGCAACGCCGAGGCGCTGCAGCTCATCCGCTCGCATACGGACGCGGGCACAAGCCTCACCAGCGGCAGGACCTACATCCTCGCCAGCGACATCGACTTCGCCGCCGCCCTCCCCGACAGCAATGTCTGGCGCACGGCGACGACGAAGAGCAGCGCCGGTAACTATGGTTTCCTGCCGATCGGAACGGCTACATTCGGCCTGGAGTTCAATGGCACCTTCGACGGCCAGGGCCACGTCATCAAGGGCCTGACGATCGTCCGGGACGGGTCGCACGTCGGCCTGTTCGGCGCTATAGGCGGTGCAACGATCAGGAACATCGGCCTCGACGGCGGCAGCGTGAGGGGCACCAGCTACGTCGGCGGGCTGGTGGGGTATCAGTTCGGCGGCAGCATCACCAATGCCTGGGCTACCGGCAGCGTGAAGGGCGACACCTACGTCGGCGGGCTCGTCGGCTGGCAGAACGGCGGCAGCATCACCAACGCCTACGCCACCGGCAGCGTGACGGGCAACAGCAACTTCATCGGCGGGCTGGTGGGGTATCAGATCGGCAGCATCACCAACGCCTGGGCCACCGGCAGCGTGACGGGCAACAGCAACTTCGTCGGCGGGCTGGTGGGGGATCAGTTCGGCGGCAGCATCACCAACGCCTGGGCTACCGGCAGCGTGAAGGGCGCCGACATGGTCGGCGGGCTGGTGGGGCGACAGGGCAGCAGCATCATCAACGCCTACGCCACCGGCAGCGTGACGGGCAACAGCCGCGTCGGCGGTCTGGTGGGGGTTCAGGCCGGTGGCACGATTACCAACGCCTACGCCACCGGCAGCGTGACGGGCACCAGCGAAGTCGGCGGGCTGCTGGGGGGGCAAAACGTCGGGGCTAGCATCACCGCCAGCTTCTGGGACACCCAGGCGACCGGCCAGTCCAACGGCGTCGGCAGCGGCAGCCAGACCGGCACCACCGGCCTCACCACGGCGCAGCTGACGAACACGGGTTATTTCACGAACCTCGCCGCCCCGCGGGGCTGGGACTTCGAGACGGTCTGGGCACCGCCCGGCGACGGCCACGCGCCCGAGCTCTACGCGCTGTCGAAGGTCATCCGCGTCCACGCCGCCAACAGAGCCACCGCGACTTACGGCTCGACCTCCGGCGCCTGGGTCGGCGGCACGCCCGCATCGACGATTTACGGCGCCGGCCTCAACGTCTTCGCCACCGACGCCTACGGCGCCCCGGCCGCCTTCGTCGCCAATCCCGGCGTCGCCATCGCGGGGCTCAACGCCGGCGCCTACGACGCGGCCGAGATAACCGGCCTCGCCACCGCCGGCAGCAACGGCTACCGCTTCATCTACACCGCCGGCCTGACGGTGACCAAGGCGACGCTGACCATCGCCACGGCGGGAACGGTGACGACGAGCCGCGCCTACGACGGCGGCACGGCGGCGGCGGTGCTGACCCACGGCGCGCTCGGCGGCGTGATCGGCTTGGACGCGGTGACGCTGTCGCTCGGCAGCACCCAATACAACAGCAAGGACGTGGCGTCGGCGACGACGATCACCGGCGCGTACGCGCTGGGCGGGGCGGCGGCGGGGAACTACCAGCTGGCGAGCAGCGGGTTCAGCGTGGCCGGCAGCATCACG
>CALMIK010000015.1 GCA_937863995.1 uncultured Chelatococcus sp.
GGATCCCAGGTGATGGCGTAGTTGCCGCCGCTCGCGAACGTTGCGCCGGTGATGAGATAGTCGCCGGCATTTGTCGCATGGGCGACGCCGATACCGCCATTTTCGAGCGTCCATATAGCGGCGCCGAGCGTGTCGGCGCTGTCTCCCGGCGCAAACGAAGTCCCGCCGATGGCCGCGATGGTGTCGGTGGATCCCCACGTCCAGGCATCGCCGTCGTAGGTCTTGCCCGCCGTTGCCTTGAGGGTGACGGCGCGCTGGCCGATGGTGAGCGTGCTCGTCGGATCCCATGTGATGGCGTAGTTGCTGCCGCTCGCGAACGTGGCGCCTGTGATGAGATAGTCGCCGGCATTTGTCGCATGGGCGACGCCGATACCGCCATTCTCGAGCGTCCATGTAGCGGCGCCGAGCGTGTCGGCGCTGTCTCCCGGCGCGAACGAAGTCCCGCCGATGGCCGCGATGGTGTCGGTGGATCCCCACGTCCAGGCATCCCCGTCATAGGTCTTGCCCGCCGTTGCCTTGAGGGTGATGGCGCGCTGGCCGATGGTGCCGGTGCTGTTGTAGCCGGTATTGGCAAGTATGTAATTGCTTACCAGAAAGGCGCCGTTGCTCGCCAGTTCCCAGACACCGGTGATGCCGATGTTGCTGCCGGCGTTCTTGTCGGCATAAGTGATGTTCTTCAATACGAGGTTCAGCGATTCGCTCGGTATGCCCGCAATGGTGACGGCTGTGTTGGAAGCTGTGCTGGCGCCGTCGTAAGTCTTGTCCCAGTTGAAGGCGTCACCCTCCGTTGTCACGGTCAGCTGATGTGGCCTGACGGTGATGCCGCCGGTGTACACGAAGCGATATCCGTTCTGGGCAACCTCGCCGCCTCCGGCGGAGGAAGAAAGGCCGATGGCGGTGCCGGCGTTGTGCCACTGGTTTGCTCCGTCCTTGCCGGTGTAACCGCTGGTATCGATGCCGCCGACCCCAGGGGTACCGGGGCTCTGATCGGCCGGGACGAAGATGTTGTAGGCGGAGCCGGCGCTCCGGTCGCGGTTCGCCCAGTCTTGCGGGCCGCCGTAGTAAAGGGTCTGGGGCACCGTGAGCTGGTCGCTGCCATAGGTGGAGAAAGACCGGGTGTCGACGCGGATGACTTTCGACAGGGTATAAAGCTCGGGATAGTGCCCTGAGCTGGGCGGGGCCCAGACGGAGTCGAAGTTCCAGCTCGCGGCACGTTGCGCGAAGCCGGTGGTGTCCTGAAGCTGTGCGGTGGTGAGGCCGTTGTTGGCCACGGGTGTCACATTCACCGGACCCTGTATCCCGCCGACGGGAATGAGCTGTCCGGTCGTGCTCTTGTCCCAGAAACTGTCCGCAATGGTCACGACGTCGCTCGGGTTGGCGAGTATATGCCCCACGAGGCCGCCGAGATAAGTGGTGGAGGTGCCGCTGGCGCCTATCCCACCAGTAGCGTAGGCGCGACGGATGGTCGTGTTGCCGGCGATGTATACCTGTCCGACAAGCCCGCCGACAAAATTACCCTTGGTGTTGCTGCTGCTGGCCAAGAGAGCGGCGGTGGAATAGGCATCGGCGATCGTGATCCGGTTAGAGTAGCCCACCAATCCCCCGGACCAGGCGCCGTCAAAGGTGGTGCTGCTGCCGCTGCTGCTCGCCGTTACGGTGCCGGACATATAGGCGTTGGTAATGGAGGTGCCGCTGCTGGCATTGCCGATGAGCCCTCCGGCATAGGCCCGAGTGCTGGTGCTGGCCAGCACGCTGCCGATGACGTAGACGTTGGTCAGGGTGTTGTTGCCGATGCCGTACCCTACGAATCCACCGGTGCGCATCTCCATGCCGGTGGCGGTGCCCTTCACCGTGCTGCCGACGAGGCCGACATTCCGGATTGTCGCACCGTTCGCATAGCCGAACAGGCCTACATCGTGTTCGTTCCGTCGGTCTATGAACAGTCCGCTGATCGTGTGGCCCTGGCCATCGAAGATGCCGGTAAATGCCACTGGACCAATGCCGCCATACATCGAAGTGCCGATCGGCTTGAATCCCCTGCCGGCATTCCAGGTCGACGTCACGGAAGCGTCGATATCGCGGCCAAGCGCGTAGTTGTAGGCGTGCGTCGCCTTGACCGCGCCGATGGATTGCAGCTTTTCGATCGTGTTGACGAGCATATACGCGGTTAACGGATTTCCCGCTTCAATGTTCGCAGTAAAATCTGAAGGAGATTCGTATGACGTGGGATTATATAGTATCTCGATGCTCCCGGGTGCGCGCATCGTGTCGGCGGTATCAAATATAACGGTGCCCGTGCCTGTGCCGGCGCTGTCGGCGCGCAGCTTGAGCCTGCCCTGGGCATTGTCGGCCGTGATGGCGGCTTTCACCACGACGTCACGGTGAGCCACAAGCGTCAGCAACGTGGGCGCGTCCCAACTCACGGCGGCGGAGACGGTGATGTTGCCATCCTCTCCACCGCCGTCGCCCGTCTGCACCGTCACATTCGCGGTGGCCAGCGCATCGGTGAGCTTCGTGACGCCGAGTGTCGAAACCGAGCTGGACGATGTGAAATCACCGCCGGAACCCGCCACGATCTCCAGATTGAACGGATCGAGCAGCAACGTGCCCGCGCCCTGCGGCCCCAGCAGATCCGCCGTGCCGGTGAACGCCAGCACCGCCTTGCCCGACACTTCCGCATCGCCGCCCCGGCCCGTCGCGCTCACCGCCGACACATGGCCGGCGAAGTCCGTGAGGTCGTCCGACCACAGCACGATGCGGCCCGCGTCACCCGCGCCATTCGCCGAAACCGTTGCGCCCGCAGCCACCGACAAGGTTTTCGCTGTCGCGACCTTTTCGGCGACGTAGTTGTTCGCCGCGTCCTTGCCGCCCTGGAAATCGCCGCCGACAAGCGCCGTTCCACCCTTCGCGCCCGACACGTCGACCCGCGCCGTCTCCGTCAGCGTGACCGCTTCACCGGTCACGATCACAACACCGCCGTCGCCGTCCAGCATGGACGGACGCGCCGGCGGCAACACGGACGGCGCGCGCCCTCTCGCATCGAGCGTAGCCGCTACCTTCACATTCCGGCCCGACACCCGGATCTCGCCGCCGTTGCGGGCGCGGGTGGCGGAACCCGGGGCGCGCGCGCTGACCCGCTGCGTCACTTCCACGGTGCCGGCATCGCCTGCCGTCAGGAACACGCGCCCGCCACGCTTTGCGGTGCCGGTCGCCGCGATCACGCCGTTGCGGTTGCCCGCCAGCGCGTAGACGTTGCCGCCGTTGGCGCGCAGCTCAACCTCCGCCGCGTTGATGTTGCCGCTGTTGCGCACGCTGGTGTCCTTGCCGCCCGCCTTCACCACGAAGCGGCCACCGTCGAGGGCGCGATCCTGCACCAGCACTTCCGTGCCCGCCGCCAGCGCCGCCGTGCCGTTGGGCGCGTCGATGTCACCCGTATTCTCGACCGTGCGACCGATGAGCGCCACGTCGCCGCCGAGCGCGCCGATCCTGCCGGCGTTGCGTACGGTGGCGCTGCTGTCGCCCTTCAGCGTGTAGGCTTCGCCGCGCGCGGCCTTCTGAAATTCCTGATCGGCGATATCGAGCGTCGATCCGACGAAGCTGCCGCCGGTCTGGACACGTCCGGTCGACCCCACGGCGATACCGGCGGGGTTGACGAGATAGAGTGAGCCGGTGGCCGTGAGCGAGCCGTCGATCTGCGAGGCGACGTTGCCGCGCACGCGGTTGAGCGTCGCGCCGGAGCCGTTGTCGACATGGACGCTGTTGGGCTGTCCGATGGAAAAGCTTTCCCAGGAGATGATAGCAGCGGGCGTCGACTGGTGGACCTTGAGGTTCACGCCGTCGTTGGCGAAGGCGGCGTGTCCGCTGACGATCTGCGCGTCTGTCGGCAGCGTCTGAGCGCGGGCCGCCGGCGATGACACGGCGGCCGCGAAGACCAGCCCGGCGCTTGCGACGCTGCAACGCAATAAAAGACCGGAAAGAGAGCGGTTCAGGTTACGGGAACCGCTTGGAAACTTGCCGGCCATCAGATGCTCCGCATTTCAGAAAAAACACACCACAAGGCATGTTTTTGAAAACTGTACGGGCGCATGCCGCCATAAAAAACAAGGAATGCAAAGCGGAGCGCTCGGTAAAACCCAGGCCAGTTATTGTGGCAAAATATTTATATATCATTTATTCGCGGAGTCAATTACATGTGTACTTTGCTGCATGACGTCAATTATTTGGTTGACTGTTGCGCGGCGCGATGCGCGCAGACGTCGCCGGCCGCGTATCGCGCTTGCCGACGGCGTGTGAGATGCTACAAGCGCGGGCAGTGTTTCATCATGCAAGGACCCTCGCCGTGAGTACCCTCATTCGCCCTTCGAAGCGCGCGCCCGACGAGCTGCGCAACGTCACGCTGGAGCGCGCCGTCGCGCGTTACGCCGAGGGCTCCTGCCTCGTGCGCTTCGGCGAAACCCACGTGCTGTGCACCGCCTCGCTCGAAGACCGTCCGCCGCCGTGGCTGCGCGGGCAGGGCCGCGGATGGGTCACGGCTGAATATTCCATGCTGCCGCGCGCCACGCAGGAGCGCACGCGGCGCGAGGTCACGTCCGGCAAGCCCTCCGGCCGCACGCAGGAAATCCAGCGGCTGATCGGCCGCAGCCTGCGCGCGGTGGTCGATCTTTCGGCCCTTGGCGAGCGCCAGATCGTCGTCGACTGCGACGTGCTGCAGGCCGATGGCGGCACGCGCACGGCGGCGATTACCGGTGCCTGGGTGGCGCTGCATGACTGCCTCGCCTGGATGCAGGCGCGGGCCATGCTGTCGGCGAAGGCGCTGAAGGATCATGTCGCGGCGGTGTCCTGCGGCATCTACAAGGGCACGCCGGTGATCGATCTCGACTATGCCGAGGATTCGAGCGCCGAGACGGATGCAAATTTCGTGCTGACGGGCGCGGGCGGCATCATCGAGGTGCAGGGCACCGCCGAGGGCGCGCCGTTTTCGGAAGAGGAATTGCTTCAGCTCCTCGCGCTGGCGCGCGCGGGCACGGAGAAGCTCGTCGCGTTGCAGAAGCAGGCGGTGGCGTGATGGCGCAAGCGGCCAGGCGTCGGCTCCAGGGCAGGCTGGTGGTGGCCTCCCACAACCCCGGCAAGCTTCGCGAGATGCGCGAGCTGCTGGCGCCATATGCGGTGGAGGCGGTGTCGGCGGGCGAGCTGGGTCTGCCGGAGCCGGATGAAACGGGGACGACATTCGCCGAAAACGCGGCGCTGAAGGCGCGCGCCGCAGCCGTGGCATCGGGGTTGCCGGCGTTCGCCGACGATTCGGGCCTGTGCGTCGATGCGCTCGATGGCGCGCCGGGCATTTTCTCGGCCCGCTGGGGCGGTCCGGCGAAGGATTTCGTGGGCGCCATGGCGCGTCTCGAGCGTGAGCTCGTGCTGCGCGGGGCACTCGACGAGGCGTCGCGCCGGGCGCATTTCGTGTCGGCGCTGGTCGTCGCCTGGCCGGATGGGCATGAGGAATTGTTCGAAGGCCGCGTGTTCGGCACACTGGTGTTTCCACCGCGCGGCGGGCAGGGCTTTGGCTACGATCCCGTCTTCCAGCCCGACGGGCATACAGTGACTTTCGCCGAGATGACGGCGGAACAGAAGCACGGCCAGAGCGACGGCGATGGCCTTTCTCACCGTGCGCGGGCATTTGCCCTGTTGAAGCAGGCGCTGCTCGCGGCCTAAAACGTGTTCCGATCGGATTGAATCATTTGATCGGTTACAGCGAAGTCCGACGGGGATTTTCACTTCGGGAAATGCGCGCCTGTCATCGTTTCCATGAAACTCTGACAGGCGCGCGAGCGCTGTGCAAAGCCGGGGCTCAGGCGACGGCTGCCTGCGCTTCCAGCACCTTGCGGTTGGCGCTGTTGATCTGCGTCGTCGCTTCGGACAGCAACGCGAGGTTGCGGGTGACCTCATCCACGCCGCCTGCCGCCACCTGCATGCTGCGCGAGATTTCCGACGTCACAGCCGATTGCTCTTCCACCGCCGCGGCAATGCCATTCGAGATGTCGTTGATCTGCGACACTGTTTCGGAGATGGCGGAGATTGCTTGCACCGCGTCCGCAGTCGATGCCTGCACCGCGACGATCTGACCGGCGATCTCGTCGGTGGCCTTCGCCGTTTGCGAGGCCAGGCTCTTGACCTCGGACGCGACGACGGCGAAGCCCTTGCCGCTGTCGCCGGCACGCGCCGCCTCGATGGTGGCGTTCAGCGCCAGCAGGTTCGTCTGGCTGGCGATGCCGTTGATGATCTCGATGATCGTGCCGATCCTCTGGACGGTGTCGGCTAGGCTCGACACGGTGGTGTTCGCGCGCGCGGCCTGGTTGACTGCCGCCGCCGCGATTTCGAGAGCGCGCTCGGCCTGGCCAGCGATCTCGCGGATCGAGGCGCCGAGTTCATCGACGCCGGTGGCGATCGACTGCACGCTGCCGGACGTTTGCGACGAGGCGCTCGCCGCCGCCGCCGCCTGATCGTTGGCGGCGGTGATCGCCTTGCCGATTTCCTCCAGTTCCTCGTCTATCGCCTCGCGTGTTTCCTGCCGGCGGGCGCGCCTGCGCATCTGTTCGGTGATGTCGGTGGCGAACTTCACCACCTTGTACGGCTTGCCGCAGGTGTCGAACACCGGGTTATAGGATGCCTGTATCCACACCTCGCGCCCGCCCTTGCCGACGCGGCGGAAATCCGACGCAATGAAGTTGCCGCCGCGCAATGTGTCCCAAAGCTTCCGATAGTCGGACCCGCCGCGCTCATCCGGGGTGACGAACAGCGAATGGTTCTTGCCCACGATCTCCTGCGCCGTGTAGCCCATCGTGGTGAGGAAGTTGTCGTTGGCCTTCAGGACGGTACCGTCGAGGCTGAACTCGACGAGCGCCTGCACGCGATGCAGCGCGTCGATCTGGCTCTGCAACTCGGCGTCATGCTGCTTCTGCGCGGTGATGTCGATGGCGGCCTTGATGATGCCGACGACCTTGCCGTTCCGCCCGAGAACGGGGCTGTAGCAGGCTTGAATCCATACCTCGCGTCCGTTTTTGCCGATGCGCCGAAACTCGGCGACGTGGGCCTTGCCCGCGCGCAGCTCATCCCAGAAGCGGCGATAGGCTGCATCGCCGCCGTCGTGAGCCTGCGTGGAGTCGGGAGGTAGAAACATGCGATGATTCTTGTTAAGAATCTCTTCCAGACTGTATCCTATGACATCTAGGAAGTTTTTATTTGCATTTATGACGGTTCCGTCAGGCTTAAATTCTATAATTGCCAGAGATCGCTTGATTGCCTCAAGTTTATTTCTTGCATCGGAAAAAATCATGGACTCCAACCCTGGGTTTCGACAGTAGAATACAGCAATTTTAGGTTTCGTATTATTGCATGTGCGCTGTAAAGCGATCAAATTATTTATTGGAGAAAGCTGTGGCCTTATACCATCGGCCCTCATGGTTGACCGACGTGTGCCCATTCCCGTGTCCCGATTGAGGTGATGACGGCGGGCTGC
>CALMIK010000016.1 GCA_937863995.1 uncultured Chelatococcus sp.
GAGCGGTTGAGCGAGGTGATGATCTCGTGGCCGGCTGCGGCAAGGTTGCGCGCCATCGGCGCCCCCATGACACCCAGCCCAATGAAACCGATGAGCACTGCGATTGTCCTTTCCGAAATCGGCGGCCGGCTATTGCGGCGCGTTGAGGTATGATATATGACATCATACAAATTTCAATCGCACTCAGAGCACGGAGACACCGAAATTGCAAGAGCGTCCCAACGGGCTGAAAGCGGCCTTGCGCGAAGGCAGGCCGAGTATCGGATTGTGGTGTTCGCTGGCGTCCGCGCTGACGACCGAGATCGTGGCCGGCTCCGGTGTGGGCTGGCTGCTCGTCGACGGTGAGCACAGCCCCAACGACCTGCGCAGCATCCTGGCGCAGCTTCAGGCCGCGGCCGCCTTCCCCTGCGAGGCGGCAGTGAGGCTTCCCGGCGATGATCCCATTCTTATCAAGCAGTTCATGGACGCGGGCGCGCGCAGCCTGATGGTCCCTAACGTCCGCACGGCGGCGCAGGCACGCGACATCGTCGCCGCCATGACCTACGCGCCTCATGGCTTTCGGGGCTTTTCGGTGGGGCATCGCGCCAACCAGTTCGGCCGCATCGCCGGGTATCATCGCAACGCCCGCGACAACCAGCTGCTCGCGGTGCAGATCGAATGCGACACTGGTGTCGCCAATGCCCGCGAGATCGCCGCAGTCGAGGGCGTGGACGTGCTGTTCGTCGGCCCGGGCGACCTGTCCACCAACATGAACGCAATGGGCAATCCCGGCGCGGATCACGTTCAGCAGGCCATCGCCTCCGTCCGGCAGGCGGCCGCCGACGCCGGAAAGGCCAGCGGCATCCTCGCGCCCGCGAAGGCCGATGCGGACCGCTATCTTCGCGACGGCTTCACCATGGTGGCGGTCGGTTCCGACCTCGGCCTGCTGGCGCGCGGCGCGGACAACCTGATTGCATCCTTCTCCCTGTGAAAGTCGCGGCCATGGCCATTCCTCCCTACAAATCCCCTCCCCGGACGTCATACGACATCGTCATCATCGGCGGCGCCGTCGTCGGCTCATCCACCGCCTACTGGTTGAGCCAGAAGCTTGGCGCGGGCGCGTCCGTCCTCGTCGTGGAACGCGACAGCAGCTATGAATTTTCCTCGACGGCGTTGTCCACCAGCGCGATTCGCCAGCAATACTCGAACCCCATCAACGTGAAGATCAGCCAGTTCGGCATCGAGTTCATCGAGGGCTTCACGGAACGGATGGCGCCGTTCTACACGGATGAGCCGGCGCCGGATCTCGGCTTCAAGGAATACGGCTATCTCTACTGCGTTTCGCCCGATGGGGTCGATGCGGCGCGCGAGCGTGTCGAGTTGCAACGCAGCCTCGGCGCCCACACCGTCTTCTTCGAGCCCGGCCCGCTGAAGGAGCAGTTTCCGTGGCTCAACGTCGATGATCTCGGCGGCGGCGCCTGGGGAGCGCGCGGCGAAGGCTGGTTCGATTCCATGGGGCTGCTGAACGGGCTGCGCCGCGCCGCCCGCGCCAGCGGCATCACGTATATCGACAACGCCGTTACCGGGCTGGACATGGAAGGCGGAAAGGTCACGGCCGTGCGGCTGTCGACCGGCGAGACCGTTTCGTGCGGCATCGTCGTCAACGCCGCCGGCCCACGGGCGCAGCAGATCGCGGCCATGGCCGGGCTATCGATCCCCGTCGCGCCGTACAAGCGCCACAGCTTCGTCTTCGCCAGCAACACGCCGATCCCCGGGCGCATGCCCAATGTCATCGATCTGTCCGGCACGTTCGTGCGCCCGGAAGGCGAGTTGTTCCTGACCGGCAACACCCCGCTCGATGACGGCCCGGCAGACTACGACGACTTCGAAACCCGGTATCAGGAATTCGACGAGCGTATCTGGCCGGCGTTGTGGCACCGCATTCCGGATTTCGAGGCCCTGCGCGTCATGCAGAGCTGGACCGGACACTATGAATACAACATGCTCGACCACAACGGAATCGTCGGCTTCCATCCCGAAGTGACGAACTTCATGTTCGCCAACGGCTTTTCCGGCCACGGACTCCAGCAATCGCCGGCTGTCGGCCGCGCGGTCGCGGAACTGATCGTCGACGGACGGTTCCTGACGCTCGACCTGACGCCGTTCCGCTACGAGCGCATCCCGCTCAACGAACCCTTCATGGAGGATGCCATCATCTAGAGCGCCGATCGAGCAGAGCCATTCGATCGACAAAAAGTCGCTCCAGACTGATAGAAGAGTATCATACCGGCGCTTTCGCGAGACGGCGGCATGACGAGGGCAAGCCCCGCATTCGACACTCCCGGTCCGACACCAGTCGTGCCGGGACATCTTTATCAAGGCGCGTCTTCCTCGGAACGGGAGACGCCATTTTTTAACGGCATAGCAGCAGCTTATCTCCATCCGCTTCATCTTCTGAATGAACTGAATAGGGAGCGGCCCCGGGGCCGATCGCACCATGCACCGTCAACGCCGCGCCAAGATCGTCGCCACTGTCGGACCGGCCAGCGCCTCGCCCGAGGTGCTGAAGGAGCTGTTTCTCGCCGGTGTCGATACGTTCAGGCTCAATTTCAGCCACGGGACGCACGAGGACCACGCCAGGGTGCACGGCGCTATCCGCGCGCTGGAGCGGGAGGTCGGACGGCCCATCGGCATCCTGCAGGACCTGCAGGGTCCCAAGATCCGCGTCGGCACCCTTCGGGACGGCGGCTTTACGGTGACCGCCGGCGACACCCTCCGCTTCGTGCTGCACGGTGCGGATGGCGACCGGACGGCGATCCCGCTTCCTCATCCTGAAATCTTCGCCGCCATCGCACCCGGACAGGACCTTCTGATCGACGATGGGCGCGTGCGCGTGCGGGTGACGTCCCTTGGCGCGGAACACATCGACGCGACGGTCATCGTCGGCGGGGCGATCTCCAACCGCAAGGGTGTGAACCTGCCCGGCACCCTGCTCGATCTGTCGCCGCTGACCGCCAAGGACCGCGCCGACCTCGCCTTCGGCCTGTCCCTTGGCATGGACTGGGTGGCGCTGTCCTTCGTGCAGAAGCCCGCGGACCTGATCGAGGCGCGCGGCCTCATCGGCGAGCAAGCCGGCCTCGTGGCCAAGATCGAAAAGCCCTCCGCGCTCGACCATATCGACGACATCATTCTGCTTTCCGATGCGGTGATGGTTGCGCGCGGCGATCTGGGCGTCGAAATCCCCCCCGAGGACGTTCCCGGCCGGCAGAAGGAGCTGGTGCGGGCATGCAGGCTGGCGGTGCGGCCGGTGATCGTCGCGACGCAGATGCTCGATTCCATGGTCGCCGCGCCGACACCGACGCGCGCCGAGGCGTCCGATGTCGCGACCGCGATCTACGACGGGGCGGACGCCGTGATGCTGTCGGCGGAATCGGCTACGGGACGCTATCCGCGCGAAACTGTTGCGATGATGGACCGCATCATCCGCAGCACCGAGGGCCACAAACTCTACCGCTCGATCATCGCGGCCTCCGAGCCGGGCGAGGAGCAGACGCCGCCCCATGCCGTCGCGGCGGCGGGCGCGGATCTGGCTGAGGCCATGCATGCACCGGTGATCGTGGCCTTCACGTCGAGCGGCACAACGGTGGCGCGCATCGCACGCAAGCGCCCCCCGGTGCCGATCCTGGCCATCACATCGCAGGAGGCCACGGCGCGGCGGCTCACGCTTCAGTGGGGGGCGCACAGCGTCCTCGCGGCGGACGTGCACACCTATGAGGAAATGGTCGAGCGCGCTGCGGCAACGACGCTCACTGAGGGATTCGCGAAGCCCCATGACCATATCGTCGTCGTCGCCGGCATCCCCTTCGCCAAGGCCGGGACCACGAATAACCTGCGCGTCATGCAGGTCTGAAGATTTTCGGCGTCTCGTTGAGGCGCGGAAATGCTTTATGAGCGAACTGCGCCCCTATCGATGATTTTCCGGCGATAGTTCGCCACTACAGCAATCATTATTAATAGACGAGGCCTGCCGATCCATCACGGCAGGCAGATATGTGCCGGCTCACCACTGCTCGATGTTCCTCGAAAAACATCCTGTAGGGTTTCGTGGACGCGTGCGCGCCGCCAAACGCGCCACGAAATGGCCACACCATCGTCAAATTTACTGGGCAGAATTCAAATTCAATGGATGCAGCGCAATCCCGTCCGAGCTTCCCGGCGAATAGTGCCCTCGCCCATTCTCGCCGGTAATGAGCGGACATGGCGACCTGATAACGACAGGGAGCCCGCTTTGCGTGCAGATAAGACACTATCTTTACAGTATTATGAATCTAATGTCGCGCATGACGCGTTGATGTTGAAGTATATTGTTGCATCAGTTTCCGATCGATGTCAGTATCTGACTCCCGTCCATTACGAAAAGCGGAACAATGCTTGATGTGATTGATGCGATCGTCCAGCCGATCGGAATCGGAAGGCAGGCCGTCAGGCTTGCATGTCTTGTTTCCAGCCGTTTTGACGATGTGATCGTCGCCTATGTTCAGGGCATCCGGGCGGGTGAGAGCCGCTTTCAGGGCACGCTGAGGGCCGGCGACATCATCGAGTTTCCCATCGATTATCTGCCCTGGGTCGAGCTTCCCGCCGAGATACGCTTCGTGCGCAAGGAAGACGACATCGAAATCAGCCCTCCCTTCGAATTGCGGACGGTCGACGAGGCCGTCATGCTCGTGGGCACGGGGCAGCTCGAGGTCGAGAACGTCACCGTTTCGCAGGGCATCGTCCGCGGCGTTGTGTTCAACAAGGTCAATGGCCTTCTGAAACCTCAGCTTTTTGCCCGCATCAACGGCGTCATTCCGCGCGCGGTTGATATGGAGGAGCCCCGGCTGATGGACGAGGGCGGCGCCAGTTTCCGCTTCGCCATCCAGCTTTTGCCGATCGACATCAACGACAGCGGCCTGTCGATAGAGCTGTTCGCGGTGGGATCGCAGACGCCGCTGGCCTCGCTCGTGCTCAGCCGCCCGGCGGACGATGAGCTCGATCGCCGCCTCATCGCCCTCGATGCGCGCGTGCAGCAAATTCAGGATGCTTCCAGCTTCCACATCAAGTCCCTGCGCACGGAGCTCAAGGAGCAGATCGAGGAAATCCAGCAACGGGTCGATGCCTTCATCGAATATGCGTCGTCGTTCATTTTCGACCGCATCGCGGGTGAGCGCCGCGAAAACAGCGCGCCGGTCGATCCGGCGCTGCAATCGCAGATCGACAGCCTGAAAAGCTTCATCCATTCGTCCGCCGCCTCGGCGGGCTTGCCGAAGCGAAGCGAGGCGGCCGTTCCGACCACGGCGACCTATGTCGATCTGAGCTCCGATCTGTTCACGCTCGGCTGGTACGCCGTCGAGGTCGTGGAGGGCAACGGCTTCCGCTGGATGAGCCGCACGGGGATCATCTTCAATCCCGATCCGGGCCGGGTCATCAGCGAGGTGCTGATCGTCGTCGACAAGGTCTACGGCGCGACGTTCCCGCTGCTGAACTGCTACTTCGACGCCCTGCCCGCCGCGCTCGATATCGTGGAGGACCCGGCGACGTCGCGGTTCATGGCGCGGCTGCAATGGCGCGAGGGAACGCCCGCCATTCCGGTGCAGACGATACGCATCGAAAGCCAGGTCAGCGCCTCCCCGGCCCAGGCCGAAGGCGGCAGCGACCAGCGCATCCTGTCGATCGCGATCCGCGAGGTCAGTTTCTTCTACGCAGCCTGATGCAGGCCGCGCGCCGGAAAGGCCGGCTGACGGGAGTTCGCCCATATCCGGGGAACTTGCACGAAAGAGGACCGATGGCGCCACCGATTGCCATACACATGTTGCGATGTCTGATGCTGGCGGCCGCCGTCGCCGGCGCGGCCCGCGTGCAGGCACGCGAGGCGGTTTGCGACATGCCGCCGACGCCGTGCTGTGTTCTCGACGCGCCCGCAGCCGCCGCAGCCGTTCAGGACGACACGCTAGCGATCGGCTTGCAGATCTGGCCCGAGCACCTGAAGGATGCTCCGCAGGAGCAGCTGCTGGCGCTGCATCCCACGGTCTTCCGCCATTCCGCCGGACCGGGCGGCTGGAAACATGCCGAGCCGTTGCCGGCAATGGCGGACATGGCGGAGGTCCGCCGCTACGTCGCCCGACATGTCGCCGCGCGCCACGAGGCGCTGGAGCGGCAGGCTGCGCATCTCAAAACGCTGCTTGCCAGCACGCGGGGCAAGCTCCATCTCATCCTGTGGGAGCCGCCCTTCACCGATGCCGAACAGCGGCTGCGGCGCGCTACGGACGAGGGACGCGTGATGCCGCGCTCCGCCGTGCCCGTGATGGCGAAGTTTTATGTCGCCGTGATCGAGGCCCTTCGCGCTTACGATTTCCCCGTGGATGCCATTGAGCTCGCCAACGAGCCCAACGGCGACTGGAACATCCGCATCCCGCCGCAGACCTATGTGGAGCTGTTGCAGCAAGTTCGCCGCGAGGCGGCGCTGCAGGGGCTGGCGCTGCCGCCGCTTGCCGGCCCGGGCACGAGTTCTTACACGGCGCTGCTGGGCTATTTGAGGGACCCTGCCCTTGGCCGGCAATTGCTGGATGCCGTCGATCTCGTGAGCGTGCACGCCTGGGACGACCGCCTCGACCGCGACATCCGCACCGTCGCGCGGGAAACGCGGCAGCGGCTGGCGGCGCTTGGATACGGCGGCCATGTCGCCGTGACGGAATTTGCCCCGACCTTCCTCGACGGGGACGACCGTAGCGCGGGACGCGGCGCCAACAAGCGCTCGGCGCTGTCGCAGAGCAACACGGACAGATACGCCGCGGAGGTGCTGCGCACCAAGGCCGCCCTGCTCAGTCTCGGCATGTCGCCGGTCATCTTCTGGGAGTATCGTGATGTCGGCTGGGGCAAGGCCAGCTACGGCCTCATCGACCTCGCCGGCCGCGAGCGCCCGACCTACGGGGCCTTCGCGCAACTCGCCGGCATGATGGGCGACACGAAGCCCGTGGCCGCCGTGGCTGGAGAAGACGACCGCACGTTCGTGTTTTTCGGCAAGGACGACGCGCGATTTATCCTGCTGGTCAATCCGTCCGCAGAACCTGCCCGCTTTTCCTTTTCCGAGGGCGTACTGCGCCTCTTCGGCGACGCGCGGCTGCGCGAACCTTCCCCCTGCGGCGTCGGGGCGGAACTGCTGCTGCGGCCTTACGAATTCAGGCTGCTGAAATCCACCGCATCATAGTTGTCAGATTGAGGATCGTCATGACCGAGAAGAAAAAGATCGCGATGGTTGGCTACTATCATTACGGCAACTATGGAGACGAGCTGTTCCTCGAAGTCTTCGAAAAATACCTCGGCGACTACGAGTTCGTGTTTCTGCAGGATACGCTGAAACGCCCGTTCTACAACGGCGGCATCGAGGGGCTGAAGGAGAAGGTCGCGGATGTCGACGCCATCCTGATCGGCGGCGGCGACCTGGTGATCCCCTTTTACTGGACGGACCAGTATTTCGAGGAGCCATTCCTGTCGAAGCCCATCTTCATGCACGGGCTCGGCGTGCCGACCTGGGGAGGACAGGACCCCAAGGTGGTGGCGCGGCTGAAGACCTTTTTCCAAAGCGATAGCATCAAGCACATCCACGTGCGCGACATCGAGAGCCAGCGCTGGATCGAGCATCATCTCGCGCCGAAGGTGGAAATCGCCCGCTCTCCGGACATCATCTGCGCGCTCGACCTGCCCACGGTGCAGCGCCCGGAGGACGCCCCGGTGTTCGGCATCATCACGCGGCAGCAGCGGCCGGGCGAGATCCGCTGGGACAACCTCACCGCCCTGTGCGAGAAGGCCGTGTCGCTCGGCTACCGCATCCGTCATATCGTGGCGGCCTCCGGCATCATCGGCAAGGAAGACCTCGAGGCGCTGAAGGAATTCCCCTTCGAGGCGGACGAGTATTTCTACAGCGAGGACATCCGCGAGATCACCGCCGCCATCGGCGAGTGCTCGGTGCTGGCGTCTATGAAGTTCCACGGGCTCGTGGTGGCGACGATGTTCGGCATACCCACGATCGGGCTCATCACGACGGACAAATTCACCAATTTCTACAAGATGATAGAGCGGGAAGAGCTCAGCGGCCATCACCGGCATGAAAACCTGCCCGACCGGCTGCAGAAATACATGCCGCGCATCCCCTATTTCACCCGCCACGCCATCCGCGAAAAGGCGGACACGCAACTGCGCAAGCTGGCGCGCACGATCCGGGAGACGCTGGAAGAACGCGAAACCGCGCTGGTCTGATGAACGCCCCGCCGGGAGATCATCCCTCCCGGAGGCATGGCCATCTGTTCTAAAGCAAGGAAGCGAGACGATGAGCAACCCGATCAGGGTGTATTATTGGGCCGACGCGCCCAATTTCGGCGATGCCCTTTCTGCAGCAATCATGTCCTGGCTGGCTGCCCGGCCCGTTGAGCACACACCCAAGACGCAGGCCGGAAAGCTGCTCGGCATCGGCTCCATCCTGCAAAGCGCCCTCACCGGCGATGTCGTGTTCGGCAGCGGCGCGCATCCCGTCGGGTATGAAGGGTTCTGGCGCGGCTGGAAAAACGCCGGCTCCACGCCCACCATTCTCGCCGTGCGGGGGCCGCTGAGCCGCGATCTGATGCTGTCGCGCGGCATCGAGTGCCCGCCCGTGTTCGGCGACCCCGCCATCCTGCTGCCGCGCTTCCACCGGCCCCGCAGCCGGCGCGGAAAGTACAAGATCGGCCTCGTGCCCCATCTGGCGGACGGCGAGAAGTTCAAGCACTTCCCGCGCTCGGACGAAGTGAAGGTCGTGAAAGTGTGGCATCCGTGGCAGGAGGTCGTGGACGACATCTGCTCGTGCGAGCTGATCATCTCCAGCTCGCTCCACGGCCTCATCGTCGCCGAGAGCTACGGCATTCCCGCCGTATGGTTCCGCGCCTCGCCCCATGAGGGCTACATCAAATACGCCGATTACTACGCCGCCTCGAACCGGATACCGACGCCGGCCTATTCCATCGAGGAGGCATTGCAGCACCCCGGCGAACCGCTTCCCGACCTCGGAGCCCTTGCCGACAAGCTGCACAAGGCGTTCGATCTCGACCTCGTTCTGGAAAAATGCGCCGGCGAGTTGCCTGAGCAGCCGGTCGCGGCCAAAAGCAGCGCCGCCGCTCCCGCCGGCAGCGGCGTGTCTGGCGAGCCGATGATCCGGCTGCTGTCGCCCGGCTTCATCGCCGACCCCATTCCCGCGGACAGCGCATTGCCGCTCGACAGGCAGGCGCATTACCAGATCCGCCCGGCGGAGCAGGTGACGACGCACGCCGCCCAGCCATGGCGCTACACCGAGGAATGGCCGTTCCAGAAAGGCGCCTACACCGCCCGCCCCATCACCCTGTCCGTGCTGCCGCAGGGCGTGCAGGTCACGCTGGGCGGACGCGCCAACCGCATCGCCAACGCGCGCGGCCAGCTCATCATGGAAACCTACTCGCGCTCCATCCAGAAAGACATCGATGCGCTGAAGAAGGACAAGCGCGAGTTCGAGACGCGCCTCGCCAAGGACGAAACCTATTACATAGACCAGACCTGCATCAGCATATCCAACAACGCGACGGCGAATTATTTCCACTTCCTGCTGCAGTCCATTCCCTCCATTCACGCGGCGATGCTTTATGGCCTGACGAAGGACGCGACCCTGCTGGTCAATCCGCTGTCGAAGTGGCAGCGCGAAGCGATCGCCATCCTGTGCGGGCCGGATCAGGCAGTCTATGAAACGACGGCCAAGCTGGTGCGGGCGCGGACGCTGGTTCGCCCCTCGCCCGCCAACTTCATGGACCTCAACGCGCGCGTCACGCCCTTCTCGGTGGGGGCGCTAAAGGCGCTCGAAGCTCGCGCCTTCGATGGCGAGGATGCGCCACGGGAAGAAAGGCTGATCTACGTATCGCGCCGGGATGCCGGCCAGCGCAGGCTGCTGAACGAGGATGCGCTTGAAACCTGGCTGGAAAATCTCGGCTTCGAGATTTTCGTCCCCTCCGACTACGATCTTAAAGGACAGATGGCGGTCATGCGCTCGGCCAGCGTGATCGTGGGCACCCATGGCGCCGGGTTGACGAACGTCGCCTTCGCGCCGCGCGACGCATCGGTGTTCGAGATCTTCCCTGGCCATTACATGGACGGCGGCACCCTCGCCATCACGCAGATCCTTGGCCAATCCTACCGCAACTGGACGGCGCCGACCGAGGTGCCAAAGGATGAGCGCGGCGATCACCGCGAGTGGTGGCTCGACATGGACGCATTCAGGCAAGGGCTGGGACGGGAAATCGAGAACGCGCTGTCACGCGTCGCTGCCTGACGGCTGAAAGTCGCGGCACGAGCGGGTTGCCTCTGCGCAACCCGCTCCCTTTTTACACGTATTGTCAGCCTTCGATCGCCGCGCGGGCGTAGATATCCTCGATGCGGACGATGTCGTCCTCGCCGAGGTAGGGGCCGGACTGAACCTCGATCAGGTTGAGCGGCACCTTGCCGGGGTTCTCCAGCCGGTGGATGCAGCCGAGCGGCAGGAAGATCGACTCGTTCTCGCGCAACAGAATTTCATCGCTGTCGCGCGTCACCAGCGCCGTCCCGTTCACCACCACCCAGTGCTCGGCCCGGTGGAAGTGCTTCTGCAGCGATAGCTTCGCACCCGGATTGACGGTGATACGCTTGACCTGAAAACGCTCGCCCTTGTGGATCGACTGGTAATACCCCCACGGGCGGTGCATCTGCACGGTCTGGGTGGCGGCGATGTGGCCATCGCCGCGCAATTGCTCGACGATCTTCTTGACGTCCTGATCGCGCTCCTTGTGGGCGACGAGAACGACGTCAGGTGTCGCGACGACGACGAGATCCTCGACGCCCAGCGCCGCCACGAGCTGGCCCTCGCCACGCAGGTAGGAGTTGCGCACGTCATACGCCGTGACCTCGCCGACGAGGACGTTGCCGTCTGCGTCCTTGTTGCCGATCGCCGCCAGCGCCGACCAGCTCCCGACATCGGTCCAGCCGCAATCGGTGGGCACGACAAGCGTGAGATCGGTCTTCTCCATCACCGCGTAGTCCACGGCGACGGACGGGCTTGCGGAAAACGCCTGTTCGTCCAGACGGATGAAATCGAGATCGCGGCGCGCAGCGTCCACCGCCGCTCGGCTGGCGTCCAGAATGTCGGGCGCAAGCTTGCCAAGCTCCGACAGAAAAGCGGATGCCGGCAGCAGGAAGATGGCGCTGTTCCACAGGTAATCGCCCGCCGCCACATAGCGCGCGGCGGTTTCGCTGTCGGGCTTCTCCACGAACCGCTGGACGGTGAACACGCCCTCGTTTTCCGTCTGGAGACCCTGCTGGATGTAACCGTATCCCGTCGCGGGCTCCGTCGGCTTGACGCCAAACAGCACGAACCGGCCCGCGCGCGCCGCATCGACGCCACGGCTGACTGCATCGAGCAGCGCGGTCTTGTCCTGCACCACGTGGTCGGCAGCGACGAGCAGGATGAGCCCGTCCGGATCGCGCCGGCTCTCGATCAGCGCGGCGACGGCCGCGGCTGCGGTTGTGTTGCGCCCCACAGGTTCGAGCACGATCGTGGCGTCGCCGATGCCCAGTTCACGCAGCTGCTCCGCGATGACGAACCGGTGCTCGACGTTGGCGATCAGTATCGGCGCGTTGAACAGGGAGCGGTCGGCCACGCGCAACGCCGTTTCCTGCAGCAGCGAACGCTCGCCCGCGAGCGGCAGCAGCTGCTTCGGGAACGTTTCGCGCGACAGCGGCCAAAGGCGGGTTCCCGTCCCACCGGAAAGAATGACGGGCGTGATCCGGACTGGTTTCGCTTGCATGTCTCACCTCGCATTTCGTGGTTGAACACGGCCCTGTCCGCTCACGCCGGATCGGATCGAACCATGCGATTCCTGGCCCTGACGACGGGCTGAGCCTCGGGGGCAATCTGGCCAAGGGCATGCCGGCCGGCGGCGAGGCGATCAGCGGCCGCTCCCGCATCTCCCTTCCTCAGCAGCGCCGCAAGCGCGTCGTATTGCTGCGACACATCGGCCATGTAATGGAAGTAGAGCTCGCGCGAGGCGCGCAGCACCTCCGCCCGCAACGCCGGAATGGAGCGGTAATCCTTCATCGCCTCCAGCATGTCGTCCACCGTGGCGAGCGCGTGTAGCGCGTGGTTCGCCGGCATACCCTCGAAAGCGTCGAGCGTGCCGATCACCGGGTTGCCGAAGGACAGCGCCTCCACCGTCTTGATCTTGAGGCCGGTGCCGCCGATCATCGGATTGATGACGCAGTCGACGTTGCGGTAGAAATCGGCAAGCGTATCGACGAGCCCCATCTTGTAGGGGCCGGATTTGAGATGCAGCTCGCGGCGGCAGATCGTGCCCGCAAGCGCCCAGCCCAGCGGCTCGCGCGTTTCCGCCATGAGAGCCGCGTCCAGCGCCCGCACCGACCGCACGTTCCAGGGGTTGGCGCTGCCGAGATAGCCGAACTGAAAAAACGCCTCCGCCTTGCGATAGCCGAGCAGGAAATGCGGCGCGATGATGTGACCGACGGTGACGACCTGCGCCCGCTGCCCCACCGCGTGCCCCTCACCTTGCCCCGCCTCCTGCATCGAGCGAATACGCGCCGCCTCGTTGTCCTGAATGCCGATAACGACATCCGCCCGTGCGAACCCCTTGCGCTCCTCGTCTACGGACGTGAAGAACCAGCGCGGATCGAGGTCGTTTTCTTCGAGCATCTTGTGCCGGTCGCTGAACAGATCGTGGGTGTCGATGACCTTGCAGGGTATGTCGAGATCGACCAGCACCCGCGACATCCACACGTAGTTAACCACGATGGCGTCGTATCGATGCGTCCGCGCGAGCTCCTTCACAGTGTTGCAAAGCTCCTCCGGGCACCAGTCGTCGATACCCCAGCGCGAGGCGTGACTCGGGCGCTTGTTCGGAGACGACGCCAGGAAGAAAAAGCGGTGCCAGAACGCCGACATCGCAGTCCGCTGATCGTTGGTGAGCCCTTCCATACCGTAATACAGATAGTCGAGAGCAGCGCCCCGCAGCTGCAGCTCGCGGCCGAAAGCGAGAATGCGTGCCGCGTTGCCCTGGTTAGGGGGATGCGACGGAACGGGCGAAACGACGAGTATCCGCAGATCGGCGCTCATGAATGCACCTCGAGCCTATCAACACAGAGGCCGACCTGCCGGCTGACATCGACGCTGCTCATCTGCCGGCAACCGACCGACAGCACGGTGAACTCCGCCGACGGATCGGCGACCTCGACCACGACCCGGCCGCTCGTCGCCGACCATTTCTCCAGCGAGAACGGCACCACGCAGCCGTCGATCATGATCCTGATATCGTCGAGATTTGCCGGGTCATTGGTGTTGACCACGGTCAGTTTCAGCCGCAGCGCGCCAGACGCCGGAACCTGCCCGCCGACGAAGAGGCGCAGATGCGGCGACGGTCCGCTCCACAGCCAAGCATAGCCGCCGTCGACCTCGCACCGATAACCGCCGTCGTGAATAAAGCGCGCGGCCGTGAACGTCCGCACAGGCGGCGCCTGCGAGGCCGCAAGCTCCACCGACGCGCGCAGTTCCCTGAAGCGCTTCTTCACGATGCGGCGGTTGATGCGCGCGCCATCGAGCGGATTGCCGCCCTCCAGGAACGCGTCGAGCCCCGGCAGTTCGCTCTCCGGCAGCACCAGCCTGAACAGCCTGTCGCGCGCGCCGTCGACGAGCAGGTCGACACATCGCCGGTCGTCCAGCACGCCGTCCGGCCACGCCCCGGCAGCAGCATCGAGCCCCACGAGCACCACCACGCCGCCCCGGCCCGCGACCGCGGCGACGAGATCCGCATCGACATCGCTTTCGAGATAGAGAACGGTGACCTCGTCGCTGCCGCCCCGGCTGTCGCGGAACACAGGGTCCAGCGAGCCCGGATCGAGCGACAGGATCGGCATCGCCCCACCCGCCTGACGGAAGCCGAAGAAGAACTCCCTGACCGCCGACGCGTGGCTCTCCGGCCGCGCCATCCCCACGAGAACGTCGCTCATCACGCCGCTGAATCCGGAATAGGGAAAGGAGAAATCGACCAGATGCACCTTGCCGAAGACGTGCTCCAGAAAACGCCCTATGGCCGGCGCTGCGGCAGGCGTCAGCAGCGCTCCTTTTTTGTGCGCGACGCCGCGCCTGTCTTGAACGAGCGGTATCAATGCGCGAACCCGTCAATGATCAGAGAAATCGACCGCGACGCCAAAATGCTACCGCCCTCCATGGCGAACAGGCGACCCGTTGCGTCGGCCGGCTCCGGGTCATCCGCTGGTATGTCGTCCCAATGAAAGCGAATGTCGCGAACGTCGAAGTGCGGCGGGATGATTTCGTCGAGAAACTGTCCGCTATCAACCGTGTACCGCGACAACTCAAGCGGGGACTGCCAGCCGACACGAATGCGGAAATTCCCTTTCAATTCGCGCACTTGCGCCACCTGATGCGGGGGAATGCCGTTCGCCGTCCTGTCCAGCGTCAATACCTGCGGAGCGGAACCAGCGACCGCGCCCGCGTGGACGGCATCTGCGGCCGCGGGCTTCCTGCGGCCTTTTCCCGGCCCCTTCCGCTCATAAGCGGCGTCGATAACCTCCGCATACCGGGCAGCGATGGTTTCGAGCGCGAGTTCCGTTTGCGCCAGCATGCGCGCCCGCGCGCCGAGCGCTTCCCTCAGATCGGGATTGTCGATAAGCCCGCAAACCGCGTTTTCGAGAGCAGCGCTTGCGCCGACCACAGGCAGATGCACTACGGTGTCGCGTGGCAACTCGGAATAGGCCGCCGTGTCGTTGACGATACAGCACTTTCCAGCCGAAAAGGCCCGCGCCAACGTGCCCGAGCTCTCGCCCACGGAAGGAAAGCGGAGATTGACGACAAGATCCGACGCGCAGATGTAGGTGTCGAGATCTTCCTCCGAAACATATCCCGTTACCCGCGACACCGCATGCAGGCGCGGATAGGAACGCAGAATCTGGGAGAGCGCGTATTCCTCCGGCCGCTCCGGGCCGGCATGTATCCAGCGGAATTTGTATCCACGCGCCAGGGCGTTCTCCAGCGCCGCCATCAGCCAATCGAAACGCTTGACCTTCGTCGCGAAGCCCGAGGTCAAAACGATGATCCCTTCGTCATCGAGATTGAGGCGGCTGCGCGCCTGCGCCTTGCTCTTGTAGTCGATCGAGGGCGCGAAATGCGGAATGACCGCAATATTGCGCGCCGCAGCGTCGCCATGCACGGCCCTTATCTTGTTAAGGGCGAATTTCGAATGCACGATCACGCTGCGCGAAAGCCGCAGGACTTCGTCCAGCACGTCGAACAGCACATAATTGGCCGCCGTCTTGATGCCTCGCGTCTTCCACTGACGCGCATAGAGTTCCGCCAGTCCGGCTGGCGCGCTGTTCATGCGCGCAAGTATATCTTCCAGGTTGGACGAGGACAGCTCATACAGATACAGCAGATTGAGATCGTGCAGCATGACGACGCCCGAATGGCGGCGAAGCGCGTTGAGCACGAAGATATGACCCTGATTATTGCCGATCTGATGCAGCACTCTGTCCTGCTCGCCCACCCAGCGTATCGACTGGCGCTCATCACGCACCGCGACACCGGGGGGCACCAGACCGAAGATGTCATCGGTATAGGCGATGCATGAAAAATGCTCGCGCAAGGGCGTCAGAAGCATGTACGCGTAATCGGCGATGCCGTTGCGCGCCGGCGGAAGCGGCGTGAAGCAACTGAGAACGCGCTCGGGATTATCCATGTCAACGTGTTCCCCGGCATGTGAATGCATAAGCACAATGGCCCGCCGCGCGAAGAAAACCCAGGACCCGAAAGCATAAAGCTCCGACAGCTCTATCCCTGCCAAATATCGGCGGTCAGTTTTTCACACACGCGCCCCTTCCCGGAAGTGCAACTCGCCTCCGGGATAAAGGTTCTGCAGGTTCATTGTCGGGCAAGAGTCCCGGCCGGCCGGCTTACCGGTCGACCGGAACTGGGGAAGCAACCTGCGACAGCCCGGAAGCAGTCGCAGGCCACGATACCCCGTGGCATCACGTTGTGAGCCTATCAGGACTGCAGATCGTCGTCCTCATCGGTGATGATGTGAATGACGTCCGCCGTCTTGTCGCCCTTCTCGTGCTCGCTCACGAACGATGCGGCGATTTGCGCGCGATCGCCCGTTTCCTCGAGCAGATTGACCCAATACTCGCGGCCATGAGCATCGGCTTCACGGTCGAGCGTATTGAGATAGAGCTGGTCGACGAACTCCCCGTTGCTGAGGCTCCTGACCTCGGACGCCCCGGGATCGTTGAGCAATTGCCCGGCGATGTCGTGCAGCGACGAGTTGCCCTTGTTGTAGAGATCATACCAGAACTTGGCGCCGTCGGTGTCAGCGCCCCGGTTGAACAGCGCTTCGTAAAGGCGAAGCACCGGACCGCCCAGTTCCACATGGATCGGCCCGATCTGGAACACGATCGCGTCGGACCACCGCAGAACCTCGGCGTCCTTGATCTCCACCACGTCCTGAGTCTCGAGGTTGACGACGATAGCCGTCTTCCCGTGCCATTCAAGGCTATAATTTTCGCGGGAATCGAGCTTCAACTTCGAGGAATTGTCGTTGCCATGGTTGTTGTCATGGCCGCGATCAAGGTGGCGGAATAAAGCGCGAGATTCTTCATCAAAACCTCGGCGCTCACTATGGTCTCCGTCGCGGAGGCGGATGGAACCACGCTCCTCGACATCGTTAGTGAAGTCCACGAAGTTCACGACATCGAACCCGCCACCGGCCTGCACGGTGTCAGATCCGCTGCCGAGGTAGAACGTGTCATTGCCGCGGCCGCCGATGTAAAGGTCGTCCCCGGCACTGTCGACGAACGTATCGCGGAAGTTGCTGCCGACGATCGTGTCATTGCCGGCGCCGCCGTCCAGAACGCGCCCCACATTGCCCAACGCCCGTGAGGCGTCGATGTAGTCATCGCCATTGCCGGCGGCGACCACGACGGGAAGATAACCGTCCACAGTGATCGTGCGGCCGGTTTCGGTCTCGAAAATCGCAACCGGCACGTCTGAAGGCAGACGAATTTGCTGGCTCGCGTTTTCGTCGAAGAAGAGAATATCGATACCGGGGGGCAGGTTGTCCCCCGAATTATAGTTCTTGGCGACACCTACTTCCTCGCCTTCAGGAAGAGATTCCAATACGCCAATGATAGCCGATTTTACGGCGTCGGGAAGCGTGGAGCCGCCAATACTGGTTACAGCTTCATCCACGCCAATATTGTAGGTAACTGCCATGGCATCCTCTCATCGTATGTTACTACGCGCGAGCGGAACCCCTCCCCGGTATAACCGCACGCGTCCGGATTGCAGGCCAATGTCATCTCGTTTGTTATTATTGCTTTTACCATCAGATACATTGATATTTCGCTTGCGGACCAACAAACAAAGCCCGGTGACGGCCTCGCTGTTTGTTTTTCCGCGAGCCGTGACCTCCTGGCCGGAAGCGCGAACAACCGAGCCGTCTTCGAAGGCGACTTCGAGGTGCAATTCATATTGCGGCGCTTTATCATCGCGCAATCGGAACGACACCGAAGTAATGGACAGGCCGCGCTGCCTCGCTCCGGCGAAATCACCTGTCAGTATTTCAGGAATAGCGCCGTAGTCAGAAACAGTGCAATTATAGCCGATGTCCACACCAATCGGGCGCCCCGGCCAATGAACCGTGAAGCCCTCTATCCGGCCCGGCCCGCCACGCGAGCCCAGCCATTTGCCGGAATTCGCCACGACATCGCCCCGCTGGGCGATGTACCCTGACAAATACACCGGCAAAATATCGTCCTGTACCTCGCGGGCACTGGCCGATCCTTCTTCCAACTTCTGGATAAGAGACTGATCGGCCTCGGAAATTCGGTCAAGCCTGTCCAGCTTGAGCTTGACGCCATCCTCCCGGGCGGCACCGTTGACGAAGATGGTCACGACGATCGACGCGTCGGCTTCGGAGGAGATCACCACCGCGTCACCCGGCTCGCGCAACACCTCGCCCGTGGTATTGGGCCCCCAGAATGTTCGCACGCCACAGGTATCTGGCGCGAAGGTCACAGTGATCTGCGGCACCGCCGCCGCATCGTCCGCCGAAAGATAACGCAGGGCATAAAGTCCCCGCGCTACGGGCATCACCCGCGCGAAAACACGGGAAGTTTGTGGCTTGCCACCGGAAACAACAGAGGAAACAGGAGGTTCCAGAACAGGAGGAGCAGCCCCTAATTCGCCGCGCCCGGCATGACGACCGGTCCGTTTCGGCGCCGCAGAATTCCCCTCCGGCTGCCTGACAGTGAGTTCGCTTGCCATATTCAGATCTCCGTTCAACGGTTGAAACTATGCCAAGCTCATTCCATGACGTCGCAAGATCGTGATCGGTAGCATATTGAAACTAACGAATTAATGCAACCCACAAATAAACACCAGCAACAATGCAGGCGCATATAAGTTTAATGGAGATACAGAGTCTACAATTTGGGGATGGTATATTATATATCACTAAATCGTGGCAAAAATGCGTCCTTTCCCCGTTATTGCGGCGTGAAATACATATTTCAACGCTTGATACCACATAAAATCAGGTGTTATAATCTCACTTGGCTTGATGAGAAGGATTCAAATATCCATTGCGGGCTAACAGTTGCTGTATAAATCTGTCCTGCACGCCCGTGCAATGCTGATATCGGCAGTCAATCAGGTGTCACTGCATGCTCTATCGCGATCTTCATCCGATAACGGAAATCGCTGACAGTCTGGTGCTTTACCCGGTTGGCGACTATCCGCATCTGCGGTCTGTGCAGACTGTCCCCGTCGTTCTCACCGAGGCGGAAAGGGTTGCGGCGGAGTATCCGTTGGCGTGGCAACGCATTGCCGGAAAAATGACGCTCGTCGCCCTTACCTGTCTCGAAGCCGGAGAAAACGCTCCCCTCATTCCTCTGGACGGCGACGGCGAGCCACTGCTGCTGGCGCTCAAATCCTACCCCTTCGCTGTTGGCGCCATCGACGAGGTGACGTCGCTGCCGGTGCTTTACGACCACGCTCCGGCGCGCAAGGCGGCCAGGCCGCTGCCGCTTTACGACAGGAATGGCCGGCTCCATCTGCATGCGCTGCGGCGCCTCGCGGCCGCGCGCATCTTCACACACGGCATGGGCCTCACCGCCCTGCTGTCGCAACGGCTCGAGGAAGCTGGAGCGCTCCAGCCGTGGGAATTCGCCCTGCAATTCGAGAAACGGGCCATTTCGATAAGCGGCCTGTTCATACTGGATCGGGATGTAACGATGAAAAACCAGAAGATCGGCAGAATCGTCGAAGAATGCGGGCGCGATATCGTGCGTCTGTGCGAGTTGCACGAAATTTCATTGTATCGCATGCATAGTTTGGCCAGCGGATATGCAAAAATTGCATATTCATAAAGCATATCCGGAGAACAGCGACGTGCTTCTCCGTCGCACTTCCGGTATTTTTGAAGCGGCTTGCATCATTGATCGGCCGGATTTCGCCTTGTGGACGGAACGGCGCGCCGTTTCGGACCGCCCGCGCTAGAGGCTGTTAGTGATCATGGATAGGGTCTGGATGAGGTCAAACTGCCCGAATGCAAGGAGCATTGCGCAGCCGATACTTTTGTATCGGCAAGTGATGCGACGCTGCAGTCGGTCAGTTTCACCTCACCGCGAAGCGGCGTGGCGCTTTTGCCCGATTGCGGCGTCGGCCGGCTCGGCAAACCGGACGGTTTGCCGTCGCCAGCCTCCTGGCATTCAAGCAAAATCGCTGACGTCCAGGCCCTATCCATGATCACTAACAGCCTCTAGACCAGGTCGGGATAGACATGCACAATTTCTATGAGCCGGTTTCCTTTCCTGCCCATGCCGGTCTGCGCTGGTCTCCTCCCGCGGCGTTCGAGTTCGCGCGGGAGCTGAGATTCATTCCCGTGACGCTGCTCGAGCTGCACCGCGCGGCCCATTGTTTTCCGCTTTGCCTGCGGCGCATCGGCGACACCGTCGATGTCGTCGCCGTCCTGGCCGACCATGAAGGTCGCAACATTCACCTGAACGGGCTCGGCACCTGGACTGCCGACTATGTTCCCTTCGCCTTGCGCGCCTATCCCTTCAGCCTGGCCCGCGACGCCAGGGATCACACGCCCCGGCTTGCGGTGACGCGCGACGACGATGTCGTCGGCCCCCACGGGCAATATGAGTTGCTGGAACCGTCCGGCCGCCTCTCCGGCGCGGCCGCCGCCGTCTACGATGAGTTGCTCGCGGCGGAAAAATCGCTGGAAATGATGCGATCGATCTGCCGCTCCCTCCTGCGCCTGGAGATCACCATGCAGGTGCCGCCGCAGGCGATTGGCGGGCGCAATCTCCGTCACAGGCTGTTCGTCGTGGATCAGGACAGGCTGGACGACGCGTGGAATCAGCAGCGGGAAGCCTGCCTGGCGCTTTACGAAAAGGAGCCCGCTACGCTGCATGTAGCGGAAACGCTGCTGTTTTCGCAGCGGGCGTTCGTCATGCGGGCGCGGGAACCCGAGCTCGTTGAGGGCACAATCGCTTTCGCATCCGCCGGCGGGCACAGGGTTTCAACGCAGGAGGACGTCGGATCGTACATCGACTACGACACGAATATTGTCTTTTGATTCAATGCGGAAATTGGTAAGTACAGTGATTCTTATAATCAGCTCATAATAAGTAAGAAAGGCAACATAATATAATTTATTCACGTAAACTATAAATCAATCTGGCATGATTATGGTCATTTCATGACCTTATGATTATTGAATACGTGTCATAGACATTGACAATTCTCAAAATCTTGATTATTGATTGATGGATTAAATCTGTTGCTGACCTGCGGGGAGTCTCGAGATGCTAACATCTTCCAGACTGTTTCGGCGCTCGTCGCCCGATGCGGCCCTCCCGACCCCGCTGAACCGCGCGATAGCGGCGGCGCGGCCTGCCGTGCTTGGCCTGGTCGGCTTCTCCAGCATCACCTGCATTCTCTCGCTGGTACCCGCGATCTACATGCTCAATGTGTTCGATCGCGTCATGAACAGCCGCAACACGACAACGCTCGTCATGTTGACCGCAATCGCGCTGTTCCTGCTTCTCACCAGCGCGGCGGTCGATCGCCTTCGGGCGATGGTGTCTTTGCGGCTTGGCCTGTGGTGCGACGACAAGGTGGCCCCGCCTCTGCTCACCGCCGTTCAGGACGCGGCGCTTCGTAGCGGCGTGAGAAGCGAGGCGCAGACGCTGCGCGAGCTCGACAGCTTCCGCGAGTTCTGGACGGGCACCGGCATTCACCTGCTCGTGCGGGTGGCGTGGGCACCGCTTTTCGTCGGCCTGCTGTTTTTCCTGCATCCGGTCTTCGGGCTGATGACGCTTGGCGGCGTCGTCATCATCGCCGCTCTCAGTTACGCCAACGAGCGGGCGACGAGCCAGTCGCTCGTGCAGGCGGCGACGTCAGCCCAGCGCGCGTCGAACCGCATGGCTTCGGCCATCCGCAATATCGAGGTGATGCATGCGATGGGCATGCGCGAGGTGTTCCGGCGGCTCTGGATCGCCGACCACCGCGAGACGCTGGCGTGGCAGAGCCGATCCAGCGACCGCGCGGCCGTTTATGCGGTGCTGTCGTCGTTCACCCAGTCGTCGCTCGGCATAGGCATCCTGGGGGCTGGCGCCTATCTCGCCATTCACGGCGAGATTTCCGCCGGCGCCGTTTTCGCCTCGCGCATCGTCTTCGGACAGGCGGTCAGTCCGCTGATCGAGATTGTCAAGCAGTGGAAGAGCTACGTCTCCGCCACCATGGCCTACAACAACGTGCAGGCCATGTTCCGCAACGCCGAGGATACCGCCGACCGCGTGCTGCTGCCGCCGCCCGAGGGCGCGCTTTCGGCGCGTGGCGTGGCCATCGAGAATCCGAAAACGCGCAAGATCATCCTTCGCAGCGTCTCCTTCGACATCGACCCCGCCGACGTCGTCGCCATGATCGGGCCGAGCGGCAGCGGCAAGTCGACCCTGGTGCGCGCCATGGTCGGCGTGCTGCCGCCAATGATGGGCGAGATCCGCCTCGACGGTGCCGAACTGAAGCACTGGCAGATGGAGCAGCTCGGCGCCAACATCGGCTACGTGCCGCAGGAGGTGGACCTCATGGCCGGCTCCATCGCCCAGAATATCTGCCGTTTCGGCCGCCGCGACGACGAAGCAATCGTGGAAGCGGCGCGCCTCGTCGGCGCTCACGAGCTCATCCAGCAGTTGCCGGACGGCTACAACACGCGCATCGATCTTGAAGGCGGCGGCCTTTCGGGCGGGCAGCGCCAGCGGATCGCCCTCGCGCGCGCCGTGTACGGCGAGCCGGCCCTGCTCGTGCTCGACGAGCCCAACGCCAATCTCGACGCCGCCGGGGAGCAGGCGCTGATACGCGCGATCCGCGAATGCAAGCGCATCGGCATGACCGTGATCATCGTCACGCACAAGGCCCAGATTCTGGCCGTTGTGGACAAGGTCATGTTCATCAACGGCGGCACCGTTAGCCAATACGGCCCGCGCGAAGAGGTGATGGCGCGCATCACGCCGCGCAATGTCGTGCCGATTCCCGGCAAGCAAATCAGCGGGGAGTGACCCATGGAAGAGCTGCCAGCCAAACGCGATCCATCCGCCGAGCGGCCCGTCACCGAGCGGCCTGTGACCGAGACTGGGGCAGCGCCCCAGGCACCTCAGATCGACGGGGACGCCGAGGAAATCCTCACATTTCCGTCCGCGAACTGGCGCACGCCGCTTCTTGTCGGATGGGCGGTCATCGGCGTGGCGCTCGGCGGCGGCTTCGCCTGGGCGGCGCTCGCGCCGCTCGACAGCGCGGTCGTGGCCTCCGGCACCGTCTCGGTTGAGAGCAACCGCAAGACGGTACAGCATTTCGAAGGCGGCATCGTGCGCGAGATCGCGGTAAAGGACGGCGATTTCGTCGAGCAGGGACAGGTGCTCTTCCGCCTCGACGTCACGGCGGGAGAAGCGCAGCTCGAAGTCGCGCGCAGCCAGAAGGCGGCGCTGCTCGCCGAGGAGGCCCGGCTGCTGAGCGAACGCGACCTCAAGGACGACATCGTGTTTCCGCAGGAGGTCCTCGATCGGCAGAGCGACCCCACGGTGGCGCACGCCATTGCCGATCAGCAGCGCCTTTTTCGCGAGCGCAGGGCGCTCCTGCGCGCCCAGGCCGATGTGGTCACGGCGCGCATGCATCAGGCCCGAGAGGAACTGACGGGCGCGGAGCAGGAGCGCATCTCCGGCCAGAAACAGATCGCATGGGTGGATCAGGAACTCCCCGGCCTGCGCATGCTGTTCGAGAAGGGGCTCGTGCAGTGGACGCGCATCACCGCGCTGGAGCGCCAGCGCGCCCAGCTCGAAGGCATGACGGCGAAGGCTGCGGCCACGCACGCGCGGCTGCAGCAGGCTATCAGCGAAACGCAGCTCGAGATCGCCGAGCTGACGCAAAAATCCCAGCAGGAGATCGCCAAGGAAATCGCGGCCATTCGCCGGCAGATATCCGAAATGACCCAGAAGCAGAAGATCGCGCAGGACGTTCTCGACCGCCTCGCCATCACCGCGCCGCAGAGCGGCGTCGTGCAGGGGCTGAAGGTGTTCACGCCCGGCGGAGTCGTCCGGGCCGGCGATCCGATGCTCGACATCGTGCCGCTGAACGAGGAATTCGTGGTGCGCGCGCAGGTGTCGCCGCTGAACATGGACGTCGTGGCCATCGGCCAGCGGGCGGAACTGCGTTTTCCCGCCTTCCACCTGCCTTACGTGCCCACCATGTTCGGCGTCGTGAGAACGCTGTCGTATGACAGCCTCGTGGACGAGGGCAAGACCGAGCCCTACTTCGCCGCCGAGGTCGCCGCCGATAAATCGACGCTGCCGGCCGAGATCCGGGAGAAGCTGCGGGCGGGACTGCCGGTCGATGTCGTCATCGTCTCGGGAGAACGCACTCCCCTGCAGTACCTGCTCGCCCCGCTGACCGACCGTTTGAGGAAAGGCATGCGCGAGGGATGACGGCAGCGGCGCAAACCGGATCGGCGGCGCACGCCGCTCCCAGGACGGTCTTGAACGTCGGCAGCGGCCCGTGGGCGCCGCACAAGCTGCACCCGTTCTTCCGCACCGTCGGCTGGAACGAGGTCCGCGTCGACATCGACCCCGCCGCAAGGCCCGACGTCGTGGCCGACGCCGCCGATCTGTCGGCTTTCCGCGATGCCAGCGTGGATGCGGTATGGAGTTCGCATAACCTCGAACACCTGCACGACCACGAGGTGCCGCTGGCGTTGCGGGAGTTCCTGCGGGTGCTGCGCAGCGACGGCCTGCTGCTGCTGACCATGCCCGACCTGCAATCCGTCGCCGAGATGATCGCCGCCGGCCGCTGCGAGGACGTCGCCTACGTTTCGCCGGCGGGGCCGATCACGCCGATCGACATGGTCTTCGGGCACCGCCCGTCCATCGCCGCCGGCAACGCCTACATGGCCCACCGGACCGGATTCACGCAGGCGCGCCTGAGGCGGATGCTCGTCGACACCGGCTTTCGGCGCAATCACGTGTTTCGCGGCCGGAATCTGGACCTCTGGGGCATCGCGCTCATGCCCGGCGCCGATCCGGGCGTGGTGGAGGCCCTTTTCCACGCACCGGCAGACGTTCCGTGAACGTCCTGTTCGTGCATCAGGGCTTTCCCGCCCAGTTCAAGGGGCTGATCAGCCTGCTCGCGCGCATGCCGGGCGTGCGCCTCGCGGCCATCGGCACGCGTGACGCAACCTATGCCTATGTCGATTACCGCCGCTACAGCCCGCCCGAAGAGCGCCCCGACGCAGGCCGCGTGGAGGAGGAAGCCGCGATGCACATCGCCCGGGCGGAAGCGGTCGTGGCGCAGGCGAAGCGGCTTCGCGCGGACGGCTTCGAGCCCGACATCGTGCTCGCGCACACCGGCTGGGGCGAGGCGCTGCTGCTGCGCGACACCTATCCGCGCGCCCGCATCGCCTGCTATTGCGAATATTATTACCGCCGCGCGGGCGGCGATGTCGGGTTCGACCCCGAGTTTCCGCTCCCTTCCGAAGCAGCGATGCACCGGCTGCGCGTCCGCAACGGCCTGGGCCTCGCCGCCATGGAAGACGCGGATCTTTGCCTTTCCGCCACCCAATGGCAGCGTTCGACCTATCCCGCCGCATTCCGCGATCGGATAGAGGTGTTTCACGAGGGAGTGGACACGGGACGCCTGACCAGCTTCGCACGGGCGGAGCATGCACCGTTGCGCGCCAGCCTCGGCATTCCGCCGCGCGCGCCCGTCGTCTCCTATTGCGCAAGACATCTCGAGCCGATGCGGGGTTTTCATACGTTCATGCGGTCCCTGCCGGCCCTGCTGAAGGAACGGCCCGACGCCCATGTGCTGATCGTCGGCACCGATGAGGGCGGCTACGGCGCCTCGCCCCAAGGCCTGCGGAGCGGCGCGCGGACATGGAAAGAGGCCCTGCTGAGGGAGCTCGATGGCCGCCTCGACGCATCGCGCGTGCGTTTCCTCGGCTCCCTGCCCTACGACGGCTATGGCGCGGTGCTCGCGTGCGCGGATGTCCATGTCTACCTCACCGCACCGTTCGTGCTGTCGTGGTCGGCGGTGGAGGCGATGGCGATGGGCAAGGCCATCGTCGCATCCGCCACGGCGCCCGTCACCGAGTTCATGATGCACGGCAAAAACGCCCGGCTGGTCGATTTCTTCGCCCCCGACGCGCTGGCCGCCACAGTCAGCGACCTGCTCGCGGACGCCGCCGAGCGCGACAGGCTGGGCAACGGCGCCCGCGCCACCGTGGAGCGACGCTCGCTTGATCGCAACACCGCCAGCCGCGCCGTCTGGGCGCGGCTGCAATCCCTCTGACGGACCGGGACCCAGCCGATGCCAGACGACCTCCTTGCCGACATCATCGTATCGGTCGCGGACGCGGACCAGAGCGTGCTGGCGGCGTTGGCGCTGGAAGCCTACGGGCAGGAGAAGTACCGGCTGGCTCTCGCCCACATCGACAGGTGCTGCAGAACGGGCGGGCCGGTGGCGGAGTATCTCTCCCTGCGCGCGCTGATCCGCGACAGGCTGGGCGACACACGCGGCAGCCTCGACGATCTGTTGCTGGCGGCGACGATCAAGCCTCCGGCCGACGGCGACCGGCGACGGCTGGTGCATGCCGCGCTGAAGGCTGGCGACGTCGATGCCTGCCTTGCCGCCGCAGCGCCCCTGCTCGCGGCCCAATCCCCCGCGACAGGCCTGCTGCAGACGCTGGAACAGGCCGCCCCGCAGGGCTTCGGCTGGCTTGCTTCCGATGGCGACACGGCCGAGATCCACCTGCGCTGGAACGGCGGCAACCACCTGTCGCTCACTGTCGCCTGGGACGAGGAGCAAGAGACACGCACCGTGCGCGCGCACGAGGCGGGCGACCCGTTCGAGCATCAGGCGGTTCTCAGGCTTGCCTGGCCGCCCGGCGCCGGCACTGTCAATGCCTCGGCGGACATCCCCATCGCCGGCGGTCCGCTGGCGCGCACCCGGCATCGGGACGAGCGCGACCGGATCGAGATCGTCAACGCCCGGTCCCTGCCGATCTACGACAGGCCGGGCGCGACGCGCCACGCCACCATCGTGATCCCGGCCTACCGCGACTTCGAGGCCACGCGCGCATGCATCGCCAGCGTTCTCGCCAACGTGCAGGCGGACGACAACATTTCCGTCGTCGTCGTGGACGACAACAGCCCCGAGCCGCGCCTGTCATCCCACATCCGCGATCTCGCGAACGAGGGACTCATCACCGCCGTGGTGCGCACCCGGAACGGCGGTTTCATCGCGGCAGTTGAGACGGCGCTGACGCTCATCCCCAGCGGCGATATCATCCTGCTCAACGCCGACACGCTCACGCCGCCGGGGTGGATCGCGGCGCTCAGGCGGGTAGCGGCGTCCGATCCGCGCATCGGCACCGTCACGCCGCTGTCGAACAACGGCGAACTGACGAGCTTTCCGCGCCCGTTCCAGGCCAATCCCATGCCCGATCCCGACACGGTGGCGGCGCTCGACGCCGCAGCGCGGCAAGCCAACGGTATCGAGGCCATCGACATCCCGAATGGCATCGGCTTCTGCCTCTACATCACACGCGCCTGCCTGGAGGCCGCCGGCGGGTTCGGCAGCGCATTCCTCGTGAGCGGCTATTACGAGGACGTGGATTTTTCCCTGCGTGTGGAAAAGGCCGGGTTCCGCAATGTCTGCGCCACCGGGGTGTTCGTCGCCCACAGCGGCTCCGCCTCCTATCTCGACGCCAAGCGTGGCCTTGTGCTGCGCAACATGGGGGAGATCCTGCGGCGCTTTCCCGACATCCGCCCGAAGACCGACTGGTTCATCGCCCACGATCCGCTGGCGCCCGCCCGCGAGCGCATCCTCGCCGCGATCCTCGGGGAAGGCACGCCGGCCGATCTCGCGGTACTGGTTTCCGTAACGGGCCAGGCCGACGCGCAAGCCATCGCCACGGCAAGCGAAAGATCGGCAGAAGAAAAAGAAAGCGTCCGCACCCTTGTCCTGCGGCTCGATCCCGCCGCGCCGCACCGGGTATCCGTGACATCGCAGACGCCTCTTCCCTTCGACATCACGCTCGAAGCCGACGACATGCCGGATCGTCTCGCCGGATGGCTGCGCGCAGCGGGCGTTTCACGGCTTCTGCATATCCTTTACGAGCCTTGCGCTCCCGCGTTTCTTGAACTTGGACGCAAGATCGGCCTGCCCCACGACGTCGCGGTGATGGACGTCACGGCGATTCCCCGGCCGCGAGCGCGCGCAGCGACGCTCTTCAGCAGCGCCCGGCGCTGTTTTCCGGGCAACGCGCAGGTGGCGCGCACCATCGGCCGCCAGATGCCGCATCTGCCGGCACATCCGCCCCTTATCCGGTCGCTGCGGCATCTCACCCGCATCGGGCACCCCATGGCGGACAGCTTGCTGGCAGTCATTCCGCTCGCGGTCGATGCCGCAGGCTTCCGCGACATCGCGGCGCTGGCCGGCGCGCTGCACCGGCAGCACGACGACCGCGCCATCGTCGTGCTCGGCCGGACCGTGGACGACGCCGCGCTCATGCGCATGGGGAACGCAGTCGTGGTCGGGGAAACATCGCCCAAGGAGTGGCCACGCCTGATCGCCCTCTACGGTTGCGGCGCGGCACTCATCTCCGGCAGCGACGGGTCGGGCTGCGACGCGCGCCTGCCTTTCATCGACGCGCTGCCCGTGCCCATCGCCGCCCGCAGCGGCGGCTGGCTGGAGGAAGCGCTGCTGCACGATCTCGACTACTCGATCGACCCGGCGCTTTCGCCCGCCGAAGTGGCGGACGCGGTTCTGAGCTGGCTCTCGGCCACGTCGCGGTGAGAAAAAACATGGAGGATGAATGTTTTCGACGGGAAAGAGCGACCTCGCCGCACGCCAGCGCAAGCCCGACATCGCGCCGCAGGACGCGCCGGAACCGATAGCCGAAGAGGTTCTGGGCGAGTTCATCCGCCTCGATGCCGCGACCTTCGGCGGCTGGGCGCTCGCGCCCGCGTTTCCCGATCGGCGGCTCGTCGTCGAGATATGGCTGGAAGGTGTGTTCGTGCAGGCGGTGCGGGCGGATACGTTCGTGCCGGAGTTGCGGGCGCGCTTCGGCAGCGACGGCTGCCACGGCTTCATCTGCCGCATTCCCGAGTGGGCGGCGACCGCGCGCGGCATGGCGAGCGCCTACCTCGCCAACACCAACCACGTCGTCGGCTCGCCCCTCACCCTCGACGCAACCGGCAACGTCGTCCGCAAGTTCGACGTGCCGGGACACGTGCGCTGGCTGGGCGGCCTGCGCCTCAACGGCTGGGCGTTCGACAGAAGCGCGCCGCAGCGGCGGCTGCGCGTGTACGCTTATTGCGACGACACGCTCGTCGGCGAGGCGCTCGCCAACCGTATCCACGAGCCGCAGCAGGACGAGCCCGTCTCGGCCGGCCCCTA
>CALMIK010000017.1 GCA_937863995.1 uncultured Chelatococcus sp.
CCCTCGATGGAAATGCGGATGCGCCCCGAGAAGCCCTTGTGCGACTGCTTGGTGACCTTGAGATAATCGTCGTAAAAGCCGATGGCGCCGAAGCCGAGCGTCACGAACAGCACCACCCAGACATAGGCGTTCGACAGGTTCGCCCACAGCAGCGCCGACACGAACACGCCCGAGAGGATCATGAGCCCGCCCATGGTCGGCGTGCCCTTCTTCGCGAGGTGCGACTGCGGACCGTCCGAGCGGATCGGCTGGCCCTTGCCCTGCCGCATCCGCAGCGACGCGATGATGGCGGGACCGAACAGGAAGACAAAAAACATCGCGGTGGCGGTCGCCGCGCCCGCACGGAACGTGATGTAGCGGAACACGTTGAGCGCGGGCAACGAGGCGCTCAGTTCCGCAAGCCAGATGAACATGCTCGTCTCGTCTCCGAATTGGCCTCTAAACAGCCCTTTGACAACGGTTCTGGTGCGGGCCCCGCCGGATCAGCCGCCGGCGCCCACGGCGCGGAAGCGGCTCTTGAAGGCCGTGACGATGCGCGACACTTTCGTGCCGTTGGAACCCTTCACCATCACCACGTCGCCGGCGCGCACGGTGCGCAGCACGGACTCTTCCAGCCCCTGCGCGGTTTCGGCATACGCCCCGCGCACCTGCGGCGCAAGGGTGTGCCAGAGGTGATGCATGCCCGCGCCCGCCGCGAACACGAGATCGACGTCATTGTCCACAATCGGCACGTTGAGCGAGGCATGTAGCACGTCGCTGTCGGAACCGAGCTCGAGCATGTCGGCCAGCACGGCGATGCGCCGCCCGCGCAGACCCACGTTCGATTGCCCCAGCGTGTTGAGCGCCGCCGTCACCGATGTCGGGTTGGCGTTGTAGCTTTCGTCAATGAGCAGGAACTCGCCGCCGGGAGCGTTGAGACGGATGCGCTCACCGCGTCCGACCGGGGGCGCGAGATCGGCGAGCGCAAGCGCCGCCAGCGCCAGGTCCCCGCCCACCGCGTGTACGGACGCGAGCACCGCGAGGCTGTTGAGCGCGATATGCCGGCCGGGGGAGCCGACCCGGTAAACCACCGGCGCGCCGAAAACCTGCGCCTCCACCACCGAGAACTCCGGCTTCAGCACGATCTTGAGGGCGCGCACGTCCGCCGATTCATCTTCGCCGAAGGTCACGATGCGCCCCGCGCCCGACGCCAGCACATGCGCCTTCAGGCGCTCGAACTGGTCGTTGTCGCGGTTGAGAACTGCCGTGCCGCCGGGCTCCAGCCCCGAAAAAATCTCGCCCTTGGCGTCGGCGATGGCGGCGACGGAGGGAAAGTACTCCAGATGCACCTGCCCCACCGTGGTGACGATGGCCACGTGCGGGCGCACGAGACGCGACAGCGGCGCGATCTCGTTGGGGGCGTTCATGCCGATCTCGAAGATGCCGAACTGCGTGCGACGCGGCATGCGCGCCAGCGAGAGCGGCACGCCCCAGTGATTGTTGTACGAGGCGACGGAAGCGTGGACGCGCCCCTGGCGCGCCAGCGCCAGCCGCAGCGCTTCCTTGGTGCTGGTCTTGCCGACCGAGCCCGTGACCGCGATCACGCTCGCCCGCGTGCGGGCGCGCGCCGCAGCACCCAGTCCGCGCAGCGCCTCCAGCACGTCGCGCACCACGTAGAGCGGTCCGTCGTTCACGAAGGAGGCCGCATGCGCCTCGTCGATCACCGCCGCCGCAGCGCCCTTCGCCAGCGCCTGCTGGACAAAGGCGTGGCCATCACTGTTCTCGCCCCGGATGGCAAAGAACAGGTCGCCCGGGGCCAACGTGCGCGTGTCGATCGACACCCCCGTAACCCTGTCCGGCAGCGCGTTGGTGACGCGGGCGTTGAGCGCGGTGACCAGATCGAACGGCGACCACAGCACTTCCGGCGGCCGTTCCACGGGCGCGGGGGCAATGGAGGAAGCGGAACCCAAAACCTGTATCGTCATGATGTGAGCTCCGCGACAGAGGCAAGCACTGCCTCGTGATCGGAAAAGGGAAGCGTGGTCTCACCGACAATCTGGCCGGTTTCGTGGCCCTTGCCCGCGACCACGAGAATATCGCCGGCCGAGAGCCGCCGCACCGCCGCGCGGATGGCCTCGCGCCGGTCGCCGATCTCGCCGACCTCGCCACCGCTCTGCACGCCCCTCGCGCCCGCGAGAACCTCGCCCCGGATGGCGGCGGGGTTCTCGGAGCGCGGGTTGTCGTCGGTGACGATGGTGACATCGGCCTTTTGAGCGGCGATCGCGCCCATCAGCGGGCGCTTGCCGCGGTCGCGGTCGCCGCCGGCGCCGAACACCACGACGAGCCGGCCCGACGCATAGGCGCGCAGCGTGTCGAGAACGGCGGCAAGCGCGTCCGGCTTATGGGCATAATCCACCACAACGAGCGCGCCGTTGACTTCCGCCACGCGCTCAAGCCGCCCCTTGACGCCCGTGAGCGTCTCGATGGCCGCGAACACGCGCCCCGCCTCTTCTCCCGCCGCCAGCGCGAGACCGGCCGCGATGAGCGCGTTCGAGGCCTGGAAGTCGCCGGCAAGCGGCAGCCGCACCTCGTGCGTGCGCCCGCCATGGCGGAGGCGCAGGCGCTGCACGAACCCTTCCCGCACCGCGCTTTCCAGCGTGATGTCGGCTCCCGCCCGGCCCACGCCGATGAGCGGCAGGCGGCGGCGGGCCGCGATGTCCACCACGCGCGCCGCCTCCGGCGCATCGGCATTGACCACCGCCGCCGCGCCCTCGGGCAGCAGGTCCGCAAACAGCCGCAGCTTGGCGGCGAGGTAGGATTCGACGTCCGGGTGATAATCGAGGTGATCGCGGCCGAGATTGGTGAACGCCGCCGCCGTCAGCCGCACGCCGTCGAGGCGATGCTGATCGAGGCCGTGGGAGGATGCCTCGAGCGCCAGATGCGTGACGCCGTCGCCGGCGAGCGCGTCGAGCGTGTGGTGAAGCGTTATGCTGTCGGGCGTGGTCAGCGAGCCGTAGACCGCCCCGGACGGAGCGACGACGCCGATGGTGCCGAGGCTCGCGGCCTGGTGGCCGAGCGCGGCAAAGATCTGGCGCGAGAAGTCGGCCACCGAGCTCTTGCCGCTGGTGCCGGTCACGGCCACCTGCACCGCCGGCTGGCGCGGAAAGAACCGCGCCGCCGCCAGCGCCACGCCGGCGCGCACGTTGGCGACCTGAACATAAGCCACCTCAGCGGGGAGATCGTCGGGGCGCGCACCCTCGCCCACCACCGCGGCAGCGCCACGGCCCGCCGCCTGCAGCGCGAACGCGCGCCCGTCGAGCCTGCTGCCGGGCACGGCGAAGAACACGTCGCCCGGAGCGACACGGCGCGAATCGAGCTGCAGGCCCGTGACCGCGACATCGGGCACGGCGGGCGCGTCGAGAAGGCTTGCCAGCGAAACCGGCGAGGGAGCGTTCATGCCGATGTTCCTCCGAAATTACCGCGCGCCCCATGCGCCGGCGCGCGCCATGGTCGGGAAGGGATCGGTCGGCTCCTCGAAGCGCGGCGGCAGGCCGAGCAGCGGCGCCACGCGCGCCATGATCTTGCCCGTCGTCACGCCCGCGTTCCAGGCCGCCGTCGAGTAGCCGTAGCTTTCGGACGTGGCCTGCGGTTCGTCGTAGACGGTGAGGAACAGGTATTTCGGGTCGTCCGCCGGCAACACGGTCATGAAGGTGGTGAAGTTCTTGTTCTTGGCGTAGCGGCCGTTGATGACCTTGTCGGCCGTGCCCGTCTTGCCGCCGATGAAGTAGCCCGGCACGTCGGCCTTGCGCGCCGATCCCTTCACGGCGTTCAGCCGCATGACGAAGCGCATGGCCTCGCTGGTCTCCGGCTTGATGACCTGCGGCGCATCGGCCCGCGCCTCCTGTTCGGAGCGCTTGAGGAAGGTGGGGTTGATGAGCTGGCCGCCGTTCATGAGCGCGCCCACGGCGGCGGCGGCCTGCATGGGCGCCACCGCGAGGCCGTGGCCGTAGGAAATGGTGATGGTGTTGAGCTCGCCCCAGTTGGGCGGCAGCAGCGGCGCGGAGCTTTCCGGCATCTCGGTGCGCATGCGGTCGAGCTGGCCCATCTTCTTGAGAAACGCTTTGTGCGCCGACACGCCCTGCTGCAACGCGATGCGGGCGGTGCCGATGTTAGACGAATAGATGAAGATTTCCGGCACGTTGAGAATGCGGTTCTTGCCGTGATAATCCTTGATGGTGAAACGGCCGTAGCGCAGCCCGCCGCGCGCGTCGTAGGTGGAGTTGATGTTCGCCTTGCCCGAATCGAGGCCCATGGCCAGCGTCAGCGCCTTGAAGGTCGAGCCCATCTCGAACACGCCCACGATCATGCGGTTGATGCGGTCGTCCTTGAGCGCATCGACCGGATTGTTGGGATCGTAGTCCGGCAGCGACACGAGCGAGACCACCTCGCCGGTATTGACGTCGAGAATGAGCGAGGCGGCGGCTTTGGCCTTGAAGTAGGCGAGGCCCTTCACCAGCTCGTCGCGGGCGGCGGCGTTGGCGCGCAGGTCGAGCGAGAGCTGCACCGGCTCAAGATCGTCGGCCGAACGGGCGAAGCCGTAGCCGGCGAGCGCCTTCAGCCCCTGGTTGTCCATGTATTTTTCGATGCCGGCGATGCCCTCGTTGTCGACGTTGGCAAAGCCCAGCACGTGCGCCCCCACCGGGCCGTTGGGATAGACGCGCTTGTTCTCGGGCACGAAGCCCACGCCCGGAATGCCGAGCCGGTGCACTTCCTGCTGCTGGCGAGGGGTGATCTGGCGCTTCACCCACACGAAGCCGCGGTTGGTGCTGAGCTTGTCGCGCAGCTCGCGCGCGTCGAGGTCTGGCAGGACCGCGGTCAGCAACTCCGTCGCCTCGTCGGCGTCGATGATGTTGCGCGGCTCCGCGAACACCGACACCGTCTTGATGTCGGTCGCGAGCACCGTGCCGTTGCGGTCGATGATGTCGGGCCGCGCCGCCGCCACCGTGGTGCCGCCGCGCAGCTCGCCCGGCTGCTTGGGGTGCATCGCCATCCACGACAGGCGGCCGATGAGCGTCCCGAACAGCACGATGAAGAACGCCCCGACCAGCAGCACGCGCTGCGCCGAACGGTCGGAGCGCATGCGGAACAGATCGCGCACGAACGACCACGCCAGCGCGCGGCGCGACGGACGCGCCGCCACCGCTTCTTCCTGCACGGGGGCATAGTCCGGCAGCACGCGCTCCGGTGCGTCCGGCGCGTTCATTCCCTCGTTACCGTTCATCTCGCCCATCCGAGCCCCCACTCACGCCCTCAGGTACTGGCTGTCGTTTACTGGCTGTCGTTCAATTCGATCGTCAGGGAGTTGCCGTCGCCGGACGCGATGCGCCCGCCGCCGGCGTGTTGGTCGGCGCGGACAGGCCCAGCGCCTCCAGCTTGGCGCCGATGGCGTCGACCTTCGGCTGGCGGTCGGGGATGTCCTTGAAGCGCGTGATCTGCTCGATCTTCAAGGGCTGCATGTCCAGGTACTGGTCGGACAGCACCGCGATCCGGTCCGGGCGCACGTGGAACTGCCAGTCGGCGCGCGAGGCGGCGATGGCGTCCTTCTCGCGCTGGATCTGCGATTTCAGCTTCGACAGCTTCTCGGCGTAAAAAATCGATTCGTACTTGATCGAGTAGGCGTAGCCGGCCGAGCCGAGCAACGCCACCACCGCCAGCACATGCAACAGACGCACAAGCATCAGCGCCCCCTCCCGCGCCCGCGCACGCGCCGTTCCGGCAGCTGTGCGAGCGACATCACGGCCTCATCCTCATCCCGCACCGGCGCATCGAGACGCTCGGCCGCCCGCAGCTTGGCGGAGCGCGCGCGGGGATTGCGCGCGCATTCAGAATCCGTCGCCGCCACAACGCCGCGCGACAACAGGCGAAAGGTCGGCGGCGCCACGCCCTCGTCCGGCATATGGCGCGAGCCGCCCGCCGAACGGGCCGAACGGCGCGCCAGGAACTGCTTCACGATGCGGTCCTCGAGCGAATGGAACGTCACCACCACGAGCCGCCCGCCGGGCTTGAGGATGCGCTCGGCCGCGTGCAGCGCCCGCCCCAGCTCGCCCAGCTCGTCGTTGACGTGGATGCGCAGCGCCTGGAACGTGCGGGTCGCCGGATGCGGCCCGTGCGGCTCGGCGCGCACCACGCCCGCTACCAGCTCCGCGAGTTCCGCCGTCGAGGTGATCGGCGCTTCCTTGCGCCGCTCGACAATGGCGCGCGCCACGTAGCGCGAGCGGCGTTCCTCGCCGTAATTGTAGATGATGTCCGCGAGCAGTTCCTCGTCGGCGGTGTTGACGACATCGGCGGCGCTCTCGCCCGCCTGCTCCATGCGCATGTCGAGCGGGCCGTCGAAGCGCAGCGAGAAACCGCGTTCGGCCTCGTCGATCTGCATGGACGACACGCCGATGTCGAGCACGACGCCATCGACCGCCGCCACGCTCTGTTCGCGGACCGCCTCTTCCATGTCGCCGAACACGGTCTCGACCAGCGCGAGGCGTCCGCCGGACGCCGCGACGAGGCCAGCGCCGCCGGCAATCGCGGACGGATCGCGGTCGAGCGCGATCACGCGCGTCTGCGCCGCACCGAGGATCGCGCCGGTGTAGCCGCCCGCGCCGAACGTGCCGTCGACGTAGACGCCGCCGTCGCGCGGGGCCAGCGCCTCGATCACCTCGTCGAGCAGCACGGGAACGTGACGCGCCGGCGCGCCCGCGACCCCGGCAGGGCTGTCGCCGCGACCCGTCATCGTACCCGTTCCTTCGAAACCATGTGTCGTTCCACCGAAATGCATGATCCGGCCAACGTCCGCCCCCATACTCCGGACCACCCCACGGCGGGCCGGGACGCGCGCGCCGAAAGCGGCCCCGACGCGCCGACACTGCGCGCGGCAGGCCAAGAAGGGGTTGCTTGCGGATGTCATGGGACAGAATGGCCGTCAGCGGAATCACGGCCACCATGGCCGATACTCCCGCCGCTATCTCAACCGCGTTAGGGTTAACGAACCGTTCAGGCGGCGTTCATTTTGACGTGATCGGAGAAAAATAAGGCCGCAGCAAGGATCGCTCCCGCTGCGGCCTGATGTCAGCCGGCCTGTAAGCCGGGTTCTGTATGGCGGGCGCCTCGCGGGCCCGCGTGACGGCCATTCATCTGGGACGGCTGTTGCCAGCCGCCTCTAGCAACCAACCCGGACGACCGGCATGGAAACCGCCTGACCCCGAGGGGTCCGTCGTCCCTATTCGGTTTTGCTCCCGGTGGGGTTTACCTTGCCGCGACCGTTGCCGGACCGCGCGGTGCGCTCTTACCGCACCCTTTCACCCTTACCCCGAACGCATCCGGGGCGGTTTGCTTTCTGTGGCACTTTCCCTGGGGTCGCCCCCGCCGGACGTTATCCGGCACCGTGTTTCCATGGAGCCCGGACTTTCCTCCACCCCGGCGCGAGCCTGAGGCAGCGGCCGTCCGGCCGACTGACAAACTTCGGATTAAGGTCGCGCGCGGCGCGGGTCAAGTGCGCCCCGCGCCTCACCGGTGCATCACTCGACGCGGGTGCGGGCCGAGCCGGCGGGCGCCTCGATCGCCGCGACCTCGGTGCCGAGGCTCGCGACGATGGTACGCACCTTGGCGCAATAGGCGAGGTTGGCGCGGTTGATGCGCCGGGCGTAGTGGCCGCTCTGGTAGCGCATCACCGTGCCGCAGGTATCGCCGCCGGCAAGACGATAGGCCTGCGCCAGATACTTCATGCCGTACTTGATGTTGGTCTCGGGCTCCATCAAGCCCTTCGCCGAGCCGCCGTAGCCGAGGCCGCGCGCCGTGGTGTGCTTGATCTGCATCAGGCCGAGCGCGCCGCGGTTGCTCACGTGCGGCTGATAGCGGCTTTCCACCCGCACCACAGCATCGCCGAGCGCGAAGGGAATGCCGTTGGCGGCGGCGTGCTGGGCGATCAGCGTGCGGTAACGCTCGCGCGAGGCATCGTGATAGCCGAGCGGCTTGCCGGCGGCCACGGTGCGGCGGCGCTTGCCGGCCTCAGGCTGCGTCTGGCCATTCCCCTGGCCATGCACCTGGCCCTGCGCGAGATGGGGCGGGGCGATGTTGTCGGGAAAGCTGTTGGCGGGCTTCTTGCGTGCGGTGCGCTTGCGCTGGGTCTTCGGCGCGTCTGCCGCCACGCGCTTCTCGCTGGCCGGCTTGACGGCGGGCGCCTCCGGCGAAGCCTTGGCGGCGGCGGCCCTGGCCCTCTCGCCGGCGAAGAAATTATAGGCGTCGGCGGTGTCCGACGCATGGGCATAACCGGCGCCCAGCATGCCGGCCATAACGCTGGCCAGCGCGATCATCCTTGCACTTCTCAAACGACTGCTCCTCGACCGGACCATCCGCGCGATCGGCCCGGACCCGGCGTCGGCCCCGCAGGGACCCTCCCCGCCGGAACCGTTGCCCCGGGACGCGCGTTGCGTCCCCAAGAGGCACCGGGCCGGACCGTCGACGACGACGCCGGCATATCGCCCGCCAACGCCCCATGGGCGCCGGCACGGCTTCAACTCAACCACCATGGAGACGGTGCCTTCGCAGCGATCACGGCTCCGTCGTCGAAATCATGTTGACGGGCAAAGCAGTAGCGAATCCGAATTCAATATCGGCGCTACCGTGCCCAACAGAACATGCGACGGAACCAATCGATGCAGAATGCTCGACAGTCTCCACTGTCCCCCAAACCGTTGCGGAGCGCACTCTCACAGGGGAAATGAGGCAAACTTCTGACGAAACAACTATTGGCGTATTCGATTAGTCTTCTATTCATACACGATTAGACGACTACACGATATTTTGAATTTGTTAGCCATGATATTCTTGTAATTTTTGTTTTATAAAAGAATAGCCCATAAGGCGAAAAATTGACGAGCCGCATATCTCGCACCAAATGGGCCGAATAGGCTCGCAAATGGATCGATTTTCGCTGCGGCGCAGCGAACGAAGCGCGGCCGAGGCCGTTTTTTCAAGCATAGAGGGGAGCGCAATGAGGGAAGTTCGTATCGTGAGTCTGGTCGCGGCGGGCCTGCTGGCGCTGTCGCTCGGCGCTTGCAACACGTCGAATCCGCGTGACCGCACCATCGGCGGCGCGCTCATCGGCGGCGGCGCGGGCGCGGTGATCGGCGGCGTGGCCAGCGGCAGTGCCGGCGGCGCGCTCGCGGGCGGTGCGATCGGCGCCGTGGGCGGCGCCATCGTCGGCCACGCCACCACGCCCCGGCGCTAAGCATTACGGCCCGTTTGCGGGCGGCCGGGCGAGCCGGTAAGATCGCGGGAGGTCATACCTCCCGCCTCTCCAGCACGGCCATCGCCCATGAACGCCCGCCTCGTCCCCGACAGCTCCGTCGCGTCAAAAGTCTTTCCCTCGCCCAATCACGGCGAGCGGCGCGGGGGCTCGGACGACAGCGCCCGCCGGCCCGACATCCTGCTGCTGCACTACACGGACATGACCGATTCGGGCGAGGCGCTGAACAGGCTGTGCGATGCGACGTCGCAGGTGTCGGCGCATTATTTCGTGTTCGAGAACGGCCGGGTGCTGCAACTCGTGCCCGAATCGCGGCGCGCCTGGCATGCGGGCGAGGCCGTGTGGGACGGCGAGCGCGATATCAACTCCGCATCCATCGGCGTCGAAATCGCCCATCCCGGCCATTATCGCGACCCGGCGCAGGAGGGCATGCCGCCTTTTCCGCCCGAGCAGATCGCGGCGGTCATCGCGCTTTCCGCCGACATCGTGAAGCGCTGGGGCATCCGGGCCGACAGGGTGCTGGCCCATTCCGACGTCGCCCCATCGCGCAAGCGCGACCCCGGCGAGGCTTTCCCGTGGGAGACGCTGGCGCGCGCCGGCGTCGGCCACTGGGTGGCGCCCGCGCCGCTGCGCGGCGGGCGTTTTCTGTCGCCGGGCGAACGCGGCCAGCCCATCGAGGCGCTGCAGGCCATGCTGGCGCTCTACGGCTACGGGCTCGACGTCGACGGCGTCTACAATCCGCAGACGGAAGCGGCGGTGCGGGCCTTCCAGCGCCATTTCCGGCCCGAGCGGGTCGACGGCATCGCCGACGCCTCGACCATCACGACGCTGCGCGACCTCATCGTCGCCCGCGGCTGACGCCTTTCCGCCGACAGACCTACCGAAACGGCGGTTCGTCGAAGCTGCGCAGCTTGCGCGAATGCAACGCGTGCAACTGGCTGCGCAGCAGGTCGAGCGCCGCAAGGCCGATGCGCAGATGCTGCCCCACCGCGCGCTCGTAGAAGGCGTTGGCCGCGCCCGGAAGCTTGATCTCACCATGCAGCGGCTTGTCGGACACGCACAGCAGCGTGCCGTAGGGCACGCGCAGCCGGTAGCCCTGCGCGGCGATGGTGCCGCTTTCCATGTCCACCGCGATGGCGCGCGACAGATTGATCAGCCGCCGCTCCTGAGACCAGCGCAGTTCCCAGTTGCGGTCGTCGTAGGTGACGACCGTGCCCGTGCGCAGGCGCGTCTTGAGCGTCTCGCCCTTCTCGCCGGTGATGGCGGCGGCGGCCGCCTGCAACGCCACCTGCACCTCGGCCAACGCCGGAATCGGGATCTCCGGCGGCACGGCGCGGTCAAGAATGTTGTCCTGCCGCAGATAGGCGTGCGCCAGCACGTAATCGCCGATGGCCTGCGACTGGCGCAGACCGCCGCAATGGCCGATCATCAGCCAGCAATGCGGCCGCAGCACCGCCAGATGGTCGGTGATGTTCTTGGCGTTCGCCGGACCCACGCCGATGTTGACGAGCGTCGTGCCGTGGCCATCTTCGGCCACCAGGTGGTAGGCCGGCATCTGGAAGCGGTGCCAGGCGATGCCGGCGGCTAGCGCCACAGCCTCATCCTCCGGCGTGCCGCGCGCGATGACGGTGTTGCCCGGCAGCACCATGCGCACGTAGCGGCCGTTCTCGCGCAGCAGCTCGAGCCCGAGGCGGATGAACTGATCGACGTAGCGGTGGTAGTTGGTCAGCAGGATCCACGGCTGGATATGACGCCAGTCCGTGCCGGTGTAATGCACCAGCCGCCGCAGCGAAAAATCCACCCGCGCGCCGTCGAAGAGCGACAGCGGCAAGGGCCGGTCCGCCTCCTGCCGCCACAGGCCGTCGACCACCTCGTCGCCGACCTCCGTGAGGTTGGGCACAGGGAAATGGCGCGCAAGCTCGATCGCCGTGCCGCCGATGCCGGCAAGCTCGTCGCCGCGATCGACGACATAGGGATAGGGGATTTCCTGGCTCCCGCGCCCGACCAGGATACGGGCGTTGAAATCGCCGATCAGGTGGCGCAACTGGTCGGTGAGATAGGGCCGGAAGGCCTCGGGCTGGGTGATGGTCGTGGCGTAGACGCCCGGCCGCTGGAACTTCGCATAGGCGCGCGCGCTCACCGGGATCGACCCTTGCGGCTCGTAGATGACGCGCAGCTCCGGGTAGCGGAAAGCCGCCCGCGCCGCGGCGTCGGGCACGGTCTTGTGCCGCACGAACGCGTCGAGCGCCCGGCGCTGGGCCGCAAGCGCCGCGTCGTGAAGGACGGCGAGCCGGTCCACCGCCTCGCCCGCGCTCGCGCAGGACACGAAATCCGCGCTCGCATCGGCGCTCACAGGGACCATCGGCCGCTCCTTCTCCGCATGCCCCTCGGCGACATCGACCGCGAACCGGGGAAATAACCAAACAGAACCAAATTGACGAACCGATTTGCGATACGCCGGGTCCCTTACTGCCCGCCGTCCGTCTGCTTGCGGGGCAGCACGAACAACTGCCCCGGATAGATGCGGTCCGGGTTGCGGATCTGCTGCTGGTTCGCGTCGTAGATCACGGTGTAGCGCAGCCCTTGCCCATATATACGGCGGCTGATGCGCCACAGGCTGTCGCCACGGTCGACGCGCACCGTTTCCACCCCGGGCACGACGACGTTGGAGCCGTCACCGGATTGCGCGGGTGTTCCGGGCTGCGTTTCGGGCTTGCCCGCCGTCTGCTGCTCCTGCGGCGAGGTCTCGGGCATGGAGAAGGCCACTTCCGCCCGCGACAGCACCTTGCCGTCGGCAGGCGTCACCTCGTCGAGCCGCACGCGGTAGTCGCCGGGGGGAATGCCGGACTCGATCCGGAACGACAGCGCGCCCCGGTCTGACGCCTTGCCCTGCGCGAGGAACGTGTCGTTGAGATAGAGCCGCACGGCGGATTCGGGCGGCGCGTTGCCGGAGACGTAAAGCCTCCCCGCCTCCGCCTCGACGGTGACGATGGCGACCTTTTCGGGCAGGGCGGCGGATGCGGCGACCGGCGGCGCGCCGGTTGCGGACGCGGGCGTGCCTGCGGGCGCGGCTGCATCCTCACCGGGCGTGAATTCGGCGATGATGTCGGCTTCCTGCGTGCCGTTCAGCTCGCGGGCGACGACGCCGCCGCTGGACAGCAGGGCCGTGGGCTTGTCCGGCTCCGTCAGCGCCACCACCGGCGGCGCGCCGCCGGCAGACGACAACACCACCGTCACCGATTGCCGCGACATCGTCTGCACGCCATCCGCGCCCACCTCGCGCAGGGTCAATTCGTGGTCGCCCGGCGGCAGCGGCGGCGGCGTGAGCGCGAACGCACCCGATTCGCGCACCTCCACCGTGTCGTGCACCTTGCCGTCCACGAGCAGTTCCAGCCGCTTGCCCGGCGTGGCGCGCCCGGCGATCACCGCATCGCCCTGCGGCCCCACGCGCACGATGTCGAACGCCGGCGGCGTCGCAACCTCGGCCTCGGGCGGGCGGGCGGGAGTCGTGGCGGGCGGTTTCGGCGCGGGAGCGGGCTTCGGTTGCGCAGCGGGTTTGGGCGGGGATGCGGGCGGTGGGACGGCCCCTGCGGAGGTAACTGCCTCCTCGCGCGGCGGCAGGCCGAAAACGACGAACGCGCCCGCCAGCGCCACCGCGCCGGCGGCGATAAGCGCCAGTTGCATCTTTTTCGACGCGGCCATTCCCCCCAGCCCCTCCCGAACGAATACGAAACAATGCCGATACCAACGGTTATATACCGCCGCCCGGCGTTTGTCGCCTGAGCATGAAAGACATGTCACGAAAGCAGGTTACCGTGATATTACCGACATACCGGGCGGCACGCGGCCACGGCGGCGCGGCGGGCCTTTCGAGGGCGCGCCCCGAAGCGGCTGCTTGTTCTGGGGATAAATCCGCTTCGCGCGCAGCCGGATGCCCCGACGGCGACACTATTGGCTCGCGACAGGATGCGCTCGGCGCTTGACCCGGCACCGGCGGCAAGTCACATCTTGCTTCATGAGCATGATTCGATCCATCTGCGTCTACTGCGGCTCCGCCAACGGCAACGATCCGGTCTTCACCGAGCAGGCCGTCGCGCTGGGCCGTTCCATGGCCGAGGCCGGCGTGCGGCTGATCTACGGCGGCGGCAGCATCGGCCTCATGGGCGCCACCGCCCGCGCCGTGCTGGAAGCCGGCGGCGAGGTCACAGGCATTATCCCGGACTTTCTGAAGCAGCGCGAAAGCCTGCTGAAGGACGTGCAGGAGACGATCATCGTCCCCGACATGCACACCCGGAAGCGGCTGATGTTCGAGCACGCCGACGCTTTCGTCGCGCTGCCGGGCGGCATCGGCACGCTGGAGGAACTGGTGGAGCAGCTCACCTGGGCGCAGCTCGGCCGGCACAAGAAGCCGATCCTCATCCTCGACACCCAGGGCTTCTGGCGGCCGCTGCTGTCGCTGTTCGCGCACATGAACCTTGCCGGCTTCATCCGGCCGGGCCTCAACATCACCTATCTGGTGGCGGAAAAGGCCGAGGACGTGGTGCCGATGCTCAACACGGCAGCCACCCGCGCCGCCGAGAGCGAGGCGGCGCCGGACGTCGCGGTCATCGGCGAGCGCTTCTGATCAGGCGATTTCCCAGCCCGTGGTGCCGTCCTTGTTGTCGACCAGCGTAACACCCTGATCGGCAAGCGCATCGCGAATACGGTCGGCCTCGGCCCAGTTTTTCTCGGCCCTCGCGGCCTTGCGGGCGGCGATGGCTTCCTCGATCGCGGCAGGCGCCGGCGCATCCGCCCTCGCCTGCTTGACGGGCAGCGACAGGTCGATCCCCAGCAGATCCATGGCCGCCTTCAGCTCGGGCAGCCTGCCGGTGGATTTCAATCCGTGCAGCGCGGCGATCGCCTTGGGCGTGTTCAGGTCGTCCGTCAGCGCCGCGAGCACGTCGTCGGAGGGCGCGTCGGCGGCCTCGACGCCGTTCAGCGCCTGCGCCCAGTTGCCGAGCACGGCAGCGCTTTCCTCAAGCCCCTTCACGGTCCAGTCGATGGGCTGGCGATAGTGCGTGCGCAGCATGGCGAAGCGCAGCACCGCGCCGGGCCACGCGCGGCCGCCGAACACATCCTTTTCCAGCAGGTCGTCGATGGTGATGAAGTTACCGAGCGATTTCGACATCTTCTCGCCCTCGACCTGCAGCAGGCCGTTGTGCATCCAGTAGTTGGCCATGCGCGGCGTGTCGAGCGCGCAGCAGGTCTGGGCGATTTCGTTCTCGTGGTGGGGGAACACCAGATCGATGCCGCCGGCGTGGATGTCGAAAGTCTCGGCGGCGGCGGGGTCGTCGCAGCGCAGCCGGCCGGAAAAATTCTCGATGAGATGGCGCCAGCTCATGGCGGAGCACTCGATGTGCCAGCCGGGCCGGCCGGGCTGCGCGATGCCGCCGGGGCTCGGCCACGCGGGCTCATGGTCGCTCGAGGGCTTCCACAGCACGAAATCCATCGCGTCGCGCTTGTAGGGCGCGACATCGACGCGCGCGCCGGCCAGCATGTCGTCGAGCGAGCGGCGCGCCAGCGCGCCATAGCGCGGCAGGCCACGGGACGGTGCGCTGGCCGCAGCCTCCATCGCCGGCACCGAGAACAGCACGTGATCCTGCGCCACGTAAGCGAAGCCGCGCGCGATGAGCCGCTCGATGAGGTCGCGCATTTCCGCGATGTGTTCGGTGGCGCGCGGCTCCACGCTGGGCTGGAGCACGCCGAGCGCGGCGGTGTCCTTGCGGTACTGCGCCTCGGTCGACGTGGTCACGCGGCGGATCGCCTCGTTGAACGGCAGGCCGGGAAAGTCGCGCGCCGCGCGGGCGTTGATCTTGTCGTCGACGTCGGTGAAGTTGCGCACGTAGGTGACCGCGCCCTCGCCGTAGACGTGGCGCAGCAGGCGGAACAGGAGATCGAACACGATCACCGGACGGGCGTTGCCGATATGCGCATAGTCGTAGACCGTCGGTCCGCACACGTACATGCGCACGGCGCCCGGATCGAGGGGCGTGAATTCTTCCTTGGCGCGGGTGAGCGTGTTGTAGAGTTTCAACCCGATTGACCTGTCCGGTTCACGCGACATCCGTCGTTCCTCATGCCCGCCGGGCGGGCGGCGTCCGCCCCGGCCGGGAAGGCGCTTTCATCATGAACGGGTATTTGCCTTGCAGGCGCGAATCCGTCAAGAGTAGCCGCCGACGGGCGACCCTGCCGGCCTTGCGCGGCATGCCGGGCCGCTTCTTCAAACTTTCTTCACTCTCCCCGGTCAATATGGGGGCGCGCCGGGGTTCCCGCGGCGAACGGCTTCCGCAATCGATCAACTGATGCACAGACGACCATGATTCGCACGATCTTCTCTTTTGCGTTCGCCTCGACGCTCGCCCTCGCTGCAACGCCCACGCTGGCCGGCGGCAAACCCACTTTCGTCGTCTCGGCGCGCGACGGCTACGGCGTTGCCGAGTGCCTGACGCGCGGCGACGCCTGCTCGGTGCAGGTGGCCAACGCCTGGTGCGCCGCCCAGGGCTACCACCACGCCTCGGACCTGCAGATCATGCCGGGGCAGAGCGGCCGCACCTTCTCCGAGGCCATCGCAATTACCTGCGACAACTGACGTTTCAGCCACGCGGCGCGCGTCCGGTTGACGGACGCCTCCGTTTTGGCGATTTTGCGGCGCGTTCAGCGCGGGCTGGCCGTCATGCGCATGACGTGTCGTCCGACGATGATATCAGCCGTTGCCTTGGAGAGATTCGTGAATTCACATCCGACCATCCGCGCCAGCCTGCGCGGCAAGCTCGTTTCGTTCGCCGCCCGCCGTTCCACGTTCCGTCGCGGGGCCGCGCTGACGGCCGCCGCCTGCGGCATGCTGGCGCTCGCGGCCTGCAACACCACCCAAAACGCTCCGGTTGCGGTGCAGGCTGACGGCAGCGTTTACGCCGCGCCGCTCGACAAGGCAGCCCTGTCTAAACACGCCTGCGGCGCGCCGATCATCGCCTACCGCAACCTCATCGACCGCGACGTGCGCACGGGCTTCCTGAGCCAGAGCGTCTACGACCGGATCGCGCCGCAGATCGCCAGCGCCGCCGCCACCTGCGTTGCCGGCAACAGCGGCGCGGCGATCGCCTCGCTCAACGCCACCAAGCGCCAGTTCGGCTATCCGACCTGAGGCTGGCGCGCCAGCGCCGCCTGCACATAGGCGCCGACGTAGGCCGGCATGACGCCGGTCTCGACGTCGGCGGGCGACCAGACCAGGCGGACGCCGGCCAGTTCCGGCTCCGCCGTTGCGGCGATGAACGCATCGATGCGCGCGCGCAGCGCCAAAGCCGGCAAGGGCGAGCGCGCCTCGCGCAGCAGCGCCGTGCGCGGGCCGTCGACTACCGCCATGAACCCCGACGCGAACGCGACATCGGCGACGCCGAGGCCCGTTTCCTCCAATAGCTCGCGCTCGATCGAACGCTCGACGTCGATGCGCCCGTCCGCGCGCACATCCCCCAGATCGAAGCTGCCGCCGGGAAAATAGACGCGCCCGCCGTTGGCCGTGTGCGCCGCCATCTCGCCCAGCACGATGGCCCCGTCCGCCGACCGCAGCACGGTGGCGCCAAAGCAGTTGCCGACGCCGGGCTCGGGAAATCCGAAATCGATCATGGCGAGGAAGCTGGCATAGTCCGCCTCGCGGAAGCGCGCCGTCAGCACGTCGCCGTCGATGGCAAGACTGGTGCATGCCAGCACGATGCCATTGAAGATGGAGGGTTTTTCCGCCCGCCGCCGCGCCCAGTTGGCCTCGATGCGGGCGCGGTTATGGTCGGCCCACGGCCAGGGGCCGGGCTCGAGCGCGGCGTCGACGCGCCGCAGGGGAAGTATGCGCACAGGTGCTCCGTTATGTGAGCATCCCGGAAGGCTCCAGCCCTCCGGGATGCGTCACTCTTATACCGCCTCGGCGTGGAAGCGTTGCGACGGCTCGACGATTTCCTGCTGGGCAGCGATCAGCGCGATCTCCGTGGCATTGAGTTCCACCGTCCGGCGCAGCAGGCCGTGGATCGACGCCGCCGCCGCCTCCATGGCCGCCACCGCCGAGCGGGCCTTGAGATAATGCACGAAGAACAGCGCCGCCGTGACGTCGCCGCCGCCGCTGATGGTGATCGGCAGGCGCGGCGTGCGCACGCGGTGCAGCTTGCCGCCCTCGGAGGCGATGAGGTCGATGCTGCCTTCCGGCGTCTCGCGCGACAGGAACGAGGTGACGAGCACCACGCGCGGCCCCCGCTCGTGAATGACGGCGATGGCGGCGCGCGCCTCCTCCAGCGAATTCACGGTGCGGCCGGTGAGCTGCTCGAGCTCGAAGTGGTTGGGCGTGATGATGTCCGCGGCGGCGACGGCATGGTCGCGCATGAATTCCGGAATGCCGGGGCGCACGAAGACACCACGGTCGACGTCGCCGATCACCGGATCGCAGCAGTAGATGGCGTCGGGGTTCGCCGCCCGCACGCGCTTGACGGTGGAGAGGATGGCCGCGCCGATGTCGGCCGATCCCATGTAGCCGGAGAGCACGCCGTCGCAGCGCGCCAGCACGCCGCGCTCGGTGATGCCTTCCACCAGGTCCTCGATGGAATGGCCGTCGAACACCCGTCCCTTCCACGATCCGTAACCGGTATGGTTGGAGAACTGCACCGTGTGGATCGGCCATACCTCGATGCCGAGCCGCTGCATCGGGAAGACAGCCGCCGCATTTCCGACATGGCCGTAAGCGACATGGGACTGGATGGACAGGACGTTCATTCTGTTTATTACCCCTTCTGAACTTGCTCCGATGCCGCCGGCACCACTCGCCGGAAAACCGGAGGCGAGATTTTTACGCCCACGCCACTGTCCGCGCAATCCCGCGTTTTCCCGCAACGGCCGCCGCAAGGCATCGGCTTTCACGCACGCCATGTTAAAGCAACCATGACCATCGCATCCATCATCGACGCGACCATCGCCTTCGCCCGCGACAATTCCGCATGGGCGGCCCCAGTGGTGTTCGTGGCGGCCTTCGCCGAATCCTTCGCCTTCCTGTCGCTGCTGGTGCCGGGATGGGCGATCCTGATCGGCATCGGCGCGCTGATCGGCGCTTCCGGCATCGATTTCTGGCCCGTGTGGGCAGCTGCGGCGACGGGGGCTGCCTGCGGCGACTGGATCTCGTTCTGGGCGGGAAGCCATTTCAAGGAAGCGGCGACGCGGGTGTGGCCGCTGTCGCGTCATCCGGGCATGGTGGAGCGCGGGCGGGCGTTCTTCGCCCGCTTCGGCGTGTGGAGCATCGTCATCGGCCGCTTCTTCGGGCCGCTTCGCGCCGTGGTGCCACTCGTTGCGGGGGTGTTCGGCATGCGCCAGATCCCGTTCCAGATCGCCAACGTGGGCTCGGCCATGCTGTGGGCATTCGTGCTGCTTGCGCCGACAGCGGCGGTGCTGCGCCATTTCACCGGCTGAGAAACGCCCCGCGCGGTGTTGCAAAAGGTCATCGGCGCATAACCATCTGCCTTGCGTCACTGGCATAGCGTGCCGGTTGGGCGTATGCATAAACGCTCAAGGCGCGCGGCACGACCGGCACCGGCCCGCGATCGGCGCGAGAAGATCGACCCGGGAAGATCGATCAACGAGGAGTGACGCTTGATGGACGCTAAATCTCCCGCCTCCGAACAGGCCAAACCCTCCCGCCAGCCCCCGACATGGCGGCCGGACCGCTGCGACCGCATCGCGCTGGTGCTTCAGGGCGGGGGCGCGCTCGGCGCCTACCAGGGCGGCGTCTACCAGGCGATGCACGAGGCGGGGCTTGAGCCGGACTGGGTGTCGGGCGTGTCCATCGGCGCGGTCAACGCCGCCATCATCGCCGGCAACCCGCGCGACAAGCGGCTGGAGAAACTGCGCGGGTTCTGGGAGCGTATCACCGAACGCCGGATATGGTCCTGCATGCCGGAAGGCGACATCTACCGCCAGACCACCAGCGCGATGAACGCGGCGTTCACCTGCCTTCTCGGCGTGACCGGGTTCTTCAGGCCGCAAATGCCGGGGCCACTGTTCAGCGCCGCCGGCGCACCCACGGCCACGAGCTTCTACGACACCGCGCCCCTGAAGGAAACGCTGAGGGAGTTCGTCGATTTCTCGCTCATCAACGAGCGCAAGCTGCGCTTCGCGGTGGGGGCCGTGAACGTGCTGACCGGCAACTTCACCTATTTCGACAACGCGAACGAGGACATCGCGTCCGAGCACGTCGTCGCCTCCGGCTCGCTGCCGCCGATGCTGCCCATGGAAAAGGTGGGAACGGACTACTACTGGGACGGCGGCGTCGTCTCGAACACGCCGCTGCAGCATCTGCTGCACCAGGCCGACCACTTGAATTCGCTGGTGTTCCAGGTCGATCTCTACAGCGCGCGGGGCGCGTTGCCGCGCGACATCTTCGATGTGCTGGAGCGGCAGAAGGACATCATGTACTCGTCACGCACGCGCTACACGACGGACGTCTACCGTCAGCTCCACGAATGGAAGACGCGCCTGCACGCGGTGCTGCAGAAGGTGCCGGACGAGTTCCTCACCGACGACGAGCGCTATCTGCGCCACCAGCTCAGCGACATGCCCGAGATCACCATCCTGCAGCTCATCTACCAGCAGAAGGCGTATGAGAACCACGCCAAGGACTACGAGTTCTCGGACACGTCGATGCGCGAGCACTGGGCCAGCGGCTACGAGGACACCCGCCGCACGCTGACCCAGCGCGAATGGCTCGAAATGCCGCCCCCCGGCGCGGGCATCGTGGTGCACGACGTGCATCACAAATACGTCGCCTGAGAACCGAAGCGCACGAGACGAACCGCGACATCACGCAGCATTTGCTTTCTGGCGGATGGAATGTAACAAACGCTACAAGGACGATGGTTATCTCAAAGGGCACTCATGTCCACAAGGTCTGGTACCCCGCGAGCCAAAAAACAGGATGTGCTCAGCGATCGGCTTGCGCGACGGCGGGAGAACCTTTCGCCGACCTTCGAACGGGTGGCGGCGTTCATCGACGCCAACCGGCTGACGGTGCTGACCTCATCGGCCATCGATCTCGCGCGCGAAATCGGGACATCGGACGCAACGGTCATCCGCGCCGTCCAGGCCCTGGGCTTCGACGGGCTGCACGATCTACGCAACGAGATCTCGGCATCTTTCGGACGGCGGAATGCGCCCGTCGACAATCTGCGGCGCACGCTGGCGGAGACGTCGGAAAGCGTCGAGACGGCGCTGGACACGGTTCTCGGCGTTTTCGCCACCGGACTGGACGCATTGAGCGCGCCCGCATTCCGCGTCAACGTGCTGGCGGCGCTGGACATCCTGCACACAGCGGAACGTATCGCGATTTTCGGCATCGGACCGACGGCCCATATCGCCGCCTATTTCGCGTCCCGGCTGCGGCGCAAGGGCAAGGGACATCTCCTGCTCGACCGAACCGGCGCGGGACTTGCCGATCAACTCCTCGAGCTGCAGCCACGCGATGCCATGCTGATGCTGGCCTATGGCGACCCCTACCTCGAAGCTGAAGTCGCGCTTGCCGAGGCACGCCGACGCCGGATACCGGTCGTTCTTGTTTCAGAAGCCGCCGACATACCGTTCGCCCGGCGCGCGGATGTTGTGCTGGCCGTTCCGCGCGGCCAGAGCGAGCGCATGGCGTTGCACGGCGTCACGGTGCTGTGCCTCGAAATGCTGCTGCTGGGCCTCGCGACATCCGACCCGCAGCGAGCCGTGTATTCGCTGGGCGAGCTCGAGCGCTTGCGCAAGGCAACACGCTCCACCAAAATATCCACCCACCAGAGAAAACTTCCGGACGAGAACTGATGAATACTCAGTTGATGAAGAACGCACCTCATCTCGAACTCGAAGGGATATGCCGCCGTTTCAGCAACGTGCAGGCGCTCGATAACGTGTCGCTGGTGGTGGAACGCGGCGCCGTCGTGTGCCTCGTCGGCCATTCGGGATGCGGCAAGTCTTCCCTGCTGCGCGTCATCGCCGGCATAGAATGGCCCGACAGGGGCCGCGTGGTGCTCGACGGCCTGGAGATTTCCGGTTCAGCCAGCCATGTCGAGCCCGAAAACCGCAACATCGGCTTCATGTTTCAGGACTATGCGCTGTTCCCGCACCTGAGCGTCACGGACAACATCCTGTTCGGCCTGAAGCGGCTTGGCCGGCGCGTGGCGCGCGACCGGTGCGACGAAATCATCGCGCGGCTTGGCTTGGGGCGTCTGGCGGCGCGTTTCCCGCATATGCTTTCGGGCGGCGAGCAGCAAAGGGTGGCGCTGGCCCGCGCCCTCGCGCCGCAGCCCGGAATCATGCTGATGGATGAACCGTTCTCCAACCTCGACCGGGAATTGCGCCAAGATATCCGGACCGAGACCATCGAGCTTCTGCGTGAGTTGGGCACGACCGTCATCATGGTCACGCACGATCCCGAGGAAGCGCTTTCCGCCGGCGACACAGTCGTGCTCATGCGGGCGGGCCGGATCATCCAGTCCGGCGCGGGCGCGGAACTCTACGAGCGCCCCTTGTGCTCTTACGCGGCTGAATTCTTCTGCTCCTTCAACAAGGTAAGGACCGCCTGCCGGCGCGGCTACGCGGAAACGCCGCTGGGAAGGTTCGCCGCTCCGGGCTTTGCCGATGGCGAACACGCCACGGTCTACATCCGCCCCCAGTGCCTGCGCGTGAACCGTGACGGGGATGGAGACGGCGTGGAATGCACGGTCGTGGATTGCGAGCTGATCGGCGAAATCGAGGAAACGTCCATCACTGTAGCAGCGCTGGAAGAGCCGCTGAGGATCCGCTCCACGGACCGAAGCCGCCTGCGCAAAGGCGACACGGCGCGCGTTTCAGTAGCGCCCGAGCAGGTGCTCATTTTTTGAATGATTGCAAGATAGAGGCAAACCGGCTGCAAGCGCAATAATTTGCATCACAATTTCGTGCAGTAAATAACACGCGCCGCCCCGTGCGAAGAAGGCAGTTTACTGCTACACGTATATATTGTTACTGGCCGCATAGATCAGGGGGAATGATCTATTTTATAATCATTATAATTCTATTTAGGCGCTCAGCGAAATGGAGTCAAGCATGAAAAACAATCTGACATTGAAGGCTGTGCTGGCGGGCTCGTTCCTTGCGGGCTTTGCGGGCCACTCCGGTGCCATGGCTGCGGAACTCAACCTTTACACCACCCGCGAGCCGGGTCTGATCCAGCCGCTGCTCGACGCCTTCACCACCGCGACGAACATCAAGGTCAACACGATCTTCCTCAAGGACGGCCTCGCCGAACGCGTCGCGTCGGAAGGCGACAAGTCCCCCGCCGACGTTCTCATGACGGTCGATGCCGGCAATCTGATCGACCTCGTGGAAAAGGGACTGACGCAAAGCGTCGACTCCGCGACGCTGACCAGCACGATCCCCGCCTCCCTGCGCGACGCAAAAGGCAACTGGTTCGCGCTCTCGCTGCGCGCCCGCGCCGTTTATGCGGCAAAAGACCTCGACCTGAAGGAAATCACCTACGAGCAGCTCGCCGATCCGGCGTGGAAGGGCAAGATCTGTATTCGCTCCGGCCAGCACCCCTACAATGTCGCCCTGATCGGTTCGTACATCGCCCACCATGGCGAGGAAGCGGCCCAGAAGTGGCTTGAAGGCGTGAAGGCCAACCTCGCCCGCAAGGCCGGCGGCGGCGACCGCGATGTCGCGCGCGACATCCTGGGCGGCCTGTGCGACATCGGCGTGGCCAATTCCTACTACGTCGGCCTGATGGGCAGCGGCAAGGGCGGCCCGGAGCAGGCGGAATGGGCCAAGGCGATCAAGATGGTCCTGCCCACGTTCGAGAAGGGCGGCACGCAGGTGAACATCACGGGCGCCGCCGTCGCGCGCCATGCGCCGAACAAGAATGAAGCCGTCAAGCTGCTCGAATACCTCGTGTCGGACGACGCGCAGAAGATCTATGCCGAGGCGAATTTCGAATACCCGGTCAACGCCAATGCTACGGTCGCGCCCCTGATCGCCCAGTACGGCGTGCTCAAGCCCGACACCATCGACCTGGCGAAGGGCGTCAGCTTCCGCAAGAAGGCCAGCGAGCTCGCCGAAAAAGTCGGCTTCGATAACTGATCCGCATGCGTCGCGGCTGCCGGCCGGCCTGGCCGGCAGCCGCTTCCTCCGATCACCGTCGCACCGGCTTTCAATTCCGCACTGGCTTCCAATTTCATGAAAACTGTTTCGCGGCGCCTTTCCGGGCTGAGATGGCGCATCGCGGCGTTTGCGATCGCCGTTTTCGTCTGCCTGCCGGTCGCCGCGTTGATCCTGGCCGCGTTCGAGGGCAGCGCCGGGCTGTGGCCGCATATGCTCCGGTATGTGTTGCCGGCGACCCTCCGGGACACCCTGCTTCTGTTGCTCGGCGTCGGCATGCTGACGACGCTGATCGGCACCACCACGGCTTGGCTCGTGACGGCCTATACGTTCCCCGGCCGGCGCTTCCTCGAATGGGGACTGCTGCTGCCGCTCGCGGTTCCAACCTACATCATAGCCTACGCCTACCTCGATATCCTGCATCCCGTCGGTTCGGTTCAGGGCGTGCTGCGGCATCTGCTCGGTTACTCCAGCCCGCGCGAGTTCCGCCTTCCCGACATCCGGTCCATGTGGGGGTGCATTCTGCTTCTCGGGCTGGTGCTCTACCCTTATGTCTACCTGACCACGCGCTCGATGTTCCTAACGCAGGCCGCCAACCTGGTCGAGGTGTCGCGCATGCTGGGCAACCGCCGCCACGAGGTGTTCTGGCGCGTGGCCCTGCCGCTGGCGCGCCCGGCCATCGCGGTCGGCGTCAGCCTGGCGCTGATGGAGACCCTGAACGATATCGGCGCGTCGGAGTTCCTCGGCGTCAAGACCTTGACCGTTTCCATCTACACGTCCTGGGTCAGCCGTTCCGACATGCCGGGTGCGGCGCAGATCTCCCTCGCGATGCTCGTCCTGGTGATCGGTCTCGTGCTGATCGAGCGCCACGCGCGCCGCAACCAGCGCTATACGGCCGCCGCCCAGCGGCCGCGCGCGATGACGCCCTCGCGGTTGACCGGCTATCGCGCGGCCGGCGCATTCGTGGTGTGCTTCGTTCCCATCGTGCTCGGCTTCATCGCGCCCGCCATCTATCTGTGCGCCGAGGCCTACAAGCGCTACCGGTTCGCGGGGCTCTCGGAGAGGCTGCTGGGGGAAGTCGTCAACACCATCACCATTTCAACCACGGCGACCGCGCTGATCCTGCTTTGCGGCCTCGTCGTCGCTTACGCCGCGCGCACCTATCCGGGGCGCTCGTCGGCAATCGTCGCAAGGGTTTCCACGGTGGGCTACGCGGTTCCGGGCACGGTGCTGGCGCTGGGCCTTCTCGTGCCGGTCGGCGCCTTCGACCGCATGATCGCGTCGGGCGCGGAGCGGTATCTGGGTGTGTCGGTCGGCCTCGTGCTGCTGGGTTCCGGCACCGCGATCGTGCTGGCCTACAGCGCCCGCTTCATGGCGATCGCCACCGGCGGCATCGAGGCCGGTTTCAGCCGCATCTCGCCATCGCTGGATCACGCCGCCCGAATGCTGGGGCAGACATCGGCGGGAGTATTCCGCAAGATCCATTTGCCTTTGTCGAAGCCGGCGCTCGTTTCCTCGGGACTGCTGATCTTCGTCGACTGCATGAAGGAACTGCCGGCGACGCTGCTGCTGCGGCCGCTGAATTTCGAGACCCTGGCAACGCATCTTTACGGCGAGGCCGCGCGGGGCACCTATGAGGAAGCGTCGATCGCCGCCTTGCTGATCGTGGCAATCGGCATATTGCCGGTCGTGGTGCTCTCCCGGGTGGGGCGGACGGAGCGCACTGACGGCGCCCGGCAGGCGGGACCGGAATTGCTGAACGTGGATGGACGACCGCTGGCGGACAAGCGCGAGTAGGCAGGCCGCGGCATCTTGCGCCGCCCAAACCGATCTGGTAGCGTTTACTGCGTTTCAGAAGATCGATCAGCAAATGCTACATGTGGCGGGCCGGGAAGCCGCGAATTCACCGTCAGATCTCGCTACGGCGGAAGCGCTGGTCGTCGAGAACCTGTCGCGCGGCGACGGGCATTGTGCATGCAGCCTGACAGTCGCGGCAGGCCGTTGCGTGGCTCTTTCGGGCCCGTCTGGCAGCGGCAAGAGCGCGCTGCTGCGGCTGATCGCGGATCTCGACCCCGGAACGGGAACGGCCCGCATCGGCAAGCTGGCGCGGGAAACCGTGCCCGCGAACCAATGGCGGCGGCTGGTGACCTATGTCGCCGCCGATTCCGGATGGTGGACCTCCCCTGTTTCCGCTCACATGTCGGACCCCGAAGCCGCGCTGCGCCTGCTGGCCGAACTCGGCATGGCCGAAGCGCTTCTCGACGCCGTGCCCGAGAACGTTTCGAGCGGCGAGCGTCAACGGCTGGCGCTCGTGCGGGCGCTCATCCAGCGGCCGCGCTTCCTGCTCCTCGACGAGCCGACATCGGCGCTCGATCCCGAATCCGTGCTCATGGTCGAAAAGCTGCTGATGCGCGTGAAGCGGGAAGGCATGGGATTGCTCGTCGTTTCCCACGATCCGGCGCAGATCGCGCGCATCGCGGACCGCCGCTATGTCCTCTCGCGCGCGGGCTTGACCGAGATCGTTCCATGACGCCGATCGACCTTTCCTTCGTGGACGTGCTGCTCGCCGCGTTGAGCCTGATGATCGCCTCCGGGTTCTCGATTCTCCTGGCGCTGAACGTGCATCGGCGGCTGGCGATTTCGGCCGTGCGCATGGTCGCGCAGTTGCTGCTTGTCGGGCTGATGTTGCGTTACGTATTCGCGATATCTTCTCCGGCGATCACGTTACTCGTGCTGGCCGCGATGTTGGCCGCGGCGACATATGAAGTCTACTCGCGGCAGCAGTTCCGTTTCGGCGGCTGGAGGCGTTTCGGGCTCGGCGGCCTGCCGATCACCATCGCGACGCTGTTCGTGAGCGGCCTGGCGCTGACCACGGCGCTGCGGGAGGCGGCCTGGCTCGATCCGCGTCACGCCATCCCGCTGCTGGGCATCATTCTGGGCAATGTCATGAACGGAACGAGCCTCGCCCTGAACGCCATGCTGACATCCGTGCAGCGCGAGAAACGTGCCATCGAGGCGCGCCTGTCACTGGGCAGCGATCGTTTTCAGGCTCTGGGAGAGATCCGAATTTCGGCCACGCGCAACGGCCTGATTCCGGTCATCAACCAGATGGCCGGCGCCGGCATCATTGTCCTGCCCGGCATCATGACGGGTCAGATTCTGGCGGGCATGGACCCGCTCGATGCCGCCAAGTACCAGATCCTGCTCATGCTTCTTCTGGCCGGCGCGGGCACCATCGGCGTCATCGCGGCCACCCAGCTCTGCGTCTTCGCAATCACCGACGAACGGCACCGCCTGCGCCTCGACCGCCTGACAGCGATGGATTAAGAGCGCCTAATAAAACCTCCGGGTTGAGGATGGCCTGGGGATTTTGGTCATCCTGCAAGACGCCAAACGCAGTCGATGCTGGTTGCATCGGCGAGGATTGGCAACGCAGCAGGGGACCAAAAGACCGGGCCAGCCGACCCCGCGAGGTTCTGTTAGGCGCTCTAAGAGCGCTTTCAAGCGAAAGCGCTTCAAGACCTTCGCGGATCGGCGCCTTCCCGGGTTCGGGCTGTGTGTGAGGCATTTTGTAGCCATCGCCACAGGGTGGTAATGTCGGTCATCGTTCGTCCAGGCGAGGCAGAAACCGATGCAGGATCTGAAAGAGTGGCTGAGTAGCCGTTGGGTGGCTGCCGCCGGGTTCATGGCCGTGGCGCTTCTCGCCATCCTGCCGTTACTGCACGCAGCCTATGCCTTGCCGCTGGTGCTGATATTCCTTCACAGCCCGGGCTACATGCTCCACCAGGTCGAGGAGCATACGGGCGACCGCTTCCGCAGCTTCGTCAACCAGCGGATCTTCGGCGGCCGCAACGCCCTCAGCGTCTCGGCTGTCCTCGTGGTCAACATTCCCGTCGTCTGGGGCGTCAATCTGACCGCGCTCTACGCAGCGTATCTCTGGGGCGCCGGGTTTGGGCTGGTAGCGCCCTATGCGATGCTCCTGAATGGCGTCATCCACCTCGCCGCCGCCGTGCGCTTTCGCGGCTACAATCCCGGACTGGTGACTGCGCTGGTCTTGTTCCTGCCGCTCAGCCTGTGGACGATATTCACGGTCGGGCCGGTCGGGGCCGGGTTTCATTTTGCGGCTTTTGGTGTGGCGGTCGTCCTTCACCTGCTCATCGTCGCCGAAATTCTCATGCGCGTCAGGCGGATCGCGGCCTGAGGCAACAGCCTTTCCGCATATCGGCAGCGATTTGCTCAATCAGCCGTCATGCCAACTGCAGGGCGGCGTGTTCCCTGCCCTTGCTTCCTTACAGCTTCGCCCGCGTGCTGTGGGGCGTGGCAAGCAGCAGATTGGTCTCGCTCGCAGTAATTCCCGGAATGAGGCGAATACGCCGCAGCACCGCGTCGAAGTCGGTCAGCGTCGTCGTCGCCAGCTCCACGACGAGATCCCACCGGCCGTTCGTCGTGTGAATCTCCGACACCTCGGGAAAGCCGCTCAGCCCTCGCGTCACCTTCTCCGTAACGTGGCCTTCGATCTCGATCATCATGATGCCGCGCACCGGCATGTCGAACGCGTCCGCGCGCAGCACCACCGTATAGCCCAGAATGGCGCCCTCGCGCTCAAGCCGCGCCATCCGCGCCCGCACGGTCGCGCGCGACACGCCGAGCGCGGCGGAAAGATCGGAGATGCTCAGGCGCGCATTGCGGCGCAGCAGCAGAATCAGTTTGTCGTCCAGATCGGTCATGCCGCCGATTTGATGCCAGTTCATGCCAAAATGGCAAACCGTAAATGTGCATTTGTCATTTTGGCATGTTCATATCGCCAGTTTTGCGTGATCCAATACTTGGAGCGCAAATCGGGAGATAACGCATGCATTGCAGATTGCTGGGAGCCCCCGTTCAGGACGGCGCGGGGCGGATGGGATGCGAGATGGGGCCAAGCGCGCTGCGCACCGCGGGGCTCGTCGGCGCCCTGCGGGAGCTCGGCCACGAGGTCACGGATCACGGCAACCTCACGCCCGGCGCCCCGCCCTCCATTCCGGGCATGCGCGACACGCTCAAAAACCTGCCGGAAGTCGTCGCATGGATCTCCGCGCTCTCGCGCGCCGCCTACGAGCTGAGCGCCGACAGCCTGCCGATTTTCCTCGGCGGCGATCATGCGCTGTCCGCCGGAACGGTGGCCGGCATCGCGCGCCGCGCCGCCGCGAACGGCCGCCCGCTCTTTGTGCTCTGGCTCGACGCCCATTCCGATTTCCACACGCTCGACAGCACCGCCAGCGGCAATCTGCATGGCGTGCCGCTGGCCTATCTCACAGGGCGACCGGGATTCGAGGGCGTGTTTCCTCCGCTCGACGCCACCGTCGACCCGTCGCGCCTGTGCATGTTCGGCATTCGCAGCGTTGACCCTGCCGAGCGCGAGTCGCTGAAATCGTCTCCGGTGACCGTGCACGACATGCGCACCATCGACGAGCACGGCGTGGCGCGCCC